>JAHCAW010000003.1 GCA_019634695.1 Candidatus Sumerlaeia bacterium
TCGAGCCCACCGAAGGCGACTGGTTCTTTCACAGCGACGATCAGTTCAGCGTCAGCCTGCTGACGGACGACGAAGGCTCGCCCGCCTTCGCAGACGCTTCGGCGCGCCAGGCCCGTCGAACGCGTTGGCTACGACGCTTGGGGCGCGCCCACCTTCGCGAACGCTTCGGCGCGCCAGGCCCACCTTCCAGCGCGTCGCCAACGGCGCGACGGCGTCGGTCTCCTTCTTCGGCAATCCGTACGCCTTCACCGGCCGGCGCTGGGAGCCGCCTTCGCAGGAGCTTCGGCGGCCAAGCGCGACCGAGCAGGTCAACCACTACCGCCTCCGCACCTTCGACCCGTCGCTCGGGCGCTTTACGACCCGCGACCCCATCGGCATCTGGGGCGATCCGCTCAACCTGGGCAACGGGTACACCTACACGGGGAATGCGCCGTGGAGTTGGCTGGATCCGTGGGGGCTGACCCCGTGGGAAGTCGATCCAGTCGGGCTAGCGGAAGCAAATACCCGGAACTGCCCCGTTGTCGCTGTGACCTGCGGCGACTACCGCCGTGGACGCGTTCCTGGCCTTCCGAACGACTTGGGATACCTTGTGAGCGGAGCTGAGCAAGTCCTGCTGAAGGCGAATGCGGCCCCCATAACAGTTCCGGGCATACTCATCGGAATTGGAGGCATGGTCTATGGCACAGGGCTCGCCATCTTGGGGGTTCATCCTCAACCGAGGATTGAGCTCGGGGAGAATGATATTCGGTTCATTTCCAATCCGTTTTTCTTGGACAAGGACCGCCCCTTCTCACTTGGCAACACTACGACATACTCTTCGAGACGTCCACCTGACTCCAGAGCAGTTCGGTATGATGGCCGCCCGGCGCACCCACTCGCCACAGTGGGCGATCATGAGTCCGGCCATCCCTATCAGTTCGAGAAATATGGAATTCTATTTTTCCCAATATACTTGTATGATGAATTATTCTCTGACGAGAACCGGTTCGAGAAGGCGGCTGATGACTATGCGGACTACGTCGGTTCCTTGAGAGATCCAAATTCTCCGCCATGTGTCCCTCGCGTTTCTCCTGTTCCTTAGCCAACGAAAACTCGGGAGTCAGCTGATGTTACCCATCCTTTGTGAGTCCAGGCCAGCTTCGGGCAGAGACCGCCGCGGTGCATGGCGGTTCGGCCGCCTGCCAGTGGCTGCCATCGTCTTGATTCTGCTGTCCCTCCTTGCCACGAGCTGCCGAGGGCATGGCCAGCGGGTGGTTATTCAGAACCAACTGCGCGAAGAGGTGCTGGTGACCTGGACCGATGCCGATCAGGAATGGCAGTGGAGCATCGAAGTGCCAGCCTCTTGCGCTGTCCGTGGCGTGGCCCCGGGACGGGCCCATGCGACGGCGCCGCGTGCAGCGGTCGATCAGCAGTGGATGCAGCCCGGAGCGCGGATCACATGGACCGCGCGTCCCTCGGGGCGGACCGATACCTTCTGGCTCTTCTCGGGGGAGACCCACGATCCGACGCTGCGCCAGGATTCGGACTGCCCACGGGGCGCGTGGTGGACCGGGAAGGATGCGTTCTTCTTCGTGATTCAGCCGCATTCGTGGGTATGGGTGTTCGAGCACCGACGCCCACGCGACGTCTGTGCGAGACTGGAGAGTTTGAGCACAGGAGAGTTCTTCCATCTGGATGTGGAGGGTAGGGTCTGCCAGTCCAACAGGTGCCGGCATCGGTGACGATAGTCCCGACGGGTTGAGCCGATGGCGTCGGCTCCGTCGGGCCGGGGAGCGCAGGCTCAAGGAGCGCGACGGCCAGGACAATGCCCTTGCGTCGGGCGTGCAGAATAGCCTTGTTGACGGGGTTGTGTGGATACGCTTGCGACATCGGCGCTGAGCGATGCGCCGACAAGTTGCTCGAGCGCGAGGTGCAGGGTTGGCCGGTTTTCGATGCGATGAGACGCTGGCATGGAAGGACAGACGACATGTTGGAGCTGACCCGATAGGCGGGGTGGACAGATTGGCAATCAGGAGTAGAGCGATGTCCTCCACTGTGTTCGTGCAATACTTCTCGGAGAGGGAGAACGAGGGATCCGGCATGGCCGATGTGCGTGCGGGTGTGATATTGTCGGAGTCCCAGTTGGCGGTCGCGGAGGGTTGGCTGCAGAAGTTGTGGTACCATAGCGATAGCTCGCGATGGATCGCATGCCGGGATTGCTTTAGGGTGCTTGAGAGCTTCGGAGTCGAGATGGACGTGAGGGTCTTCGAGAGGACCGAACTGAAGAAGATCCCGTCGGTGAAGGCATTCGCCCGGATGGACTGCTTGAAGAAGTATATGTTGATGGACCGGCTTCCGTGCGCGACTGTTCTTGAGCAGGAGCATACTGGGCTTCGGTTCAGGGATTTTCCTCGAGAGCTTTGGCCGGAGGATCGCCGACCGATGAAGCTCCGACTCCTGCAGAAGAATGAAAATGGAGATTGGGTGGACGGAGAAGGAAATGTGGTGATTGTGCCAGAGACTAGAGCGCAACTGGTGGAAATCCTGAGAGCTGGAGCGCTGCAACGTGCGGCAACGTTCTTGCGCGAACGGGCCGTCAGTCGTCTTATGAAGAGGGCTGCAGTCCTCCAGCTGACAACGACTCTCTTCGTGCGTTCCGACGTTTTCGCGGAACTCCAGCAGTTCCTCGACCCGGAGCTCTACTTCTGGGAGGAAATACCAGCCCTCTGATCGATGCATGAGCCGAAGCATTTGACGGCGAGGCGGAGAGGTATCCAATGGATCTGATGCACCTGAGAGCCGAATTCACCGCGGCCGGCCTGGAGCGATTCGCGGACGCGATCGCGTCGTTGGCCCGGCCGGGGGCCCTGCTGGTCCCGCACCCACAGTACGACGAGCCGCTGCCGATCGGGTCGTCGCGCCTGGGTGGCGTGCCCGACGTTCCGCGGGGCTTCGACTGGCCGCGCAGCGACGGTCGGCCGATGAGTCTTGTCGCGCAGATTGCCCTGCACGAACTGCCCGGCGACGCGGTGGCGCGTGAGATCGGCCTGTCCGGCTGGCTGCTCTTCTTCATCGAGTTCGGCGACGAGCCGCCGTTTCCGAGCGTCGAGCGCAAGGGTTCGGCGCTGGTGCACATCCCGGCGGGGGCGGAACTGGTGCGCGGCGCGTTGCCGCAGGACGCGGACCCGGAGGCGCTGTACTGGCCGTGCCGGCTGGAGTTCGTCGAGCGATGGTTCTTGCCCAGCGAGTGGTCGTTGCCGGTTCAGGCGCTGGGTCTCGATCCCGAGGAGTGCGAGCGATACGGCGAGGCGCGCATGAACCTGGAGGCGGACGGATTCATGAAGTCGGTTCTGGGGGGCTGGTGCGACGAGATGCAGAACGATCTGCACGCGCAGGCGGCCGACTGGCATCGTTGCCGTCGGAGCAATGCCGAAGGAGTGCCTGTCGAGGCAACCGACCCGTCGGAGTGGCGCCTGCTGCTGCAGGTGGCCGGCGAGGAGGTTGCGGGGATGGACTGGGGCTGCGACGGCGGGGTGCTGTACGTGATGGTGCGCGATGGCGACCTGCGCGCGGGCCGGCTCGACGCTCACGAGTGGTTCACGCAGGGCACGTAGCCGCCGCGCGGGGGACAGCGGACGAGGTGCCGTCCCGGCCGGCATGTTCGATCCACCCACGGAAGGCACGGAACGAACGGAAGGGGGGCGGGGAGCGCTGGTGGGGAGGCACGAGGGTATGGCTGCAAGATGCGCAGGAGGGCGGGGGGCGGAGGCCTTGCGCCGGGGGTGCAGGAAGGCATGATGGCGATGGCTCTTACTTCCACCTCGTGATCTATCAACTCGATCCACATTATAGCCGGAAGAGGCTCTATAAGCTATGAGCACCCGTATGATGAGTAGTTGAAAGGCAGCGGAATGACTAATTTGGGTATTTCAGTATGAATCTATTCCAGGCACTGATTCTGCATTATTACCTTATCGCGTTTGCCCTAGGGTACTTCTTGGCCAAGAGGGTGGCGGATGGCCCGCCTTCCGTTGGCGGCCTCTTGGGCATCGGCGCCCTGTATCTCTTGCGAACTCTGTACTTCCGGTGGCTCGACAGGGTATGCAAACGTGAAGGAGCATGTGCGCGCTGCGAGAAGGGCCATTACCTCGTGGAGGCTGGGACAAGCTACTTCTGGGAGTGTGTCGTCTTCAGACGCAGCTTCGAAGAGTGCCCGTGCGGCAAGCGGTACGTCAAGAAGCGGCTGGGCCTTCTGGGGTGTGTGCTCTGTGTGGAGGAGGAGGACGGCACGGTCCGGCCGTACCTTGAGAAGAAGGGGCCCTTCCGCAGGTGGGAGCCCGCGGAGTCGGCGACCCCGGATCGGCAGGAGTAGCGAGTCCCGCCGCGGAGGCCGCTGGATCGTTGGGCTGCAAGAGGACGGCGCATCGGAACACCGACGCGTCGCGATTCCTTCCGAGGGCGTCCGAGGATGAAGCTTCTGGCCCCGACAACCTTTGGCCGATGGGTGGATGCCGGTTGGCTGGTGTTCTTGCTTCTGGTCACCCTGTATGTGCGCGGCCAAGCCCTTCATACTGGTCCTGTCGGTTTGTTCCCGGCTGCAGTTGTCTTGCATCTCTTCCTTCCAGGAGTCTGGGGACCGGTTCTTCTCTGGCGCGCTGCTCCGGTACTCTACGATTTGGCCCACTCTCCTATAAGAGCGGACCTGCAGACGACTCCTCTCCGTGCCGATCGCTATCTGGCCGGCGCACTGATCCCGGTTATCGGCCGGGTGATCCTGCCGGTGGCCGCGTTCCAAGCGTATCTAGGGTACTTGGTTCTTTCGATTGAGCATAGTCCAGGCATCGATTGGGAAGTGATCGTCCCTTTCTATGCGGGAGCGGTGTTGGTCTTTCCGGCGCTTCTGGACATTCTCTACCGTGAGGCGACCAGTCCCGCACGATTGTGGCAGTGCGCCCTGCGAGTTGCCGTCTGGACCGGTGTCCTGGCATTCGCCATCGTCTGTCCGATGATGGTCGCCGACGGCGAGGGCTGGGCCCTTGAGGACCTCGCGCTAGGGATGGTTGCATTCCTCCTGTTCGTGGCGCTTCCCTTCGCGGTGGTGCGCTGGCGCCAGCTCTGCAAGGCGTACTTCGCGGCCCGATAAGGAACGTCCGGCCGGCAAGATCGATCCAACCACGGAAGGCACGGAAGGAACGGAAGGGGGGGGCGGGGGAGTCTGTGGAAGAATCGCAGGGTTCCTGAGTGGGGCGACAGCGTTGCGCTCGCAGGCAGGATGCCCGCGCTCCTTTCGTTGCCGTTTGTTATGGGCAGCGTGGGTGTGCTCCCGTTGATGTAACAGCCCCACGGCGGCGTGGCGGGGCAAAGTCTGCTTGTGGCGTGTCGGCGGGGGGCGGGCAGAATTGGCGGGAGACCGGGGGGAGGCGGGCAGGCTTTTCCCGTATTCCGCGGCCGGGGAGTTGGATGCGCTCGATGACGTCGCTTCGCTGGATTCTTCTGGTGGTGGTGCTGCTGGCCGGGTTGCTGGCGCCGGGGGTGGTGGGTGCGCAGCAGGAAGGGCGGCGGGCGGAAGGGGCGCTGATCTACGACGGGATTCCGGATGTGCCGGTCGGGCTGCGCGAGGCCCTGCGTCCGTACCAGAATGTGCGCTCGGCGCAGTTCGTGGCGTGGGTGCCGCAGAGCAATCGGCTGCTGGTGGCGACGCGGTTCGGGGCGACGACGCAGTTGCATGTGGTGGAGCGGCCGCTGGGCATGCGGCGTCAGGTGACGTTCGGGGACGATCCGGTGGGCGGCGCGGTGTTCGGGCGGGCGGCGTCGCCGGACGTGTTGCTGTTCGCGAGCGACCGAGAGGGGGACGAGCGGACGCAGATTCATCGTCTGGATCTGGACACGGGCCGGACGGTGCGGTTGACGGACGGGGTGTCGGTGAATCGTTCGCCGCGTTGGGCGAAGACGTCGCGGTGGTTTGCGCACAGCACGACGGCGCGCAACGGTCGGGACTGGGACGTGGTGCTGCGGCACGCGGACGATGCGACGACCGGGCCGTTGGTGGTGGTGCAGGATTCGGGCGACTGGGCGCCGGTGGACTGGGCGCCGGACGATTCGATGTTGCTGGTGCGGCGGTCGATTTCGGCGCTGGAGATGGAGCTGCACGTCGTGGATATGGCGACGGGTGCGCGGCGCCGGCTGGAGGATCCGCTGGGGCCGCCGGCGGCGTATCCGGAGGCGTTGTTCGCGGAGAACGGGCGCGGGGTGTACTTCACGAGCAATCGCGGCTCGGAGTTCCTGCGGCTGCACTATCACGATCTGCGGCACAACGTCTCGAAGGTGTTGGTGGAGGATCTGGCGGCGGACATTGGCGACCTGGCGCAGTCGCGCGACGGGCGCTTCGTCGCGTTCACGGCCAACGAGGAGGGGTTCAGCACGGTGCATCTGCTGAACACGAACACGTTGCGGCGCACGACGTTGAACCTGCCGCGCGGGATCGTGACGGACCTGCGGTTCCACATCGACGGCGACCGGCTGGCGATGACGCTGCACCTGCCGGACGCGCCGGCCGACGCGTGGGTGTTCACGCTGCGGGGCGAGTCGTTGGAGCGCTGGACGCAGTCGGAGGCCGGCGGGCTGCCGGAGTCGCGCTTCGTTGCGCCGGAGGTGTTCCACTTCCGCACGTTCGACCGTGACGAGACGGGCGAGGCGCGGCGCATTCCGGCGCTGCTGTTCCGTCCGCGGCGGCCCGGTCCGTGGCCGGTGGCGATCGACATTCACGGCGGGCCGGAGTCGCAGGCGCGTCCGTACTTCGATCCGTTCGTGCAGTTCCTCGTGGCGGAGCTGGGCGTGGCGGTGATCCGGCCGAACGTGCGCGGCTCGACGGGTTACGGGCGCACGTTCCTGGCGCTGGACGACGGGCTGCTGCGCGAGGGGGCGGTGAGCGACATTGGCGCGCTGCTGGACTGGGTGGCGGTGCAGCCGGACCTGGATGCGACGCGCGTGATGACGATGGGGCGCTCGTACGGGGGCTTCATGTCGCTGGCCTCGCAGGTGTCGTTCGGTCCGCGGCTGCGCGCCGGCATCAGCCTGTACGGCATCACGAGCTTCGTGACCTTCCTGGAGACGACGAGCGAGTATCGGCGCGACCGGCGGCGCGTCGAGTATGGCGACGAGCGCGTGCCGGAGGTGCGTGCGTTCATGGAGCGGATTGCGCCGCTGAACAACGTCGATCGCCTGGTGAACCCGTTGCTGATCGGGCAGGGGCTGAACGACGCGCGCGTGCCGTGGACGGAGTCGGAGCAGATCGTGCGCGCCGCGCGTGCGCGCGGAAATCCGGCGTGGTACTTCATCGCAACGAACGAGGGGCATTCGCTGGCGCGGCGCGAGAACCGCGACGCGTGGGAGGCCGTGGCGGCACACTTCATCCGCACGCATCTGGTGGAGGCGCCGGCGCGTCCGTCGTCCGGGCCGACCCCCGAGGCGGCGCCGTGACGGCCGCTCCTGTTGCGCTCATCACGGGTTGCGGCGGCACGGTCGGGTCCGTGCTGGCTGCGGCCGTTCGCGCGCGCGGCGGCACGCCCATCGCGTGGGACCGGGCCCTGGCCCCACCCGGCGACACGGACGCGGCCCGGCGACTGGTGGAGCAACACGCGCCCACCGTCCTCTTTCACACGGCGCTGCCTTCGCGACCCACCGGCGCCGAGAACGAAGGGTGGCTGGTGAACGAGAAGTGGACCGCCGACCTGGCCGCGATCGCCCTGCAGCGCGCCATACCGTTCGTCTTCACCAGTTCCGTGATGGTCTTCAGCAATCGCATGCCGGGCCCGTTGACGCCGGACAAGGAGCCCGACGAAACCGAAGGCTATGGGCACTTCAAGCGCTGCGGCGAACTCAGTGCTCTTGCCGCCAATCCCGATGCGCGCATCGCGCGGCTCGGTTGGCAGATCGGCGCGGGGCCGGGCAGCAACAACATGATCGACTTCCTGGAGAAGCAGTCCGCCGACAGCGGCGCCATCCGCGCCAGCACGCGCTGGCTGCCCGGCACCAGCTTCCTGGAGGACACCGCGGAGGCGCTGTTGGAGGTCGCCGCGCTGCCGCCGGGGTGCTACCACGTCGGCGGCAACACGCGCTGGAACTTCCACGAGATCGTGTGCGCGCTGAATGCGCGGCACGGTGGACGCTGGCGCGTCGAGCCGACCGAGGATTTCGTGTGCGACCAGCGCTTGCTGGATTCGCGCCTGCGCCTGCGACCGCTCGAAGATCGACTGCCGGCGCTCTTGTCCTGATCCCACGTTGCCCAGCGAGTCCCGATGCCGACACGCCCCCGCCCAGCATTCCATCGCCCTGCGCCGCGCCGCTTCCAGCGCTTCTTCCTCCTGCTGTCCGGACTGTGGATCGCCACGGTGCTGTTTCTCAATAACCAGCCGGGTTCGGTCTTCAAGACGCCGCGCGTGTATCTGCTGCCGCACATCGACAAGTTCGCGCACTTCCTGTTCTACGGCATCATGGCGGCGCTGCTGTGGCGCGCGACGGTGCCCGGCCCGGGCGAGTTCCGGCGCCCGCCCGTGCGGCGGCCCGCGCTGTTCGTCCTGTTGGTGCCCGCCCTCGTGGGCGCGATCGACGAGATCAACCAACTGTTCATCGTCGGCCGCAGCGCGGACTGGGGCGACTGGCTCACCGACGTCGCCGGCGCGGGCTTCGTTGTGGCGATGGGGGTGTTGATGTACGGAAGGCGGAGCGAGAAGGGCGGAGTGCAAAAGGGGGGCGCTTAGGACGTGGCTTCGGGGGCGCCATCCTTCGACGATTCCCTGGCACGTTCGGCATCCGCCTTCGCTTCCGCCTCGGCCACCCAGTCCTTCCACAGATCCCACTCGGTCCAGGGGATGGTCTCTGCGGAGCCTCCGAGCCTCGACAAGGCATCCTCCCGCCAGCTCATGTGCGCTTCGACGGCTGTGCGCAATGTTTCGTCGAGCACCACGAGGTTGGCTCGGGCGAACTCCGTCGTCCAGGCGCTATACTCGTGCTCGAGCAGCAGTCTGCCCAATGTCTCTGTGACGTCGTCTTCCGTCGGGTCTGCGATCTTGTGTCTGTTCCGCAGCACCACCCGCGCCTGCCAGCGATACTCCTCCTCATGGAGGAGCCGTTTGCGCCCGATGCGCTCGGCGGCAATCTGCATGCGTGCCAACAACTGGCTGGTCGAGAACATCCCATCGCCCTTGTCGACGTGTTCGCTCGGATCGATGTTCTCGCAGTCTGTGCCCGGGCGGAGCACGCCCAGTGCGCACAGGCGTTCGAGGCGCCACTGCTCCGCTGCCATGTCGAGCCGACGAGCACGCTCCTGTACCTCGCGCTTGGCGACCAGCGAGACCAGATCGGCCGCCATCAACTCGATGGCATTAAATCCGGGGGGCACTTCGGGGCGCTGCAATTCACTCCGACGCACCTTGCGGTCGCCGAAGCGCGCGACGACCTCGTCGCCCGGCGGCGTCGTCTCCCCGCACGCCCACGCGCCGAGGCACATCAACGCCAGCATCCACACGAAAAGAGCTGTCCGGTTCATCGTGCGATCCCACCTTGTCATGGCGCCCTCGGGACCCCTCCCGCCGGCGCCGGATAACGTCCCTCGGTTGCGCATTCGACACCGTGAGGCAGGGAGGGCAAGCGGGAACGAAGGGGATTGCTGGAGGGGGCGGCGGGCTTGCCGGACTGGGACCCGGCCGCCCAGAGAGGAGCGCATTCTGTGTGCAATGAACTTGACGGTGTTCCCGGCGACTGAGCAGGGCTGGGCCGGATAAGGGGGCGTGTTGGCAGCAAAGGCCCCCTCAGTCCGGGAGACTGCCGGTTGGAAATCGTCGGCAAAATGGCGTCGGAAGCCCGTCGCGTGCTGGTCGTGGCGCTGTGCCGCGAGGAGGGCGAGTTGGCGCGTTTGGCGCTGGGCGCGGCGCGTCCGGCGGCGGAGGCCGTCGTGGCGAGCAACGGCGGCGAGCTGGTCGCGGCGCTGGCCGGGGCGCGCTTCGCGGGCGTCGTCGTGGATGCCGGGGCGGCGTGGGCCGGCGGGTTGGCGGCGCTGGAGGCCGTGCGGGCGCATTGTCCGGGTGTGCCGGCCGTGGTGCTGGGGGCGCGGCCCGATGCGTGCCTGCCGGAGCGCGCGGTCGCGCTGCCGAAGGCTCCGGCGAGCTTCCTCGCTTTGGCGGGTGCGCTGGACCGAGCAGCGGCGACGGGCAGCGGGGCGACCGGCGAGTCGCTGGCGCGGTTGCTGGGCGCCACCGGCATGGCCTGGTTCGAGATGAACAGCGACGGCCGGGTGCTGCGCGCCAACGCGGCGTTCGGGCGGTTGGTGGGGGCGTGCGAACGCGCGGCGGGGGGCAACCTGTACGAGTGGTGCGCGGAGGCCGGCGTGTTGGGGGCCTTGGTGCGTCGCGCGCTCGAGTCGTCCGGCGGAGCCATGGCGCCCGCATTCGAGATTCGCAGCTTCGATGGCACAACGCATTGCGTGCTGCTGCGGCTGGTGCGCGACGAGTCGAGCGGCACATTGCACGGATTCGCGGAGGAGGTGGGCGCGCGCGAGGGGGAGCTGGTCTCGCAGCGGCGTCGGGCGGAGCAGTCGGACCACGACCGCGGCGAGCTCGAGCGCTTCGTCCACGACGTGGCGCACGAGCTGCAGGAGCCGCTGCGCACGGTGGAGCGCTACACGCGGTTGTTGGTCGAGCGGGCGGGCGAGGCGCTCAACGGCTCCTCGCGCCAGCACGCCGACTTCATCGTGCAGGGCACGGACCGCATGCAGCACCTGGTGGGGGACCTGCTGCGCTACTCGCGCGCAACGGCGGCGGACCTGCACATCGAGGCGGTGGACCTGAACGTGGCGCTGGCGCGGGCGCTGGGGGACTTGCAGGCGGCCATCGAATCGAGCGGCGCGGAAGTGCGTCGCGGCGATCTGCCGACCGTGCAGGGCGACGCGCGGCAGTTGACCACGTTGTTCGGTAATCTGGTGAGCAACGCGATCAAGTACCGTGGCACCGACGCGCCGCGGATCGACATTTCGGCGAGCCATGCCGGCGACGTGTGGACGATCGCCGTGCAGGACAACGGCATCGGCATCGCCGCGCAGGATCAGGAGAGGGTGTTCCGCCCGTTCGAGCGTCCGGGCGCTCCGGCCACCGTGCCGGGCACCGGGCTGGGGCTGGCGCTGTGTCGTCGCATCGCGCGGCGTCATGGAGGGGATCTGTGGGTGGAATCACGGCCGGGGAAGGGCTCGACGTTTGCCTTCTCCGTCCCCTCAATGGAGCGACACCATGTCCGACTGCACGCCTGACCCCGCGTACGATTCCGCCGGGGCAACCACGTCGCCGCCGGAATTGATCCGCGTGCTGCTGATCGAGGACTCGCTGGCCGATGCCACATGGGTGGGGGAGTGCCTCGCCGCCGCGCCGCGTGGCCGCTACGAGGTGGAGCACGTCGGCACGCTGGCCGATGGCATCGCCGTCGCCACTGCCGACGTGGGCTTCGACGTTGTGTTGCTGGACCTGTGCCTGCCCGACAGTCGCGGCGAGCAAACGTGGCGCACGGCCCTCGAAGCGTTGCCCGGCGTGCCCGTCATCCTGATGACCGGCCTCGAGGACGAGACGATGGCCGAGGAGGCGCTGCGCGATGGCGTGCAGGACTACCTGCACAAGCGCGACATTCAGACCGACCTGCTCGTCAGGGCGCTGCGCTATGCACTCGAGCGCCAGCGCGCGCGCGTCGAGCTGGCCGAGAGCCGCGAGCGCTATGCCCTGGCGGCACGTGGCGCCAACGACGGCATTTGGGACTGGGACCTGCGCGCCGGCCGCATCGTCTTCTCGCCGCGGTGGAAGTCGATGCTCGGCTTCGAGGATTTCGAGATCGACGACGATCCGCAGGAGTGGTTCCGCCGCGTTCATCCCGAGTACATCGACAACCTGCAGGCGAAACTCGGCGCGCACCTGCGCGGCGAGACGACGCACTTCGAGGACGAGCACCCGATCCTGCACGCCGACGGCAAGTATCGCTGGGTGCTGGTGCGCGGCCTTGCCGTGATCGGCCCCGAGGGACACGCGGTGCGCATGGCGGGATCGCAGACCGACATCTCGAAGCGCAAGAGCGCCGAGATCCAGCTCCGCCACGATGCCATGCACGACGCGCTGACCGGGCTGCCCAACCGCGCACTGCTGCTCGACCACCTGCGCTCGGCCATCGGCCGCACGCGACGCAACGCCGAGTACCAGTTCGCCGTGCTGTTCATCGATCTGGACCGCTTCAAGATCATCAACGACAGCCTGGGGCACACGATCGGCGACCAGGTGCTGGTCGAATTCGCCGGAAAGATGCGGCGCTTTCTGCGGCCGGGCGACATCGCGGCGCGCCTGGGTGGCGACGAGTTTGTTGTCTTCCTCAACGACATCTCGCACATGCGCGACGCGACGCGCGTCGCCGAGCGCATCCACCAGGACCTCGAGCACCCGTTCCACCTCGACGACATGGAGGTCACCGCGACGGCCAGCATTGGCATCGCGCTGAGCGCCACGGGATACGACAAGCCCGAGGACCTGCTGCGCGACGCCGACGCCGCGACGTACCGCGCCAAGGCCTCCGGTCGCGCACGCCACGAGGTCTTCGACCGCGCCATGCACGAGGCCGTCGTGTCGCTGCTGCGGCTGGAGTCGCACCTGCGCCGCGCGGTGGAACGCAACGAGCTCCTGATTCACTACCAGCCGTTCGTCTCGCTTGCCGAGTGCCGCCTCACCGGATTCGAGGCGCTCGTGCGCTGGATGCATCCCGAGCAGGGTCTATTGTCGCCGACGGAGTTCATTCCGCTGGCGGAGGAAACCGGGCTCATCATCCCCATCGGCTACTGGGTGCTCGAGAACGCCTGCCGCCAGATGGCGCTGTGGACGGCCCACTATCCGGCAACTGCCGGGATCAGTCTGAGCGTCAACCTCGCCAGCCCGCAGCTCTGTCGACCGGACTTCGCCGACCGCCTGAGCGGCATCCTCGACGCCACGGGCCTCGAGGCGCGCCGCCTCAAGCTCGAGATCACCGAGCGCACGATCATGGAGCCGCGCGAGGAGGTGCTCGCGAATCTTGCCGCGCTGCGCACGCTCGGCGTGCAACTCCAGATCGACGACTTCGGCACGGGCTACTCGTCGCTCGGCTTCCTGCGCAGCTACCCGATCGACCACCTGAAGATCGACCGCTCGTTCGTGCACGGCATGGCGGACAGCGGCGATGATCTGGAGATCGTGCGCACGATCACGAACCTGGCGTCAAACCTGCGGATGCAGGTCATCGCCGAGGGCGTCGAGACGGCCGACCAATACGAGCGGCTGCGGGAACTCAACGTCGGCGAGGGTCAGGGCTTCTACTTCTCCGAGCCCCTCGACCCGGCCGCAGCCGAACGCCTGCTCAGCGCCCACGCGGCGGCGAACTGAGGAGGGCTCCGGGGCTTGACAACCGGGCCGGGGTTGTCCAGACTTCTTCCACATCCGCCCTGCGGCAGTACGCCCGCTCACCGATTCCGAGCGTGTGCCGAGCCCGCAGGGCTGTTTCTTTTGTGCACCGGGACCGCCTGCCACGGAGGACTCTCATGAGTGATCGTCGGATTGCCGTGCTTGTCGATGGCAGCTTCTTCCTGAAGCGCCTTCCGAAGCTTGTCGCCCCCACCCGATGCGATAGCACCGAAGGGATCGTTCGATGCCTTCGGCAGCTCTTTCGGAATCACGTCAAGTTCCTGACTGGAGTGGCAGACGACGATCAGCGCTGGCATCGTCACATCTACCGGAACTTCTACTACGACGCGGTGCCCTATGATGGTAAGGCCCATCACCCCATCGAGAACCGACCCTTGGATTTCGCGAAGAGCGATGTGGCACGCGCCCGTCACGACCTCTTTCGCCACCTCCGCAAGCAACCCAAGCTGGCACTGAGGCTGGGCAAGGTGACCAAGGATGGAGACTGGACGATCAACTCATCATTGACGAAGAAGATCCTTCGGACGCGGATTCATGTAGACCATCTGGAATCTCTTGGGTCGAAAGCGGGGTCCGGTGAGCTCCCAAGGCCGGCAACGTTGCTGCTGCCTGCCGATGCTGCCGAGGAACTGCGCGAATTGCGGGACTTCTGGAAAGGAGTCTCCTCGGGCGCCGTGGCACTCAACCTTCGTCAAAAGGGCGTGGACATGCGGATCGGCCTCGACATCTCCACGCTGACTCTCAAGCGCCAAGTGGACACAATCGTTCTCGTTGCCGGCGACAGCGACTTCGTTCCCGCAGCCAAGCTGGCTCGACGCGAGGGCGTCCAGATCGTTCTCGATCCGCTCTGGCAGAGCATCAACGACGACCTGTTTGAACACATCGACGGCTTGCAGTCGGGATTCCCGCGCCCGTCCAACTCCACTGGGCCGGACGCGACGGAGCAATCAAGTCCACCTGTCGGTCAGGCGTGAGCCTGTTGGTGTTGCCGACCGCTTCTCTTGCCTTCTGGAAAGCAGGCGTCGCTTGCCGCGCTCTGCGGATCCACACCATCCTCACGCCACCGGCAAGCCGAGTTCGCGGATGCGGGCGCCGATGTGGTGCGGCGTGATCGCTGTCGGCGCGATACCCTGCGAGACGTCGAGCGCAAACGAGGTCAGCACCGAGACGCCCAACTGCACGCGGTCGGTGGTTGAGACGACCGTGCCGACGAGCAGGCCGTGGCCGAAGGCGCCCTCCATTGTCGCCATGTGCACGGGCATCGAGCCGTCGCCGGTGACGGCCACGCGATAGAGCAGCATGCTGGCGCCCGAGTTGGCGAGGTACTGGTGCAACTCGTGCACCCAGCGCGGGTCGAGGCGGCGCAGGCAGGTGCGCACGCAGCGGCCCAGGTGTGCATGGTCGAGGTGAATCGCGGAGGTGCAGACGCGCACGGGACTCTCGTCGTCGTCCGACGTCAGGGCGCAGGCGGGATAGATGGTGCCGAGGTGCATCAGAAGACCTCGCGCGTGCCGCCTTCGGACTCGAGCCACAGGTCGAGTGCGGAGCGTTCGATCAGGGGCATGACGACTTCGAAGGCCTTGGCGAGATCGTCGGCGCGCATGCCGGGGGGCAGGTAGAGCGGCAGCGGCACTTCGGCAACGCCGATGCGGATCGTGGCGTCGTGCTCGTCGGGGCAGATGGCCTCGTCGGCGCGCGTGTGCAGATGGAGCGTGACAGTGGCGGGTGGGATGGCCAGGTGCAGGGCGAGGCGGAATCCGACGCGTCGGAAGGAGACGTCGTAGTCGCCGGAGATGGCGCGCTCGCAGGCCAGCCAGGGAAGGTCGCGCGGTTGAAGGCCGCCGCGCACCTCGAGGGCGGCGCGGTAGTCCGCCTTGATGGGCGTGGCGTCGATGGCGGTGGCGGCAAAGCCTCCGCGGATGTGTGCGACGCGCGCCGCCTGGCTGGCGATCATGCCGGCGGCGGCGCTGGCCTGCGCGGCGACCGTGCGGCTCGACAGGCCGCCCAGCCGCCTCAGCCGCGCGTCCCACTGCCGCGCCTGCGCCGCGTGGCGATGCACGGATTCCTCGGGGATGTTGCGTTCGTTGTCGAACTCGATGTGGATCATGCGGTCTGTCCTCCCGTCGTGTGACGAACCGGTGGGTGACGGTAGAGGATTGGCCCAAGACACGAACGCTGTCACGCGAAAAGAGCGCGACTCGTTCTTCGTGATTCGAGCTGCGCGGGGCACGGCCTCTCCGCGAGCGGGGCGGGAGGCGGGTCGTTCAGCATGGGATGCTGTGGCCGAGCCGGAGCCAAACGGCACGCCCGCTTGGCGTCAGTCCTCGTGCTCGCTCGAGATGGGCAGGGTGATCGAGCAGCTCGTGCCGCCGTTGGCGGCGGGCCAGATGTCGATGGTGCCGTCGTGGGCCTCGACGATGCGGCGCGTGATGGCAAGGCCGAGGCCGGTGCCGCCGTCGCGGCGGGTGAAGAAGGGCTCGAAGGCGCGTTCGGCGTCCTCGGGGCTGATGCCGGGGCCGTTGTCGTGGATGGTGATTTCGATGGGGCCGCGCGGGCCGGGCAGTTGGCGCAGGCGCACGAGCACTTCGCCGGGCCGCTCGCCCTTGGCCAGAATCTGCCGCGCGTTGATCAACACGTTGAGCAGCGCCTGCTTGATCTGGCCGGCGTCGCCGCGCAGCGTCGGCATGCGGCCCTCCACCTCCAGGCGCGCGTGCACCTTGCCGTCCGCCTTCTCGTGGAAAACGAACGCGACGACCTCGGCGAGCAGCGCGTGCGGGTCGAATTCGACGATCTGGCGCTGGTTCGGGTTCGCGAAGTCCAGCAGCCGCCGCACGATCTTCTCGCAGCGTTCGGCCTCCTTGGCGATCGTCTCGTAGTCCTCGCGGTGCGGGTCGTCCGGCGGGCTCGCGCGCCCAAGGTAGTCGGCGTAGGTCTTGATGATGCTGACCGGGTTGTTGATCTCATGGGCGACGCCGGCGGCGAGTTCGCCGAGCGCGGCAAGGCCTTCGGATTTCACCAGCCGCTCGCGCACGCGCAGCACCTCCTCCTGCTGCCGGCCCACGATGTTGACGATGAACGTCGCCAACAGCATGATCGCCCAGATCAGCGCCAGCCTCAGCACGACGGCCTTGCTCGCCAGCGCCACGAGTTGCTCGCCCGTCCACAGCAGCGAGATGATGAACAGGATGCTGATGAGCCCGGCGACGAGCGTGTTCTCGACCACCGTGCGGAACAGGGCGAAGCCGCGCAGGATGAGCAACAGGTACAGGATATAGAAATCGCTGCCCGGGGCGACGGTCGCCAGGTCGGCGATCGGCTCGTGCGTGTCCAGATAGATGACTGCCGTGATGAACAGCAGGTCCAGCGCGTAGGAGACGAAGACGATGGGGCGCACCTGGGCCAGCGTGATGCGGTCCGCGGCGAAGAGCAGATGCTGGGCGGCGGTGGTGGCGCCGTAGATGAAGAAGACGGAGAAGGCGGCGGTGGAGGGCAGGGCCCAGTCGCGCACCCAGAGCCAGTACAGGGCGCAGATGGCGAGCATGGCCCACTTCATGGGCAGGATGGCGCGTGCCTCGATGCGGCCGAGCCAGCGGGCGTACTCGCGGCCGAAGGCGCGCGAGGAACGAATATTGAGGGCCGATGCGGAGCCGCTGGGTCCCGGCAGGTCGATCTTGCTGTCGGACAGCAGTCCCATGCGCGCCGCCCCTGCCGGCTGTCCCCGCAGCATCGGTCCGCCGCGCGTCTGCCGTCACGGTCTTCTCGGCTGCCGGGCGGCGCGGGCCGTCGGCCGCGCGCCCTCCGTGCGGGTTCATGCGCGTCCGGTCATGCCCGGCTCAATCGACGTCGTCGCCCTCGCCGTCGGGCGTGGAGACCGGCAGGTCGCGGATCTGCTTGCCGGGTTTGAAGGTCACGACGTGGTGCGCCGGGATCGGATAGGGCTTCTTGTTCTTGGGGTTACGGCCGATGCGGGCCTTGCGGCGCTTGATCTGGAAGACGCCGAAGTCGCGGATCTCGAGCCGGCCGTCGCGGATGATGACGTCCTTCACGGCCTCGATGATGTTGTCGACGACGACAAGGGCGTCCTTGTCCTTCAGCGGATGGCCGCCCGTGGAGATTTCCTCGGAGAGGCGTTTGACGATGTCGGCCTTGATCATGATGCGGTGTCCCCGGGTGGGCATCCTGCGTGCCGGCGGGCCGAGTCGCACACTCGCCCGTTTCGGCTCGGGATTCGAAGAGTCCGGCAACCGGCTCAACCTTTGACGAAACGGGAGTTGGAGCCACCCTCCCGCTCGATGAGGTCGCGCACAGGCTGGGGGAGTTCGTCCCGGAAAGTCAACCATCTGTTGCGCCCGGCCGGGTGCTGAAACTTCAGCCGCACCGCATGCAGCATCATCCGCTCGACCCGCACCGCCTTGATGTCCCGGGCCAGCCAGGGGTGCAGCCGGCACGCCAGCCCGGCGTACACCCGGTCGCCGAGCACCGGGTGACCCGCCTCGGCGCAGTGAATCCGGATCTGGTGCGTCCGCCCGGTCTCCAGCCGCACGTCCAGCACCGTGGCGTTGCGCAGGTGCTCCAGCACCCGGAAGTGCGTGATCGCCTCCTGGGCGCCCGGGGGCGCCTCGGCCGCCGTCTTGCCCACGGTCAGCCGCCGGCCGTCCGCGTCCGTCCCGAACCAGGTGTGCCAGGTGCCGCTCTCGGGCTCCATCCGCCCGAACACCACGGCGATGTAGTGCCGCTCCATGGCGCGCGAGGTGGCGTGCTTCTGCAGGAACCGCTGCGCCGGCACTGTCCGCGCCAGCACCATCAGCCCGCTCGTCTCCTTGTCCAGCCGCTGCACCAGGTACGGGTTGTCCACCTGCCCCCCGCGCCGCTTCCAGTAGTGCTTCAGCAGCTCGATCACCGGCGGCCCGCCCCCGGACTTCAGTCCCTCCTCCTCGGGCTGCACCACCACCCCGGCCGCCTTCGAGAGCACCACCACCTCGTCGTCCTCGTGCACGACCCGGATGCGCTCGATCAGCGCCGTGTTGCGCGCCGGCCGCTCGCCCCGCACCCCGTGCCGCAGGTCCACGACCAGCGGCCGCTCCTCCAGCAGCAACGTGTCCAGATTGTCCACCACCTCGTCGCCGGCCCGCACCAGTCCGTTCGACACCACCAGCACCACCGACCGCGACGACAAGCCCGGCAGCACCTCGCGCAGCACCTCCTTCACCCGCCGGCCGGACCACACCGGCCGCCAGTCAAAGTGATGCAGCTTCTGCTCGGGGGAGGCGGGCTTGTTCATGCCCCGGACTGTGCGAGCCCCCGCCCGGGACAGGCAAGGGGGAAGGGGGGAGGCCGCGCAACTGCGGACGATTCGGCAACCGGATGGGAACGGAGAGGCAAATGGGACGGATGGGATGATCGGTTCCCGCCCGCCCGATCGGCCGCACTCGGCCGATCCATTCCATCGACCCCCTGCCGGACTACTCCAGGTTCCTCAAGCGATAGCGCCGTCGATTTTGACAACTGGTGTTGACGGATGGATAGTTTGTGTCCTAGTAACTCTGATCGGGGAATCGGGACAGGCTGGAACCAGCATTGTGCGGAATTGTGCACAGTCAGCGAGTCGCCCGCCTCTGGCGGCGGCGACGCCGTACCGTGGAAGCGAGGGCTGAGGGGGCACTTGCGGTGTTCGGCCGCCACGGAGAGTGTGCCCATGAAGAACTGTTCGAAACTTCCCGCCCGAGCAAGTGTGGCTGCGATGCTGTTGATGCTGACAGCATTCCAGGTCGTCTTGGCGCAGTCCCCGACCACCGGCACTCTCGATGTCAGTATCGCGCCGCCGCTTGCCGTGGACGATGGCGCCCAGTGGAGCGTCGACGGCGGCGCCACCTGGCATGAGAGCGCCTCGCCCGTTGTGCTTCCAACAGGCTTCTACAACGTCGATTTCCTCGAGATCGCCGACTGGCTCCGCCCGCTTGCAGGCGCCCCGCACGGCTGGGTGTGGAGCAAGGGATCCAACGTGGTTGGTGCTGCCGGCGTCTATGGGACCCGCGGTGACCCTGATGAAGCCAATACTCCGGGTGCCCGAACCGGCTCTCGCGGCAGCGTCGGCGCCGACGGGGAACTCTGGCTCTTCGGGGGGATCACCGCTCCCGTTGTCGGCGAATCCTTTATGGACGATCTGTGGCGATTCGAGCCCGAAACAGGCAACTGGACCTGGATCAAGGGGTCTGACACCGCGAATCCTTCGGCGGTCTACGGGACGCTCGGCGAGCCAGACATCGCCAACACTCCGGGCGGGCGCACCCGGGGTCTTTCGTGGACGGACCACCAAGGCCGATTCTGGTACTTCGGTGGCTTGGTCGGAAGCCAGCTCAGCAATCGTCGGCAGGATCTTTGGCGCTTCGATCCATCGACCAACGCCTGGACTTGGATGAAGGGATCGAGCGTGGACAACGCGCCATCCGTCTTCGGCGATCAAGGAGTGTCGCACCCCAGCAATACGCCTGGGGCTCGGGTAGATGCTGCCGGTTGGGTCGACCTGGCGGGCAGCCTTTGGGTCTTCGGTGGCTACGGGCGGAGCCCTGTAACCGACGATGTCGGCAGCCGGTATCTCAACGACCTGTGGCGCTACGACACCTCCTCGGGTGACTGGACGTGGCGCAAGGGGACAGCCGAAGCCAACCACCCCGGCCACACGGGCACCCGTGGGATTCCCGATCCCGACAACATTCCGGCGGCCCGCCACTCCGCCAGCACCTGGCTCGACTCCGACGGAAACCTCTGGCTCTTCGGTGGTCTGGTTATCGGGCCTGGATTGCTCGACGACTTGTGGCGCTTCGATCCGGCAACGAATACCTGGACCTGGATGGCCGGCAATCCTGCGGTTCCGCAGAACGCGGCATACGGGGAACTTGGCGTGCCCGCTGCCGCCAATACCCCGGGAGCCCGCATGAACGCAGCCACATTCACCGACTCTTCCGGAGGGCTCTGGCTGTTTGGAGGCGCCCGCGACGCCAACCGGTTCAGCGACCTGTGGCGCTACGATATCCCTACCGGCAACTGGGCGTGGATGGCAGGACCCGACCTGCCCAACCAGAGCGGCACTTACGGCAACCAAGGCGAGCCCGCCGAGAACAACTCTCCCGGTGCACGCCAATTCGCCTGTTCGTGGACCGGTGCCGACGGCAAATTCTGGCTCTTCGGCGGCCAAGGTTCGGGTGGCTCCGCCAACCGGCACAACGACCTCTGGAGCTTCCATCCCGGCGGCTTCACCAACCGTGTGCTCGTACAGCCGAATCACATAACTGCCGTGACTGGGACGTACACACCGACCGGCGCCCTGGAGGTGTCGCTCGAGCCCCTCGCCATCGCCGGAGTCGCTCGCTGGAGCCATGACGGCAAGTATTGGCGCGAGAGCACCGAGACGATCATCCTGCCGGAAGGAACATACAATATCCAATTTGACGAGGTCGCAGGCCGCACCGCGCCCCCCGTCGCAACGGCCGACATCGTGCACCGTCTTACGACCCGACTTACCGTCTACTACAACTCACCACCCCAGATTACCCACCTGACCATCGAGCCCGCCACTCCGCGCACCCTCGACGACGTGACCGCGGTCTTCGAAACCCTGGACGCCGACTTGGACAGCATCTCGGATGTCGAAGTCGAGTGGCTGCTCGACGGGCAGGTGATCGCCGCCGGCGAAACACTGGCCGCCAGTCACACCGCTTTCAACCAGGCCTGGGAGGTGCGGGCCCGAGCACGGGACGATCGCGGCGACTGGGGAGCATGGGCCACCCATTCGTTCACGATCGCCAACACGCCGCCGACTCAGCCCATCGTCGAGGTCCGCCCCCCGAATCCCGCACCGGGCCGCGACCTTGTCGCCGACATCGTCGAGTACAGCGTCGACGCCGACGGCGACACCATCGCCTACGACTTCCATTGGTTCGTTTCGCGCGACCGTGGCCAGACCTGGATCCACAAGGTGGAACTGAATGGGTCGCCCCAAGTCAGCAACGAGTTCATCTTCCCCCTCGATGTTTGGCGTGTCCATGTCATCCCCTATGAGGTGCATGCAAGCAAGACAGGCGCGCCGCACAAGGGCGACCGGCAGGAAGGTGAGCCTGGTTGGCATCAAGTGTACGTCGGCCAGAACCACCATCCCGACTTCGTCTTCACTCGCATCCAGTTCTCGCGAGAAGCATCCAACCAGGCCGTATTCGACGTTGCATGGGAGTGGCACGACCCCGACGGAGACGCCGCCACCATGTTGCTGTTCTGGACCGACCGGGGACCTCGAGGTCTGCACAGCCTTGCAGGCCCGGTTCCCGCGAGTGCCGGTGCGCTTGTCGTCTCTGCAAACATCCCCGCCGACGTCTCGACGATCTACCTGCACGGCATTTTGATCGACGAGAAGGGCGCGATGTCGCAACGCACCGCTGGCCTGCTGACTGGCGATGCCAGCGGCTCCTTGCACGTTGTACTTGGGCCACCACCGGTCACCCACTTGGGTGCCGCATGGCGACGCGTCGGCAGCGACACCTGGAATCCGAGCGATCACGTCGAACTCGCAGTCCCTGTGGGCATCCACCAAGTCGAGTTCCAACCCGTCTTGGGCTGGGTTGCCCCCGCGACTCGCGAGGTGCTCGTTGCGGAGGGAAGCCTCACCGAGATCGATGAGGACTACATTTCGCTGTCAATCGGCCCCGACGTCGTTCGCCACCTCTGCGTCGACGACTTCGGCGGCTGGATCCGCCAAAGTATCCATTCGTTTCCCGACGTCTCCGAGCCGCTGACACCCGCCGCCACGACCTTCAAGGGCCGCTGGCCAGCCGACCTTGCGCCGGTCATCACCCCGATCCCCACCGCCCAGATGGCCAGCAGCGCGTTCCCCGGCCTGATGGTTCCGGTCACCACGCCGAGCACCGACTCGCTCAGCCTTCTTGTCCACGCTTCGCCCGGCAACACCGGAACCACCAACGCCAATCTCGCGCCTCAGTTTGCTTCATGGCAATCCATCAGGCGCGACATCCTGCCCGCCCGCACGACGGTTCCCGTCGAGCCCGATCGCGTCTACGTCATTCGTTGGACCGTCTCCGTTCAGGAGCATACGCAGTCCGCTCTCGCTCCCCAAGTGCCCGATGTGCGCTTCCGCGTCGGCGACCCGACCAACATGGGCCACGGACAGGCCATGGACATCCTTTCCGCACCGGGTGCCAATGCCATCGTCGGGCCCGGCCTGCATGTCCATCGCTCCTACTACTACGCCCCGCCGGGCACCCCGCCCGGCAGTGAAATTGGCTTCGCGATCGACCTGTTCGACTTCTTCCAGGATACTGGTGGGGGCTTCTACACTGAAGGCGCCCAGGACTATGGGCTCAACCTTCATCGGATCGATGTTCTTTCCTTCCCCCGTTCCGAACTTGAAGGCGCCCGCATTGAACTCAATCACGGCGCCCAGATTCTGTCCACCGCCGACGAATCCAATCCCCCTTCCGATCCACAGCCCTTCACTCCCTTCAACCTTGCCGCCGGCCAAACCGAAGGGGATTGGGAATTCCGCGTCGGGACCTTCATCGCCAATCATTCCACAAACCGCAACCCAACCGCCACATTCGCCCCGGACTTGCTGACGATGGGCCTTGTGCCCGGCAATCACAACGTCATCGCCGACTGGGACACTCGCGGCCATGTGCTTCGCCAGCACCCTCAATTCGCCCCCGATCACACCGCCCGCGAGATCGTCAACGCGGTTCCCAACGACAGGCTGCTTGCCCTCGACATCTGGCTCAGCTCGCCGGAGGCCGCCACCTCCAACAACCACCTGCCCGTCCTCAGAGTCGGTCTGCGGACCGACATCTACGGCGAAACCGGACTCCTGCAATTCAACCCACCCCGTCAGATCATGCAAGGCCGCGTGGCGTTCCGTGAATTCCGCGCTTGGAATCGCACCGACGCCGAAGACCTGTTCCAACACGTTGGTTCGCCCCTGGCCCTGGCGGCACAGGCCCGTCGATACACCGCCATTCTGGAACCACAGGTCCGAGCCGGAGGCACGATCGACGTCCGACCGTTCGTGCAATTCTGGTCATTCCCTATCAACCTGACCGCCGAACCCGGCTCATTCCGGGACGACCGCTCCGACGCCGGCACGGTCCGAATCCACCGCGTCGTCGTCACCAGCTACGACCTTCCCAGCTTCCCGGCCGACTGCATCGCATCCAACCCCGACTGAAGAGGGCCGAAACGAACCCCGAAAAGCGCCCCACGTTTAACTTGCCGTTGTTCCGGCGCCCTTCGCAGGCTGGCGGGGAGACTCTCTCCATCTGCTGGCGAGGTGACGGACAATCATGGCAGCCAAGACCCGGGCAACAGTCCCCCCCGTGGACATCGTTGAGGAAGAAAGCCCCCGCGTTGGCTTCGGGCGACGGGAGGTCCGGCGCGAGCTGGTCGGCGCGCTGACCGTTCTGGCCGGGCTGTTCGTGCTCGCCTGCCTGATCGCCGGCGGCAGCACCTCCGCCGTTGGCGCCATGGGCACCCGCTTGCGGGGTGCCTTGCAGGTGGTCTTCGGCAATCCGGTCGCCTTCCTGATTCCGGCGACGGTGATCTGGCTCGGGGTGGAGATGTTTCTGGGTCGCGTGCGGCGCTGGTCGGCGCTGCGGATCGTGGGCATCTTTGTTTCTATCTGGGCGGTGACGGGGCTGCTGGCGTTGCCCGGGGCCGGCGACACCGAGGCGCGCACGGTCACCTTCGAGCGCGCCGGCATGCTTGGCGTCTTTCTGGTCGAGGACAACGGTCTCGCGTTGGCCAACCAGTTCGGGCTCGTCGGCGCGTCGCTGATTCTGTGCGGCCTGCTGCTGGTCGGGTTGGTGATGACGACGAACAGTGCCCTGTCGTCGCTGATGTCGCGGATGCGTCGGTCCGGCGAGACCGAGTCCGAGGAGGCTCCGGTCGCCGTGGTGGCGCCCGCCGCCACGATGAAGCCCGCGCGCCGCGTGAAGGCCGAGGCCCCCGCGCCGCCGCCGCCGGTGGTGGAGGAAGCGCCCGCCGCCGAGGCGGCACCGGCGCCGCGTCGGCCCGGGTTCTTCCGGCGCCTGCTGGGCGGTCGGCGGCCGACGGCCACCGACCGTCCGCGCCTGCTCGTCCCCCGCGACGAGCCGACCGGCTGGGACGATCCTGTGGACGAGGACGTCGCGGCGGCCGCCCGCGCGCTCGACGAGCACGAATGGGAGCGCCGCGCCCGCGCGCGTCTGCGCCTGCGCCAAGCCGCTGCCGTCGTCGAGCCCGACGAGGAGACCGAAGCGGACGAGGAATTCGCCGACGACGATCCGGGCGCCGCCGAGTTGCAGGCCGCCCTGCTCGAACTCGAGGAGCAACTGGCGCACGAGACCGAAGAAGAGGAAGAGGCAGCCGAGGAAGAGGGCGAGGAGGAGATCGTCTTCCAGGATCACTCGGGGCCGCTGCCCGTCGTTTCCGGCAATCCGGTGAACGAGCATTCGAAGGCGGCCGTCGGCGAAGGGCTGGCCAAGCTGTTCCCGAGCCGCTGGCCCAAGACGAATCCGGAAGCCGAGGCCGAGACCGAGGATCAGGAGGAGGACGAGGAGGACGACTTCGACAAGTCCGAGTCGCGGATGCTGCGCCGCACCGGCGAGGCGATCGAGAGCGACCCGCTGTTCACCGACGAGTTCGACACGCGCCCGCATGGGCCGCTGGGCGCACCCAAGGAGGCCGAAGTCACCGACGAGGACCTCGAGGAGGTGCTCGTGCCCGAGGACTACCTGATGCCGCGGATCGAGACGCTGGACGACCCGCCGCAGGTCGACGCGCGCATGACGCGCGAAGAAGTCGTGGATATGAGCCAGACGCTTGTGCAGACGCTGGCGGACTTTGGCATCGAGGGCAAGGTGACCGAGGTGCACCAGGGGCCGGTGGTGACGCGGTTCGAGTTTCGTCCGGCGGCGGGCATCAAGGTCAGCCGCATCGTGGGGCTGGAGCACGACATCGCGATGTCGATGCGGGCGATGAGCGTGCGCATCCTGGCACCGATCCCGGGCAAGAACGCCGTGGGCATCGAGGTGCCGAACAAGAAGGCGCAGGGCGTCTATCTCAAGGAGCTGATCTCCTGCCGCGAGTTCTGGGACCACCCGAGCCCGCTGGCGTTCGCGCTCGGCAAGACGATCGACGGCTCGCCGTACTTCGCGGACCTGGCGCGCATGCCGCACCTGCTGATCGCGGGCGC
Organism: Candidatus Sumerlaeia bacterium; assembly: GCA_019634695.1. Lineage (GTDB taxonomy): Bacteria > Sumerlaeota > Sumerlaeia > SLMS01 > JAHLLQ01 > JAHCAW01. Next base: position 25,681 of record JAHCAW010000003.1, read on the forward strand.
GACCGGCGCCGGCAAGTCCGTCTGCCTCAACACGATCATCTGCTCGCTGCTGTATCGCAACCGGCCGGACCAGGTCCGCATGATCATGGTCGATCCCAAGCGCGTCGAGCTGTCGGTCTACGCCGACATCCCGCACCTGCTGGCGCCGGTGGTCTGCGAACCGAAGTGCGCGGCGTCGGCGTTGGAGTGGGCCGTCGAGCAGATGGAGGAGCGCTACAAGCAACTCGTCGCGCTGGGCGTGCGCAACATCGACGGCTACAACCGGATCGCGGCGAATCCCGAGGGGCATGCCAAGGCCCGCGGCCGTCGGCTCAAGCCGATGCCCTACATGGTGATCGTCGTCGACGAGTTGGCGGACCTGATGCTGGTCTCGAAGGCCGACGTCGAGGAGTCGATCCAGCGCCTGGCGCAGATGGCGCGCGCCGTCGGCATCCACCTGATCCTGGCCACCCAGCGCCCGTCGGTCAACGTCATCACCGGCATCATCAAGGCGAACTTCCCGAGCCGCATCGCGTTCCAGGTGTCGCAGAAGGTGGACTCGCGGACGATTCTGGACGCGAACGGCGCGGAGGCGTTGCTGGGCAAGGGCGACATGCTGTTCTCGAAGGGCGGGGCCGGCAAGCCGATCCGCATCCAGGGTGCGTTCCTGAGCGACGACGAGGTCGAGCGAATCGCCGACCATCGCCGCAGCCAGATGTCGCCGCACTATGAAGTCGAGGAGTTCGAGGCCAAGCTGAGCGAGAAGGAACAGCGTGAGCTGGCGAAGATGATGGGCGTGGCGGATCTGGACGACCTCGACGCGCAGGACCGCATGGTGCGCGGAACGAACAAGGTGATGGGCAAGGTGCACGCCGGCATGTTCATCCCGCACGACGGCGGGAGCGCGCGCGCCGGCGACGAGGAGATCGACGAGGCACTGGTACGTGCCGCGGCGCGGCTCATCCTCGAGTCGCGCAAGGCGTCGGTCTCGCTGCTGCAACGCCGTCTCAAGGTCGGCTTTGCCCGCGCGGGGCGGCTCATGGACATGCTGGAGGAGATGGGCATCGTCGGCGAGTTCAAGGGCTCGAAGCCCCGCGACATCATCGTCGATTGCGAAGCGGCGCTGCTGGAACTCGACAAGCTCGAGGCCACCCTCGCCGGCGGCAAGAGCGTCGATCGCCTCGCCGAAATCGACGACGACGAAGAGGCCGTCGACGAGGACGAGGACGTCGAGGACGCCCTCGACGACGAGGAGGAAGAGGTCGAGGAGGACGAAGACGAGGAATACGAGGACGAAGCCGACAAGCCCTGGCCCAAGAGCGCCCGCACCCGCTGAGTCACTCCGCCTGAATCACAAAGCCGGGCCGGCCTCCATCGCCGGCCCGGTCTTCGTTTAACTCCCCCCGTCCATCGGGTCCATTCCGGGCCCGAGGGGAACTGCCCTTGCCCCATGGGGGCGCGGGCGCGCGACATTGCGCCTGCCCCAGTGGCAACCACGTTCTCCACGGGAGGAGCGATCATGCGACGCATTCTGGCGGTGATCCTGATGAGCGGGACGGTCTTCCTCGCCGGTGGCTGTGGCGCACGCGGCGAGCGCTCTTTGGCTCCCGCACCCCAAGCTCCGCCCGCCCCGCACGTCGAGAGTCCCGCGGCCCCCGCGCCTCAGGCCCAGCCCGTCGCGCCTCGCGTCGAGAAGCCCGCCATCGTCTCGCGTGAGGAGTGGGGTTCGCAGCCCGACATCGCCCGCCTTGAGGAGCGGCGCCACACGCCGCGCTTCATCACGATCCACCACGCCGGCGTCGTCTGGACCGCCGGATCGGATCCCTACCAGAAGCTCAAGGGCCTGCAATCCTGGGGGGCGCGCGACCGCAACTGGCCCGACGTGCCGTATCACTACCTGATCCCGCCCGATGGCCGCATCTTCGAGGGGCGCTCGACCGACTATCCGCCCGACACCAACACGCGCGAGTTCGACACTGTCGGCCACATCAACGTGCACCTGTGGGGCAGCCTGGGCGAACAGCGCGCGACGCTCGAGATGCTCCAGGCCACCGTCGACGTCATCGCGTGGTTGTGCCAGGAGCATGCGATCGACCCGGCGACGATCCGCGGCCATCGCGACCACGCCTCCACGAACTGCCCCGGCGCCGACATGTATCGCTACGTTTCGGACGGCCTGATCGAGAAGTGGGTGCGCGAGAAGCTGGCCGGCGGCCCTCCTCAGGTCGCCCTGCTGCCGGCACTGTCCGACGGCCCGTTTGAGTTCGTGCCCAGGTAGTGGACGGCGTTGTTCGGACGGGCCGGAGGGGTCGGACTTGTCCGAGTGATCGATTGGATCGGATGGCCCATATCAGTCCGCCCGAGCCGGAGTTGACCGGCTCGCTGGCGGAATTCTGTCGCGCCCTCCCGCATCATCCCTCGCTGCCGTTGTCGGATGCCGCGTCGTCCTTGGACGCCGGGGCATGCGCGCCGCAGGCGGCCTTGACTTCCTGCTCGATGCGGGTGCGCAGGTCCACGTTCTCGCGCAGCAGCGACTTGGCGTTCTCGCGGCCCTGGCCCAGGCGTTCGCCCTTGTAGGAAATCCACGCGCCGCTCTTCTCGATCACGCGCGTCTCGATGCCCAGGTCCACCAGGTCGCCCTCGCGGCTGATGCCCTGGCCGAAGGCGATGTCGAACTCGGCCTCGCGGAACGGCGGCGCCACCTTGTTCTTCACGACGCGCACGCGCACGCGGTTGCCGACGTTGTCGCCGCCCTCCTTGATGCTGCCGATGCGGCGCACGTCCAGACGCACCGACGAGTAGAACTTCAGGGCGCGCCCGCCCGGCGTCGTCTCCGGGCTGCCGAACATGACGCCGATCTTCTCGCGAATCTGGTTGATGAAGATCACCACCGTGCGCGCCTGACTGATCGCGCCGGTCAGCTTGCGCAGCGCCTGGCTCATCAGGCGCGCTTGCAGGCCCACGAACGAATCGCCGATCTCGCCCTCGAGCTCGGCCCGCGGCACCAGCGCCGCCACCGAGTCCACCACCACGATGTCCACCACGTTGCTCTTCACCAGCGTCTCGACGATGTCGAGCGCCTGCTCGCCGTAGTCCGGCTGGCTGATGAGCAGCTCGTCCAGATTCACCCCGAGCGCCTTGGTGTACTTCGGGTCCATGGCGTGCTCGACGTCGATGAAGGCCGCCGTGCCCCCCAGCGCCTGTGCGTTGGCCACGGCGTGCAGGGCCACCGTCGTCTTGCCCGAGCTTTCCGGGCCGAAGATCTCGACGATGCGCCCGCGCGGGTAGCCCCAAGAACCCAACGCCCGATCCAGCGAAATCGAACCGGTCGGGATCACGTCCAGCCCGTCCGAGGGCGCGCTCTCGCCGAACCGCCGGATGATGCCCTCGCCATGCTGGCGGCGCACCTGTGTCAGCGCCAGTTCGAGCGCCTTCTCGCGCTCGCTCGAGCCGGACTTCGGGACGGGGGGACGGGCAACCTTGGCCATGGGAGGACACTCCAGGGGGAGAGGAAATCGGGCCGTGTCGGGGCGGGGTGGTGCGTGGGCACCCGATCGTGCGGCGGACTCGGGCAGCCTCTCCAGCGGCCTGTGAGGCGTCAACCAGAAAAGCGAAAGAAATACGAACAGGCCGGGCGGGGCCCGATTCATGCCCGAAACGGGTCGCATCGCGATGGCGAAGCGAGTTGACAGTGTTTTCGGGGGGATGGTCTTCGTGGCGGTGGAAAAGGCCATTGGGCCTTCATATCCCGCGCCGGGAAGCGCATCGGGTGCTCGTTTCGCACGCCTGCCGACCGCTGATTGTGGTCGTGGCCCTGTTGTTGGCCGCAGCGGTTCCGCTGCGCGCGCAGACCTCCGCGCCCGCGGGTTTCTATTACCAAGTGCAGCCGGGCGACAGCTTCGATGTCATTGCCCGACGCTTCCGCGTGACGGCCTACGACATTGCCCGGCACAACGGGCGCAGTCCCAACGATCAGCTCGCCGCGGGCAGCCGCATCTGGGTGCCCGGGGTGGCGGCGCCGCGGGCGCCGGTCGTCACGACGACACCGACGCCGGTGCCGCGCCTCCAAACCACGCCCGCCCCCACGCCCCGGCCTTCGCAGGCGCCCGCGGCCAGCGGGGGCACCGTGGTCGTTCGCCCCGGCGACAGCCTCTGGCGCATCGCCAGTGCGAACGGTGTCACCGTGGCCGATTTGGCGGCGGCGAACAGGATTTCCCCATCGGCCAGTTTGCAGGTGGGCCAGACGCTGCGCCTGCCCGGCGGGGGGGAGCCGCCGCCGCGCGAGGTGGCTGCGGCCCCGTCGCCGCGCGCCACACCCACGCCCACGCCGCGCCCCGGTGGCACTCCCCGCCCCACGGCAACGCCGGCTGCACGCACCACCTCCTCGTCGTCGCCCAACGTGGCCAGCGGCGCCGTCAGCGCGCGCGGCTTCTCCTGGCCGGTGCAGGGCACGATCCTGCGCAAGTACGAGAACTCGCTGACCTCGAAGCACTCGGGCTTGGACATCGAGGTGCCGGTTGGCACCGCGGTGCGCGCGGCCCGCGACGGCGTGGTCATCTACGCCGGTGAGTCCATCTCCGCCTACGGCAAGATGGTCATTGTTCGCCACGACAACGATCTGGCGACGTGCTACGCGTTCAACAGCAGGAACTTGGTGCGCGTGGACCAGCGCGTGAAGCGCGGCGAGAAGATCGCCGAGTCGGGCGACGGTGGCCGCGGCGGCCGGCCCTACCTGTACTTCCAACTGCGCCGCAAGGGCGAGGCCGTCGATCCGATGCCGTATCTGCCGTAGTGCCCTACTGGCACTCCGGGCACCGGCCCCACAGGATGACCTGTTGCGCGTCGAGGGCGTAGCCGGGCGGCAGGTTGCCGGCTGTCGAGCGCGCCGGCGCGGGCAGCGTCGTGATTCTCTGGCACTGCTGGCACACGAAGTGCCGGGTGCAGCCGGGCGGTGCGAGTTCGTACATCGGCGGGTGGCCGGGGATTTCGACGCGCCGGGCCTCGCCTTGGTCGAGCAATCCCCGCAGCAGGCGGTAGACCGTCGCCAGCCCCAGCCCCGGCACCTGTTGGCGCGCCTGCCCGCAGAGTTGCTGGGGCGTCATCGGCTGTCCGGCCTGCTCCAGCGCCTGCTGCACAGCCTGCTTCTGTGTTGTTCGTCGCAGGGCGGTCATGGACCTGATTCCTCCAGGCCGAGGACTTCCGCCCTTCCCACACCCAACAGCAGTATAGGGGCCGGCCTGCCGGAACGGCAACCCGATTATGGAACGAATGTCCGCTGGCGGACGGAGTCGGCTCGCTGGCGGTGAGCGGTCAGCGCACGGAATAGAGGTACTCGTTGAGCAGGTTCTCGAGCATCTCCTGGCGACCGCTTTGCAGGGCGGGCTCGCCGTGTTTGAGCGTATACGCCTCCATCTCCTCGAAGGTGGCGGCACCGTTTTCAATGCGTTGCCCGAAGTCGCCGTCCCATCCGACGTAGCGTTGCTTCACGAAGTCGGCGAAGACGCCGTCGGCGATCATGCGGTCGGCGACGCGCAGGCCGCGGGCGAAGGCGTCCATCGCGCCGATGTGCGCATGGAAGAGATCGACGGCATCGATCGACTGGCGGCGGAGCTTCGCGTCGAAGTTCAGCCCGCCGGTCGTGAAGCCGCCGCCGCGCAGGATCGTGTGCATCGCGAGCGCGCACTCCTTGACGTCCGTCGGGAACTGGTCCGTGTCCCAACCCAGCAGCGCGTCGCCGCGATTCGCGTCCACCGAGCCCAACAGCCCGTGCGCCACGGCGTACTCGAGCTCGTGCACGAACTCGTGCCGCGCGAGCGTGGCATGGTTCGCCTCGATGTTGAGCTTGAAGTCCTTCTCGAGCCCGTTCGCCAGCAGGAACGCGTGCACCGTCGCCGCGTCGAAGTCGTACTGGTGCTTCGTCGGTTCGTGCGGCTTGGGCTCGATGTAGAGCGCGCCGCCGAAGCCGATGCGTTTGCGATGCTCGACCGCCATGTGGAGGAAGCGCGCGAGGTGCGCCGTCTCCCGCCGCATGTCCGTGTTGAGCAGCATGTCGTAGCCTTCGCGTCCGCCCCAGAACACATAGCCCGCTCCGCCGAGCTGGTGCGTCAGTTCCATGGCCTTCTTCACCTGGCTGGCGGCGTAGGCGAAGACGGCGGGGGAGGGATTCGTCGCCGCACCGGCCAGGAAGCGCGGATGCGAGAAGGCGTTCGTCGTGCCCCACAGCAGGCGCACACCCGTGTCGTCCTGCAGCTTCGCGGCCAGCGCGGCAATGCGGTCCAGCCGCCGGTTCGTCTCGGCCAGCGTGTCGGCTTCAGGAGCGATGTCGCGATCGTGAAAGCACCAGAAGCCAACGCCGAGTTTCGTGAAGAACTCGAAGGCGGCCTCGAGCGTCTCTTCGGCCGCGCGCATCGGATCGGCGGCGCCGGCCCAGCGATGCCGCATCGTCGGCGCGCCGAACATGTCGGCGCCTGCGCCGCGGAACGTGTGCCAGTAACACACCGCGAAGCGCAGGTGCTCGGCCATCGTCCTGCCGGCCACGACGGCTGCGGCGTCATAGTGCTTGAACGCCAGCGGGTTCCGGGAGTCCGGGCCCTCGTAGGCGATGCGCTGCACGTCGGGGAAGAACTGGGTCGCCATGGGAGACTCCTCGCGTCGCAGGGGTGTGGTTCGTCAGCTCAGGCGAACGGTGACGATCTGCTTGGGCTTGAGCGCGACGGCGAGCCCGCTCTTGCCCAGCTCCGGGCGCGCGGCCTTCAGCGGCCGGCTGTCGAGGTCGACCAGCTCGGCCTTGCGCCAGGTGCGGCTGCCGCGCGGGCGCTGGGCCCACTCGATCCGCGCCTTGCCTGCCTTTTCGGTCGGATTGAACAGGCGCACTTCGAGCCCCTCGCCCACGAGGCGCGCGCTCGTCAGCACGCCAACGCCCGAAACGGACAGGAAGCCCGCCTCGGCCGGCAACGCCTTGCCCGTCGCATGAATGCGCTGGTCCTCGCGGTCGAGCTGCACCGTGCGCAGGCCGGCGGCGAGGTGCTGCGCGAGCGCGAACATCTCGCCGCGATCGGGCGCTCCGGCCAGCGGCCGCAGCCAGGCGCGGAACCGCATCGGCCCAAGGATCTGGCCATTGGGCTCGCCGTCCGTGCCGACCGTGCGCCGCGTCGAGCGGAACAGCGTCAGCGCCAGCGGCCGCTCCGGCAGGTCGCGCACCGCCGTCTCGAGCAAGCCCGTCGAGAGCACCGCGAGCCCGCGCTGCTTGTCGAACACCGCCGTCCACGAATGCTGCGGCTTCGTCTCCACCTCGAGTTCGTTGTACAGATGGTTGTCCTCGCGCAGGGCGATGGCACGCTCGACGACGTCGAAGGCCGAGTCGGCGAGGTAGCTCTTCGCACGCGCGCCGCTGGGGAACAGCACCCGCAGGCGATGGTCGCGCGCCGAGTTGTCGATGGCGACCTCGAGCTCGACATGGTCCGCGCCGCGGCGCAGGCGCACCGTCGTCTCGATGGTCAGCTCGGTGTGCTCCTCGGTGCGTCGCATCGCCTTGAAGTCGAACGCCGCGGGCACGGACATCTTCTGGCGAATGCGGAATGCGGCGACGTTCGGTCCGTTCTCCACGAGTGCGATCGCGGCGGGGCTGCCCGTCGAGACCCACGTCTGGTCGTTCGCGGCCGGGCCATGGAACCATCCGTCGCCGATGTCGGCGCGGTCCTCGAACGTCATCAGGTCCTCGTAGGTCTGGCCGGTGCGCTTGTCGAGCATGGTCAGCGTTCCGTTGCCATGCACCCAAACCGCCAGCGCCTCGTTCTCCATCGACGTGGCGCCCGTCGCCAGCCCCGGCACTTCCGGATGGCGACACGGACGGCGATCCTCCGCCGGCACGACGGTCAACGTCGTGTAGCCCAGCGCGGGCACCGACAGCGGCAGGCTGACCCGCACGCGGTTGACGCGCAGGTGCTCGGGGAACTTGTTCGCCCGCAGGCGCAGAACCGAGTGATCCATCGTCTGACCCAGACGCTGGTAGACAACCTCGCGTCCACCCGCGTCGAACAGGCGGAACACCGGCATGTCCTCGAACCAGAAGAACTCGCCGAACTTCGGTCCGTCCTTGGGCAGGGCCACGTCGATCTCCGCGATGCCGTCGAATGGCGCCGTCGCGGGGTTGAACACCACGAGCCGCGCGTCGCCCGCCGGAATGTCGCCCTCGATCGAGGCCGCCAGCTTCGTCGTCGCCTCGCGCGTCAGCCGCTCGCCGATCTGCCGCGCCTGGCTGAAGCGATACTTCATGTCCTCGTGCACCTGGTCGATGCTGCACCCGCAGATCGAATCGTGCGGATGGTTCTGCAGCACCCAGCGCCACGCGACATCGAGATAGCCGGCCGGCCACTCGAGCCCCAGCGACGTCGCGGCGAAGGCCGCGAACGGCTCCGCCCACTGACACAGCAGCGTTTGGCATTCCGCGTTGGCCTGCTTGATCCACACGCGACTCGACAGCACCCCGTGGATGATGTGCGCCGAGACGCGCGTCGTGCGGCTGGGCTCGCGCAGCTCGCCCTTGAAGCGCGTCTTGATCTTCGCCCGCTCGCGCTCCAGCTCCGCCGCGAACGCATCCAGCGAACTGTGCACCACGCGGAAGTCCTTGCCGCCCGCCTCGATGCGCTTGCGCAGCACCTCGTACACCGGCTGGTCCCAGTTCTGGTGGTCGCCGCCGTCGAACAGCAGCAGGCTCGAAATGTCGGAGTTGGCCGCTTCGTAGCGCAGATACTCCTCGAGCTGGCGCGCGCACCGCTCGGCCTCGAACTCCGGCATCGGCGCGCCGTCGCGCTTCTGCACGAACGGCATGCCCGCCTCGCGCACCGCGAAGGCGTAGTCGCTGTAGCCGTCGCGCGTGAACTTGTAGCACGCCAGCTCGCTGCCGTCCGCGCCCTCCCACAGCAGGTTGCTCCGGCTCTCGTTGTTGATGCCGCGCCACACGAAGCCCGTCGCGATGCCGAAGCCGCGCATGATCTGCGGCAGTTGCGAGACGTGCCCGAACAGGTCGCACACGAAGCCGGCGTTGGAGGGCTCGGCCCCGATCGCCGCGCCGGTCCAATCCCATCTGCAAAGTTGCGCCTGGCGGTGCCGAGGAACTCGTCGGGCAGCACATACCATGGGCCGGCCACGATGCGCCCGTCGCGCACCAGTCGCTCGATGCGCTCGCGCCGCTCCGGCCGAATCTCCAGATAGTCGTCCAGCACGATCGTCTGGCCGTCCGACGTGAACGGGCCCAGCAGACGCCCGTCCTCCAGACCCGCAACGACGTCGTCCATCATCGTGACCAGTCGATAGCGATAATCCTGAAACGCCTGGTACCATTCGCGGTCCCAGTGGGTGCTCAAGACGTAGTGGGCGGTGCGTGGGGCCATGGGGGGTGATATGTCCGGGGAGAGGGATTGGGGTGCCGGAAGGGGTGCGGCACCGGTTGAGTGGTGACCGTGGGGCGGGTGCGGGGCGAGGCCAAGAGAAATCTGTAAGCGTTTACACCTTTTCGCTGGACTCCCCATCCCCACCCGCGCCATACAGCCCCCATTCTGGCACCCGTCCCCGGGGCCAAGGCGGCGCGCGGCATGGCTTCAAACCCCGGACATCTGGTCGTGGCCGGTCACATCTGTCTGGACCTGATCCCGCCCATCGGGGCGCGGGCCGAGTCGCTGGGCGAGGTGCTGCGCGCCGGCGCGCTGGTTCACGTCGGAGCGATCCAGGTCTCGACGGGCGGTGCGGTCGGCAACACCGGGCTGGCCGTGCACAAGCTTGGCGTGCCCGTGCGGCTGGCCGGCAAGGTCGGCGCCGACGCCTTCGGCCGCATGGTGCTCGATCTGCTGCGCGCGCAGGATCCCGAGTTGGCCCGCGCCATGGCCGTCGATCCGCACGGGGCCACCTCCTACACCGTGGTGCTGAACCCGCCCGGGCTCGATCGCGTCTTCCTGCATCACCCGGGCGCCAACGATACCTTCGTGGCCGGCGACGTTGCCGACGCCTGTCTGGAGGGTGCGCGGCTGCTGCACTTCGGTTATCCGCCGCTGATGCGCCGCCTCTACGAGCGCGACGGCGCCGAACTGGTGCGCCTGTTCGCCGCGGCCCGCGCGCGCGGCGTCACGACATCGCTCGACATGGCGATGCCGGACCCCGCCTCCGACGCCGGCCGCGTCGATTGGCGCGCCTGGATGCGCCACGTCCTGCCGCACGTGGACCTGTTTCTGCCCAGCTTCGACGAGTTGGCGCGCATGCTGGGCCACGGCTGCACCGAACCCGACGCCGCGACGCTGCGCCGCCTGGCCGACGAGACGCTCGCGATGGGCGCCGTTGCGGTGGCGATCAAGCTCGGCGATCGCGGGCTCTACCTGCGCACCGGCCCCGACGTCTCCCGACTCGGGTGCGACGCGGTCGCGTGGGCCGGGCGCGAACGCCTTGCCACCTGCTGCGAGGTCGCCGTTGGAGGCACAACCGGCGCCGGCGATTGCACCATTGCCGGTTTCCTGGTCGAGCTCGCCGCCGGCGGCACCCCCGAGTCCGCACTCGCCTTCGCCACCGCCGTCGGCGCGTGCAGCGTCGAACGTCCCGACGCCACGAGCGCCGTGCCGCACGCCGACGCCGTCCGCGCCCGTCTGCGCAACGGTTGGCGACGACACCCGCCAAGCCCCGCCCTCGGAAGCTGGCAACCCACCTCCACCTCCGGAGTCTACCAGCCCAACTAAGCCTGCAACCCGCGAACCACTTCCATCCAAGGAGACACGAAGATGATCAAGAGAAGCCAGATGCGCGTCGCCCAACAACGCGCCGCCGCCGCCCTGGACCAAGCCGGCGTTGTCCTCACGCCCGAGGAACGCAACAATATCGAAATCGCCGAGTTCGGACTCGACCGGCTCATGGAGGAGGGTCTCGAGCTGGTCGTCTACGAGAACAACGACCGCTACTGCGCGAAGGAGCTCGTTCTCTTCCCGCGCCAGACCTGTCCCGAGCACAAGCATCCCCCGATCGACGGCGAGCCCGGCAAGCGCGAGACCTTCCGCTGCCGCGCCGGCAAGGTCTGGCTCTACGTCGAGGGTCCCCCCGCCGCCGCGCCGAAGGCCCGCGTCCCCGCCGTCAGCAAGCCCTACTACACCGTCTTCCACGAAATCGAGCTCACCCCCGGCAAGCAGTACACCATCGAGCCCGATACCCTGCACTGGTTCCAGGCCGGCGACGACGGCGCCATCGTCTCCGAGTTCTCCAGCACCAGCCGCGACGAGGCCGACATCTTCACCGATCCCCGCATCAAGCGCATTCCGGAGATCGAAGAGGATGGAATTCAGTGATTAGTGTTTAGTGTTTAGTTGTTAGTAGGAAATAGTCTTGCCGGCATCTGCGGTAACATGGATTCACTAACAACCAACAACTAACAACCAACAACTAACAACTAACCACTAACAACCAACCACCAACAACTTCTCGATCCACGGCCCTCCCCCATGCTTCTCTCCGGCACCACCTACACTCGTCGCGACATCGAGGCCCGCGTGGGCCTGCTGGAACAGATTGGCGGGGTGCGTCGCCTGCGCCTGACCGAGGGCGTCGAGGACGGCGTCGAGATCGTCGAGGTCCGCACCGGTGCGGGGCTCGCCTATCGCCTGGCGCCGCATCGCGGGCTCGACATCGGGCTCGCCGAGTTCGCCGGCACCCCGTTCTCCTGGCTCTCGCCCAACCGCATCGCGCATCCGGCCTACTTCCGGCACGAGGGCCTCGAGTGGCTGCGCACTGCGGCCGGCGGGTTGCTGATGTCGTGCGGCATGCGCCAGGTCGGCGCGCCATCCGTCGACGACGGCGAGGCCCTCGGCATCCACGGTCGCCTGCACCATGCCCCCGCGCACAACGTCGCCGCGGTGGGGGCGTGGCGCGGCGACGAGTACGAGGTCCGCGTCTCCGGCACCGTCGCCGAGACGCGCCTCTTCGGCGAGAACCTGCTGCTCCCTCGCGCCGTCTGGAGCCGCCTCGGCGAGAACCGCCTCTGTCTGCGCGACCGCGTCGAGAACATCGGGTTCGAGCCCTCGCCGCTCATGATGCTCTATCACTTCAATTTCGGATTCCCGCTGCTGACGCCCGAGGTGGAATTGACCTTTCCGCCTGCCCGCGTCGAACCGCGCGAGGCCGAAACGCCCCTTGCCGGGCACGACCGTTGGGAGGCGCCGGTCGCCGGCTATCGCGAGCGCGTCTACTACCACCGCGACGTCCGCGCCACGCGGCAGTCGGACGGCGGCCGCGCGCTCGCCGAGGCCGTCCTGCGCCAGCCGCGCTTTCCCGTCGCCGGCGCCATGCGCCCCGTTACGGTGCGCCTGCGCTGGGACATCGCCACGCTGCCGAATCTCGTGCAGTGGAAGAACCCGGGCACGACGACGCACGCGCTCGGCATCGAGCCGACGAACTGCACGGTCGGCGGACGCGCCGCCGACCGCGCCCGCGGCACCCTGCAGCACATTGCTCCCGGCGAAACCGTCGAGTTCTTCCTCGAACTCGTGGTCGAGGCGGAGGCCTGAGGACGGACGCGCGGCCGACATCGCGCCACACTCGACACCCATGGAGAACAACCGCATGTCCCTCATCGACGAATCCCTCCTGCCCACCGACGACGATGTCGCCTTCTACGAGGAGCACGGCTACTGGATCGGACCCAAGGTCCTCGACGACGCCTTCCTCGACCGCCTGCGCCTGGCCATGTACCAGGTCTACGCCGCCGAATTCGAAACCGGTAAGGAGCCTTGGGGCGGACCCTGGGTGCTGGGCGACAACCGCCTTGCCGTCCGCAAGATGGACCAGGCCCACTGGGCCAACAACACCTTCCGCGAACTGGTCACCCACGCCACCATCGGCGCCATCGCCGCGCGCCTGGCCCGCACCCCCGAGGTGCGCCTCTGGCACGATCAACTGCTCTACAAACCCGGCCAGGGCCCCAACGCCAAGGCCGGCGGCAATGTCGGCTGGCATCAGGACCGCAACTACTGGCAATGCACCACCGACAACCTGCTCACCGCCTGGGTGGCCTTCGACGACGTCACCGTCCAGAACGGCTGCATGCTCGCCGTCCCCGGCAGCCACAAGTGGGGCCTGATCGAAGGCAACTTCTTCGAGCAGGACCTCGAAGCCTTCAAGACGAAGATCGTGCGCGAGCTCGGCCACGAGTGGAAGACCGTCCCGCTCGAAATCCCCGCCGGCGCCCTCAGCTTCCACCACTGCCTCACCATCCACGGCAGCGGCCCCAACTTCACCCACAAGCCCCGCCGCTCGCTCGTGCTCCACCTCATGCCCGACGACGCGCACTACGTCGCCGGCACGCCCAACGACAACCACATGAACGCGATTCTGATGCGCGAGCGCGGCGGCCGCGACGGCGACCGCTTCGCCGGCGACCTCTGGCCCGTCCTCTACAGCGAAAGAACCCCCGCCGCCGTCTGACCCAGCGCAATGTCGGCTTGCCTCGCCTTGGAAGTGGGTGATCTCGTTATTGCCAAGAAGTGGGCAGGCCGCTCCTCCGGACTGGCGAGTGCCAAGCACCGGAGGAGCTGGGACGGGTGGGCAGCGTCTTCACATCGCTTCAAGGGTCCAAGCGATTCGCCATGATGCGACGGGTGGTGCTCCAACGTCTTGCAAGGATCGTCCCGCTTGCCGTCGTGGCGTGTGTGGCGTGCTCCGTGTCCGACGACGAGCCGGACCGCCGGGACCCGGAGATGATGGAGTCGGTGACCACAGCCGATCTGCCTGCCATCGATCCACTCGAGGATGACCTGCTGGGTGTGTGCGCGACCTGCGCCGAATGGTCGTGGATGGACGCCGCCGGGATGATTGATGGCGGCGACCTCGACGCTGTGCTGAGGCTCGGAGCGGAGCGAGGATTCGACACACTCGACAACCGTGGTGGAACCCTGCTGCATCTGGCCGTCACTCGGGGGGATTGGCCCATCATTGCCGGTGTCCTTCGGAGCGTCTCGAACTGTCGGGAAGTCAGCGTGTTTGGCGACTCCCTGCTGCACGCCTCTGTGCGTCGGCCTTTGGTCATGAGGCGCTTGCTGGAGGTCGGGCTCGATCCGAACGCGCCGAATGGTGTTGGGGACACCCCGCTTCACGCTGCCGCACGATTCGTTCAGCCCGAGTCCGTTGCTGTCCTGCTGGAGTTCGGCGCCGATCCCTGGTTTCCGGACGGTTTGGGGCTGACGCCGTTGGCGCTTACCCGGGACAGCCTGCAGGCAGCATTCATGATGGAATGGGAAGCAGCCTCGCTGGCCGAGATCCAGCGACTCTTGGTGGAGGCGATGGGCGAAGAGCCCGAGTCGGGGGACGCGACGCCAGCGCCCAAGTGGCTTTGGCAGGATCTATTGGTGCAGGCCGAGGCGGGTGCTGACGACGTCAATGCTTGGCTGGAGCTTGCCAGCCGGCAGGGGGTGAACTCATCCGACGCCAAGGGGAGGAGGTTGCTGGATCATGCGGCACAGGATGCCCACCAGGACGTGATCCTCGCGCTGCTCCGCATTGGTGCGCGGCCGGCCCGGGATAGCCCGTATGACCGGACGATTCTGCAGCTCCTGCTCAGACGACCGGCAACGCTGCGGGCCGTGCTGGCCTCGGGGGTGCATCCGGACCTCCGAAACAGCGTGGGCCAGACAACGCTGTGGATAGCCGCTGAACTGGGACAGGTGGAGAACGTCGAACTATTGCTGGAGTACGGTGCCAACCCTTGGGCGACCGACTTTCGTCGTTCGGACATGCTCGCCGCGGTAGAGGAGATGGCGGCGAAGCTCCCCGACGAATGGCAGGATGCCTACGCGCGGATTCGCACGCTTCTCGTCGATGCTCGCGCAAAGCAGAAGGCTCCGGATTGCGCAGCCATCGCAGCGGCATTCGACTGACCCACTGTCTCGTACGGTTTCGGCCTTGAGCAACCCGTGGGGCTGTGCGTAGCTGGGCTGTGGGTTGTGGCCAGTTGTCCTACGAGTGGCGCAGGGCGGGCCCCCCAAGGGCTGCTCCCTCGTCCGACAGGAGGCGGAGCTCCATCCGTGACAACCGAGACGATATCGCCGACGGCCGAAAGGGCCATGCTGTGGCTGTTGCTTCTTCTGTGCAACGGCTTGTTCCTCCAGAAAGTCGCACGATGACTGTCCCGTACACCAAGCCCGCTCCTGCCTACCCGCAACAGCTTGCGCTCCTGGGAAGCCGGGGGCTGATGGTTACAGACCGCCTCGTCTGCGGCGAGGACTCGTCGATCTTCGAGAAGGAAGACGCGCGCTTGCGCGGCCGTCGCCATGCCGCCGCACTCTTCCACGCCGGGAGGGACCACGCCATGAAGAAGGACTTGCCAGCATGCCCGGCTTGCAATGACACAAGGATCGAGCCGCTTCAATCGTTTGGCGTGACCAGCGCCGGAGAAGGGCGGCTTGGATCCATGAGGGCATCCGGGTGATTGCATGGAACCTGATGAGTCCATATCGGCAGAGCTGAACCACTGCTACGACACCTTCGGCGTCGGCGGCGAGAGCGTGGTCTGCCATCCGCGTTCTGGCGAGATTTCCGCGAGTGATTTGGCGTCCTTGGCAACCCGACAGCCCGACTGCAGAGTCAACCCGGTCTTGTTGGAGAAGGCATGGAAGGAGTTGACCTGGCTCCTGCCGGGTGTCGATCTTCCCTTCGGAGAGGCACTCCCTGTTGCCTGCCTTAGGGGTCTCTATGCGCAGACCGCGTGGTACTACGGCTTCTGCATGGGCCAGCCGAGGCACGAAGTCGGCAATATCGATCGAATCTCGGAATGGATGTGCGCCTATGCCCGGTCGGCGTGTGCGGGCTCCGATCCATTCTTCGGAATGCTGACTCGCGAAATGCTCGCGAGCCTGACGAACCGGATTCGGCTGACACTGAAGTGGCACGCGGGCGGGCTCTGTCCGAGTTATGAATGGGAGGGCCACGCCCGCACGCTCGGCGCGATCTCGGACGATACCATGCGTCTGATCGACTGGATCGCCTCGGACGATTCGGCAGGGGCGCGTTACGCGTGCGTGGCCTGCGCAGAAGCCCTGCTGGCAGCGGGCAATGCGACGGATGACGATCCATGGGAAGGGGCGCTTCCCGCTGCTGTCTCCGAATTTGAGCTGCACGGGTGGCCGCCAAACCGAATCCAGTACTTGTGCGAGAAGCTCAACCCCGATACACTGCATACCCGCGTGGACCAAGCTCTTCTGGACGGGTCGCTTGAGTTTGCGTGGCCCCGCATCGGCAGCGTCCGCAATGCCCTGGCCGACCTGCCGAAAGCATCCCTGGACCGGAGCATCGCGCGCGTGGTGCGGGACCTTGAGATGGACCTGAAGGTGCTGGGCCTACCGGAGTTTCTGGACTCCTTCCCTGATGGCGCGCGAGGCGATGCATTCTCTTGTGACTGAGATGGAGGCCATGATTGCCCGGGTTCACGACATGGCGTCCTCTGCCGCGTGTGGCGAAGGCCGGATGCCGACCGTCGAGGAGGTCGAGGGCCGGATACGGCGCTCTCGCGAGAGCCAGCGCGGAGTCAGCATCCCTTACGGGAGACTCACCACCAGCAGCCACTTGGCGAAGTGATGGAGTTGCCGATTTCCTTGCCCCCCGATTCGGGCTTGAATGGCCCGACGCTTTGAGCGTATCTGATCCGGCGGCGAGGGGCTCGTCAGGCGGGAGGCGGGCGGGTGGTCTGTTCGGTACCGTCTTGTGCCGCCTGCTCCAGTGCGGAGCCTATCAGGGGAGGAGTACAGGCGCAGCACTCTCGGATGGACCGTTCCCGTTTGGGCTGAGGCGCCAGTTGCTGATCGGGGAGAGTCCCATGAACTTTTTAGTGGTTGTTGGTTTGTCGGTTCTCTTCGCAGCCTCCAGTGCGTTTCCGACCTCCGCCTTTGCGGAGCCCGGCTCGGAACCCGGCACCGACGCAGGAGTCGCGGCCCATGTGGTTCGCGTGGAGCCCAATGATCCTGCTTCTGAGGACTCAATTCTCGGCTGCGCCGAGTGGGCCGCATCCGAAGGCCTCGACGGGTTGTCGAGCGTCCTGGCCGTCGAGCTCTGTCGTCTGGGGCAGTCCAACGTTTTCCCGAAGGACTGCTTTCGCCGTTTGGCGGTGAGTCACGAGTACAAAGAGGACACGCTTTGGAAGAACGTTTTCGCGGCGACGCGGTTCCGTTCGATCCGGGCCAAGAGCATAGCCGATTTCCGTCAGCACCCGGAGGAGGCGAAAGGAGACGTGAGCCGGTGGTTGACGATTTGGAGCGTCGTTCTCGATGGCGAGCACGTATTGTTGGTCCAGATAGGTGGCTCGGTATCGGATGATGGCTTGGTCGCGGACGAGTTGGTCATCGGTTGCATGGGTTCGTCGGGTTTCGCCGAGGAGGTCTGCCAGGACTTGGCCTCGGCGGCCGCCGCGCGCGGAGTTGGCTGTGACGAGGTAGATCAGCGCGTACTCCCCGGAGTGTCCGAAGTGATCGTCGCACGGCGGGACGGGCGCTACATCGCGGCCCGCTTCTCCCGCGTCGAAGGTGGCGATCCCGAATTGCATGTGACCCAGTTGACGAAGGATGGCACGGCGGGGTATCGCGTGGCGAGTGATCTCACCGTCAAGTTGCCCCCGAGTCACCCGGCCACTTCTGCATGGACGCAGCTCAAGATCAAGCGGCCGGTCGGCGACGAGGCGAACGCCGGCGACGAGGGCGCGGCCGACGAGTATGCTCTCATATTCAAGACCGGAGCGTTCTGCATGGCCGGCTGGCCGGAGTATCACTACGTTTCCGCAGAAGACGTCGCCAAGCATGGTATCGAGGCCGTCGTCGATTGGCTGGAGCGAGTTCGCGCGGAGGAGTTGCAAGAGCCCGAATAACGCGCCGGCGCTGGCGGTCTGTGCGTCGGAGTGGCGTGGAAACCTCATGAGGTCGTTGCCCCTGTTGAGGAGAGACCTTCGGTGGATCATGGCGCACAGGAGGACAGGATGCTGACCCAAGTGGCACGACGTACGATCAAGTCGGGGGCCTTGGTGTTCGTTGCGCTGGTGATCGTCGTGTACGCCTGTGAAGCCACCCGGGTGATGTTCCTCATGCGGACCTACCAAGTGTCCATTGACTGCGCTGAATGGCCGGGAAAGGCACAGGATGTCGAGAGTATGGTGCAGTCTGGACTTGAGGCGACTCGCCTTGACCCAGCCAAGTTCCTGATCACGGTCGAGGACTTCCATGAGCCGACCGATAGCTGGTCTGTGGTCCTGACGGGTGAGGATGGCCAACTCTGGCATGGAAGGCTACGCAAGACCGCGGAGGCCCCTCGAGTCGAGTTCTCGTTTGGAATGGCGTTGTAGAGTGTGCCCAACGGCGGCCTGTCCGCCGAATCGGCCTTGAGTGCTGCGTGCGGCTTCGCGTGCAGCCAAGTTGAATCAGAGGGACGCCTTCAGGGGAGCTGTCGCGAAATCGAAGGGTGAAGCGATGTGCGGCCGCGTGGGCGGCCGCATTCGAATCTGCCGAATGGTTGGCGCGCGATGAGCGGGAAGAGCGTCTTTCAGGGCCTTGTCGTGGTTGTCGCGTGGGGGGCAGCGGGGATCCTGACGTCGATTGTCCTGGCTGCTGTCGCTCTCATCTTTGGGGGCGCCATCTACTACGTCGTGATGGGCGTCGTGGGGCTTCTTGCGCTCTCCTCTGCGTTCACCAGCATGCGCGAGAAGTCGCCGAAGCGCTCGTTGGCGCGTTGGGCGTTCGCTCTGGGTTTCTGCCTGAGGACGGCGACGGGCTTTCTCTATGCCACGCATCTGATGGCCAACGTGCACTTGCTCGCGCGGCACTGGCAGTCGGAAAGCGTGTTGTGGCCTATCCTCGTTGTCGAGACCATTGCTTGTGAGGGCGCGGCCTACAGAGCCCATCGCCACGTCAGTTTGATGACGCCAGATGTGATCGCCGTGGGCGCGACCGATCCGTTCACCAACCAACCTCTACGCGCGTCGAACAGCGGGTTCCACTACAGCATCGGCCCGGACCTGATCGACCAAGGGGCAGTCCTCCTGTACGATCCGTCGAACGGGACGCTGAGCACGGGTGACATCATTGCGGGTTGGGATCGCTTGACGCAGCCGACTCGCATCGTTGATCCGCATTTCATGCCCCCGCCCCGGCAGTAGACGGATCTCGCCGGCGGGATCAGCGTTGGGCGGCGGGGAGGACTTCTGCTTTCAGTTCCTGCCAGCGTCCCTGTGCGATGGCCTCGCGCATGCGCTCGCACAGGCGCAGGAGGTAGCGCAGGTTGTGCAGCGTGGCGAGGATGCCGCCGAGCATTTCGTTTTGCTTGGCGAGGTGGTGGAGGTAGCCGCGGGAGAAGCCGCCGGTGCAGGCCGGGCAGTCGCAGTCCTCCTGGATGGGGCGCGGGTTGCGGGCGTGTTCGGCGTTGCGCAGGTTCAGGTCGCCGGCGGGATGGAAGACGCGCCCGTTGCGGGCGTTGCGCGTGGGCAGCACGCAGTCGAACAGGTCGATGCCGCGGTCGACCGCCTCGACGAGGTCGCGCGGCGTGCCCAGGCCCATGAAGTAGCGCGGCCTGTCGGGCGGCAGTTGTTCGACGGAGGCCTCGAGCATCGCGTAGGTGGTCTCGCGCGCCTCGCCGACGGAGAGGCCGCCGACGGCGAAGCCGCGGGCTTGCGGCGCCAGCGCGACGGTGCGTTGGGCGGAGGCGCGGCGCAGGTCCGCATTCATGCCGCCCTGCACGATTGGGAAGAGCGCTTGGTGGGGCTTGAGCGGGACGGCGAGGCAGCGCTCGAGCCAGCGCAGCGTCCGGTCCGTCGAGGCGGCCAGTTGCTCGCCGGTCATCTGCGCGTTGGGGCACTCGTCGAATGCCATGACGATGTCGGCGCCGAGGGCGCGCTGGATTTCGATGGAGCGCTCGGGCGTCAGGTCCACGAGCGAGCCATCGACGGGCGAGCGGAACGTGACGCCGCGTTCGTCGATGCGGCGCAGCTCGGCAAGGCTGAAGACCTGGAAGCCGCCGGAGTCGGTGAGGATCGGGCCGTCGTAGCGCATGAAGGCGTGCAGGCCGCCGAGGTGCTCGATGATCTGCTCGCCCGGACGCAGGTGCAG
The DNA here is from genome assembly GCA_019634695.1 of Candidatus Sumerlaeia bacterium. Classification (GTDB taxonomy): domain Bacteria; phylum Sumerlaeota; class Sumerlaeia; order SLMS01; family JAHLLQ01; genus JAHCAW01. The sequence goes on from JAHCAW010000003.1 coordinate 45,762, forward strand.
ATGGAACGTGTTGGCCAGAATCACCTGGGCGCCGAGTTCGCGCAGCTCGCGCGGCAGCACGCCCTTCACGGTGGCCTTCGTGCCGACGGGCATGAAGCAGGGCGTCTGCACGGCGCCGTGCGCGGACAGGTACGTGCCGCATCGCGCGGCGCCGTCGCGTGCGCGCAGGCGATACTCGAAGACCTCGGGCTGTTCCGTCGTCGGGTTGCCGGTGGCGGTCACGATCACTCGATCTCCGTCGCCTGCATGCGATAGGTCCACGCGTCGAAGTACAGATTGCCGCCGTTCCATTCCACCTCGCCGCGCTGGAAGTCGACGGGCTCGGAGCGGAAGTGCTGCTTGGGCGGAACGAGTTCGGTGCCGTAGTCGTCGTTCGACACGAGGCGGTACGGATCCATGTTGCCGAAGTTGAACCATCGCACGGCGGGATCGTCCGACGGGCGCAGGCCGCGCGACGGATCGGCCGGCAGCCAGCCGTAGGGCTCGACATGGAACTCGGCCCAATCGTGCATGTTCACGCGGCCGGGCAGCAGCGACCAGCCCGATTGCCACTTTGCCGGCACGCCCTCGATGCGGCACAGCACAATGAACAGCAGCGCCTGGATGCCGCAGTCGCCGCGACGATGCGCCGCGCACCAACCGCTCAGGTTCGGGATCGTGCCGTACTCCAGCGCCGACGTGTAGCGGATGTTGCCGTCGATCCACTCGAAGATACGGCGGGCCTTCAGGTAGGGGTTCGTCTCGTCGCCGACGATCTCGCGGGCCAGGGCGCGCAGCTCGGGCGTGAAGGCCAGATGCGGCGGGCGCTCGGCGGTGAACTCGCGCACGACGCGCGCATCGGGATCGTGCGGCACGATGGCGGCCGGATCGACGATCTCGACGCGGGCGAAGGTGGCGAACTCGTAGTCGACCTCGAAGAGGGTAGGCTCGCCGGCGACGGCCGGGCGGCGCAGGAACACGGTGCGCTGCATCGTCTCGTTGGGCGCCACGACGGCCTCCGCCGGATTCGACGACAGCAGGCGCACGCTGCTCTGCGTGGGCGTCTGGCGCGGGAACACGAGCCAGCAGCGCACCTCTTCGCCGGCCGGAACGACGTCGGGCTTGACGGTCAGCGTGTAGCGAATCCGGAAGCGCGTCGGCGCCACCAGGCTGGACTCGGCGGCGCGGCGCATCTCGAGGTAGCCGGCCATGCGCTCCTCGATGCTGATCTCGCGGTCGCCGGTCGGTGCCGGCGCGTCGGGCGTGCTGCGGCGCGCGCGTACTTCGGGCGACAGGCGGAACAGGTTGCGAATGGCGCGCTTGAAGAAGCGCCGCTCGCCCTCGATCACGCGGCCTTCGAGCAGGCCGGCCGCATACCATGCATCGATGTCGGCGGGGGTGAGGTCGGGAATCTCGGCGGCGAGGTCGCGGAACAGCTCATCGTCGCCCAGCGTGTGCTCGGCGCGGATGCGGTCGAGGCGTTCGACCTCGTAGAGCAAGGCATGGCGCTCGTCGTCGGCGAGCCCCTCGCGCGCGGCGGCCTGCTCCAGCGCCACGCGCGCCTCGGCGAACCGCCCGCCGTCGATTGCGGCCTGAATGTCGTTCGGAAGCTGCCATCCGAAAATGAATGCGTTCATCATCACCATCACTATCACCATCGCGGGAAGTCGGGCGGTCATGGCCGGGGATCCTTGTACGGGGCGGCGTCGCCGAGCGCCCCCGGGGGAAGTGGACTGCCGTGCCGGGCAAGGCGTTGCGCCCTCGGGCACGGGACGCTGCCCCACGAGCAGTAGATGCAGCAGGCTCCCTCGGCCGCCCGGATCACGCGCCCGCAACCGGGGCACTCCCACGCCAGCACCAGCGCTTCCTCCGGCATCTCCTCCATCTGGAAGGCGCCGCACTCGGGGCATTTCACAACGCTGTGGAGTTCGATGTGCATGCTGCTCCGCGCGCGGGCCGATGCCTTCGCGGAACGATTCCCGCCGGCCGAGCACGTTCGGCAAGCGGAAGTTTGTTCCTCGTGGTTCGCTCTTCGTGGTTCGTGGAACCGGAACCTTGCAGTGCCCTGCAATCCACCGTGGCCGGCAGATCGAGCAACTCTCCCGTCGGGCGCGTGCGCCTTCGCGAGTTGAAGCGGAGCGCTGGGCTTGATCGCTGCCGCGCCTCACGAACCACGAACCACGAACAACGAACCACGCCTACGTCCGCCAGAACACGCGCAGGCGCGTGAAGACCGCCACGGCCGCGCCGAGCAGCAGCGTCTTGATGGCGGCCCAGGCGGCTCGCGGCCATGGACCGCTGAAGACCTTCGTCACCGCCCATTGCTCGAGGCCCGTCAGCGCCATCACCGGCGCCAGCAGGTTGCGGATGCCGGCGTAGGCCAGCATCGGGTTCTGCCCGTTGGCGATCAGCAGGCCGAATGCCCGGCGCGCGCCGAACAGGTCGATCCAGACGGTCAGGCTCAGCAGCAGGAAGCACGAGAGCCCGGCCGAGACGAAGTAGTAGCTCATCGTCGACGGGTCCTTCTTGATGCCGCCCTCGGTCGGCTCGAACAGCATGCCGACCGCCAACCAGAACGTGCCCCACACGAGCAGCCCGCGCAGGAAGCGCTCCGCGTCGCCTTCCGGTCGGCGCACCACAAGCATCAGCGCGCCGCACGCTGCCAGCGCCACCAGCGGCGTCAGCGTCGTCCATCGCGCCTGCAAGCCGACGTGCACGAACACCACCACTGCGAACAGTCCCGCCGCCAGCGCGCCGATGCGCCATCGATTCATCGGCGGTTCGCTGTCCGCGGATTGCCGGCGCGCTTCCATCCAGGCGAGCAACTGGTCGCCCACGATGGTGCCTGGCACGACGATGAAGAGGTACTTCAACCACGCGAAGTTGTACAGCCAACCGAACTCGACCTTCCATTCGCCCAGGCGCACCATCGGCGCCATCCACACGTTCACCCACGAGCCCGAGACCTTGTTTGCTTCGAGTGCCGCGTACACGAGCCCGAGCCCCGCCACGCGCATAAGAATACTGTGGCGCGTTGCCAGCCAGTACAGCGACCCGAACACCGCCATGTTCGCCAGCACCATGATGATGATGTCGAATCGCCGCACGGTCCAGCCCCCGCCGCGCGGGTAGACGATCGATTCGAGCAGGCCCCAGATCATCAGCAGCCCGCCCAGCCGGATGCCCCACTGCACATCGCGCGGCCATGTGTCCGGGAATCGCCCGAACAGGGCGAACAGCAGGGCGAAACCGAACAGCGCCGTGATCCACGTGCGCGCGTCCGGCGAGGAATTCATGTGGTACGGGGCCAGATTCTGGATGATCACGGCGAACGCGGCCAGCGCGATGCCGCGGCCGACGATGCCCGGCACGATCCTGCCCAGCGAGACGCCGCGCCGCAGCCTGCCCGCCAGCGCCAGCGGAAACGCGGCGCCCATCGAGAAGAGGAACGCCGGAAAGACGAGGTCCACCCACGTGTAGCCCGGCAGCGCCGCATTGAAGACGTGCGTCGGCGGCGGTTGCTGCGCATGGTACATCCACGCCGGCAGGGTGTGGTTGCGGAAGGGCACGACGCCGGACAGGCACATCGCCAGGATGGCAAGGCCGCGCAGGGCATCCAGCGCCAGCGCGCGCGACGGGGCGTCAGAAGACTTCTTCAAGTTGCAGGTGCGACACGTTGAAGATGTGGTGCAGCACCGACGCGCACGCGCCCAGCGCTCCCGAATTGAAGCCCAGCTCCGATACGATCACCTGCGGCGGATCGAGGAATGCGGGCAGCGTCTGCGCCCGCACGAACGCGCGCACGCGATCGAGGAACAGGTCCGAGTTCTCGCACACCGGCCCCGACAGGATCACGGCCTGCGGGCTCAGCAGATTCGACACCGTCGCGATGCCATGGCCCAGCGCGTCGGCGAACCGCGCGAAGACCGTCAGCGCCGTTGCGTCGCCCGAGCGTGCCCGCGCCGCCAGCGCCCGCACGTCCGTCACGTGCAGCCCGGCGGTCTTCGCCATGCGCAGCAAGCCCGAGCCCGAGGCGACGTTCTCCAGACAGGCCGTCCCGCCGCAGTAGCACGGCACTCCGTGCTCGCCCAGCGGCAGATGCCCGATCTCGCCCGCCGTCCGGAAGGCCCCGTGACAGATGCGCCGATTGATGACGATGCCGCAGCCCAGACCGTAGGTCACGTTGATCGTCACGAACGTGGCCAGCTCGCGTCCGGCGCCGAACCAGAGGGCGCCCAGCGCCATCATGCGCGCGTCGTTGTCCACCAGAACTGGCACACCGAACGCCTCACCCAGCGCCAGCCGCACCGGCTCGGCCACCGAGCGATGATCGAAGTCCACGCCCTCGCGCGTCGCCACCAGTCCCGGAATCGCCACGCCGATGCCGGCCAGCGGCAGCAGGTGCTCGCGGTGCCCGCGCAGGACCGCGCCGACGAACTCCACCGCCCAGCGAACCCGCGCATCGAAACTCTCGAACGCCGGCGTCGGCGCCTCGTGCCGGAACAGGATCGCACCGCGCAGATTCACCAGCACGCCCGTCGTGCTCTTCACGCCCAACTCGATGCCCAGGGCCATCGCCGCATCGTCGTTGAGCGAGATCGGCACCGGCCGCCGACCGCGCGGCGTCTCACGCGCCGGCGCTTCGTGCACCAGCCCGTCGCGCACCAACTCCTCGACGATGCTGGAGATGTTCGGCAGGTTGTAGCCCGTCGACCGTGCCAACTCCGCGCGCGAGGTCTCGCTGTTCTCGCGGATCAGGTTCAGCACCCGATGCTTGCGGATGCGGCGCAGCTCGACGTTGCGGTCCTCGGCCGCACTCCATTTCGGCAGGACAACGAGGTCGGCGCAGGTCGCGATGGCCGGTGGCATCATGGTGCCCCCTTCACGTTCGGACGCCGGCGTACTTGGCTTCCGATTACTAAGTCTCTTTACTTACTCCCGGCTTGGCCGGGGACACAATCCCAAAATCCGCCACGATCCTTCCAAGCGTGCGACAGGAAGTCGTTGCGCTAAACCGGCTGGCACGGTGGGATCGCCGTCCGGGGGCAGGCGAGGCAGTCCGAGATCACGAGGCAGGCCGATGGTGCGATGCATGTTGAGGGCAGTGGCAGCGTTTGCGCTGGTCATCCTGGCGGCCGGCTGCGCCCAGGAGCGCACCGCCGCCGAGAAGGAGGGGACCCTCATCTATGGCTTTTCCGACAACTTCAAGACGTGGGACCCCGCCAGGCAGGTCTTCGCCCAGGAAACCGCCATCATGCACCTGGTCTACGAGCCGATGGTGCGCTGGGGCCCGGACCTGACCATCGAGCCCTATCTGGCCGAGTCCTGGGAGGTCTCCGACGACTGCACCCAGTGGACCTTCCACCTGCGTCAGGGCATCAAGTTCCATGATGGCACGACGCTGACCTCGGCGGCGATCAAGAGCCAGCTCGACCGCATCATGGACCCCGACGTCGCCGCCACGCGCGCACACATGATGGTCGATGTCGAACGCATCGAAACCCCCGACGACCACACCGTCCGCTTCCAGCTCAGCAACGCCAACTGCATGTTCGTCGAGCTGATGTCCAGCGCGTTCGCCTCCGTCTACAGCCCGAAGGCCTTCGAGACCCATGGCGCCGACATCGCCCAGCATCCCGTCGGCACGGGGGCGTTCATCTTCGAGTCGTGGGACCAGGCCCGCATGCGTCTCGTCTTCCGACGCAACCCCGACTACTGGCGCGGCGACGTCATCAAGTTCGACCACCTGCAATTCCATCAGGTTCGCGAGGCCACCACCCGCCTCACGCTTCTGGAGCAGGACCGCATCGACATGGCCTCCATCGCTCAGGAGCACGTTCAGGTTGCCCGCCGCAACCCATCCATCGCCGTCCAGTCCACCCCCTATCTGTCCATCGTCTACATCGGCTTCAACACGCAGAAGCCCCCCTTCGACGATGTACGGGTGCGTCAGGCCTGCAACTACGCGGTCAACAAGCAGCACATGATCGACTACGTCTTCTTCGGCGTCGGCACGCCGGCGCGCGGGCCCCTTCCCGACGTCCTGCCCGCCTTCAACGAGGAGGTGCGCTCGTACGACTACGATCCCGAGCGCGCCCGCGAGCTGCTCGCCGAGGCCGGCCACCCAAACGGCCTGCGCGTCAACCTTTGGACCATGGAGACGGGCTCGTATCGCAAGGTCGCCGAGGCCACGGTCGGCTACCTCCGCGAGATCGGCGTCCACGTCAACATGATCGTCTACGACGAGGGCGTCTACTGGGACAAGTTCGACGAGTACCTCACCCCCTCAGGCCAGCAGCATCCAACCCGCGACGGCGCTTACGACATGTACATCGGCGGCTGGGTCGGCGGCGAGGCACCCCAGCAGTTCCTTGAGCCGCTCTTCCAGAGCCGCTCGCTGAACAACGTCTCCTTCTACGCCAATCCGGAAGTGGATCGCCTGCTTGTCACCGCCAAGAACGAGCCCGATCCCGCCACCCGGACAGGCCACTTCAAGGCCATCCAGGCCCTCGTCGTCGAGGACGCCCCGTGGATCTTCGCCTACCATGGCCAGAACAACGTCGGCGTCTCCCCGCGCGTCCAGGGCTTCCGCGTCCATCCCTCCGGCCGGCTCTTCTTCGACAACGTGCGGCTTGTGGAACCGACCAACTGAACCGGCTCACGCGCCATGACGCTCTGGACGACCGACGAACTCTTCCTGCGCCACGAGGCACCCGGCCATCCCGAGCGCCCCGCGCGCCTGACCGCCATCCGCAGCACCCTGGACGCCGCCGGTCTGCTCGCGCGCATGCGCCCGCTTGAGGCGCGCGACGCCACCGACGACGAACTCCAGCGCGTCCACCCGCCCCGCCATGTGCGCTTCGTCCAGCAGGCCGCCGCCGACCGCGCGCTCGGCTGGATCGACCCCGACACCTACGTCAACGAGTTCAGCTACCCGGCGGCCATCCGTGCGGTCGGGGCCGTCCTGCGCGTCTGCGAGGCGATCAACGAGGGCACCGATACCACCGCCTTCTGTCTTGTGCGCCCACCCGGTCATCATGCCGAGCCCGATCGCGCCATGGGCTTCTGTCTCTTCTCCACCGTCGCCATTGCCGCGCGGGCTCTCTCCCGCCCCGTTCTGATCGTCGATTGGGACGTCCACCACGGCAACGGCACGCAGGCGTCCGTCGAGGACGATCCGAACATCTTCTTCCTGTCGCTGCACCGCTGGCCCTTCTACCCGGGCACCGGTGCCGCGCACGAAACCGGCGGGCACAACAACGTCCGCAACGTGCCCCTGCGCTATGGCATCTCGCGGGCCGACTACGTCGCGACATTCCGGCGCGAGTTGGCCGGCGTGCTCGAACGCTTCGCCCCGGCCTTCGTGCTCGTCTCGTGCGGCTTCGATGCTTTGGAGTCGGATCCCATCGGGGGCCTCGGCCTCGAGCCCGAGGACTTCGCCACGCTCACCCAGGCGCTGCTCGAGGCCCTTGCGCCGCGGGTGCCGGTCGTCTCCGTCCTCGAGGGCGGCTACGATCTCGACGCCATCGGCGAGGCCGCCGCGCATCACGTCCGGGCGCTGCTCGAACGGTGATGGTTAACTCGGCGGAATCGACAGGATTCGCTCCACTTCGTCGCTCATGAATCCGATCACGTTGGCCCGCCGCGCCCCGGGCAGCACGGTCACCTCGTACAGCTCTGTGATCTGCCCCGAGAAGGTCATCCGGTGGGCGATCTCGCCCGACCGCAGGTCGATCACCAGCACCGCGCACGACGGCCGCGCGTTGTGGCTCTTCAGGTTTCCTTCCAGCTCCAGATCCGAGAAGGTCCGGTCCACCCGCTGGTCCGAAATCCCGACCACCGCATACGGCCCCGTGAACGAAAGCCCGCGTGCAAACCCGGGACAGAAGCACACCGGCGCCTTCTCCCCGGTCGCCGGATCGATCCGCAGCAGCCAACCCGAGCCCGCGTTCAGCAGATAGAGCGCCCCGTCGTGCCAGCGCGGCGAGTGCGGCATCGACAGCCCCGTCGCCACCACGGCGTTCGCCTCCACATCGACCAGCACGCCGCCGCTCGAGCGGTGCGCCCGCCAGCCCTCCAGCGCGTCTGCCATCCCCACCGCCGTCACGTAGCGCAACCGCCCGTCCCGCAGCGCCAGCCCGTTCAGGTGGCAGCGGTCCTCGGGCTGCAAGGCGCTGATCCACCACGGCCGCCACACCGGCCGGAAGCTGTAGTCCGCATCCACCGTCGCCACGCAACCGAACAGCGTGTTGGCGAACACCAGGCGCCCGTCGGCCTCCACCGCCATGTCGTGAATGTCGATTGTCCCCGTGACGTGACAGGTCCGCGGGCAGTAGAGTCGGTCGTAGCCGCTGACCGTGCGGCCGGGCTCGACCATGTTGCGGAAGCGCCAGACCTGATAGGCGGAGCTGAGCCAAAGGTCCTGGCCCGCGGCGCACAGGCCCATGGCGCGTTGGAACGCGCGCACCGTCCACGCCAGGCGCGAGTGCTCGTCGAGGCCCAGGCAGAACAGCCGCCCCGTGTGATACGTCGAAAGGGCAATGCCGACTTCCTGCTCCTCCAGCCAGGCGGCGAACCCTTCGCTGGGTTCGAGCCCGAACTCGTTGGGCACCCGGCGCGGCGGCCCCGACTTGGGCAGCTCCGGCCGGGCCCCGAACGGGCGGGGATTCGCCTGTGGCTTCTTGCGCTTCTTCGCCATCAATCGGAACTCCATGATTGTGCGGGGAGTAACCCCAGTTGCCGGTGACCCTGACTGGCCCGTCCCCGCCGGGCAAGCCCCGCGTCGCGCCCTGCTCGTACTCCACAACGAAACCGGGCCCCGTCGAAACGGGGCCCGGGGAACCGTCGGGTTGCCGCACGAGCGACTTACTCGTACAGGTGCCACATCGGCTGCGCCGAGGCGCTGCCGACGACGTTGAACGCCTGCGAGGCCGGCGCCGCGACCGTCAGGTCCGACGCACCGCCCTGCGTGAAGGCGCGGACCTGCTCGGTCGTCCGGTCCACGATGTACAGGTTGCCGAACTTGTCGAACTCGATGCCCGAGCCGAACGTGCTGGTCGCCAGACCCGTGCCGATGGTCTCATAGTTGATCACGAGGTCGCCCGAGGCGGGCTCGTGCGGGGCCGCATCGGTGCCGAGGGTCGCAGTCGACTTGTTCGCGATCCGCCACACGCCACGCGGCGAGCCCACACCGTTTGCCAGGTAGACATCTCCGGAGGTCGGGTCGATCGCCGCATCGAGACCACGCAGGGCACCCGCGGGCAACTGGACAACCCACGCGGCGTTGGCGTCGGTCAGGGCGCCGAAGGTGTTGCCGCTGGCCGAGGCCTCGACATCGGCGGCGTTCCAGCGGTACAACCGACCGCCGTCGCCCGTAGTCGTGATTGCTGGCGTCACGTCGCGGGTCACCCAGTACAGGTTGCCGTCGTCATCGAACAGCACGCCCTTGGAGTAGCGCGTCGCGGTGATCGTCAGGATGTTGTTCCACGTGTTGGTTGTGGCATCGATCGCGCCGCCGGTGACCTGATTGTTGTTGTCGATCGGAACGCGCGCGATGCGTCCATTGCCGGCCGTCAGGTAGGCGAACTTGCCCGCCGCATGCCGCGCCACCGCGATCGTGCGGGGATACATCAGTTGCGCGATCAGCGAGTTGGCGTCCGCCGTGGTCAGCGTCTGGTCATAGCCGCCGTCGGCATTGGCCGCCGTCAGGATGCAGTGCGACTGCGTCACCGTGGCGTGACCGGTGCCGACAGGGTCCTGACCGCTGACCCACACGCGGTTGATGTCGTCCGGATCGGACGTGATGCCCCAAGTCGCCTGATTCGTGCCTTGTGCGGGGTCCAAGCCGTCGGCGCGCTGCCGCAGAACGCGGCTGGCGAGGCCGTCATCCCCACCGGTGATGCTCAGGTCCGAGTTGAACAGGATCACCGCGCGGTGGATCGGAGTGGTGGTGAACGACGAGGTCGCGGCCACGATGCCGAACAGGTCGCTCTCCTCGTTCTTGTTGATGTAGACGTCGTTGCCCGAGAAGCCGTTGAAGATGGTGTTGAGCGTGGCCGCGGGGCCGGCATTGGCGAGGGAACGATTCGACGCGAACTCGGCCCAGCCGGCCGCCGTCGCACCCACCACCTGCACGGTGGCGAAGTAGTTCGAGCCGATGGCGACGTCGGTGCCGCCCGCGTTGGTGTCCGTGCCGTCCCAGACGACGCTGTTGACGCCCGAGGCCGTCGTGCCGGCGAACGACGCCACCGGCGTGTCCGTCGACGGATTCTGGCCGTCGGAGAAGATGCGAATCGTCACCGAGGTGGCCGGCATGTTCAGCACGTAGCTGATGGTCGAACCGGCCTCGAACACCGCCGTCGGCGTCTTGATCTGCGAAGCATAGGGCACGGCAAGGGCACCCGAGGTCAGCATGGCCGCACCGGCGGTCGCTGCCAAGATGGTTCTTTTCTTCATGATGAGGGATCCTCCTGAAGGGATTGGTGCTACGAGGGAAAGGTGCAGGCTGGTTGCTTTGTAGAGGCTTTCCGGCAGGCCTGTCAAGGGCAACCGGTCGGCAGGCAAGAGTGCCCACCTCTGTGAGAATCCCTGACGCAGGCAGCGCCCCTGTATCTGCTCCGTATGTCTCGCGTGCGAACTGTAAGTTTCCGACGTAAGAACAGTAAAATCAGTCATATAAGACCGACCCCTTCATACAGGTCCTCGCCCCGCAAGGCGCAAGAATCGGGGTTGACCGTGCCCCCCTCTTGATGCTTAGTGACCACGACGCTGGCGGCTTGTTTCCCTTTCCCTCGGTCATTCACGGGCAAGGGGGCCAAACCGGGCAGCCCAAAGGATAAGTCCCAACTGGCAGTGCGGAGCGACGTGCCGCACACCCAGATTCCCATCACGAAGGAGCAGGTTCCATGCAGAAGAAGACGCATTTTGCGGCGGTGCTCGCTGGACTCGGCGTGCTTGCCGCCGGACAGGTGTTCGCGCAGGGCTTCATCATCGATTCCGTGCTGTTCGAGACCGACTTCGCGACCGACCAGTCGGCGAACTTCACCGTCTCGCACCAGGCCGCACCGGCCGACAACCAGATCGACTTCAGCTACGACTACTCGACCTTCGCCCAGGCCGCCAGCGGCTTCCCGACCTCGATCCCGCAGTCGCCCAGCACCGTTGCGGCCAACACCCGTGCCCTGCGCATGGCGACCAACACCGGCGCCACCGGCGTCGTGAACGCCATCACCGCCACCCTCAACGGCGTGTCGCAAGCCAACATGCGCATCACGTTCGACGGCTGGATCAACTACAACGGCGGCGCCGGCGGCGGTACCGGCTCCACCGAGTTCATCACCTTCGGCGCCAGCGCCAACAGCGCCCTGCCCGCCGCCCCGGGCAGCAACTACCTCACCAGCGTCAACCCCAGCTTCAACGGCTTCTACTTCACCCTCGCGGGTGAGGGTGGCGCGGCCCAGGACTATCGTTACTACGACGGTAACGGCGGCGCTGCGGTCGGCAACAACGGCGCGCTCGCCAACTTCGGCGGCGACGGATCGGTCGACCACAATGCGGCCTTCTTCCAGAGCACCTTCCCGTCCCCGGCCTTCGAGACCGCCGGCGCCCCCGGCAAGGCGTGGCTCACCTACGAGCTCGTCATCCTCAACGGCTCCGTTCGCCTCTCCATCACCAAGCCGGACAACAGCGAAGTCGTCCTGTGCAACTGGTTCATTCCGAACGCCGGCACGACCCTGACCGGTCTGGCCCCGCACTTCGGCACGGCCGACGTTTTCGCCAGCCTTGCCGTTCCGGCCAGCGACAACTTCGTCCTGATCGACAACGTCAAGGTCGAGGCCATCTCGGCCGCCGCCAGCGCCGGCAACTGGGCCCTGTACCAGTAAGCCAGCAATCCAACTGCAGTGCCTTCGGGGCGTGCATCTCGCGATGCACGCCCCTTCTGCTTTCCAAGCCGCCCGACACGAACGCCGGGCAGGACTTGGCTTTGACCCGCCGCAGCCGCAGAGCGACAACCGGCGCCGGGCCATTCGGGACACGGAGTACCACACGATGACACGGGCGCGGATCATCCTGAAGGCAGGACGCGACGAGTCCTTGCGCCGGCGCCACCCGTGGGTCTTCACCGGCGGGATCGAGCGCGTCGAAGGCGACCCGGACTCGGGCGCCACGGTGGATGTCGTCACGACGGACGGGGCGTGGCGGGCCCGTGGGGCCTGGTCGCCGGCGTCGCAGATGCGCGTGCGCGCCTGGACGTTCGACGAGCGAGAGGCGGTGGACGCGGCGTTCTTTCGCGCGCGCCTGGAGCGCGCGTTGGGCATGCGGCGGGCGTTGGGCCTCGACGGCGCCGAAGCGGCCTGCCGGCTGGTCAACGCCGAATCCGACGGCCTGCCCGGCGTGATTGTGGATCGCTACGGCCCTTGGTTGGCCTGCCAGTTCCTGTCGGCCGGCGCCGAGTTCTGGCGCGCGACCATCGTCGAAGCACTGGGCGAGCTCGGCCCTTGGCGCGGTCTCTTCGAGCGCTCCGACACCGACGCGCGGACGAAGGAAGGGCTGCCCGAACGCGTCGGCCGCCTGGCCGGCGATGAGCCGCCCGACCGCGTCCCCTTCGTCGAGGACGGCGTCCGCTACGAGGTGGACCTGCGCCGCGGACACAAGACGGGCTTCTATCTGGACCAGCGCGAGAACCGGGCGCTGCTGCGAACGCTGGCGGGTGGCCGCGAGGTGCTCAACGCGTTCTCCTACACGGGCGGCTTTGGGCTGGCGGCGCTGGCGGGCGGGGCCGCTCGCGTGACGAACGTGGACTCGTCGGCCGAGGCGCTGGCGCAGGCCCGCGCCCATGCGGCCGTGAACGGTTTCGACAAGGCGCGCTTCGAGTGCGTCGAGGCGGACGTCTTCCACCACCTGCGCCGATGCCGCGATGCCGGCAGTGCGTTCGACGTGATCGTGCTGGACCCACCGAAATTCGCGGCCTCGGCCGGTCAGGTGGATCGGGCGGCGCGGGGCTACAAGGACATCAACCTGCTGGCGTTCAAGCTGTTGCGGCCCGGCGGCCTGCTGATGACCTTCTCGTGTTCGGGCCACGTGCCGCCGCCGCTCTTCCAGAAGATCGTGGCCGACGCGGCGCTGGACGCCGGGCGCGACGGACGCATTGTGCGCTTCCTGTCGCAGGCCCCCGACCATCCGGTTGGCACGGCCTTCCCGGAGGGGCACTACCTGAAGGGCCTGCTGTGCGAGGCGTAGGGTGAAGACGGAAAGTCGAACGATCCTGGCGGGAGTCGTCACATGGAGTTGCGCCGGTCCGTGATGCTGCTTGTGGTGGTTGCGTTGTCGACTCTTGCGGGGGCAGCCGCGCCGATGGTCTCGCCGGGCGACCACCAGATGACGTTCACCAGCACGTGGGACGGCACGGAGCAGCCGTATCGGCTGTTCGTGCCGCGCGGCGTGGGCGAGCGACCGTTGCCGCTGGCCGTCGTGCTGCACGGCCACGGCGTGGACCACAACGCGTGGTTCGACTTCACGCCGATCAAGTCGGCGGCCGAGGGCCAGGGCTACGCGGTGGCCGCCCCGCTCGGGCGCGGCAACGGATGGTATCGCGCCGCCGCCGAGCGCGACGTGCTCGACATCATCGACCACGTGGCCACGCAGTTCGCCGTCGATGCGGACCGCGTGTATCTGATGGGGCATTCGATGGGCGGCTGGGGAACGGCCTGGATCGGCCTGCGCAACGCGGAGCGCTTCGCGGCGATCGCGCCGATGTCGGGTTGGGCGCCCCTGGATCTGCTGCCCAACGCGCGCCACTTGGCGCCGTTCCTCGTTCACGACGCCGACGATCCGATCGTGCCCGCGGGCAACTCGCGCACGGCGGTCGCGCGGCTCGGCGAACTCGGCATCTCGCATCGCTATCGCGAGGAGATCGGCTACGGCCACGCGAGCGCGCTGATCGGGGACAACTTCGCGCGCCTGTTCGACTGGTTCGGCCAGCATCGTCGCGTGACGAACCCACGGCGCGTGACGCTGGCCGCCCGCACGCCGGCGGCCGGCTCCCTCCACTGGGTGCGGCTACTCGACACGGCAGTCTTTCCGGAGACCGCGACGATCGACGCGCGCGTGCGCGACGATGGCAGCGTCGAGGTCGCGACGCGGAACGTGACGGCCTTCGCGCTGCGCCTGTCGGGCCTTCCCATCCGTGCCGCGGACACGCGCCGCGTCGTCGTCGACGGTGCCGAATTCGAAATTGTCGGTTCTCAGGAGTGGTATCGCTTCCACTCGACCGATGCCTGGAGCGGCACGGCGCTGGCCGGCGAGCCCCCCGTCTACTCGAGTCCGGAGATCACCCTGCCCTGGGAAATGCCCGATCCGTCCGACGTGGACGCCTGGCAGCGCGCCTGGACCGAGATCCTCGTCGGAGCCGCCGGCGCCGAAGTCGGCCTGTTCGCCTACCTGCCCTTCCGGTATCACGACGTGCCATGGACGCGCGACGCACTGCTCGATATCTACGTCTACGCCGAAGAGTACCTCGGCCGGGCGCACCTGACCGGACACGAGATCACGGCGCAATTGCTTCGATCCGACATTCAGTATTCGATCGGCGGCGTCGCGACCGACGACCTGGAACTCGACCGCGTCTACGACGTGATCTCGCCGGTGCTCGTGCTGCGACGCATGGGCGTCGAGCCGACCGAAATCCTTCCCGAACGCGTCGACACGATGCTCGTGCGGGCCGTGCTGGCGGCGGAGTAGTCGCCATGCCAGCTTGCCGCCGCCCTACTCCGCGGCCTCGTCCATCATGTAGCTCACCGCGTCGGTGTACGAGATGCGGGCGTCCTTGATGTGCTTGGTCAGCAGGAAGTTCTGGTGGAGCCCGTCGATGACGAACTCCATGATGAGGGGAATGTCGGTTTCCTGCTCGGCGAGCTGGAGGTCGCGGGCGATGATCTCGAGGCCGCCGATGGCGTCGAGGGCGGAGCGGTAGGCCGCCGCGCTCATGTCGGTATGCAGCTCCAGATGGTTGCCGGCTTCGAACCAGTCGATGATGGGCTGGAAGCGCGAGAAGTCCGCCTTGCGGTCGCGTCCGCGGCGATAGCCCGGCACGACGCGGCTGTTGAACGCCGTGCGGATCGCGCGGCCCAGCAGGTGCAGCGCCACGTTGGCGGCGCCCTCCTGCTCGCCCTTGAAGACCAGTTCGATCTTGCCTGTCAGCGCGCTGATGGCGGGAAACAGGTCGGCGATGCGGACGCTCGTCGCCTCTTCGCCGTGGCGCAGGGCGCGCGTCTCGGCGACCGACAGCACCGTCTCGATGTACGAGATCGGCATGCGGGCGCTGACGCCGGAGGTCTTGTCGACGAAGTCGCTCGCGCGCGCCTCGAGCGCGATCGTCTCGACGATCTCGCGGACGAGTTGCGGCGCACGCACCGGCAGGCCGCGCTCGGTCCATGCCTCCTGCGCCGTGATGCGCATCGAGTCGTCGAGCGATTCGGGGTAGTGCGTCAGGATCTGCGCGCTGATGCGATCCTTCAGCGGCGTGATGATGTTGCCGCGGTTCGTGTAGTCCTCGGGATTCGCCGTGAAGACGAGCAACAGGTCGAGCGGCAGGCGCACGGGGAAGCCGCGGATCTGGATGTCGTTCTCCTCGAGGATGTTGAGCAGGCC
Organism: Candidatus Sumerlaeia bacterium; assembly: GCA_019634695.1. Lineage (GTDB taxonomy): Bacteria > Sumerlaeota > Sumerlaeia > SLMS01 > JAHLLQ01 > JAHCAW01. The sequence continues at coordinate 61,389 of JAHCAW010000003.1, forward strand.
GACCTGGATGCGGGCTTGCAGGTCGGGCAGTTCGTTGATGGCGAAGATGCCGCGATTTGTGCGCGGGACGAGGCCGTAGTGGATGACCTCCTCGTCGCTGAAGTCGAGCTTGCGGGCGACCGCCTTGATGGGATCGACGTCGCCGATCAGGTCGGCGATGGAAACGTCGGGCGTGGCGAGCTTCTCCTGGTAGCGCCTTGCGCGCGGCAGCCATTCGATGGGTGCTTCGTCGCCGCGGTCGCGCACCAGTTCGCGGCCGCGCTTGGTCAGCGGCTGAAGCGGATCCTCGTTGATCGGCGAATCGGCCAGCACGGGGATTTCGTCATCGAGCAGATCGACGAGCTGGCGGATCAGGCGCGTCTTGGCCTGGCCGCGGAGGCCGAGCAGCAGGAAGTCGTGCCGCGAGAGAATCGCGGCGACGACCTGCGGGATGACCGTCTTGTCGTATCCGATGATGCCGGGGAAGAGCGTCTCGCCGGCGCGGAGTTTGCGGACCAGATTCCTCCGCATCTCCTCCTTGACGGAGACCGACCGATAGCCGGCGGCCTTGAGTTCGCCGAGGGTGCGGGGGCGCGTCATGGGGTCGGGGCCTTTCCGCTGCGGCGTGCCGTCGGGCGGCCGGAGCGCGGGTGCGTTGCCTCCCGACGGGAGCAAGCCTCATGCCCTCTCGACGTACGAGCCATCCTCGGTGCTGACGCGGATCTTGTCGCCGATGCGCACGAAGGTCGGCACCTGGAGCTTGAAGCCCGTCTCGATGGTCGCTTCCTTGGTGATCGTGTTGGCGGTGTTGCCGCGGGTGATGTCGCCGATCGTGTCGGTGACGGTGAAGGTCATCTTCGGGGGCAGCTCGATGCCGACCGGTTGGTCGTTCCAGAAGGCGACGATGACTTCTGCCTCGGGGATGAGGAACTGTGCCTGGATGCCCAGGAAGTCGGCGGTGACGGAGAACTGCTCGAAGGTCTGCAAGTCCATGAAGGTGAAGTCTTCGCCGTCGGAGTAGAGGAACTGGCAGGTGCGGGTGCCATAGTCGGCTTCTTCGATATTGGAGGCGCCGCGGAAGGTCATCTCGGTGACACGGCCGTCGGAGACCTTCTTCATCTTGGAGCGCACGAAGCTGCGCAGGTTGCCGGGTGTGCGCAGGTCGAAGCTCTGGACGATGTAGAGATCACCGTCGATGACGACCTTCATGCCGGGGCGAAGCTTGCCGGGATCAACTTGGGCCATGGGACCTGGGAATCCTTTCGGGGTTGGAGGGGCGGGAACCGGGACGGTCTTCCCAACCGCGCGGGGAGCAATGCGGCAGGCAACCGGCCCACCGCAAGGCCGTTATTGAGGGTTCGGCCGGCATAGACCATCACGGATCGGGTGGAACCGGGGGGGACGCCCCGGCTCGCAGGACTCACCCCTGCCGGAACAGGAAGCGTCGCATCGAGATGTTCAGAATCAACCCCACCAGCACGAACATCGCCAGCAGGAACGAGCCGCCGTAGCTCAGGAACGGCAGCGGCAGGCCGGTCACCGGGAACAGCCCGATACACATGCCGATGTTCATGAAGACGTGGCCCGCCAGAATCGCGCCGAGGCCGACGACGAGCAGGCCGCCGAAGCGGTCGCGCGCCCGGTGCACCGCCACCAGCACGCGCCAGAAGACCACCCCGTACAGCGCCAGGATCAATGCCGCCCCGAGGAACCCCGTCTGCTCGACGGCACTGGCGAAGATGAAGTCCGTGTGCGCCTCGGGCAGGTACCGGTGCACCGACTGGGTGCCCTGTCCCCACCCGCGACCGGTCAAACCGCCGGCGCCGACCGCGATGAAGGACTGGATCGCGTTGTAGCCACTGCCCTGCGGGTCGCGCGCCGGATCGATGAAGGTCAGGATTCGTTCCTTCTGGTAGGTCTTGAGGAACGGGTAGGTGCCGGCGGCTAGAAGCAGCCCGGAGATCACCAGCGTCGCCAGAATGCGCCGACGCACGCCGCCCCAGTAGAGCATGCCCAGGAAGATGGCGCCGAACAGCGAGGCCGAGCCCAGATCCGGCTGCCGCAGGATCAGCAGCGCCGGCACCCCGCATAACAGCCCCGGAACCAGCAGGTCGCGCAGCCGCTCCACGCCCTCGGGCCGCACCGCGAACCAGTGCGCCATCATCATCACGGTGGCCACCTTCATCGTCTCGGCCGGTTGGAAACTCACCGGGCCCAGCCGGAACCACGACATCGAGCCGTTGATGCGCGTGCCGAAGAACAGCACCAGCACCAGCAGCGCCAGGTTCGCCAGATAGGCCCCGGTGGCCAGCTTGCCCAGCCAGCGGTAGTCGGGCAGCAGCACCAGCAGGAATGCGGCGACCGAGATGCCGAACCAGGTGACCTGCCGGTCCGCCGCGGCCAGCAGGAAGGCCGAGCCCTGGACCGTGCCGAACAGCACCCACAGGCCGATGACCGTCAGCGTCACGGCGGCGGCCATCATCGGAAGATCCAGATAGCGCAGCGCGGCCAGCACCTCGGCCGGGCGGCGGAAGGCTCCGGTCGGGCGCTCGACGGCCGTGCCGCCATGGCGCACCTGTCCAATCGAGGCGGGGACTTCGGCGCCGAGGTCCAGCACGCTCATGCGCGCCACCTCCCCGCCAAGGTCGGCTCACGGCGCTGACCGGCCCGCACCGCCTGAACCATCCGGCCCGCGGCGACCACCGCCGCCGCCACCGCGATCAGCCCCCACGACGCCACCAGCGACAGGACGCCGGCCGGGGGACCCACCAGCGCCGGCCGCAGCCAGCCCGCCAGACCCGTCGCGCCCCACCAAACCGTCACCGCCAGAAGCGCGAACAGCGCATGGCCGGGCGCCCAACGCGACTCGTCCGCCGGCCGCGGCATCAGGCCGCCAACCAGCAGCGCCGCCGCGCCGGCCGGCAGGCTGGCACCGAGCAAGCGCCCCGACCCCACATCGGCGATCAGGCAAATAATGACAAGTAGAATTACTTGATAAGCCAGCGGGCGCCGATACGCGAGTGCCGCCCACACCAGCACCGGCACCAGCAGCGCCGGGACCACCGACCCCAACAGGCCCCACGCGACGAGCAGTCCCGCCGCGGCCGTCAGGCCGTGCAGCACCGCACTGGCACGCGGCGCCACAGCGATCATGTCCCCGACGAACTCGACTCTCATGGCAGCGGCTCCCAGCCGAGCTGCGGCGCATCGAGCACGAACACCGTGCGCAGCCCTTCGACCGACTGCGCCGGCACCAGCACGGCCCGGCGCTCGCCGGTCCGCGTGATGCCGAGACTGGTGACCGTCCCGATGGGAATCCCGGCTGGCAGCAGCGAGCCCTTCGTGCCGGAAGTCTCGACGACGTCGCCGGGTTGTACCGGCGCGGCGGCCCGTTCGAGGCGGAACTCTAGGCTGTCCGCGCTGCCGGTACCTGCCACAATGCCAAGCTCACTATGTTGACGCACTTCGCCGCCCCATCGGCTGGCCGGATCGCTCAGGAGCTGCACCAGCGCATGCCGCTCGTGCACCTGCCGCACCGTGCCCAGCAGTCCTTCCGGCCCGACGACCGCCTGGCCAGCAATGATGGCATCGCGACGCCCGCGTCCGATCCAGAGCAGACGCTGGCGCCCGTCGATCACCGGGGCGATGACCGGTGCCGGGCGGGCGCGCGGGGCGAACTCGGGCAACCCGTCGGCGAGCCGGCCGCTCTGGGCGCGCTCGGCAGCGAGGGTGTGGGCTTGGGCCAGCTCGAGGCGGAGCGTGGCGACTTCGGTGCGCAGGCGCTCGATCTCCTCGTCCTGCGGGTCGGAATCGGAAAGCCCGGCCGCGGCGGCGGCGAGGCGGTGGCGCAGGTTGGCGCCCGCCTCCGCCAGTGGCAGCGTGGCGGCCACGCCGGCATGGCGCGCGCCCTGCAGGGCGGACAGGCGCGACTGGACGAACAACAGCCCGACCGAGAGTACCGCGAGGGCGGCACCGGTCAGCAGCACCGGTCGGGTGCGTTGCGGCGTGCGGGCCAGGGTCGGCATCGGACTCCAGCGGGGGCGTGATCAACGGGAGGCATCGCAACCGGCGCCCGCGAGCCGGGTGCGACATGAGTGCCCCGACCACCGCCGGTTCGGGGGAACAACGTCAAGTATCTTCGTGATTCGCTGCCCGCGGATGGGTGGGCGCCCGATGCCGGCGAATGTTTGCTTGTCCGGTCGGAGGCGGGGGGCTAGGGTCCGCGGGCGCGTCGGGGGACCGGCGGGCCACCACTTTCCAAGCGTAAGGACGGGCATCATGCCGCTGGTGACGATGCGTCAGGTGTTGGAAGAGGCCGCCAAGGGCGGCTACGGCGTCGGGGCGTTCAACGTGAACAACATGGAGCAGGTGCAGGCGATCATGGCAGCGGCCGAGGAGTTGGACGCGCCGGTGATCCTGCAAGTCAGCCGCGGCGCGCTCAAGTACGCCGACGTGATCTACCTGCGGAAGGTGATCGAGGCGGCCACCGAGCGGCATCCCGACGTGCGCGCCGTCGTGCACCTGGACCACGGCAACTCGCCCGAGACGTGCGAGATGGCCATGGACCTGGGCTTTACGTCCGTCATGATGGACGGCTCGCTGCATCCCGACGGCAAGACGATCGCCGACTACGCTTACAACGTGGAGGTGACGGCGAAGGTGGTCGAGATGGCGCATGCGCGCGGCGTGACGGTCGAGGGCGAGCTGGGCGCGCTGGGCGGCATCGAGGATGGCCATGGCGCGGGCATCGACGCCGAGGACGACAAGTATCTGACCGAGCCCGGGCAGGCCGTGGACTTCGTGCGCCAGACCGGGATCGACTGTCTGGCGGTGGCGATCGGCACGAGTCACGGGGCGTACAAGACGCTGCGCTACGACAAGGCGGGCAACGCGCTGCCGCCGCGCCTGGCGCTGGACCGCATCGAGCAGATCACGGCCAACCTGGCGGCGGCGGGCTACAAGGCGTTCCCGCTCGTCATGCACGGCAGCTCGTCGGTGCCGCAGGATATCATCGCCGAAGTCAACAAGTACGGCGGCAAGCTGAAGAACGCGATGGGCGTGCCGATGGAGGACATCCAGTTCGGCATCCAGCGCGGCGTGCGCAAGATCAACGTGGACACCGACGGGCGGCTGGTGATGACCGCCGCGATCCGCCGCGTGCTCTGGGAGCACCCCGAGCTGTTCGATCCGCGCGACTACCTCAAGGAGGCGCGCTCGGCGCTCAAGAAGCTCATCGCCGAGAAGATGCGCGACTTCGGCCAGGCCGGCCACGGCCACGACTACGAGCCGATCGGGCTCGACGGCATGAGGATGCAGTACGCCCGCGAGGCCGCTGCCCGTTGATTCACCGGTGTTCCAGTATCGTTCCGTCCAGGAGGAGAGTGTGATGCGTTGTTCTGCCAAGGGCGTTGCCCTGTTCAACTCGTGTTTCGTCGTTCGCGGTTCGTGGTTCGCCACGATGGCAATCGGACTGCTCTTGTCGACAGCTTGCTCGGAGAAGGGATCAGGCGAGTTGTATCGCCACGAGAACGACCCGACCCGCGCCCGGAACGTGATCCTGTTCGTCGGCGACGGGATGGGCGACAATCAGGCCACGGCAACGGCGATTAAGCGCGCAGGCCAGAAGCTGGATGCCGACGGCAATCCGCCCCACATGGCGTGGGAGCGCTTCCCGATTCTCGGACTGGTGACTACGTTCGCGGCCGACGGCTATGTCACCGATTCGGCCTCGTCGGCGACGACGCTGGCGACCGGACACAAGACCTACAACGCGGCGATCGGACTCTCCGAGGACAAGCAGCCGCTCGAGACGGTCGCCGAGGTGGCCCGTGCAAGCGGCAAGTTCGTCGGCATCGTCAGCTCGGTGCCGATCAACCATGCGACGCCGGGGGCCTTCTACGCAAAATCCGAGACGCGCCAGAACTACGACGAGATCGCCACGCACGCCTTCACGACGCGCACCGCCGACGTGAATCTGGGCGGCGACCTCAAGCGCCAGAAGCTCTCCGAGGCCGACCTGCTGTCAATGGCCAACGAGCACGGCAAGCTGCTCTTCACGCTCGACAACCTGGCGGACCTCACCCCGGAGGTCGTCGGCACTCGCGACGTCGTCGGCTACTTCGCCGCCGACAAGGACGAGAAGCTGACCCACGACCCCGCCAAGGGCGACGACAACGCCGAGCCGTCGCTGACCGAACTGGTCCTGCGCACGCTCGAAATCTCGCGCCGCAACGACAACGGCTTCTTCCTGATGATCGAGGGCGGCGCGATCGACTGGGGCGGGCACGCCAACAAGATCGAGGACGTGATCCACGAGACGCTGGAGTTCGAGCGTGCCATCGTCGCGACGATGGAGTGGCTCGACGCGCGCGGCGAGCTCGACGACACGCTCATCGTCGTGACGGCGGACCACGAGACCGGCGGCCTGACGCTGCTCGGCTCCTACAGCAAGCTGTTCGGCGAGGGCACGGAGCCGACGTACGGCTGGAGCACGGGTGGCCACACTGCGGCGAACGTGCCGTTGTGGGCGCGCGGTCCGGGCTCGCGCCGGCTTGCCGGCAAGCTCGACAACACGCACGTCGCACCGGTACTGAAGACCGCCGTGCGCGGACGCTGACGCACGCAGACCCTCCAGGAGCCCATGCCGCGATGTCGCAGGATGCCTTCGAGACGCGGGCGATTCACGTCGGACAGCACCCCGATCCCGCACACGGATCGACCGTGCCGCCGATCCACATGACCTCGACGTTCACACAGACGCGCTTCGAAGCCGACGCCGCGCACAGCTACACGCGCGTGTCGAATCCGACGCGCAGCGCGCTCGAGGAATGCCTTGCCGCGCTCGAAGGTGGCGAGGCTGGCGCGGCCTATGCCTCGGGCATGGCAGCCACGCAGGCGATCCTGCTCTCGTTGGCGCCGGGCGATGGCGTTGTTGCTGGACGGGATCTCTACGGCGGGACCTTCCGCATGCTCGAGCGCATCTTCCGCCCCTGGGGCCTCGAGGTCGCCTGGGCGGACGATAGCTCGCCGGATGCGTACCGGCGCGCGTTGCGCACCCTTGCGCGCCCGCGCATCGTGTGGCTCGAGTCGCCGACGAATCCCCTCCTGCTGGCAACCGACATCGCGGCCGTCGCCGACGTCGGCCACGAGGCCGGGTGCCGCGTCGTCGTCGACAACACCTTCGCGACTCCCTATCTGCAACGCCCGTTCGACTTCGGCGCCGACATCGTGACGCACAGCACCACGAAGTACCTTGGCGGTCACAGCGACATCATCGGCGGCGCGATCGTAACGCGTCGCGCCGCCGACATCGAACCGTACCGCTTCCAGCAGAAGGCCTCCGGCACAATCCCCTCGCCGTTCGACTGCTGGCTGGTGCATCGCGGCATCAAGACGCTGGCGGTGCGCATGGATCGCCACTGCGAGAACGCCGCGCGTCTGGCGCATGCGTTGCGCACGCATCCGGCCGTCGAGCGCGTGTACTGGCCGGGCTTCGAGGATCATCCCGGCCACGCGATCGCGGCGCGGCAGATGCGCGGCTTCGGCGGCATGGTCTCGGCCGACCTGCGTGGCGGCGCCGAAGCGGTCCGTCGCCTGGTCGAGCGCCTTCGCCTCTTTGCCTACGCCGAGAGCCTCGGCGGCGTCGAGTCGCTGATCAACTATCCGACCAAGATGAGCCACGGGAGCATGACGCCCGCCGAGCGCGCCGAGCGCGGCATCGGCGACGGGCTCGTGCGCTTCAGCGTCGGCATCGAGAACGCCGAGGACCTGATCGGAGACGTCCGGCGCGCGCTCGAGGAGTGACCCGTGTCCGTCGTGTCGCGCAGGCGATGGATCGATTGGCTGCCGGCGCTCGTCGCGTTTCCCTTCCTGCTGCTCTTCCTTGCAACGGCGTTGCCGCGCGTCGGTGTGCCCTTCGAACTCGAGTGGAACGAAGGCCACTCGGCCGAGCAGGCATGGCGCGCCGTCCAGGGGCTCCCGATCTATCCGATGCCGGGCGATGCGTGGGTCCCGTACATGTACCCGCCCGGCTATCACCTGGCGCTTGGCGCGATCTTCCGCGCGACGAATCGGCCGCACCTCGGATGGGGACGTCTCCTGTCGGTGCTGGGAACGCTGGCCACGGCGGCTGCGCTCTATCGGTTGGTGCATGATCGCACGCGCCGTGCGCCCGACGCGTTGTTCGCGGCGCTGTTCTGGTTCGCATGGTTCGGCCCTTCGGGCTTCTGGTTCGACCTGTCGCGGCTCGATGCGCTCGCGTTCGGGCTGGCCGCATGGGGGATGGCGTTGACGCTGGCCCGTCGGCCGTCGGGCAGGCAGGTCGTGATCGGGATGATGTTGCTGGCGATGGGCTCGTTCGTGAAGCAGACCGTCGCGCCGGTGATGCTGTTGTGCTTCGCGCGTGTGCTCGTGCGCGAGCATCTCGTCGTGCGACGCACGGGCAATCCGACGCGGCCAGCGGCGATGACCCTGCTCGTGCTGCTCCTGATCGGAGCGGCGACGGTCCACATTCTCGAGCGCACCGGCAACGGTGGTCTGTGGCACTATGCTGTGCGCAACGCGCTGCGACATCCGAGCACCTCGCTTGTCTGGATGCCCGGCGACATCGAGCCCGATGTGCTGCGCGCGCAGGCCGGAGAAGGAACCGCTGCGTTTCTGTTCGAGTACCTCCGCGCCGCGTTTGCCCAGCCGCCCCGCGTTTGGATCGACGGCCTCCAACACGTCGCCGTCCTGCTGCCGTTCGTAGTCGTTGCAGCGATACTGGCAGGGCGCGCGGGTCGGCGCCCACGGGGGCTGCTGCTCGCGATTCCGGTCGCGGCGCTCGCATGGGGCGCCTTGGCGGGCTATGCGAAGTTCGGCGGCTACGTGAACAACTTCCTGCCGATGTTTCTTGGCGTGTCGATGGTGACCGCGTTGGCACCCGCAGACCTGCGAGCGGTCTTCCCGCGACGGCGCGCGGCCATCGCGTGCGTGACGGCCGCCGTGCTCGCCGCGCAGGTGGCCGTTTCCGGGGCGATGCTCTTTTCGCCGCGGAACCAGATTCCTCCGCGCGATTCGCATGTGGCGGCGGAGCGACTCATGCAGTGGCTGCGCGAGCGGCACAAGGCGGGCGAAGTCGTCTGGATCGCGCATCACCAGTGGTACGCGGTGCGGGCCGGGCATCCGCTGCTGCCGAATCCCGACATGATTCGCTGCGCGGAGTGGGCCGGCGATCCGGCGCCCGAGGCACTCGTGGTGTTGATCGAGGAGCAGCGCGTCGATTGGGTGGTGCTCGACAAGATGCGGCTGGAGGACGAGTGGCTTCCGGCGTCGATGAAGAGCGCGCTGCGCGAACACTACGAACCCGTCGAAGTGTCCTGGTACGACGGTCTGTCCGGGCGGGCGTTGGTGCCGGTGACGGGCGCGGAGATGCGGCCGCTGGTTGCCTGGCGGTCGCGGGGCGAGCGGTGAGGATTCCTGCGGTGCCTACGCTTCCTCGCGTCCGAGGAAGGCGAGGCTGGCGGCGAAGATGCGCGTGTTGCGCACGATGGCCTCGATCGGCACGCGCTCGTCGGGTTGATGGATCAGATCGGGCTCGTCGAGCGTGGGGCCGAAGGCGCAGCAGTTCGGGATCGCCTTTGCGTAGGTGGTGCCGCCGATGGGGCGCAGCGTCGCGGGCTGGCCGGTGACATACTCGAAGCCGCGCTGCAACGCCCGGATGAACGGGCGCGCGACGGGGTGCTCGGGATCGAGATAGATGGCGTCCATGCCGGCGGTCTTCTCGCGCACGTCGATCGCGAGGCCCGCGGTGTCGCCATAGGCGGCCGCGAGCGCGCCGCACTTGGCCAGCACCTCGGCGCAGGTCTGCCCCATCGTCGGGCGAATGTTGATCACGGCGCGCGCGCCGTCCTGGCGGATGTCCAGCAGCGACAGGCAGGCCGTCGTGTCGCCGATGAAGGGATGCGAGGCGTCGATGCCCAGACTCGACCCGTCGGTGGTGGCGCCGGCCGCGTGCAGGAAGGCGGCCATGCGCCGCACCGGCTCCGGGAAGGTCTCGATATCGCGGATGAAGGCCAGCGCATCGACGATCGCGTTGTGGCCGCTGGACGGATGCGCCGCATGCGAGGCGCGTCCGAGGAACGAGACCACCGCCTCGTGTCGGCCATCGGGAAGGTCGTGCTCCTTGTTGGGCTGCATCGTGACGTTGGCCTCGCGGTTCTCGACGACGAACTCGGTGGTGGCGCGGACCAGCTCCTTCATGACTTCGATGCGCACGGCAGCGGGGAATCGCAGCGTCAACTCGCACAGGCTCGGCACGATGTTCTCGCGCTCGCCACCGACGAGCGATACGAAGTCCAACTGTGTCTCCGCATCGGGACCGGTCGCGGGCCAATCCGTCGAGAAGATCAGCGACACCATGCCCTTCTCGCCGTTGATGATCGGGAAGTCGGCGTCGGGCGTGAAGCCGAAGTCGGGTCGGCGCGCGTTCTCCAGGTAGAGATCGATGTCGCTCCAGTCGCCGGTCTCCTCCTGCGTGCCGACGACGAGGTGCACGTGGCAGGGGGGCTGGATGCCGGCCTCATGCAGGACGGCCAGTGCGTGCAGCGTCTGGATCAGCGGTCCCTTGTCGTCCTGCGCGCCGCGTCCCCAGACGGCGCCGTCGGCCACCGTGCCCGAGTAGGGCGGATGCGTCCAGTCGCCGCGCGCGGTGACGACGTCGATGTGCGAGGCGATGGCGCAGACCGGTGCGGCCGGATCGGGATGGGCCCAGGCGATCTCGCCCACGCGGTTGTCGATCGTGCGAAACGCGAAACCCATCGCCCGGGCGCGCTCGCCCAGCCATGCGAAGCAGGCGGGAATCTCGCGCTCGTAGAGGGCCTGCTCCTCGGCGCTGCCGCCGCTGACGGTGCGGAACTGCAGGATGCGTGAGGTGTCGGCGACGAGTTGGTCGCGCCGTTGCTCGACGAGTTCATCCAGCCTGCGAAGCAGCGAGTCGGACACGAGGGTCCTCCGGCGGGGGAGTGGTCGGTCGATCAACCTTCGTAGAGCGCCGTGCCGACGCGCACCAGCGTCGCGCCCTCTTCGACGGCGATCTCGAAGTCGTTGGTCATTCCCATGGACAGATGCGGCAGGGGCAGGCCGGTGTCGAGGCGAAGTCGCTCGGCCAGTTCGCGCAGCGCGCGGAAGACGGGCCGGGCCGCCTCGGGGTCGTCGACGAGCGGCGCCATCGTCATCAGGCCGACGACCTCGAGCGTCGGACGCGCGGCGGCAAGGCGCACGAGCGCGGCGGCCTCCCCGGGCTCCACGCCGGCCTTCTGTTCCTCACCCGCGATGTTGACCTGCACGAGGCACCGGAGCCGACCCCCCTTGCGGGCGAACGCCGCATCGAGCGGCTCGACCAGTTCGGCGCGGTCCAGCGCATGCAGCCAGCCGACAAGGCCCGGCAGGTACTTGGCCTTGTTGGTTTGCAGGCGTCCGATCAGGTGCCACTCGATGTCGCCGGGCAGGGCGGGGATCTTCTCGCGCGCCTCCTGCACGCGGCTCTCGCCGAAGTGGCGCTGGCCGAGTCCATGCAACTCGAGCGTCCGTTCGGCGGGCCGGAACTTCGAGACGGCGACCAGCGTGACGGCGTCGCGGGGGCGTCCTGCACGGTGGCAGGCGTCCCGAAGGCGGCGTTCGACCGCCTCGAGGTTGGCGCGCATCGACGTCATGGGGAGGTTCGTTCGGGCGTCACTCGAAGATAGGGCGCGCGGCGGCGCGGCTGCGGCACTCGTCGCAGATGCCGCCGGGCAGGGGCGCCATGAAGACGGAGTGGCATCCCGTGCAGACATAGCGCTTGTCGTAGGTCTTCTTTGTGCGGCCGTTGCGCAGGGCGTGGAACTCGCGGTACATCACGGTGGCGATGTCGCGCAGCGAGTTCTCCCAGCGTGCGATGCGTTCGGCTGGCACGCCGTCGGGGTGCTTCTCGGCGAACTTGCCGATCAGGGCACAGGCGACGTTGACCGAGCACAGGATCTCCGACATCTCGTCCATGACGCGGATGTCGCCGCCCTTCAGGGCGATCGAGGGCTTCTTGCACAACGCCTCGTAGCGGGCCATGTCGGGCCGCGGCGGAGCGGCGGATTTCTTCTGCTCGGCGTCCTTGTCGCGCGCCTCGGCGGGCACGCGGACGGCGCCCTCTTCCTCGGGGACGGGCAAGGGAGTCTGTCCGGTGCCGCGGCTGGCGATGACGGGCAGCGGTGTCAGGCGCTTCTCCACGGCACGGCGCTTCTCGCGGCGCGCGTCGTAGGACTCAAGGTCCGACAGGGCCTGGAGCCAATCCTGGTTTTCGGGGCGCTTGTTGTTGGAGTCGCTCATGGCGGGGCCGTTGCGGAGTGTATTCTCAAGTCTCGTCGCCGACCGTCTCATTGCGGAGGCGACGGTACTCGCGGTTCATCAGGATCGAAGTTTCCTTCAGCTCATCCTGCCAAGTCCGCAGGATGTTGGGGGCGATCAGGTAGGGGTGCGACTGCTGGAATTTGCCGAGCTGCTGCATGGCGCTGTTGACGGCGGTCAGGATTGTGACCAGGTCCTCGGCGACATTGCCATCGAGCGCCGGGACGCGGTTGCCGCGATCCTGGAGAAACTCCTCGACCGGGGCGCTGGGCGTCGGTGGTGGGGGCAGGACTGGCGCGGGTTCCGGTGCACGCACGGGGGGCGGGGCGGCAGGGGGCGCGGACGCGGCAACCGGAGGCGGCGTCGCCGTGCCGGCCGACGGTGGCCGGTAGTTCTCGAGTTCCTTCAGCGCCTGGGCCCAGTCCACCGGGCCATCAGCGTCGAGGTGAATCTCTCCCGGGATGCCCGGGGTGTAGTCTTCGCCCTCTGAGCGGGTCATGGTTGCAACTCGTTTGTGCGGCGCAGAACCTCGCCGCGGTCCTCGTCCCACAGCATTCCAACCAGAAAGTAGTATGGGGCCGGTTCGGTTCGGCTGTCTACCCTTAAGGCGCCTCGGACGCCTCGCGGCCCAGCCCCAGCAACCGGTCCATGATGATCCCGGCAGCGGCCCGGACGGACAGATGGTTCCAGGGGGTCGGCCCCTGGATGGGCTCCAGAATGTAGTCCATCTCCTCCAGCACGCAGGGGTGCAGACCCCAGCCGGTCCCGAACAGGATGCAGAAGACGCGCGGGTCGGCCGGGTCGTGCAGCCACCGCCGCATCGCCGTGAAGCTGACCGTGTTGGGCCGCTGACGGGCGCTGGTGGCCACCCAGACCAGCGGTTGCCCCGGGTGGAGCGCCTCGAGCTGGTCGGCCACCTCCCCCAAGTCGCGCGCCACATGGGTGGCCAGCAGCGACTCGCGCCGGCGCGGATTGTACGCCGCCCCCCAGCCGGCCGTCCAATGGTCCAGCACCTTCTCGACGTAGCGCAGCATGCCGTCCACCGGGTGGACAATCCACATGCCCGCGACGCCATACGTGCAGGCCACGCGCGACAGGTCGTGGATGTCCAGATTCGTGACCGACGTGGCGGCCACGTCGCCCTGCTTGTCGATGGTGGGGTGGTGGACGAGGACGAGGTGAACGGCGGGCATCGCACGAGGGACCAAGGGCGGAATGGGTGCGACTGAGCCCGGCCGGGCGGGGCCGGGGCAACGGGGGAAAACGCCTCGTGAACCCGGCCGTCGTGCACAATTCGGTGAGCACAAAAAATGTGCATCGCCTGCCGGAATCCGCTCCTCGTCAGGATCGGACGGGACAAGGTTGGTCTATACTTCGTTGATATTATTGGCTTTGAAAGCCGGCAAAATGACCGGAGTTGTCCTGTCGCGATTGGCCCCGCGCTTGCAGATCAGGAAGCGACACGCGCGACGATCGCGCCGTCCATCAGACCGCAGGCTTACAGAGGTTCCGACCATGATTGCCTTCTACGGATTTCGACTCCGACGGGGTGTGACGCTGACGGAGGTGGTCTTGTCGGCCGCGATTCTGGGTCTCGTGGCTGCCAGTTCGACGAGCGCCATGATCGTCTCCTCCCGCATGTCCCGCAATGCTCTGGAAGACATGGTGGCCATGGAGTTCGTCAACCGCCAGACGGAGTTGATTAAGGCCAACCGCCTGTACAACGCGCTCGGCACGACGCAGTTCACCACTCGGGAAACCATCCAATACGACCCGGCCGACTTCGGTGCACAGAACCTGCCCACTTTCACCGTCGACTACGTCTGGTACGGGTTCGGCTTTGTGACGAGTTCGACCGGATCGAGCATCAACTTCACTCAGACCGGGTGGCCAGCCGACGTGAACTTCTCGGGGCATCGGGTGCTGCTGCGCCCGACGGCCGCACAGGGCACCTCATCGGCCATCGCTCAGATCGTTACCCACACCAATGGCCGGTTCACGACGAACTCGGCCTTCAACGGCTGGCAGAGCGGCGACTGGGAGTTCGCTGTCCCCAATGGCATGTACTTCGAGGTCGATGGCGGCAGGTGGTGCCGCATGACCGTTACGTGGGCCCCACGCGGAGGGCGCGGGACCCGCACCTACATCCGCGACATCTTTGTCCCGTGGCGCCAGGACCAGCAGCTCTGACGGCCGCCGCCGCCCCACTTCGCCACACAGGAGCGATTCCGATGCACCGACTGTTCCGACGCACCCGACGCGGCATGACGCTCGTCGAACTGGCCATCGCGAGCGGCCTCATGCTGATGATCATCGTGGCGGTCATGGCGCTGTTCATCGCCTTCATGCGCCAGGAGCGCTCCAACGTCCGCGCCCTGCAGATGAGCTATAACTCGGCACAACTGCACCGCGAGTTGCGTCGCGTCGCCAGCATTGGTGCGGCGATCTCGACGTCGGCCGACTCGGTGCGCTTCGAAAACCTGGGCACCGGCACCATCTCCGAACTGCGCTACGAGGACCTGGACAACAACCCCAACACGATCGGCGACAACCGGATCTTGTTCGATCCCGACGTGGACACGGACGGCGACGAGCGGGTGGTGATCCGGTTTGTCTCGCCGTTGGTCGTCAACGGCGTGCAACAGCCCATCTTCCGGCGGATGCCCGGCACGCCGTCCCCGCTTGCCGTCGAGTTCCGCATCGGCGACCGGACGGGCCCGATCTCCCGCGGCGAACGCACCACCCTTGCCCGACAGGACACCACGGCAGGCCGTGCCGTTCGGGCCGACGATGCCTGGACCGGCGCCGGCCTCCAGTCCCAAGTCTACCGCGGCGTCTTCATGCCCCGCGTGCGCCTGTAAGTCGCAACCTGCCCACGCCCTTGGCCACCCCGAACCCGCCTGACACGAAATCCCCGGAGCACCCCCTGAGATGAACCTCCCTCGCACGATCCAGCAGGCCCCCCGCGGCTCAGCCCTCATCACCACCATGTTCGTGACCCTGATTATCGGGCTGGCGACAACGTCGCTCATGACGTTCGGCATGAACAAGCGGCGCGAGACCGCGCGCATGGTGATCTACAACGAGGAACTGGCCGCGGCCGAACGTGCCCTCGACCGCTTCATCAGCCAGATCTACTTCGTGTCGATCAACCGCGTGCCGCAGGTCGGCGGGCTTAACACCGGCGGCTACGCCGGCTTCATCGATCTTGGCACCGGCAACGTCGCCGACTCGCGCTTCAACGTCGGCGTCGTCACCCAGCCGGTGCGCCAGAACCTGCGCACGATTATCGACGACGCGATCATCCGCGACATCCCGGAAGTCGCCCAGTGGCGCGACTATACGATCATCCTGGACTCGTATCGCGTGATCGCCGGCGCGATGGCCTATCGCGACTCGGGCTTGGCCATGTCCGGCACGATGCAAAACCGTCCCGGCGTCTACGTCACCACGTCGGTGTCGTACTATCAGGTCCCGTTGCTCAACTACGCCATCTTCTACGAGCCGACCCTCGAGCTCGACGCCGGCGCCCGCATCGACACTTTCGGCAAGGTGCACACCAACAGCGACTGGTACCTGACGAGCTCCAGCGAAGCCTGGTATCACGACTTCTGCACGGTGGCCGGCAACTTCTACGGCGGCATCTACAACCCGCTCGACGGCGAGCGCCGCAACTGGTGGTCCGGCTCGAGCAACATCAACCTGCCCTTCCGCGGCCCGGGCTCGGTCGGCGCGGCCGCCGCCCAGCACAGCCGCCTTTATCAAGCCAGCATCGGCGTCAATCGCGGCTATCTCTCGGCCGCCATCTACAATCCATCCAACCCGGCCACCGGCAACCCGACCGTGAACTTCGGCTACGTGGACTCCGCCACCGGCCTCTGGGGCGCCCAGAGCCCGGCCGACTGGTGGGAGCCGAACCCCGACTGGGTGGACATGGCCTACGACATGTTTGGCAACCACCTGCGCGACCAGTCCATGGGCGTGCAGAAGATCAAGATGCCGATCGGCGAGGGCAGCGACCCGTCGCTGGTCATCCAGCCGCCGTTGCCCGAAGGACGTGGCTCCCTGCCAGCCGACGATCGCGTCACGCGTGAGGCCAAGATGGCCTACCAGGCTGCCATCATCCTCGAAGTCACCGGCCCCGGTTGGGTTCTCGGCGGCAACAACCTCCTCAGCAACGTCGCGGCCTATCGGCTGATTCCCGACTCCTCGGAGAGCAGCGGCTATCGCAGGGAGTACTTCTCGCTGACCTATCGCCTCGCCGGCGCCAGCCCCACCTCCACACCCCGCTCCTTCCTCAGCCACACCGTCATCTACAACGGCCGCGAGGAGAAGGACGTCCACCTACTCGACATCGACATGGGGCGTCTGGCCGAGTATCTGAATTCCACCAGTACGAACGCCGACACCACGTATCCGAAGTTCAGTATGCAGAACGCGGATCCCGATGCCCCGAGCGGGATCATCTACGCCCACATCCCCCAGAGCACTGAACTGCACGGGGCCAACTACATGCCGGCGCAGTCGCGCACAACGATCCCCAATCGTCCCACCAACATCGGCACCCAGGGCGCAGTCCGTATCAAGAACGCGCAGGATCTGTCGGCCGTGCTCTCCAACTCCGGTCTTCATCCCAGCAACGGGTTGTCCATCGTCACCAGCGCGCCCCTGTACACGCGCGGCCATGTCAACTCGCCCTCCAGTGCCCAGTCGCGCATTCCGTTGCTGCTGGCCAGCGACGCCATCAACACCCTGTCCGTCAACTTCACCGACTCGGCCTACGATCCGCGGACGGATCCAACCTCCTCGACGTTCACCGGCGACGGGCCGAAGGCTCAGGCCAACAACACCAACACCAACGCCGTCTTCTTCACCGGCAACGTCCCCACCAAGTATCGCCAGTACGGCGGCGGCGCCGAGAACTTCTATCGCTACATCGAGACTTGGGGAGGCAAGACGCACTACTACCGCGGCTCGATGCTCAACATGTTCCACAGCCAGATTGCCACGCGGAGCTGGGACAAGAACACCGGCACCGGCACAGCGTCGGGCTACTACAGCGCGCCCCGTCGTGACTGGGGCTGGGACGCCAACTTCGCCAACGGCAACGAGCCCCCCGGCATGCCCAGCACCTTCCAGTACGCCATCGGTCGTTGGGAACTCACCACCCAGGAAGAGTACCTCAACTTCCCGAACGCCGTGAGGCTGACGCTTCGCAACAAGCCAACCTGAGGCACACGCAACTCCCCACGAGGTTTGAGGCCATCCTCCCCCTCGACCAAGGGGTCCTCCGGCCAGGAGGACCCCTTCCGCGTTGTGGGCCCCCGTCCGTCCGACCCGACATTCCGCGCAAGCCGTTGATATCCAAATCGGCATGACGCCTCGGGCGCGGCTTGCCCACGCCGGCCGTCGTCGCATGAAGTCTCCGCGACGCCGTACCGGAGCTATCCCTCATGACCCCGGCCGCCGCCCCCCGCACCCGCATCGTCATCGTCGGAGCCGGCTTTGCCGGCGCCACCTGTGCCCGCAGGCTCGAGCGCCTGCTGCGCCCGGGCGAAGCCGACGTTCTGCTGATCGACGTGCACAACTTCTTCGTCTTCACACCGCTGCTGGTCGAGGCCGGCATCGGCAGCTTGGAGCCCCGGCACGTCATCGTGCCCATCCGGCAGTTCCTGTCGCGGCGCACGCGCTTCCGCATGGCGGAGGTCACCGGCGTGGACGTGCAGGCGGGGCGGGTGCTCTATCATATGATGGGCGAGGACGAGCCGCGCGTCGCCGAGTACGACCACCTGGTGCTGGCAACCGGCAGCGTGACGAGCCTGCCGCCGGTGCCCGGGCTCGCCGAGCATGGCTTCGAGATCAAGTCGTTGGCCGACGCGGTCGGGCTGCGCGATCGGGCGATCCACATGCTCGAGCGGGCGAACGTCTGCGCGGACGAGGCGCAACGGCGCGCGCTGCTGCACTTCATCGTCGTGGGAGCCAACTACAGCGGCGTCGAGACGGCGGGGGAGTTCAACGAGTTCCTGCGGGCCGGCGCGCGCCAGTATCGCAACCTCAAGCCTGCGGACGTCCGCGTCACGGTGGTCGAGCGGCTGCCGCGCATCCTGCCCGCGATGCCCGCGGGGCTGGCGCAGTATGCGCTGCGCAAGCTGCGCGCCGCGGGAATCGACGTGCGGCTGGAGACGACCGTGTCCCGGCTGGCAGCCGACCATGCGGTGCTCTCGACGGGCGAGCGCCTCGACGCGCACACGGTGGTGTGGGCGGCGGGCATCGCGCAGAACCCGCTGGCGCGCGTGTTGCCGCTGCCGCAGGACGCGCGCGGCTACCTGTTGTGCGAGCCCGACGGCCGGGTGCGTGGGCAGCAGAACGTGTGGGCGATCGGCGACACGGCCGTGAACCCGGCGCCCGGCGGCGGGGTGTATCCGCCGACGGCCCAGGCGGCCGTGCGCCAGGGGGCCTGTCTCGCGCAGAACATCGCGCGCGTGCTGCGCGGCCGCGCCACGAAGCCCTTCGCCTTCCGCGACCTGGGCGCCGTCTCCGCCATCGGGTGCCGCAGCGCCGTCGCCGACATCATGGGCATCCGTCTGTCGGGCTTCGCGGCCTGGTGGGTCTGGCGCACGATCTACCTGCTGAAGATGCCGACACTGTCGCGCAAGGCGCGCGTGATGATCGACTGGACGCTCGAGCTGTTCTTCAAGCGCGAGATCGTGCAGCTCGGACTGCACGCGCGTGGGTTGACGCCGCGCGGACCCGTCGGCGACACCCAAGGCGACCGGGCCGGCTGAAGGGCGCCAGCCCGGAACTTCTCGTCCGGCCGCCTCGATGCCCACTCCTTCCCGAGTTGCCCGGATTCTTCACTCGATCAATCCCGTGGCGGGCCTCGTCTTCCTGTTCGCCGCGGTGGAGCGCGTGCGCCAGAGCGAGTTGCTGCTTCCGATGCTGCGGCGGTTCTGGGGGCCGCGCGCGGGAGTCGGCTTCACCCTCTTTATGCTCGGCATGATGGCGTACAGCATCATCCTCTCCGAGGCGATGCGATGGCTGTTCCGGACGATGATGTTCGCTCCGGGTGGACCGGGCATGCTTCTCAGGGTGACATCCTTCGCTTCGAATCTGATCTCGCCGGATTTCCTGGCCGCGCTGCTGCTGGGCCTTCTGCTCCGTCGTCTGCTGCACTCGCGGTTCTATCGCGAGGAGCTTCGCGCCACGCCGATCGATGCCGCAACCACCGCCGCCTTGGCGTTGCTGCTCGTGCTGTCGGGACTCCTCGCCGTCTGGTTGGGGCTGCAACTGGGCTACGCTCTGTGGGCTGGGGTGGAGCATCGTCGGCCGCTGGAGATGTTCTATGCGCTGGCGCCGCATGCGCGCCGTGCGCCATTCGGAGAATTCTCGCAAGGGGAGGTCTTCCTGCTGACCCTGTGGGACTGGTCTTTCAGGATGGCCTACTTCCTCAAGAGCTATCTGCTGATTCCCTTCGTGATTGTCTGGGTGCGACGACTGCCGCTTGCGGTTTTGGCGGGCTGGGCGGCGTTCTTCGGCCTCTCGCTCGTGACCTTGCCGGTGGACTGGTTGTTGAGCCAACTGCACGTCCCCTCGATGCGGCAAGGCCCTCCGTGGGGAGCGGTGATTCGGGCCGTCATGAGCGTGGGCGTGTTCGTGACATCGCTCGTGGTCCTCGGCGCGGCGCTCCAGTTCCTGCGCGCGCGGCTGCTGCCGGCATTGATTGCGCGCTCGACCGAGTAGATGTGCAGACACGATCTCGGGAGAGCCGTGCCCGGCCTACATCCCGACTTCGAACTCGAAACCGAAAAAGTCAATATCATCCCGATAGCGATCCCCTACAAGTCGGATCATCTGGTCGGTGTAGAAATCTCTATAGTCAAGCCCTGAACCCGGGAGCAACCGGGGCAGCCTTGCGTCCTCGATCCCAAGAGCATCGCAGACATGCTCGAAAGCGGACTGCAGCCTGAAGAACCGGCCGACGAAATCCATTGGAACCTGTCCACGCGAATCCCGCAGCCAGTACAACTGAGGCATCAGCGGATGCTGGGCATCGCTCATGTGCCGGAGTACGAACGATTCGAACGAGCAGTCCTCGGCAACGCCGAACTGCTGCCGGTGCACCGGGTCGCGGATGACGTTGTGATACCAGGAGAAGACGCGTGCCCAGGGATTGCGCACGATGGTGAACTTGAGGTAGCTTTGGTATTGCTCCGGGGTCAGTTCCGCGTCGCCTCGAAACGTGCTGCGGAGGTAGCGTCGCAGATGGGCTTTGCGGGACTGGTGCGCGACCGGCTGTCGGAGCAAGCGCATGAGCGCCGGAATCGTGAGAGGCTCGACCTCGCGAATGGTCCGATGGTCCTGGACGCCCCGCTTGTACTCCTTAAAGTGCCCCAGCTTGCGCTCGATGCTGGTCCCGCCGGTCTTCGGGATGTGAATGAAGATGCAGCGGTGTGCATGGGATACCATTCGCTCATCGTCGCCCGCATTCGTTGTCGGCTGTCGCGTCTGGCAACGCGAACAGCCCTCGAAGTCGGCTCCGGAACGAAAGAGGGTGCAACCCGATAGTGTTGGGCCCAACGCCACGAGGGCGCACTCGACTCCGTTCAGGCCGCTTGCTGGTGCGGACTTCAAGCGTCGCCCTTCACCGCTGCATTCTGCTGGGTAGCGCCCAGAACGTACCGCCGCCTGCTGAGACTCCCCCTCTGTGCTCTTTGTCTACTCTGTGGCCAACTGAAGCGCCCCCTTCCCGGAGGCGCCGCCTGTTGAAGCCACGGAGACCGCCACAGAGAGCACAAGGTGCACAGACGCATGCCCTCACTCCGGCAGCGTCAACTCGAGCCGTTCGGGCTCCTGTTCGGCGACGACGTCGAATTCGCCGAGCTCGAACGTCTTCCCCGACCAGTCGATGCTCAGCCCATGTCGTCCGGGCTCCATGCCCGCGATCGTGAAGCTGCCGTCCTGGCCGGTCGTGTAGAACATGTGGTGCGCGCGCGTGCGGGGTTTGTCGCCGGTGGGGTGGAGGCGAATCGGCGCAGAAGCAACGGGCGAGCCGTCCGCGCGCCGCACGACGCCACGCAGCTCGGTATAGGGGATGACGATGTGGAGCGGGCCCGAGGCGGGAATCGTGACGCGCGTTTCGAAGACCACGTTTCCTTCGCGGGGTGGGCTGCTTCGGACGCGGAACTCGCCCTGAGGCAGACGGGTGAACGCGAAGTCGCCTTGCGCGTCGGCCGTGGTGACGAAGCGCGACTGATTGGTCGCCGCATCGCTCAGCCAGATGGTGGCGGGGACCGGTTTGCCGCGATAGACGACCGTGCCGCTGAGGCGATTCCGGCCGATGGCGACAACGTGCGGCTCCTCGATCGAGGCGTGCGGAACAAGGTAGTCGAGTTGCAGCGCGTTGTTGCGCAGCCTGGCGTGCCGACCGGCCGGGACGAAGAATCGCGCAAGGCCCTCCTCGTTCGTCGTGGCCTGGGCCTGCATGTCGATCTCTCCGGCGACCCAGCGGTCGGGGTTGATGGTCAGCGCCAGCGACTCGTGCGCAATGCCGCGACCGCCGGACTGATCGACCAGACGCACGGCCCAGTGCTGCGGCGGTGCGAGCCGGATGTCGCCGAGGTCGTCCTCGTGGCCGGTGCGGAACTCGTGATGCAGGACTTGAAGGCGTTGCCCTTCGACGGAGACGCGGACGAAGCGCATGCCGGGCAGGACGTTGTCGAGGCGGAATCGGCCCGCATCGTCGGTGGTTGCGGAGAGGGCATTGCGCCCGCCGCGAGCGCCGGGGTGATCCGCGACGTAGACGCTTGCGCCGACAAGGGGAGCGTCGTCTTCTTCGCCCAGCACGCGGCCGACGATGGCGCCGCCGCGCAGGGCCTTGAAGGTCTCCTCGTGTACGTCCTGTTGCGGCGTCGCCGGGGCTTCCCAGGCGAACGTCTGGCGCGGCAGGCCATCGGGTGTCAGGGTGACTTGCACCTTCTCGCCCGGCTTGATGCCGTCGATGGTGAAGAAGCCGGGCTCTCGCAGACGAATCCTGCCGCTCGACGTCATCGGCTCTTTGAAGGCGAGCGGCTTGCCGCTGGCGGCGTCGACGACTTCGCCCAGCAACGTCAGCAGACCGCGCGTGCGGACGACGAGCTGATGCTCCTCGGGCCCTGGGGACAGATTCTCGGCGGTGACGCCCAGGCCCTCGGTGTCCCGGGCCGTGATCCGAATGCGCTTGCTGTCGGGCTGCACGCCGTCGATCGCGAATCGACCCTCGGCACCCGAGACCGTGTTGAAGTGCCCCGACGCATCCGGGTCGTACACGTCGATACGGAAGCCCGCGAGCCCCTTGCCCGCCTCGTCCACGACACGCCCGCGCAGTGGCTCCGACGCGCGCAGCACGATGCGCACCGAGCCATCGGCATTCGGTCGAATATCCGACACCTGTGCGAAACCGGACGCCTCCACCGACAGGCGCACATGCTCCAGGTTTCCAACTTCGGCCCGGAACCGGCCCTGCGCATCCGACTGGACGACGTCGCGGTAGAGGTTGCGCCTGCTGACGTAGTCGGGGCCCTGCTCGACGAGCACCGAGGCGATGTTGATTCGGGCGGCGACGACGGGTGCGTCTGCCGTGTCGAGGACGATCCCCTCGATGCGGACAGGATTGTCGACGCGCACGAGGATCGGCTCGGCGGGCGATTCGGTGTACCTCGCGGGTCCCCAGCGCCCGGCCTCGCGACGGCCCTCCATGACCAGCAGGTGGAACGGCACATCGTGCGGGACGGGGATCGCGAACGAACCGTCCTCGGCAGTGACGCCGGCGGGGTAGTCTTGGGAGTTCTGCGTGTCGCGGCTGCGATGCGAGAGGATCAACGCGGCGCCGGCCAGCGGCTCGTCCGATTGGCGCAGGACGCGCCCGCGCAACGTCACGGCCGGCTCCATCAGCACCAGCATCGGACCGTCGGCCGAAGGCTGGAGCTGCTGGAGCGACCGATAGCCTTCCTTCTCGAGCAGGAAGACATTGCCCATTCCGTCGGCGACGGCGGCCTCGCACTCGAAGATGCCGTCCGCATCGGTCGTGGCCTCGAAGTCGTCGAGACCGAACATCTTGGCGATGGCGGGAACGATCTGGACGCGGACGCCGGCAAGCGGGGCCAGCGAGTCGCGCTCGACGACCTTGTATCGGTTTGCGCGCACCTGGTGCATGCGCAGTGTGATCTCGTGCGTGCCGGCGGCGAGGTCACTAGCCTCGACCCGCGCCTCGGCGGGGTCGCCGGCGATCTGGAAATCGGGCAGGATCACTTGAAGTTGATGTTGCCGCGGCGGCAGGAGTGGAAAGGCGAAGAGTCCCTGGGCGTCGGCAACGGCGTCGAGCGTGGGCGCCAGTCCTTGCCAGGGCATCTCGTCCTCGGCGGTGGCGACCACGCGGGCGCCCGCCAGCGGGCGGCCATCGTCGTCGGCGACGACGCGGCCGATCAGGGCGGCGTAGCGGTCGCTCGGCTCCAGCGTGAGTTCCGTTTCATCATGTAGCAGTCGCGCGTGTGCCCGCGGATGGCCGTCGGCGATCGCCAGCGCGGTACCCTGCCCGCGGCTCAGTCCCCGCAATTCTGCGCGGCCCGACTCGTTCGTCCTGCCCTCGTGCAGCACGAGGATGCGCTCGTCGCCGGTGCCGTCGATCATGACGTGCACGGCGGCGCCGGCGATCGGTTGTCCACCGCTGGTGCGCACGAGCACCGACAGAACGCGCTCGGGCCCAAGCTGGATGTCGCGCTCGATGTGGGACTGCTTTTCGGCGGAGAGCCCCTCGAGGTAGCTCTCGTCGATCAGGTGCTCGCGCGCGGTCTCGAAGCCCTCTTTGCGCACCAGCAGGCAATGCAGGCCGTCGGTCGGGGAGGCGAGATCATAGCTTCCGTCATCGGCCGAGAGCACCGTAGCCAGATGGTTGAAACCCAGCCTTGGGGTGTCCCGATCCAACTGGATGCCGACGGCTTCGAGGTGAACCTCGGCGCCGGGAACGGGACTGCCGGCAAGGTCACGAATGTGACCGCGCACGCGGAAGGCCGGCTCGGGGGCCGGAGCGGGCTCGGGCGTGGGTGCCGGTGTCGCCACCGGTGCGGCGGGCGTCGGCGTCGGTGTGGCAGTCGGCGCGGGCGTGGCGGCAGGAGACGCGGGAGTCGCGACCGCAACGACGCGCGGCGTCGGCGCCGGTGGGGGCGGCGTGTTGTGCTGGTGGATGATGAAGCCCCCGACCAGCAGGATCAGAAAGGCGGCAGCGGTGGCGACGGCGAGCTTGGCGCCCGTGGAGAGCGACGCAGCAGTGGCCGGAGCCAGCGTGCCGGCCGACGCGGCGAGACTCCCCTGCGCCGCCAGAGCGGCGGCGTAGCAGACCTGGGCCGTGGCGGAGGCGGGCGCCGTCAGCAGGGCCGCGGCCGCGATGGCCGCCGCCAGCGTGGCGTCCGCGTTCGTGATGCCCCGGCGCCGCAGCGCATCGGCAAGGCGTTGGCGGGCGGACCGCAGCCGCGTGGCGACCGTGCCCTCCGGCAGCGTCAACGCCTCGGCCACCTGCCGCTGGGTCAACCCGGCCAGATAGTGCAGCGTCGCGGCGTCGCGCAGGTTCTCGGGCAGCTCGTCGATGGATTGCTGAAGGGCGGCGGCGATCTCGCCGGTGTAGGCCGCTTCGGCCTGGCGCCCCGCCGAGGGGGAGTCGGGGAGGTCAGGCATGACGACCTCCCGGTTGGCGCGGCGCCCGCGGCGCTTGCGCAGGGCATCGGCCTCCAGAATGGCCAGGTGCGCCATCAACCCGTCGGGTCCGCCGCGCAGGGGCGGCCGGTGCTGAGGGTGATGGGCAATGTGCAGCAGGCGCGCCCAGGTGGACTGGAAGGCCTCCTCGGCGTCCTCGGGGGAGCGAAGGATCTTGAGGCAGATGCGCCAGACGAGGTTGCGATGGGCCTCGAAGAGAGGCGCGAAGGTCTCCTCGCCGGGCGAGTCGAGGAAGGGAATGGGGCTGGGCAGGTTCATGGATCAGGGCGGTTCTCCTTGGGGCGCGGTGGTTCCACGACAAGGAGGACGCGAGGGGACCCGGTTGCATTTTACCGGGATCGGAATAGGCGAAGGGGAGCAGCCGGGCGGGGGCGAATCAAGATGTTCGTGCGGTGCGGACGCGGCCGTCTTCGATTTTGCTTTGCCACCGCCCCGCCGCTGCCCAGCATCCCCCATCGCCTGATCACACGAGGGGGTCTCGCATGAAAGCCGGCTGCTCGTACTTCGGAAATCGCATTCCGCGCCACGTCGCCACGGACATGAAGCGCTTGGCGCGCGAGGGCTTCAACCTGATCTGCCACACCTACTCCGAAAACGACATGCTCTTCTACCACAGCACGATGAAGGAAATCGTGCGCATCTCGAAGGAAGAGGGCATGGAGGTCTACGCCGGGCCATGGGGCGTCGGGAAGGTGTTCGGCGGCGAGGCGTTCTCGAACTTCGTCTGCTGCAACCTGGATTGCACGCAGACCCTGAGCGACGGCAAGCCGGCCGGCATGGCCTGCCCGATGAATCCGCGGTTTCGCACCTTCATGACGGAGTGGATCGAGTCGGCGCTGGGGATCGGGGCCGAGACGCTCTTCTGGGACGAGCCGCACTTCTCGATTTCGACCTGGCTGGGCGGACGCAAGGGCCAGTGGGGCTGTCGCTGCGACATCTGCCAGGGGCACTTCCGCGAACGCTACGGCCACGAAATGCCGTTCGAGAAGACGGACGAGATCGTGGACTACCTGGAATGGGGAATTCGGGACTTCATCACGTTCCTGGTGGCGGAGACGAAGAAGCGGGGCGGTCGCAACGCGCTGTGCCTGCTGCCCCACGGCAAAGGGGTCGAGGGCGAAGTGAAGGCATGGGACGCCTTCGCCGCGATTCCCGGGATGGACGTCTTCTGCACGGACCCGTACTTCGAATTGCAGAAGTTGACGATCGACCACGTGGACGATTTCTCGCGCCTCGTGGTGGACTGCGCGCGGCCGCGGGGTCTGGAGACGCAGATTTGGGTGCAGGGATTCCGGGTGGCGGCCGGCCGCGAGCACCTGCAAGTCGAGGCCATCCAGCGCGCCTACGACGCCGGCGTCCGCAACATCGCCATCTGGGGCGTGGACGCCTGTGACCACATGGCCTGGATCCGCCCGGACAACCCGCAACTGCTCTGGGAGATGCTGGTGGCGAAGCTGCAGGAGCTGAAGCGGCGGGAGGGATGAGATCGGCCCGGCATCGCCATCAGAGAATCCTTGCGAGACTGGTCCGGGGCTGGCTAGTCTACCGCCCCGTGGATGATTGCGGGCACTGCCGGACGCGAGGATGACGATGGCGCGAGCGGAATTGCGATTCTACCTCAACGGCGAGCCGGTGCACGTGGCCGGCGACGAGGCCTTCCTGACGCTGTCGGAATACCTGCGCCAACGCCGCGGCATGACAGGCACAAAGATCGTCTGCTCCGAAGGCGACTGCGGCGCGTGCAGCGTGATCCTGGGCCGGCCCGCCGGCGGCACGATCCGATACGAGTCGATCAACTCCTGCATCCACTTCCTGCACCAACTCGACGCCACGCACGTCGTGACGGTCGAGGGGCTCTCGCGCAACGGTGCGCTGCACCCCGTGCAGCAGGCGATGGTCGCCTGTCACGGCTCGCAGTGCGGATTCTGCACGCCGGGCTTCGTGACGACGATGGCGAGCCTCTTCGAGCAGGACGAAGGCCGGCGGACGCAACGCCTGACCGAGGAGGAGCTGCGCGACGCGCTCAGCGGCAACCTGTGCCGCTGCACCGGATACGTGCAGATCGTCGAGGCGGCCTGCTCGATCGACCCGGCAAGCGCGCCGCGGATGGGCGAGTTGTATCCCGACAAGGCGATGGCGGCACAGTTGGCCGAGTGGTCGCGCGACGAGGTGCGGGTCGAGGGCCGAGACGTCGAGGGGAACGAGTTGCTCGCGTATCTGCCGCGGACGTGGGAGGCGGCCGCCGCGTTCAAGGCCGAGAGCCCCGAGACACTGGTCGTGGCGGGCGCGACCGATCTGGGCGTGCAGCGCAACAAGGGCCGCATTGCGCCGCGCCGGATTCTCGGCCTGGCCAACATCGACGGCGACGACGAGGTGCGCATCGAGGACGGCGTCCTGACGATCGGCGCCCGCGCGACGTGGACTGCCGTCGAGCGCGCCATCCGCACCATCCTGCCGGACTACCATCGCATCCTGCTGCGCTTCGGCGGGCCGCAGATTCGCTCGGCCGGGACGGTGGGCGGCAATCTGGTGAACGCCTCGCCAATCGCCGACTCGCTGCCGTTCCACTTCGTGACGGAAACGGAGCTCGAACTGGTCGGCACCGGTGGCACGCGCCGCGTGCCGATCGCGGATTTCTACCTGGGCTATCGAAAGACGGCGCTTCGGCCCGACGAGCTGCTCCGCCGCATCGTCGCGCGCCTGCCGCGCGGGAACGAAGTGCTGCGACTCTACAAGGTGTCGAAGCGCAAGAACCTGGATATCTCGACGTTCACCGCGGCGATCCTGGTGCGGCTGGACGGGGCGCGGATTGCGGAGGCGCGGGTGGCACTCGGGGGCGTGGGGCCGGTGGTGCTGCGGTTGCCGCGGACGGAGGCGTTCCTGCACGGGCGCGAGATCGACGAGGAGACGATGCGCGAGGCGGGGCGTCTGGCCCGCGGCGAGATCACTCCGATTACCGACGTGCGCGGGCGCGCCGAGTACCGCGCGCGGCTGGCCGAAAACATCTTTGTGAAATTCTATCACGACGTCGCCGCGGAGCACGCGCACGCGGCGGTCTGAGCGGCCACGGCCGCCCGGCGAGGAGTTCGTCCCATGCCTGTCGTCGGCAAGCCCCTTCCCCACGAGTCGGCCATCGGTCATGCGACCGGCCAGGCCCCCTACATCGAGGACCTGCCGCCGCGGGCCGACGAGTTGTGGGTGGACTTCGTCGGCAGCCCGTGCGCCCGCGGCGTGCTCGAACGCATTGACGCCGACGCCGCCCGCGCCCTGCCCGGCGTCGTCGCGGTGCTCACCGCCGCCGACATTCCGGGGCACAATCACTGGGGCGGCGTCGTCGTGGACGAGCCGTTTCTTGCGGCAAGCGAGCTCGCGTATGTCGGCCAGCCGGTGGTTGCCATTGCCGCGGTGGACCGCGAGACGGCCCTGCGCGCGCGCCGCGCCATCAAGCTGCACGTGCGCGAGGAGCAGCCCGTGCTGACCATCGAGGAGGCGATTGCCGCCGGCGAGTTTCTCGGCGCCGAGCAGCGCATTGCGCGCGGGGACTTCGCCGCCGCATGGAAGAGCGCCCCCCATCGCCTCGAGACGACCGTCACCATCGGCGGTCAGGAGCAATTCTGCCTCGAGAGCCAATCCGCATTGGCCATTCCCGAGGAGGACGGCACCATCATCGTCCACTCCTCGACGCAGAACCCGACCGAGATTCAGGCGGTCGTCGCCGAGGGGCTTGGCGTCGGCATGCACCGCGTCGTGTGCATCTGCCGGCGGATGGGCGGCGGTTTCGGCGGCAAGGAGACGCAGGCCGCGATTCCCGCCTTCCTCGTCGCACTGGTTGCCAGTCGCACCGGCCGCGCCGCGCGCATGGTCTACACCAAGGACGACGACATGAAGGTGACCGGCAAGCGGCACCAGTATCGTGCCGACATCCGCGCCGCCTTCGACGAAGAGGGCACGATCCAAGGTGTCGAGATCCGGTTCCACTCCAACGGCGGGGCGTTCGTGGACCTCTCCTTCGCCGTCATGGAGCGCACCCTCTTCCATGCCGACAACGGCTATTTCATTCCGAACTTCGACGTGGTCGGTCGCGTGTGCCGCACGAACCTGCCGCCCAACACGGCGTTCCGCGGCTTCGGCGGGCCGCAGGGTGTCGCCGCGATCGAGCACACGATCCAGGAGATTGCGCGCGTGCTGGGTCGCGACGCCGCCGACATCCGCCGCCGCAACTGCTACGGCATCGGCGAGCGCGACATCACGCCCTACGGCCAGCGCTTTGTCCACAACACGCTGCCCGAAATCTACGAGCGCCTGCTCGCGTCGTCCGACTACGCCGAACGCCGTCGACGCGTCGCCGCCTTCAATGCGGAGTCCCGCACGCACCTGCGCGGCCTTGCCATCACGCCCGTCAAGTTCGGCATCGCCTTCACCGCCACGTTCCTCAACCAGGGCAACGCGCTCGTCAACGTCTACACCGACGGCACGGTGCAGGTCTCGACCGGCGCGACCGAGATGGGCCAGGGCGTGAACACGAAGATTCGCCAGATCGTCGCGGACGAGTTCGGGCTCCCCATCGAGGCGGTCCGCATGATGACCACCTCGACCGAGAAGAACATCAACACGTCGCCGACGGCGGCCTCGGCCGGGACGGACCTCAATGGACTGGCGGCGCGCGACGCGTGCGAGAAGATCCTGCGCGAGATGCGCACCTTCGCCGCAGGCATCTTCACCGGCGGCGAGACCGGCCTCGGGACCGATCCCGCGCTCATTCGCTTCCGCGACGGCCGCGTCTTCGACGAGCGGCGCCCCGGCAACTTCCTGCTTTTCGACCAGTTCGCCAAGCGCTGCCGCCTCAACCGCGTCAATATCGGCGCGCGCGGATTCTATGCCACGCCGAACCTGCACTTCGACCGCGCCACCGGCCGCGGCAATCCGTTCAACTACTTCACCTGCGGCGCTGCCGTCGCCGAGGTCCTCATCGACCGCCTCACCGGCGAACTCGTCGTCGACCGCGTCGATCTGCTGATGGACATCGGCCGCATGATCAACCCGGGAGTCGATCGCGGCCAGGTCATCGGCGGCTTCATCCAAGGGCTCGGCTGGGTGACCACCGAGGAACTGGTCTACTCGCCCAAGGGACACCTGCTCTCCTACTCGCCGACGACGTACAAGATTCCCGGCGTGGACGACGTGCCGCGGGATTTCCGCGTGGCCTTCCTGGACAACGCCCGCAACACGCACAACATCTACGCATCGAAGGCCGTCGGCGAGCCGCCGCTGCTGCTCGGCCTGTGCGCGTGGGCCGCCGTGAAGGATGCTCTGGCGACCGTCGCGGGAGCGGCGCGTGCCGTGCCGCTGAATCTTCCGGCGACCGGCGAGGAGATTCTCCGCTGCCTGACGGCGCTCGAAGCGCACGTGACCGCGCTGCCCGGAGTGCTGGCCCCGGCGAAGTAGAATCGTGGCGGGCAGCGGACATGCCCGTCCGGCCCTGTCGGACCGGTCCAACTTGCCCGACGCCTTACCGCCCGTTCGTTCCCCTCCTTTCGCGCGTCTTCCTGCGCCATTCCTCTTTGCGCCCGCCCGCGTCCTCGCGCACCATCCCCTCCAACTCCTCTCCCGAGCGCCCTCGTGAAGCCCGACCGCGCGAAACTGCTGCTGATTGCCGAGGCCGCAGTCGTCGCATTGGCCGTCACGCTCTTCTACGCGCCGCTGCTCGACGGCACGCGCATGCAGGGCGGCGGCGACTTCGCGAACCTGTTCTGGCCGCTGAAGGAACTTCGCCTGCACGCGCTGCGCGAGGCCGGCGCCGTGCTGCTCTGGAATCCCTACGTCTTCCTCGGCACGCCGGCCGCCGCCACAATGCAGCACGCCGTCTTCTATCCGATCGACTATCTCTTCTTCTGGCGCAGCCCCACGCTGCCCGCGCTCAACTGGTACGTCCTGTTCCACAACATTCTGTGCGGTGTCGGCGCCTGGTGGTGGATGCGGTTCGGCTGGCGTGCCGGCGTCGCGGGCGCGCTGCTCGCGGGATGCACGTATCCGTGCACCGCATGGTTCTGGGGGGCGCAGGAACACATCAACCAGGTCGGCACCGTGGCATGGATGCCGTGGTTGCTGGGTCTGGCGTGGATGTTCGCGGAGGGTCGCCTGCGCGCGCGTGTCTTCGTCGCGTGGTACGCCGTCTTGGGCGCGTTGCAGTTCCTCGTCGGCCATCCGCAGGCGGCATTCTACACGCATGCGGTGGCGGGAGTGATGATCCTGCTGCGTGGAGCGGTCCGCTGGCGCCATGCCGGCTGGAGCGCCGTCGCGCGGCCGCTGGTGGTGTTCCTGGGCACCGGCATGCTGATCGGTCTGCTGGTCGCCGTGCAGTTGCTGCCCGCGCTTGAACTGAGCCGCCTCTCCTATCGCCAGTATCAGGATGTGGACCCCGCCTACTCGATGAGCTTCAGCATGCCGCCGGATGTGCTGCGGACGTACTTCGACGCGAACGCCTTCGGCACGTATCTCGACGGCTACGTCGACGGCCGGGCCTACAACGAATATGGTCTCTTCACTGGCTGGGGCGTGTTGGCGCTTGGATTGGTGGGAGCGGTGGTGCTGGCGCGCGTGCGCCGATGGCGGCGGCTCCTGATGCTGGCCGGCTTGCTCGTTGCGGGCATCGTCATGGCGATGGGCGGCAACGCAAGCGCGCGACGCGTGATGCACGGCGACTTCACGGAGTTCCCCGCGCCGGCCTCCCGTGCGGCGTCCGTCATGCAGGACGTGCGTGTGGACGACTGGGAATCCGCCGGGCGTGCGTCGCCACTGGATGTTTCGCTGCACGAGGTCTACATCGCGCTGGTGCCGCCGGCGCGTGGCTTCCGCGTGCCGGCGCGCGTGCTGGTGGTTACGGCGTTGATGTGGGTGACGCTGGCGGGCTTTGGATTGGACGCGCTGGTGCGCATGGCCATGGCACGCCGCCGCGTTGCCGGTTTGGCCGTGGCCGCGTGCGGTGTCGCGGTGTGCTGGCTGGCGCTGCTCGTGCCGAGCGCGCCGCAGAAGTTCCGCTTCCCGAAGGACACCGCGCCGCTTTTGCTCGAGTGGGAACTGGATCGCGCGCAGTGGAGCGGCGCGTCGCTCGACGGACGCCTGCTGCGGCTGACGCCCGACGACATCCACTACACGTTGGCGGAACGCGAGCGCCCGACCGAGTTGCTGTTCGAGCAGAACACCGGCGGCAACGGCCCGTGGCAGCGTTGGATGCGCCTGATGGAGAACAACAACGCGGTGCTGCGCCTGCCGGCGCTCGAGGGTTACGAGGAGGGTCTTGCGCCAACGGTGCGCACGAAGGATTTCCTCTTCGCCTTCAATCGCAACCTGCGCGACTTTCCCCCCGACATGCAGTTGCTCGCGCTGCTGGGCGTGAACCGCGTCTTCGCGGATCGACCGGTCGACGAATCCGCGCTGCCCTTCCTGCCGCGCGAGTCACGCACGCTGCGGCGCATGCATGACGTGCCGCCCTTCCTCGGCGCGGCGTTCTGGGCCATGCAGGCGGAGGGCGTTGACTTCGCGGCGCTCGAAGGCCCGGCTTGGAGCGGCGGCGCGCCGCTGGGCCGTCGCCAGGAGCACCAGCGACGCTATGGCGTTGCGGCCGCGTGGTTCGCCGAATGGCCGCGCCTGACCACCGACACGTCGAATCCGAATCGCGTTGTCGTGCGCAGCACCGGTCACGTGCCGGGCGATGCGATCCTGTCGATGGCGTGGGCGCCAGGCTGGCGCGTCGGCGATGCCGAGGCCGAATGGCTCGGCGCCGTGCATGTGCGCATTCCGCGCGAGGCCTTCCGCAACGGCGTGGCCGAACTGCGATACGAGCCGCGCTCGTATCGCGTGGGCCTCTTCCTGACGGCCCTGGGCGTCGCGCTCTGGGGGATTCTGCTGCTTGGCGACCGCCGCCCCCTTTTGCCCGTGACACCGCCCGCGGCGCCGGGTTCCGTGACGCCATGACGCGCACTGCCCGCTACAAGCCCCCCGCCTTCGTGCAGGTCGACGTGGATGGCCTGTGGGCCGTGCGCGCGTGCTACGACCGACCCGTCGGTGACGCCTTCGAGCGCGATCCCGTTTGGGAGGAGGGCGTGCCCGCGTTCCAGCGCCTCTTCGCGCAACTGGGCCTCGCGGCGAGCTTCTTCGTCGTCGGGCGCGACCTCGAAGTTGCCGCCAAGCGCGAGGCTGCCCGCGCACTCGCCGACGCCGGCCACGAGATCGCCAATCATTCGTGGTCGCACACCATCGGCATCACGCGCCTGCCCGCGCGGGAACTGTTCGAGGAAGTCGCGCGGACGCATGCCGCGATTTGCAACGCCGGTCTGCCGACGCCCGTCGGATTTCGCGCGCCGGGCTACGATGTGGACGAGCGCGTGCATGCGGCGCTGCGCCGCCTGGGCTATCGCTACGATGCCTCGATGCTGCCGACGCGCGTGGCGCCGTTGCTGCGACTGGCCGACGCCTGGCTGGCGCGTCGCTGGCGACCGGGCCGCCGGCAGTTCGGGTGCCTCGCGCATGCCCGGGCACCGCGCGTTCCGTACTTCCCGCAACGCGAGGCGATCCACCGACGCGACCCCGCGCCGCGCACCAGCGGCCTGCTCGAACTGCCCGTCGCGACGATTGGTCCGTGGCGCCTGCCGCTCACCGCTTCTCTCGTCTTCGCGCTCGGCGCCGATCGCGTGATCGAACGCCTGCGGCACGACCTGTATCGCCGACGCCCGATCCTGTTTCTCCTGCATGGCATCGACCTGGTCGACTGTCGCCAACCGATCGTCTTCGGGGGACGCCGCAGCCCCATCGCGGGCTTCGACCGCTCCGCCGACGAGAAGCAGCGCGCGCTCGAATCGGTCCTGCGCTTCCTGCTCGAGCATCATGACGTCGTCCGCGCCGACCAATGGGTCGCGCGCTATATTCCGCCCCCGGAGGGCTCACGATGAAGCACCTGTTCGTTATCCTCTTTCTGCTCGTGGCACTGGTCGTTCCCGCGCAGGATCGCTCGCTGGGCGAGCGCCTGATCGATGCCATCGACGGCGACATCGCCACCGCGCGCACGTTCGTCGGAGTGCTCGTCACCGAGGCCGACACGGGCCGCGAGCTGTTCGCCCGCTTCGAGCATCGCCTCTTCACGCCAGCCTCCAACGCCAAGCTCTACACCTCCGCCGCGGCGCTCGACACGTGGGGACCGGACCATCGCTTCCGCACCGAGTTGCTTGCGCGCGGCACGCTTGCCGAGGACGGCACGCTCAACGGCGACCTCGTGCTCGTCGGCGGGGGAGACCCCGTGCTGCGCAGCGAGCACCTGCGCGCGCTGGCGGCGCGGGTTCCGGCCGAACTCGGCATCCGTGCCGTCGCGGGCCGCGTCGTGATCGACGATTCGCTCTACGCGCCGCGCCTCAAGGGACCGGGCTGGATGTGGGACGACGAACCCGACGCGTATCAGATGAGCGTGACGGCGCTGATGCTGGACTACAACGTGCTGACGGTGCGGCTGTTCGAGCACGAGGGCCGTGTGGCGTCGCGCCTGGACCCGGCCGCGGACATGCCGCCGATCGTCAACGCGATGCGCGACCTGCGCGCCGCCAACGTCACGCGCGAGCCCTTCACCGACGTCATCCTCGTGCGCCCCGCCGCCGGCGAAGCGCCTTTCCAGCCCACCAGCGTCAATCTGACGATGCACCAGCCCTCGCCCTGGATCGCGTCGGTGTTCACGCGGATGCTGGCCGATGCCGGTGTGGTCGTGCATGGCCATGCGATTCCAACGGGCGACGCGGCCCCGATCGCGCGCCTCGCGCATGACTCCGCGCCGTTGCGCGAGATTCTGGCGCTGTTCAACAAGCCGAGCGAGAATGCAATCGGCGAGATGCTGCTGCACAATCTGGCGGTGCATCGCGGCACGGTGCCGGCAACTTGGAGCGCCGGCGAAGCTGCTCTGCGCGACTGGTTGGTCGGCACGGCCGGGCTCGAGGCGGACTCGTTCCGCATCGCGGACGGCTCGGGGCTGACGCGCTACAGCCAAATCACGCCGGCCGGCACGGTAACGCTGCTGACGCACATGTGGAACCATCCGCACCGCGTAGCCTACTTGGAGTCATTGCCCGTCGGCGGCGTCGACGGGTCGATGCGCGGGCGCCTGGTGAACACCCCTGCGCAGGCGCGCGTCTTCGCCAAGACGGGCACGATGGGCGGTGTCTCGTCGCTCTCGGGCTACGTGCAGACGACCGACGGCAAGTGGCGCATCTTTTCGATCCTGACGAACGGCTTCGTCGGCTCCTCGCGTCCGGCGCGGGACTTGCAGGACCGCATTTGCGTGGAGCTGGTCCAACCGTAGTTTCGCGGAAGCCGCAGTGCTGCCCTCCTGGCCGATCTCCCTGCGCGAGTCTTTCGACACCACGAATCCGTGGGTGGTGCGGTTGACGGGGCTCGCGCGCGGGCGGAGTTCCTTCTTGGGCCTGCCGGGATTTCTGGCGCTCGGTGTGGCGTTGTTCGTCGTGCTTGGCGCGTTGGCGTCCGGCACGCGGGACGAAACCACGCTGCTGCTGATCGGCGGGCCGGCGTACCTGCTACTGGTCGCGCTGGCGTTTCTGGCGCCGGCCTTCGGTGCGAGCACCCGTAATCGGATCGACGGCGACCCCGCGCTGGCCGAGAGCCTGGCGACGCCCCTGCCGGACCGCGCCTATGTCGCGGCCATGCACGGCCGGATCGCGATGCTGTCGGTGTGCGGGTTCGTTGTCTTCGGCATCGCCGCCGGCGCGGTCTGCCTCGCCACGCTGCGGGTTTCCTCCGTTCACCTGCCCGCGGATTCCGTGGTCGGATTTCGCCGCGCGGTCGTGATCGCGATTCTGATCCTGTCGGCGAACTACGCGGCCGGAATCCTGCTGCACGCCACGTTGTTGGCGAACGTCTGCCAGAAGGCGCCCAAGGCGCGGCTCAAGGGCGGAGCCCTGACCGCGGTCATCCTGATCGTGATGTCCGCGCTGCTGGTCGGTCGCCTTGCCTTCTACCTGATGGTGCTGGAGGCGTTCTCGCAAGGCATGAAGGGGTTGCTCGTGATTCCGTGCGTGCTCGACGGGTTGCTGGGCGTGACGCGTCTGGCGTGGGCCCATTGCCTGTGGGCGAGGATGCTGGCGCACGCCATGAACGAGACGCGCCCGCATCTGGGCCTTGGCTGAATCCCGCGCGTCATCCGACGGATCGGACAGATCCGACCGATTGGTCGAAGCCGTCCGATTCGGCGAGGCCGGCGCCTACTCGTAGTGCTGCCAATGCCGGCTGGCGGCGGGTGGTTGCATCTCGTCGATCCAGGCGCGAATCAGCGCGACGCCTTCGTCGTCGATCTTGCTGCTGGCCAGCGGCGGCATGCGGGTGGCCGGATCGGTCGATTCCATCCGCGAGAGCAGCACTGAGAACTGGGGCACTCCCGGAAAGACGATGCGCGGGTCTTCGATGCCGAGATCGCCGCGCGTGGGCAGGACGTCGATCGCGTGGAGGTCGTCGGCCTCCCAGCGGAAGTCGAGATCGGTCGGCGCCGGCGCGCCCGGGCGATGACACATCGAGCAGTTCGAGGCAAGATAGGCGCGTGCGCGTTCCGCCAAGCCGGCGCTGGTGTCGCGGAAGTCGGGCATCGCGGGCAGTTCCGACGGGTTTCCCGGATAGGAGGACGAGAAGAGGCCGACGTAGCCAAAGGAGGCGAGTTGATTCGCCGTCACGCCGCTTGTTGGGTATTGAAAGTCGTGGTTCAGCGAGGGAGTGGCGAGTCCGAGGACGTGGCCGGCCGCGGCGGTATGGCAGGCGTTGCAGTCCGTGCGGCTGGGGTAATACCAGGCGTAGTTATACGGATTCCCTTCCGCGTCGATGCGCGTGAACGGACGCGACTTGCTGTCGGGGAGCAGCAGGGCGTCGGTCTCCTCCTCGTTCCACTCGTAGGAGAAGCCGTGCCAGGTGCCGCTGCGCCGATAGAGCAGGCGCGTCTCGATGCGCTGGAGCGTGTCGAGCGGGAGTCGGTCGTCCAGCGGCAGGCTGAAGTTCTTGATGAGGATCGTCCCATTCGGGAATCCCCAGGCATCCTGCGGCGTCCAGTTGATTGTTGCGAGTCCCGGGATCGCCAAGTAGCGTTCCTTGATCGTGCCGTCGGACCAGAGTTGGGAGGCGGGTTCGTAGGGATAGACGCCGGCGACCGTGTGTCCGAGCCCCTGCGCGGCGGTCAGCAGTGCGGGATGATC
Organism: Candidatus Sumerlaeia bacterium; assembly: GCA_019634695.1. Lineage (GTDB taxonomy): Bacteria > Sumerlaeota > Sumerlaeia > SLMS01 > JAHLLQ01 > JAHCAW01. The sequence continues at coordinate 98,696 of JAHCAW010000003.1, forward strand.
GCTGAGTCGTCGCGGGAAGGAGTCGACTCCGCTGTTGCTCGTCGGGCGCAGCACATGGATACCGTTGTCGGCGGCAAAGCCTTGCAGCAGGTAGACCTCGCCCGTCGAGTCCTCGCCCATCGAGGCGATCATGAAGCCAACGCCGCTGTGCACCTGGAACTGTTGCCACTCGCCCTGCTGGCGTCGGAGTCCGTAGACCTGTCCCTGGATTTCCGCGAAGAGGAAGACGCCGAAGAGGCCGGGGATGCTGTCGCCGTGATAGGTCGTGCCGGTCGAGACGGCGTCGAATCCGCCGGAGTGCGCATAGCCGGCGATCGGGGGTTCGTGCTGGATCGAGGCGCAGCCGACGGCATTGTGGCAGATGGTGTTCTCGAAGTAGGGCCAGCCATAATTGCGGCCTGGCAGGACGAGGTTGATCTCCTCGAAGCTCTCCTCGCCGACGTCGCCGAGGAGGAGGTCGCCGGTGGTTGCATCGAAGGCGAAGCGCCACGGATTGCGGAAGCCGTAGGCGTAGATTTCCTTGCGGGTAGCGGCGCCGGCGGGGCCGCCGTCGAAGAACGGATTGTCGGGCGGGATGCGGTAGTCGAGACCGGGATCGGGCGGTGAGGTGACGTCGATGCGGATGACGGTGCCCCGCAGGTTCGTCGTGTCCTGCGCCAACTCCATCGCGCCGCTCTCGCCCAGACTGGCGTAGAGCATCCCGTCGGGACCGAACCGAATCATGCCGCCCTTGTGGAACCAATGGAACTGCGGTTCCTCGATCAGGACCACTTCGGAGCCGGGATCGACGTCTGCCCCGGCAGGGTCCGAGTTGGTGAAGCGCGACAGGCGCCAGGGGTCCGACGGATTGAACAACGTGCAGCGCCCGGTCGCCGGCGTGTAGGTGATGTAGAAGTGTCCATTCTCCGCGTAGTCGGGGTCGAAGCAGATCGAGTAGACGCCGAACTCTTGCGACGTGCAGACGAGGCCCTGCAGGTCGAGCAGGGTTTCGATGTCGCCGGGTTGGGGATCGGGGACGCGGGGGAAGACGCGGATGAGGCCGCTGCGCTGGACGGCCGCCAGGCGGTTCGAGCCGTCGGGAATCTCGACGAGCTGGACGAACATGTCGTTGGCGCCGGCACTCAGTGCGGGGAAGACGCGCTGCACGGTCAGCGCGCCGGGAGCGGGCGCGGGCAGATCGGTCAGCAGCAGCTCGGTATTCGACTGCCTGGGAAGCTCGAGTCCCGACTGGGCCGATGCGACTGCGAACAGACCCGCAGCGGGCAACAGGACGAGAAGCGTTGCGAATCTGTCCACGGCACTGCTCCGGGACCGCCAGCGAACTCGAACCACGCCTGTCAGAACGTCGCGATCACGCGCGTGGCGAACTCCGACGTGCCGACCTTCGTCGCGCCTTCCATCTGGCGCTCGAGGTCGTACGTCACCGTCTTGGCGGCGATGGCCTTCTCGATTCCCGCGACGATCAGGTTGCCCGCCTCGTCCCAGCCCATGTGCTCGAGCATCATGACGGCGCTGAGTACCACCGAGCACGGGTTCACCATATCCTTGCCGGCGTATTTCGGCGCCGTGCCGTGCGTGGCCTCGAAGACGGCGTACGGGCGGCCGATGTTCGCGCCGGGCGCAAGGCCCAGGCCGCCGACCTGTGCCGCGCACGCGTCGGACAGATAGTCGCCATTCAGGTTCAGCGTCGCGATCACGTCGTATTCCGCCGGCCGCAGCAGCAACTGCTGGAACATCGCGTCGCAGATGCGGTCGTTCACCAGCAGCTTGCCCTCGGGCACCTTGCCGCCGTGCTTCTCGGCCACCTCGTCCTCGGTGACGATCTGCTCGCGGAACTCCTGCGTCGCCACCTCGTAGCCCCATTCCTTGAAGGCACCCTCGGTGAACTTCATGATGTTGCCCTTGTGGACCAGGGTGACGACCTTGCGCTTCTTCGCCAGCGCGTACTCGATCGCCATGCGCACCAGGCGCTTCGAGCCCGTGACCGACACCGGCTTGATGCCGATGCCGCTGTCCTCGTTCACTTCCTTGCCGAACTCGCTCTTCAGCAGCCCGATGATCTTGCGCGCCTCGGGCGTGCCTTCCTTGAACTCGATGCCCTTGTAGATGTCTTCGGTGTTCTCTCGGAAGATGACGACGTCAAGGTCCTGCGGGCTCTTGACCGGTGCCGGCACGCCCTGGAACCAGCGCACCGGACGCACGCAGGCGTACAGATCCAGAATCTGGCGCAGCGCAACGTTGAGGCTGCGGATGCCGCCGCCGACCGGCGTGGTCAGCGGGCCCTTGATGGCGACGTAGTATTCCTGGATCGCGTTCAGCGTATCCTCGGGCAGCCACTCGCCATAGCGGTCGAAGGCCGCCTGTCCGGCATGGACGTCGAACCAGGCGATGCGGCGCTTGCCGCCGAACGCCTTGGCCACGGCCGCATCGACGATCCGGCGCATCGCGCCGCTGACGTCGGGTCCGATGCCGTCCCCCTCGATGATCGGGATGATCGGGTTGTCGGGGACGACGAGCTTGCCATCGGCAGTGGCCTGGATGCGTTCGCCCGCGGGCGGCGTGACTTTCTGATAGGCGGCCATGAGGGAATCCTGGGTTTTTGGGGTTGGAATGCCGGGGGTTTGCCGCTAGGGAGGGGGGCAACTCCCCGAGTGGTCCGGGGCGACCCGGGCCCGGTTGTCTACCCCTTCGGGCGGCGGAAGCGTCAAACCGAATCCGCGCCCCGGCGAGGCGTTCCATGAAGGGAATCCTCAAGTTCTCCGCGATCTTCCTGCTCGGCGTCGGGCTGTTGGGCGCGATCTACGTGGGCCTGATCGACCCGCGACGGGTGAAGATCCAGGCGCGCAACGCGCTGTCGAACGTCGGTTCGGCGGCCGCCGGAGCGGTCTCCTCGGGGACCTCCGGCGCCGGGCGGACCAACTCGCCCGCCGTCGCCGAGGAGTGCCGCCAGAATCTGCGCCGCCTCGAGTCCGCCAAGCGCGCTCTGGCCTCGCGCGGCATGTTCGCCACCGGCAGCGTCTCCTGGGATGCCGTGCTCAAGGAACTTGGCGGCCGCCGGCCCGCCTGTCCCGCCGGGGGCACCTATCAACTCGGCACGCTCCAGCAACTGCCAACCTGTTCGATCGCCGGCGGCGGCACCGTCGACTCGCGCGACGATCATGTCATCAAGGCGTTTTGAGGGGAGTGCGTGGTTCGTTCTTCGTGGTTCGTTGTTCGAAAGACACGGACGATCAGGGACCAACACGGACCGGAACGGACAAGCCTCATCACAATCAAACACGGCCCCGTTCGGGGCCGCGAACCACAAACCACGAAGAACGAACCACGAGTAACGAACCACGCCCCCCCGCTACTTCCCCTTCTCCATCTGGGCGAGGAACTCGTTGGCCACCTCGATGGAGGCGTTCATCTCGTTGACCAGTTGGGCGACGTCGTTCTCCAACGTGCCGAGGTCGCCCTCCAGTGAGGCGATGGCCTGGGCGTTGAGGTTGTGCTTGAGAAAGAGCACGCGGTCGCGGAATGCAGCCAGCACGGGGTCGATGCGGCGCTCGACGTCGCGCATGGACGTGACCAGTTCGTTGTAGCGCTCCTTGGTCTGGCCGAGTTGGCGCTCGCTGGCGAGGCGAAGCGAAGGATCGCTGTACTGGTCCAGCTCCTTCTCCCACTCGCGGAAGAGGGCGCCGGCGACACTCTCGATGGAGTTGATGCGCTCGCCGACCTTCTTGGCCTTGGCCTCGCAGCGCTGGAACTCGGTGTTGAGCGTCCGGTACTTCTTCTCCAGGTCGCCGCCGTCGTGGCCCACCACGGCCTGGAACTGCTCCAAGGCGCTCTCGAACTGCTCCTTCGTCTCGAGCTGCGACTGGCGGGCGTCCTGCACGCGGCTCACCAGGATATCGCGCTTCTCGTAGCCGAAGTTCTCCAGCGTGTTGTAGTACATCGAGCTGCAACCGGTGAGAACCAGCGCGGCAGCCAGCAAGCCGAGAATCCCCATCCGTCCTGCGAATCCTGGGTTCATCGTACGTTCCTCTCGAGCGTGCCCCTTGGCGGGGCTGGGTGGTTCGACCGCACCAAGTCGGGCAAGGTTCCCGCCTCCGGGCGGGCCGGCGCCACGGGAATTCGCCTCCCCGGCCGCTGCACGGACCGGCACGGACCATCACGGACCCACACGGAGCGTCGAACCACGAACCACGAACCACGAACCACGAAAGACGCCCTATTGCGACATCGTCTTCTTCGCCGCCGGCTTCAGGCCGGCGGCCGCGCGCCAGCCTTCGCAGAAATCCAGGATGTTCTCCGGCCGCCACTTCATCGGGAAGTCGCGGCATTGCTGCGGCTTGCTCGCGTGCACCACGCACGTGTTGTCCTCGTTGAGGAAGATGCAGCTCTTCAGCTCGTCCTGCTTGTCGAGCAGGACGTGCGCGCGCAGCGACTTGTTCCACTTGGCGTAACGTCCCAGGAAGTCGGCGCGCTCCAGCCCCAGCACTTCGGCCATGCCGGCGATGTCCTCCTCGGTCAGCACGACGTAGCCCTCGCCCCGGCAGCAGTTGCCGCAGCGATGGCACACGAACGGCGCGACGGGGTAGGGCCATGCGGTGTCGGCGGACTCGGTCATGCGGGCGCGTCTCCATTCTTCAGCGCGTCCTCGTAGACGCGTTCGTAGTCGGCCGCCGGCGTGCGCCACGACCAGTCCTGCGTCATGCCGTTGCGCACCATGCGTCGCCACGTCGCCGGCCGGCGCGCGTGCACTTCGAGCACCTGTTCCAGCGTCGTCCACAACGACTCGGGCGTGTGCTCCGGAACGTGGAAGCCGGTGGCGACCTCCTCGCCCGCCGCAAGGTCCGTAACGCTGTCGGCGAGACCCCCCACGCGACGCACCACCGGCAGCGCCCCGTAGCGCATCGCGTACATCTGCGTCAGGCCGCAGGGCTCGAAGCGCGACGGCACGAGCAGCGCATCGATGCCCGCGAACACGCGGTGCGACAACGGCACGTTGTGCTCGATCCGCACGCCGATGCGCCCGGGGTGGTCGGCGGCAAGCCGACGGAAGGCATCCTCGAGCGGCGTCAGCCCGGAGCCGAGCAGCACCAGCCGCGCGCCATGTTGCACCAGCTGCGGCGCGACCGCCTCGACCAGGTCCAACCCCTTCTGCGCGTCCATGCGACTGACAACGCCGAAGACCGGCGTCCGGTCCGACGCATCGATGCCGAAGGCCTCGAGCACCGCCTCGCGGCAGGCCTTGCGCCCGTCGAGCGCATCGGCCGCATACGGCGCCGGCAGGTGCGCGTCCGATGCGGGATTCCACTCCTGCTCGTCGATCCCGTTCAGAATACCGTGCAGCGCATGCGCGCGCGCACGCAGCACCCCGTCCATGCCGTGTCCGAACTCTTCGGTCTGCACCTCGCGCGCGTAGGTCGGTGAGACCGTCGTGACGCGCGTGCTGTAGACAAGTCCCGCCTTCAACAGGCTCGCCGCGCCGTGGAACTCCATGCCCTCAGGCGTCAGCACGCTCCATGGCAGGCCCAGGCGTCCCGCGATCTCCGGCGACACCATCCCCTGGTGCATCAGGTTGTGCAGCGTGAACACCGTGCGCATGCCGAAGTAGAACGAATCGTTGCACAGGTTGCGATGGTGGCGCAGCAGCGGAGCGACCAGGCCGGTCTGCCAGTCGTGCAAATGGAGGATTTCTGGCGCCCAATCCATCGCCTTCAGCGCGTACAGGCTCGCCAGGCAGAAGAAGGCGAAGCGGCGGTCGTTGTCCTCGTAGGCACGTTCCTTCGTGCCGTAGATGCCCTCGCGGTCGTACAGGAAGTTCTGGTGCACGAAGTAGACCGGGATGCCGCCGCTGGCCGGCCCGGCATGACGCAGCACCTCGCCGGCGATCGTCTCGCCCCCCCAGTCCACCTGAATGCGCCGCATCAGCGGCAGCATGCGATACTTCTCGAAATCGACGGCGCGATAGCGCGGCAGGATGATGCGGACGTCGTGGCCGCGGCGCGCGAGTTCGCGGGGCAGGGCACCGGCGACATCGGCCAGCCCGCCCGTCTTCACGAACGGGGCGACTTCCGACGCGACCATCAGGATGCGCATGACGAACGCCTCATTGTCGGTGGTGGGAAGGCCTCCAACCGGTCCGTTCAGTCGAATCGATTCAGGGGCTGTTCGGCAAGCAAAGATCGGTGGCCGGGCGAACTCGTGCACAGGCGGCCAGGGCGACGGCGGTCAGCGCGGCGGTTTCGCTGCGCAGGATCGCGGCGCCCAGGCTGGCGGGCCGGCACGAGGATTCCAGCGCCTGCCGCTCGCCCGCCTCCCAGCCGCCCTCGGGACCAATGAACAGGCAGACCGGAGCCGCGGGCCCGAGGGCCGCCAGCGTGTCGGTCAGGCCCGGACAGTCGGTCCGTTCCAGCAGCGCCACGCCGGTCAGGCCCGCGGCGCCGACCGCGGCGACCGCCTCCGCCACCGCGGCGGGCTCGTGCAGCGTCGGCAGCCACAGGCGCTCGCATTGCTTGAGGCGCTCGATTGCCAGCCGCCGCCAGCGTTCCAGCCGGGCCGCGCGCCGCGAGGCGTCCAGCCGCACCACCCCATGTTCGCACGCGATCGGTCGAAACCCGGTGATGCCCAGCTCGATCGCGCGCGCCAGGGCCTCCTCGAACGCTTCCGTCCGCGTCAGCGCCAGCGCCAGCTCGAGCGCCGGCGTTGGACGTGGGAACTCGGCGACCGCGCCCAACTCGAGCGCGCCGCTCTTCGCGTCCGTCACGACTGCCTCGGCACGATGCCCCCGACCGTCGAGCACCACGACGCGATCGCCCGCGCGCGCGCGCAACACCCGCGTCAGGTGCGTCGCCTCCTCGCGCGTGAGCAGCACGCGGCCACCCGGCACAAGGGCGTCATCATGAAAGCATCGCCACTCGCGCATCGGCTTCGACCCGACGGCGCGCGCACCGCGCACGCTCAACTGTAGATCTTCGGGTCCAGAATGCCGATGCACTCCAGGTTGCGATAGTACTCGTTGTAGTCCAGCCCGTAGCCGACGACGAACTCGTCGGGAATCTCGAAGCCGACGTACTTGATCGCCACCTCGCTGGCGCGCTGGACCTTCTCCTTGTAGAGAAGCGCGCAGACCTCGATGCTGGCCGGTTGGTGCACGCGCAGCAGATCGCAGATCGCCCGCAGCGTCCGGCCCGAATCGTAGATGTCCTCGACCACGATGACGTGCTTGTTGCGCAGGTCCACCTCGACGTCCTTGGTGATCTGCACATGGCCGCTCGTGGCCGTGCCGCCGTGATAGGACGAGGCGCCGCACATGTCCCACGAGTGCGGCACCGCGATGGCGCGCGACAGGTCGCACAGGAAGACCGCCGCGCCGCGCAGGATGCCCACGAGCACCAGGTCGCGGTCCATGTAATCCTCGGTGATCTGTGCGCCCAACTCGAGCACGCGTTGATGGATCACTTCCTTGCTGTACAGTACCCGGGTGAGATGCTCGTCGAGAGGATTCGGGATGCGTTCCATGGGCCTAGGGGGTGCCGCCTTGGGGGGGAGGAGTGCCGGCGCGATTCCGGAGGCCCCGAGGCAACCGTCCGCCCGTCCGGGGTTCAACCGGAGTTTTCCCGCATTCGGATGCCCGCTCCAACGCGCCGGCGACCCGCCTTTCGCCTTCCCCCGCCGAACGGCCCGGCGCACGCTCCCCGCCACTTTCAACCCCGAGCCGACCATGACTCCCTCCGCACAGACCGCTCTCGAACTCCGCGACGCCATCGCCGACATCGGCCAGCAGGCCGCCGACGTGCTGATGCGCCACTTCCGACGCCTGGAATCCTACGAGAAGAAGGGCAGCATCGATCTGGTCACCGTCGCCGACAAGGAGTCCGAGGCCGCCGTTGTCGCGGCCCTCACCGCCCGCTTCCCCAGCCACCGCATCCTGGCCGAGGAGGGCGGCGCCAGCGGTGCCCGCGAATCCGAGTACCTCTGGGTCATCGATCCGCTCGACGGCACGACCAACTTCGCCCACGGAATGCCCAACTTTGCCGTCAGCATCGCCGTCCAGCACGCCGGACGCCTGCTGGCCGGCGGCATCTTCGCCCCCGCGCTGGGCGACACCTATCTGGCCGCCCGTGGCCACGGCGCCACGCGCAACGGCCAGCCGCTGCTCGTCTCGAAAGTCGCCCGTCTCGAGGAGGCCCTGCTCGTCACCGGCTTTCCCTACGACCGCGCCCGGCACATCGCTTGGCTGATGACGACGATGGGGCGCTTCGTCGCCCGTGCGCAGGGCATGGTGCGGCTGGGATCCGCCGCCCTGGACCTCGCCTGCGTCGCCGCCGGCAATCTCGACGGCTTCTACGAGGCTAACCTCCATCCTTGGGACATGGCAGCCGGCGCCCTGATGGTCGAGGAAGCCGGAGGCCGCATGTCCGACTTCGCTGGCGGGCCGTTCGATCTTTTCGCCGACAACATGTTGGCCTCCAACGGCCTGCTCCACCCTGCCATGATGGATGTCCTAGCCCTGTCGCCTTGGCCGGCCGAACGCTCCCAACCCGCGACCGCTTGGTTCTGAGAACATCTTACCGATAGCCCCGCCGGCGGATCGGCACGGACCCTGCCTCCGGTTGCACCGGAGACCCTGTCCCGATGAACCTGCTCCGCCTCGGCATCGTCCCCTATATCAACGTCCTGCCCCTGCTGGAGGGGCTGGATGAACACTTCGACCCGGCGGGCTGGGTGCGCGGAACCCCGCGCCAACTCGCCGCCCAACTGGCCGAGGGGCGTCTCGATGTCGCGATGCTGCCCATCTTCGAGGCCCTGCGGGCCCCCGGCTACCGGCTCGTGCCCGAGTGTGCTATCGCCTGCGATGGCACAGTGCGCAGCGTCGCCCTCTTCTCCACCGTCCCCTTGAACGAAATCCGCCGCGTCCTGCTTGACCGCGCCTCGCTCACCTCCGTCCACCTCTTCCAGATTCTCGCCGCCGACCTGCTCGGGATCGCCCCGGAGCAGCAGACCTCCGAGGCCCCGCTTGCCCCGGACACCGACTGGGCCGCCGCCGGCTATGACGCCGCCGTCGCCATCGGCGACACCGCCCTCGAATGGGAGGGACGTTTCCCACATGGCCTCGACTTCGGCGCCGGCTGGAAGGAGCTCACCGGCCTGCCGTTCGTCTTCGCCGGCTGGGTGGCCCGGCCCGGCGTGGAACTCACTGCGGCCGATCTCGCTGCCTTTGCCAACGCCCGCAGCCTCGGCGAGCAGCGCGTCTACGACATCGCCCGCCGCCTGGCCGGCACCGACGAGGCTCGCGTCCTGTCGCTCGTCGACTATCTCTCCCGCGCCATCCACTATCGCCTGGGCGACGCCCATCTGGCCGCGATCGATGCCTTCCGCCAGCGCCTGATCGCCCGCCAACTGCTGCCCGCCAGCACCCCCCGCCTCGACGTTGTCACGCCGGCCCCGGCCCTTTCCTGAACTCTTCCGGTCCGGGGGTGGGAAGATCCTGCTTGCCCCGCCGCCGGGATAATAGGATAAACGACTCCAGATATGCCCGGGGTCGCCTACCTCGGTAATTCCATCGGAGCACTCCCTCATGCCCACCCTCTACGAACAGCTCGGCGGCGAGCCCGCAGTCCAGGAACTCACCGAGCGCTTCTACCGCAAGATGCTCGCCGACGACCGCGTCAGCGACTTCTTCGACGACATCGACATGGACCGCCAGCTCGCCAAGCAGAAGGCCTTCCTCACCATGGTCACCGGCGGACCGAACCATTACACTGGCAAGGACATGCGCACCGCGCACGCGCACCTGCTCCAGCGCGGCCTCAACGACAGCCATGTCGACGTGGTGGTCCACTATCTGGGCGAGACGCTCGAGGAGCTGGGTGCGCCGGCCGAGGCGGTCGCCACCGTGCGGGCCGCGGCGAACAGCCTGCGCGACGATGTGCTGGGCCGGCGATGACAGTCCTTCGCCTGAAGTCCGAGACGATTCCCGTCACCGCGGGCCAGAGCGTGCTCGACGCGCTGCTGGCCCACGGTGTCGCGGTGCCGAATTCCTGCCGGAGCGGCGTCTGCCAAAGCTGCCTCATGCGGCTTGAGGATCCGTCGGTGGAAATCCCGGCGGCCGCGCAGGCGGGCCTCAAGGTGTCCCTGCGTGTGCAGGGCTACTTCCTGGCCTGCTCGTGGCAACCGACTGCCGACCTGGCCGTGGCACTGCCCGGCGAGGGGCTCGACTTCCACACGACGGTGCTCGCCAACGAGGACCTCGGCGCGGCGGTGCGACGCGTGCGACTCGCCGTGCCCGAGGGTTTCGTTTGGCGCGCCGGCCAGTTCTTGACGCTGCTGCGGAACGACGGGCTGGCGCGCAGCTACTCGATCGCCAGCCGCCCCGAGGACGGCTGGCTCGAACTGCACGTTCGGCGCATCCCCGGCGGCGCGATGAGCGGCTGGCTGCACGACGTCGTGCAACCCGGTGACGCGATGACGGTGCGCGGGCCGTTCGGCGAATGCTTCTACACGACCGGCCGCGGCGAAGATACACTGCTCCTTGCCGGCACGGGCACGGGGCTGGCGCCGCTGTTGGGCGTCCTGCGCGAGGCGCTGGCGCAGGGCCATGCCGGGCCGATCCGTCTGTTCCACGGTGCGGTCAGCGCCGCGGGCCTGTACCTGCGCGACGAGCTGGCGTCGCTGTGCGCGAGGCACGCCAACGTTCGCGTGCAGCCGGTGGTCCTGCATGCCGAGGGCGCGTGCGACGAGTGCGTCGTCGGGGCGCTCGACGAGGTGCTGCTTTCCGCGGCGCCGTCGGACTGGCGGACGGCCCGGGCTTGGCTCTGCGGCGACCCGATGCTCGTGGCCCGAATGCGCAAACGCCTTTTCATGGCCGGACTGTCGAATCGGTCAATCTTCGCCGATCCGTTCGTTCCGAGCGCGCCGGCGTGAGAGGGTGAACCGCACCGGTCCGGTCACAGGGCTGGCTCGATTTCTCCCCGGTTGCGTGTCTGCCCTTGCCACTCCGGGGCAGGCGTCGCAGGATGCGTTCTGGACGACCTGCAATCGGCCCGTGCCGATTGCCAGTCGTTCACCCCACATCCGCGATCGGGGTTTCGGCCATGGTCCACCTCACGGCGAATGCCGGGGTTCCGATGCTGATCATCCAGCTTCCGGCCCTCGCCGTGACACTGCCCATTGTGATCGCGATCGAGTCCTTTGTCGCCCGGCGGGATTCCGGTGGCCCGGAAATCTCCTCGGAGGCCGTGACGATCGCCAATCTCTTTTCCACCTTTCTGGGCTTCCCGATTCTTTGGGTCGGGCTGGTTGCCCTGCAGGTACTCCAGGACGTCGCGCTCGAGGCAGCGGGAATGTCCCTCTCTTCGGAGCCCTGGATCTGGGTGCATGCGGTGACGCTTCAGGCTGCCTGGCTGTGGCCCTGGGAGGAGCATCTGCACTGGATGATACCAACGGCGATGCTGGTGCTTCTTGTTCCGGCCTTCTTTGCATCCGTCTTCGTCGAGCGTCTGGTGCACTGTCGCTTGTTGCGCGTTGAGTTTCGGGACGCCAAGGTTGCGCGCCTCGTCTGGCGGATGAACCTCGCTTCCTACGTCTTCCTGGTCCTGGCAGGGATGGCCTTGTTGGGTTGGGCGATATCCAAAGGGTGAGTCGTGTCCGTGGCACGATGTGGGTTTCTGAACGCGCTGCTGGGGTTGCCCGGGGGCCTGCCTGAGTTGTCGTCGGCCACTCGCGCGCTGCGGTGCGCGCTCGTGGTCCTCGCCGTGGGGGTGGCCTTTGCCTGCATGGCGCTCAACTCGCGGACAACCGACGAACTGGCGCACTTCAACACGGGCGTCCTGTACTGGGAGATCGGCTATCCCAGCCTCGATCCGGTTCACCCGATCCTGCGAGCCGTCTACGCGATTCCGGCGGCGCTTATGGGAGTCTACCCGGAGTATTCCGCCTTCGCGGACCTGACAACCCGCCCGCAGCAACGGGCTTTCTTGGCGGCTCGGCTGCTCGCGCTGACCCTCTTCGTGGGCTGGGCCTGGCTTTTCACGCGCTTTGTCGATCGCTGGACCGGACCGCATCCGGCGACGGCGCTGCTGGCCGTGCTTCTGCTCGAGCCCACAATCTCGGCTCATGGACATCTGGTAACCACCGACGTGCTGCTGTTGATGCCGGCGACGCTGCTGCTGCTGGTGACGCGCAACTGGTTCGAGGCGCCACAGGTGGCTGCTGCCACGGGGATTGGGCTTCTTGCCGGCCTGTGCCTGCTGGCCAAGTACTCCGCAGTGGTTTGGCTCGCGGGCTATGCGCTGGGATTGGTTGGTCTGCTTGCATTCCAGGAGGTCCAGCGCCTGAGGGGGCACGGCCCGGACTGCAGGGCGCCATGGTCGCATCTGCTGGTGATGTTGGGAGTGGGCTGGCTGACGCTTGGATTGCCTTACGGTTTCTGGGGGATCACTCACGCCTGGGGTGAGACGAAGTTCGTCTCGGGGCAGTTCCAGACGCTGGGCAAGGCGTTCGGCCCGCTGCCGCTTCTGGTTCCCCTGCGCTGGGCGCAGGGAATCGATCATCTGATGCTGGTCTATCGTGTCCCCTACTTCCTCGGTGCCTTCTGGGAGGAGCGGATGAGTCCTTGGTACTTTCCGTTCGCGCTGGCGATGAAACCTGTCGAGAGCCATGTGGCGCTGCTCTTGGTTGGCCTGGCGGCGTTGTGCCGGGGCTGGCGTCGTGTGGATTGGCGGTTGGTGGTGCTCTTGCTGGTTCCGACAATCTTCTTTCTGGGGGTGGCGTCACAGTCCGCGCGGATGCAGCTCGGCGTACGGCATATCTTCCCTGTGCTGGTGGGTCTGAGCACGTTGGCATTTGTGGGCTTGGCATCGACCGGGGCCCGGAGTCGGTGGTGGCTCGTGGGATGCGTGCTCACGGGCGGAGTGGTGCTGCAGGGGATCGCCCGTACGCCGCATCAACTGGCAAGTTTCAATCTTCTTGCCGGCGGGCCGTCAGGCGCATGGCGATGGTACAACGATTCGAATCAGGATTGGGGTCAGGGCGTCGCCGCCATGGAGCGCTGGCTGGCCGGACAGGAGTTCGTGCCGGAGTTCTTCCCCGTCGAAGGCGAGACCACCGGATGGGTGGCGCTGAGTACGAACATGCTGACCGGTCTGACTCCGGAGCAGTGGCGGCAAACCCGATGGATCCGTGAAGGCGAAACCCGCAGCCGCTTCATCGAGCCCTGCTGGCATCTGTACTTCATTCCAGAGGATCGTTGGGTGGTGCCGGAGTCGCTGGTTCCTTCGCCTTGACCCGTGGACGGCGGGCCCTCGGCGGGGGAGGGGGATGGTCGGCGAGGTGCTGGGCGTGGAGGTCCGGGCGTCGGGCGGCCGTGATGGCCAGCGCCTGCTCGTGGCGCCAGCGTGCGATGGCCGCATGGTTGCCGGAGAGCAGCACCTCCGGCACAGCGTGCCCATCGAAGATTTCCGGGCGCGTGTAGTGCGGCGCCTCCAGCAGACCCGTCGCGAAGGAATCCGTCGCGGCGCCCTCGGGGGCGCCCAGCGCCCCGGGCAGCAGTCGCACGATGCTGTCCACGATCGCCATCGCGGCGATCTCGCCACCGGTCAGCACGAAGTCCCCGAGCGACACCTCCTCGTCCACGCGCGTCTCGATCACGCGCTCGTCGAGCCCCTCGTAGTGGCCGCACAGGACGACGATGTCCTGGCGGGCCGTGGCGTGTTGGATGGCGCGGGGGTGGTTCCACGTTGTCCCGCGAGGGGAGGTGAAGAGCACGCGCGCGCGGTCGGGCGCGCCGGGTGGGCCGGCCAGTTCATCGAGCGCCGCGGCCACCGGTTCGGCCTTCAGCACCATGCCGCCGCCGCCGCCATACGGTGCGTCGTCCACCGTGCGGTGGCGGTCGGTCGTCCAGTCGCGCAACTGCCGCACGCGAATCTCGACGAGCCCGGCCTCCTGCGCGCGCGCCAGGATGCTCTCGTGGCACGGGCCATCGAACCAGTTCGGGAACAGCGTCAGGATCGTGATGCGCATGGTCGGGCGATTGGTGGTGCTCGGTTGTGGAGCGGCGGCGGATTCGGTTTCCGATGGATCCGTCCGATCCGTCGGATCGGTCGGAGCCACGAGCCACGTCCTTGGGCGCCGGGCTGTCAAGCCCTCGGCTGTCGCCGCCGTTTTCTTTTTTCGGCGGACCGATCTTGACATTGTTCGGGGGTCTGGGCTGGCGTGGCGCAAAGTGGCCGGTGGTTCGGGAAGAGCGGTCCCGGGTGCCGCCGGCGTCCTATTCCCAGGTTGCCGCTCGCGACAGTTGCCGGAGGCCCACAATCCATGGACAAGTACGTGATCGACAGGGGCGAACCCCTTCGTGGCACCGCCTTCATCAGCGGCTCGAAGAACGCCGCATCTTGCCCGCTGATGTGCGCAATCCTGCTCGCCGAGACTCCGACGGTCCTCGAGAACGTCCCGGACTTGCGCGACATCCGGTCCATGAAGCTCGTCCTCGAGCACCTCAACGCCCGCGTCGAGCACGGCAACAACCGTCTCGTCATCGACCCCACCGACTTCGACACCGACTGGGTGCCGTACGAGATGATGTCGCAGATGCGCGCGTCGATGTACGCCTTCGGGCCGATGATCGCACGCCAGCGCCGCGCGGCGGTCTCGAAGCCCGGCGGCTGCAACATCGGCAGCCGTCCGATCGACCTGCACCTCAAGGGCTTCCGCGCACTCGGCGTCGAGATGGTCGAGCGCGCCGGCTACGTCCATGCGCGGCACAACGGCATGGTTGGCTCGGAGATGAGCCTGCTCGGCGCCAATGGCCCGTCGGTCGGCGCCACCTGCAACGTCCTCATGGCGGCGGCGCTGGCCCAAGGCCGCACCATCATTCATGGCGCGGCCCGCGAGCCTGAAGTTCAGGAGTTGGCGCGCTTCCTCAACGCAATGGGCGCCCGGATTTCCGGGATTGGCTCCGCGACGTTGACCATCGACGGCGTCGAGTCCCTGCACGGCACCACCTGGCGCGTGATGCCGGACCGCATCGAGGCAGCCACGTTTGCCGTGGCGGCGCTCATCACCGACGGCGACCTGTTGCTGCGGGGTGTGGACCCGGGCGACATGGGCGCCACGCTCACTGAATTGCTGCGTTGGGGAGCCGAGATCACCGTGATGCAGGAGGACCAGGCACTGCGCGTGCGGCGCATGCCGGGCCAGACCCCCGAGCCGCTCGACCTGGTAACCGGTCCGTTCCCCGAACTGGCCACCGACGTGCAGCCCCTGTTCGCCGCGCTGCTCGGCATCACGCCGGGGCTGTCGCGCATCGAAGACCGCATCTATCAGGATCGCTTCCTTTATCTTGCCGAGCTGAACCGCTTGGGCGGGCAGTTTGCGCAGGTCGGCAACGCCGCCACAATCCGCGGCGTGCGGGGCTACGACGGCGCGGCGATCATGGCGTCGGACCTGCGCGCCGGGGCGGCGTTGACGTTGGCGGCGTTGGCGGCCCGCGGTCAGAGCACCGTGCGCCGCATCTATCACGTCGAGCGCGGCTACGAGCAGTTCGAGCGCAAGCTGGCGGCGTTGGGTGCCCGGATTCGGCGCGAGGCCGAGGCCGAGGCAACCCCGCGGCCCCCGGCTCCGTGGGAGGACGCGCGCGAATCGGCGATGGGCCTTGCGGCCGTGGCCGACGAAGTCGCCCCCGCCTGATGGCTTGCCCCGCGGGACCCGTGCGATTTCCTTGGCACGGTGGCCGGCCGAGGGCACAGTGGCCGGCAGACTCTCGCGAGGGACGATCGCGCCGGTGCCGCGCCTGCTGCCCATTGTGCTGCTTCTTCTGCTGACGGCCATGGCTGGTCGCAGTTCGGCCGCGCGCGACTTCGAATGGCCCGCGCACCTCGTTCCCGTCGAAACCGCCGTCGCTCGCGCCATCGAGCAGGCCACCGCATCGCAGGCCTGGGAAAGCTCGCCGACCGTGCGAATCACGCTCCCCGGCGTGCCGAACGCCTGGCGCCTGCATCCGAACGTCTTCGTCGGCGATGCACCCCCCGGCCCCGAAGCCATGGCCGTCCTCCGCCGCGAGCACCGCGTCCTGACCCTCGTCTGTCTGGACCAGATACCCCCGAACCAAGGGGCCGCGCTCGACAATCTGCTGGCGACGATCCACTTCCCGCTGCGTGCCGGACGGGTGCCGACCGGTGAGTTCGCCGCCCTCCTCGGCGCCCTCAGCCACAACCTTCCCGCCTTCTTCCTCTACGGTGCCGAGGGCGACGTGCGGGCGTTGGCGGCCGGCGCGATGGTTGTCAACATCTGGGACCGCGCGGGCCCGCCGCGCGCGTTGGCATTGATGCACCGCCTTGGCGTGCCGCGACAGGAGATCGGCCTGTGGTACGACGCCGCCTCGGAGCTGGTATGGCGCGGCTACGACGACGGGTTGCTGGTGCCGAAGGAGTTTCCGCCGCGTCGCGAGCCGGCGCCGCTGGTCTCCTGGATGCGCACGCTCGACGAGTCCTTCGTGCGTCTGCGTGAGGCTTCGGAATACGACTGGAGTCCCGCGCCCGGCGTCGTCGGCACGACGCCGGAGTACGACGCGCGGACTCTGGCGGGCACGGCGGGCGACTGGGTCGAAGCCCATCCGCAGGCGGCCGACGAAGTGCGCGACCGCATCGCCGAACTGCGCACCTTGGCCGACGATCTCGCCCGCGCCCTCAACGAGCAGCAGGTTCCCCGCGCCCGCGACGCGTGGTCGTCGCTGGCCGACGCCTGCCGTCGCTGCCACCAGACCTTCCGCGACCAGCCATGATCCAGCCCCGCGCCGCACGCTTTCCCGGCGCGGGCAAGCGCCTTGCCCCGTCCACGCGCGACGGCCAGCCCAGCGTCGTCAACACGCCGAGCTGGGGCATGGCGGGTGGTCTGGTGGGCCTTGGGGTCTTCACGCTGACGATGCTCGTTCCGGGCATCCTGCTGCTCGGCGTCGGGGTTGGTCTGGTTCGCGCGGCATTGGCCGGCCGCTTTCCGGCGGCGTTGGCCGGCACGCTCTTGTCGGCGATTCCGTTCCTGATGGGTCTGGTGTTCGTGCTGGTCGGATTGTTGATGATCGCCGCGTTGGGCTCGTGGCTGACGCGGCGCGAAGTCTGGATGCGTCGCGGCCGGCTGCACCTGCATCGTCGGCTCTTTGGGGTGGCCCGCGAGGTAACGGTGGATTTGGGGCGCATCGCCTCCATCGACGTCGTCTCGCGCGACCGCGTCGGCAAGACGACACTCCACAAGGTGGCGGTGCGGTGGCATCCGGCGCGCCCGCGCCCGGGCAAGCTGGCGGGCCGTCCACTGGAGCTGCTGGTGGCCAATTGTCTGGCGCACCGCGACGATGCCGAGGAGTTGGCGAAGTGGCTGCGTGCGCAGTCCGGTGTCAAGGAACCGGCGGATTCAGGCGGCTGAGTAACGCATTGAAGTGCGGCGCGGCGGCGCGGGTGGCGTCCTGCTCGGCGGCGCGGAACGCGGCGAGCACCTGCTGGCCCAGCGGCGTCAACGCGGCGCCTCCGCCCCGTGTGCCGCCGGTCTCGCACTGCACCACCGGTTCGCCGAATGCCTCGTTCATCGCATGCACGAGCGACCACGCGCGCTTGTACGACATCTCCATGTCGCGGGCGGCGGCCGAGATCGAGCCCGTCTCGGCGATGGCCTCGAGCAGATCCGCGCGTCCCGGCCCGAGGCCGATCGTCGCACCGGCCGCCAGCCGCACCCGCACCGTCACCCGCACGGTGGGCACCTGTTCCGGCAGCCGATGCGATTCGTCCGGTGTCACGTCTGGCCTTGGGCGGGGAGTCGACTCACGGGGCGGCGGCTTCCGGCGTCTCGGGCATGACCTTGCCGAGGCGATGGCGGTTCTCGGAGACGATGTGGTAGACGATGTCGGCGGCGTCGCGAACGCCGGGGAGTTTCATCGCGGCCGCCGCGGCGCGCCCAACCTCGCCGCCGATCAGTTCGGCGACGTCGGCCACGGCGCGCGCGCCCGTCACAACGCGCCCGGAGCGATGCACCAGGTGCATCTCCTCTTCGGCGCGTTTCCAGTCGATGCGCGGAAAGCGGCGCCGGACGGCCGGATCGTGCAGGTCCAGCCAGTCGATGGCGCCCGACTTGTCGAGGTCGCGCAACTGGCTCGTGGTGGTTGTGCAGAGCTTGCAGGCGCTGTCGAACAGCACGACGGGTCTTTCGAGAACGGCGGCGGAGGATGTCATCCGGCGACCTCACGGGGGGAAGTGGACGCGGCGGGCAGGTAGCCCGGTGCCGATTCGTCGTCATGCAATCCGCGGACGACATATTGGCGGGGCTCGGAGGCGTCCTCATCGAGTGCCAGCGCCGCCAGCAGCGCCACGATGGCGACCTCGATCTGCTCGTCGTCGGGCGCCCGCGTCGTCAAGCGCTGGAAGCGAAACCCCGGCCAAAGCAGCAGGGCGCACAACCAATTCGAACGGTGCCGCGCGCAGAACTTCATCAACTCGAACGCCGTCCCCGCCACCACCGGCAGCAGCAGCACATGCACGCCGAAGGTCGTCCCCTTGCGCGCCAGAAGGCTCCAATCCGGGAAGCCGGACACGAACGCCACCAGCGCCGCCCCGGCCGCCGCATAGAAGAGAATCGAGACCAGCACGACGACGGCGAGGAAGGTCGTGCCGCAGCGCGGATGCAGCGTGTCGTGCGCCTGGCAACCGGCGACCGTCACCCGACGCTCGTCGCCCTTCGCCTCGAGTTCCAGCACCGCCTTGTGCTCGGCGCCGTGGTACTCGAAGACGCGGCGGATGTCGCGATTGAACGAAATCGCCCAGACGTAACCGACCAGAATGGCGGCGCGGAACAGGCCGCTCAGAAGGTTGAACGCGAACGGATGGTTCTCCTCGGTGAACCCGAGTGTTCCGCGCGCCTCGGCCCACGCCTGCATTGGCGGCAGGAGCCCCACGAGCGCCGCCAGCACGTTGGGCGCCACGACAACCATCAGCACCACGAGCGCCAGGCTCATTGTGACCATGCCGAGGAAGCCGGCGTGGCGGAAGGCTTCGCCTACGGAGCGGGGGAGCGGCTCGCCCGTGGCCTGCTCCTCGCGCAGCAGGGGCTGGTCGGAAGACGTCGGGGACGCGCTGCGTTCCGTGGCTTCCCGCGCGCGCAGGGTCTGCTCGTAGACTTCGGCGGACCACTGGAGCGCCCGCGTGCCGATCGCCAGCATCTCGACCAACGCCGTCATGCCGCGCACGACCGGGAGCTTCAGCAGCGGCAGGCGCCGCGAGAGCGGTCGGTAAGGCGCCTGGCGAATGACGATCGCGCCGTCGTGTCGGCGCAGGGCCACGGCATAACCGCCGCGCGCGCGCATCAGCACGCCCTCGATGACGGCCTGCCCTCCCATCTCGATGCGGCTGTCCGCCGGTGCCATGCGTCCACTCCTCGACTCGGGACAAATCCGACGCCCCGGCGACCTACCACGGCAAGGGCAGTTGCGCCGGGCGATCGCCGAGGCATGCAGGCACCGCCCACGGCGCGCTGCCGACATCCGCCACCATCTGTCCTTGCCCGGCGGGGGAGGGCTTCCCACGATTCCCGACGTTGGCGCACCCGGCGCCCCGGAGGCTTGGCATGCGTGGCCTGATGATCGGTCTGTTGCTCCTGGGGGTGGTGGGTTGTGCCCGCACGGCGTCCTCGCCCGTGCCGATCCCCGACGGGAGCCCTGCCGTGATCCCCGACGCCGCCGCCGTTGCAGACACCATGGAAGCACGCGTTCTGGCAGCCGTGCGCGCCTTCGAGGAAGCGCACTCCTGCAAGGTGGGCCTGGCGTTCAAGGACAAGGCGACCGGCGAGAGCATCTCGCACCGCGGCGACGAGCTGTTCCATCCGGCCAGCACGATGAAGGTCGCCGTGATGGTCGGGGCGTTCCAGCAGGCCGACGAGGGCCTGTTCGCCCTCGGGGATCAGGTCGAGGTGCGCGACACCTTCTCGTCGATGATCGACGGGTCGCCCTTCAAGACGGCCCCGGCCCGTCCCCTGCGCGAGCACTTGGGCGGCAAGGTCTCGGTGCGCTTCCTGATCGAGGAAATGATCCAGATCAGCGACAACGCGGCGACGAACATCCTGATCGAGATGTGCGGCCCGAAGCGGATCACCGCCGCGATGCGGGGGCTGGGGGCGCGCAAGAGCTACGTCATCCGCCCGCTCGAGGACGAGGAGGCCTTTCAGGCCGGCATCTCGAACCGCTTCACGCCCGACGACTTGACGCGCCTGATGGAAGCGATCGATCAGGATCAAGCCGCGAGCCCGGCCGCGTGCGCCGAGATGCGCGCCATCCTCAAGGGCCAGCGCTATCGTAACCTGATCCCGGCCGGCGTCCCCGAGGGCGTCGAGGTCGGCAACAAGACCGGCTCGATCACGGCCCACCGCCACGACACCGGAATCGTCTATGCTCCGTTCGGCACGTACTACCTGACGGTGCTGGTCGCCGGGGTGGCCGACGGCGAGGCGGGCAACCGGATCGTGGTGGAGCTGTCCCGGATGATTTATGAGGAATGCATGCGGCGCTCCTCCTGACGGGCGAATGGACTTGCCGGGCGGCTGCTGCGGGGCGAAACTGCCCGCCGCGTCGTTTGCCGAAGTCCGCATCGCTCGTCCGGGAACCGGTCGCCATGGCACGCCTGCG
This sequence comes from Candidatus Sumerlaeia bacterium, assembly GCA_019634695.1. Classification (GTDB taxonomy): domain Bacteria; phylum Sumerlaeota; class Sumerlaeia; order SLMS01; family JAHLLQ01; genus JAHCAW01. Next base: position 119,340 of record JAHCAW010000003.1, read on the forward strand.
CCTGAAGTCTTCAGAGTCACTCACCACCGGGTTGCGGGAGGTTTTCCGCAGCCACTTGGCCGCGCCCGCTCCCAGCGAGGAAGGGCCGCTTGACCGCGAGGTGCACCGCATCCGCACGACCTGCAAGAAGTTGCGGGCGGGGCTGCGGCTGGTCCGCGGGGCCCTGCCCAAGGGCATCTACCGGGCGCACAACGCCTTCTATCGGGACAATGCGGCGCGGCTGTCGGCGATGCGGGACGCGCACGTGCAGCTCGCCACGCTGGATGCCATCGAAACACGGCTGAAGGGCCGGGTGGAGTTTCCCGCGGTCCGCGCGGCGCTCCAAGCGCGCGTCGAAGCCGAGGAAGTCGCCCTCGTCGAGCAGGCCTCCCTGCTGCCCGACATCCGCCGCCAGTTCGACAATGCCAGCGAAATGCTCGACGATATCAGCGTCTCGGACTCCTTCGCCAGCCTGCGCGACGGCCTGCGCGAGACCTACCGCGCCGGGCGTCGCGCCTACCGCGCCTTCATCGAGGACCCGACGCTCGAGAACCACCACGAGTGGCGCCAGCAGGCCAAGTACCTGCGCTATCAGGTGACGATCCTTCAGCCCCAGTGGCCGACGGTGATGAAGGCGCTGGCGACCGAACTGACGACGCTGACCGAGTGGCTGGGCGACGCGCGCGACATGGCGTTGCTGGAGCGGCGCACTGCTGAGGACGCGGAACTGGCCGCCCTCGGACCGGAGGCAGAGGCGCTGCGGATCGAGTTGGCGAAGGTCCGGACGCGCCTCGACCGCCGGTGCCGGGCACTCGGAGCCCGGGTCTACGCCGAGTCGACCGGCGACTTCGTGGACCGTATGGAGCAGTACTGGAACGCGTGGAAGAAGCGGCGCTGAGCAATCACGCCAACCAGCCTCCCGATTATCCTTATTCCTTGCGCCCCCCCGGCGCGATTGCTCCAGTACCCCTCCGCGCCGGGCCTGTGCCCCCGCCAACCCCTCCATGCCCGGGAGACCTTCTCCATGGCCCGATCGAATCACGCCATCCATCTGTCGGCGGCCGACATGCCGACCCGTTGGTACAACATTCAGGCAGACCTGCCGGTGCCGCTGGACCCGCCCCTGCACCCGGCCACGCGCCAGCCGGCCACGGCCGCCGACATGAGCGCCTTGTTCCCCGACTCGCTGATCGAGCAGGAGATGACGACCCAGCGCTGGATCGACATCCCGGAGGACGTGCTCGAGGCATACTCGTTGTGGCGGCCGACGCCGCTGTTTCGTGCGCGCGCCCTTGAGGAGCGCCTCGGTACGCCCGCACGCATCTACTACAAGTACGAGGGCGTCTCGCCGGCGGGCAGCCACAAGCCCAACACAGCGATCCCGCAGGCATGGTACAACAAGCAGGCGGGCGTGAAGCGCCTGACGACCGAGACCGGCGCGGGCCAGTGGGGCTCAGCCCTGTCGTTCGCGTGCAATCGCTATGGCATGCAGTGCACGATCTACATGGTGCGCGTCTCCTACGAGACGAAGCCCTATCGGCGCACGATGATGGAGATGTGGGGCGGCGAGGTGTTCCCGTCGCCGACGGACCGGACACAGGCGGGCCGGCACGTGCGCGAGCGCATGCCCGACACGCTGGGGTCGCTGGGCATCGCGATCAGCGAAGCCGTCGAGGACGCCGCCACGACGCCGGGCACCAAGTATGCGCTGGGCAGCGTGCTCAATCATGTGCTGCTGCACCAGACGGTGATCGGGCTCGAGACGCAGAAGCAGCTCGAGCAGATCGGCGAGAAGGCGGACGTGCTGGTCGGGTGCGTGGGTGGCGGCAGCAACTTCGCCGGCTTCACGTTCCCGTTCGTGGCCGACAAGATCGCCGGCAAGGCGAAGGACCTGCGGGTGGTGGCCGTCGAGCCGGCCGCCTGCCCGACGATCACGAAGGGTCGCTACGAGTACGACTACGGCGATACCGAGGGGCTGACGCCGCTGCTGAAGATGCACACGCTGGGTCACGACTTCGTGCCGCCGGCGATTCACTCGGGCGGGTTGCGCTATCACGGCATGGGGCCGCTGGTCTCGGCGGTGGTCGAGCAGGGCTTCGTCGATGCGGTGAGCGTGAAGCAGGTGGGCGTCTTCGACGCCTGCCGGATCTTCCTGGAGACGGAGGGCATCCTGCCGGCGCCCGAGGCGGGTCACGCCGTGCGCGCGGCCATCGACGAGGCGCTGCGCCTGAAGGCCGAAGGCCGCAAGGGCACGGTTGTCTTCAACCTGTGCGGGCACGGGTTCCTGGATCTGCCCGCCTACCAGAACTACGTGGCCGGCAAGCTGACCAACTTCGACTTCCAAACCGGCGCGCCGGAGTAGAGTCGGTCCCCTCAGGGCAGCAGGACAGTCACCGGGGCGGGTCGCAGTCGAGCGATCCGCCCCGCTCTTTTCCTTGGCCTCCCGCCCCCCCTCACCCCATACTTTCTGCACGAATCACGAACCACGAACCACAAAGAACGAATCTCCCATGGCCTATCCCGGATTGCGGCTCCTGCTTGGCGTGTCGAGTTCGATCGCGGCGTTTCGCGCGCTCGACATCGCCAGTACGATTATCAAGGGCGGCGGCGAGGTGCGCGCGGTGCTGACGCCGAACGCGACGAAGCTCGTCGGCCCGGCGGCCTTCGACGCAATCACGCACAAGCGCTCGATCGTCTCGCTCTGGGAGTCGGACCACTCGGGCGAAATGGACCACCTGGAGGCGACGAAGTGGGCGAACGTCTTCGCGGTCGCGCCCGCGACGGCCGCGACGCTGGCGCGCCTGACGGTGGGACTGGCCGACGACGCGCTCAGCACGCTCGCCATCGCGTGGCCGCGGCCGCTCGTCATCGCCCCGGCCATGAATCCCACGATGTACCAGCACCCCACGGTGCAGGCGAATCTTGCCGTCCTGCGGGGCCGCGGGCATCGCATCGTCGGGCCGGCCTGGGGGCTGACCGCCTGCGGCGATCGCGGGCAGGGCCGCCTGGCCGACGTCGAGGACATCTTGATCGCGATCGTCGATGCGCTGCGCGATCGGCGCGACGTGCCCAACCTCACGGGTCACCATGTGCTGATCACCAGCGGTCCGACGCGCGAGTTCGCCGACCCGGTGCGCTGCATCACGAATCCCTCGACGGGACGGATGGGCATCGCGCTGGCGCGTCAGGCGCTCAATGCCGGCGCACGCGTCACGGTCGTCACCGGTCCCTGCGACCTGCCCTTTCCCGACGACCTGACGCATCTCGAACGCGTCGTCACCGCCGAGGAGATGCGCGACGCCGTGTTGCGGTTGTTGCCGGAGGCGACCATCGCCGTCTTCGCGGCCGCGGTCAGCGACTGGCGCCCCGCCGAGGCCGCCGCACAGAAGGCCAAGAAGGAGGACGGGCCGCAGGAGATGACGCTCCACCTGGTGCGCACGCCCGACGTGGCCACCGAGGCGAGCAAGGCGCGCCGGCCGGGCCAGGTGTTCGTGGGCTTCGCGGCCGAGACGGAGAACCTGCTCGCGAACGCGCGCGACAAGATGCGCCGCAAGGGATTCGATCTCGTTGTCGCGAACCCGGTGAGCGTGCCGGGCGCAGGCTTCGGCACCGAAACGAACCAGGCGACGCTGGTGGGCGAGGGGCTCCAGCGCGAGGTGCCGCAGACGACGAAGGACTTGCTGGCGCTGGAGATTCTGGCGGAAGCCGTGAAGCTGGCGAAGACCTGAGCCACAAGTGATCCGCCCCTCTGCAACAACCGCTGCAGAGGGGCGGAGTCAAACGCTTCCGATGTGTCTACGGTGTTACTGGTAGAGCGTCCAGGAGCCCACGCGCGACTGGGATACCGGGGCGATGGCCTCCACCTTCAGGTTGTCATACAGCACGAAGTTGTCGCTGACCGGATTGGCCACGCCTGCAAAGGGATCGAACGTGCCCAAGTGGGGGAGCAGCCCGGTCTTGGTGGCGTTGGCCGTCGGGGCGAACCAGTCGCAGAGCAGAACCTGCGTGTTGTCGGGCTTCGTGACGATCAGACGCACGTTGCCCTGAAGCAGCACAACCTCCCAACGCAGCCATGCCTTGCCGGGCGCTCCGTTCGTCTCGAACTGGCCGACCGGGAAGATACCGGTCATCTCGGAGTGATCGACGGCGGCGGTGCCCAGGAAATTGGCGCGGGCCGCATTGTTGCCAGTGGCGGCTCCGACTCCGTTGCCGTCGTGATAACGGTAGTCCTGCGAGGCTCCGCCTTCGCCCGCGATGGCAAAGTAGAATCCGTTGAAGGGCTGGTGGGTTCCGCCGTAGGCACTGGCCGCCATGGCGGCGCGCGCGGGATCGGCACTGCCGCCGAAGGACATGAACTCGGTGGAACCGCTGCCGCCGCCGGCGCCGCCGTTGTAGTTGATCCAGGCATCGAAGGTGATGCGCATGTTGTCCTGCGGCGCGATGCTGGTCAGCGTGGCCGTGATTCCATTGGCGACACCGTTGGCCAGGTTGGCGGCGACGCGCATGGCGCGCGTGTCGCTGCCGGTGCTGCTGGGCGATTGCGGAATCGTCGTCGGGAAGCCGCCGGCCTGCTGTGCGTACGTGGAGTAGTCGTACGAGAAGTTGATGGAGTTGTCGCCGGCGACCTGATTCGAGACGGTGAAGTCGGTCGACTTCGCGCCCGTGAAGTCGTTCTGGTACAGCGTGCTGAGGATCGTGTAGCCCGGCTCGATCGGATCGGGCAGCGAGGCGATGCGGACGAAGCGCACGGCGTCGGCCGAAACGGTGCCGGTGGCGGCGTTCGTCAGCACGACGGAGCCGGCGGTGCCAGCCTCGAAGGGCCACACGCCCAGCAGGTTCCACTTGCCGCCGTTGGCGGCCTGATTCGCGGTCGCGGTCGCGGTTCCATTGGCGTGGTTGATCTGGTAGGGAGCGGCGGTGGCACGTCCGGCTTCGCTGGTCCACCACGCGTAGACCTTGTAGTAGCCGCTTTGCTCCAGGGCGGGAGTCCACGTGACGGACGCCGCGCCGGCGGTGCTGCTGGTGACCAGTTGGTCGACGTAGTAGCGTTGCGCGCTGGTGGTGTCGGTTGTCCATGTGCCGGTCGTGGTGACTTCCTCGACCGTGTTGTCCATCGTGTTGGCGGGGACGACGACCCAGGCGCTGACGACGCTTCTCTCGGAACCGTCGGAGGGCGAGTTGACGATGCCCTGGCCCTTGACCCACGCGGTGGTCGAGCCGCCGCCATCAAGGCTGATGGATTGCTCGATGCCGAGGTCGGCCATCAGTTTGCCCAGTTCCTCGTAGGTCATGCCGACGCTGATGCTGGCCTGGCGGCCGTCGACGGCGACGAGGTAGGCCTTGTAGGGGTTGAGACTGTAGCCGATCGCCGTGCGCGGATGGCGCTCGGCGTTGTGGGAGGCGGTGGTCCCTTCGTTGTCTTGTGTGACCAGCGTCCCGTTCGAGGTGACGAAGTGGCCGCGTCCAGCGATGAAGTCGACGATCTTGTCCCAGTCGGTCGCGTTGGCCGGGACGAAGGCGTTGCTGACCTTCGTGCGTTTGGGAATGGCCTGATGATTGCCGGAGAATCCGAGCACCGAGCGGTTGTTCTCGGGTGTCATGGCGGTGCCCGCTCCGCCGATGAAGACGCCGTCGATCACCGTGTAGCTGTTCGTCATCATGTTGGTGGTGTTGTAGTAGCCGGCATTGATGGCGGCGATGGCGTCGGTGCGGATGGCCATGCTGCTGGTGCGCTCGTTGGCGCTGCCGGACACGTTGCCGGCGGCCTTGAAGACCGGCATCACCTCGACGTTGCGGTTCGTCATATCGACTTCGAAGACGTGCACTTTCAGTAGCGGGCTGGCGTTCGTCGCGACCTGCCACGTCACGCCTGGCGCCAACTGCTGCTTCTCCCCGTAGACCATTGCCGGATAGTACTGCGCGACTGCCGTGGCCGATGCCATGCACGCCCCCGCGAGCATCAGCACCCCCACGCCGCACCGAAATCTCAGAACGGTGTTCATGCCTGTGTCATCCCGCGCCCGGCGACTTCGCCGGGCGGCTCGTGTGGTTTGAATCGGAGTCTGCCGGGATGTCCCCCCCACTCCCCGATCCGACAGCTTTCGGCCCTCCTCTTCCACACACGCATTTCTGTGGCTACCCTCGCGGGCATGCCGGATCATGCAGCCACCGCTGCATCGAAGGCGCGTGCGATGGTGTCGATTCGCCTCCGATGCAGTTTATCGTCGGTCGTCAGTTGCCGACGATCGGGATCGACATGCGCGGCGTTTCCGGGCCGTCGATCTCGCGCAGGTTCGCCAGCGGGTCGTCTTGCAGACGCAGGAACTTGAAGCCGTAGAGCCGCGCCTTGTTCTCCTTCTCGAGCTTCGGGATGCGCTTCATGTTCTTCTCGATGTAGCCGGCGAGCGGCTCCTCGACGACGCGCGGCGGCGTCGAGTGCAGGAAGTTGCGCGTGCCGTCCGGGCCGACGGTGATCATGCCGACGTGCCCGGCCCAGTAGCCGCCGTTGCGGCCGCGCATGACGTTGACGAAGTCGCCCGGCTGGAGCAGGTGCTCGATCTCGGCGACCTTCTCCATCGGGACGAAGACGACCTCCATCGGCTGCGGGGCGTAGTCGCTCGTCACGCCGAAGCTCTTGCTGAGGAATTTGGCCCGGTCGAACTTCGTGTTGAAGCGGATCGCGTCGTCGCCGGCAAGCCACTCGCTGATGTCCTCGACCAGCCAGCCGTTGTTTACGTTCCAGTCGGCCTCGGTGTAGTGGTTGCGCGTGGCGACGCCGATCTGGCCGTCGCGATAGCGGATGCGCTGGAGCATGCGGAAGAAGGTTGGCCAGTCGCGCGTCAGAGCCATCGCGTAGGTGTGTTCGCTGAAGACGACGCAGTCGCTCTTGTCGAGGCAGTAGAGCGGCTGCGGGTCATAGGGCTCGAAGGGCGCCTCGCCGAGAAGGTGGAGTGAGTAGGGCTGGCCGATGTTCTTGCGGCCGAGGAAGACGACGCGCTCGCGCAGGTCAGGGATCGTCTCCTGCACGAAGGCCAAGTACTCGTGCACGTCGCGCTCGTCGAATTCGTAGAGTGGCTTGGCCTCAAGCTCGGCGATGCGATCGGGATCCAGCCCGAGGCGGTTGACCACGGCGAGCTGCGATGCGGTCAGTTCTGCCGGAACCAGTTCCGGTGTCTTCTTCGAGCATCCCACCGCCAGCGCCACCACCAACAACCCGCAGAGTCCGATCCAACGTTGCCGCATTGCACGCACCTCCTGGAGACTGGGGCCATTTGGCCACCGGTTACGTGGGGCACAACCCGGAAGTGCGCCCCTGACCGGCGCGGGGCGCGAAAAGAGCTTGCCGGGCGCGCGGCCTGTCCCGTCGCATGCGGCCCGCCGGGCCCGCCCCGCCCCACCCGAACCCGCCAAGGACCACGCCCGCCATGCCGGCTCCCGAAACCGTCAAGATAGGTCTCCTGCAACTGGCCGCCAGCGACGACCCGGCCGACAACCTCGCCCGCACCGTCGAGGCCATCCGCCGCGCCGCCGGCCAGGGCGCCCAGATCGTCTGCACCCAGGAGCTCTTCCGCTCGAAGTACTTCTGTCAGTCCGAGACGCATGACTATTTTGACCTTGCCGAACCCATCCCGGGCGCGACCACCGACGCGCTCGGTCGGCTGGCCGGCGAACTCGGCATCGTGCTCGTCGCCTCGCTCTTCGAGAAGCGTGCCCCGGGACTCTATCACAACACGGCGGTGATCTTCGATGCCGACGGGACGCTGCTCGGCAAGTACCGCAAGATGCACATCCCCGACGATCCGCTGTACTACGAGAAGTTCTACTTCACGCCGGGCGATCTGGGCTTCCGCGCCTGGGACACGCGCTTCGGCCGCATCGGCGTGTGCATCTGCTGGGACCAGTGGTTCCCCGAGGCCGCACGGGCGACGGCGCTCGACGGGGCACAGATTCTCTTCTATCCGACGGCGATCGGCTGGCACGAGGACGAACGCACCACCCACGGCCCGACGCAGCACGACTCGTGGGAGACGATCCAGCGCTCGCACGCGATCGCGAACGGAGTCTTCGTTGCAGCCGTCAATCGCATCGGCCGCGAGGGCACGGTGACGTTCTGGGGCCAGTCGTTCCTGGCGGACCCGGGCGGACGGGTGCTGCACCGCGCGGCGGTCGATACCGAGGAGATCATCGTGCGGGAGATCAACCTGGCCCGCGTCGAGGTGCATCGCCGCCACTGGCCCTTCCTGCGCGACCGCCGCATCGACGCTTACGAGGGGTTGCTGGAGCGGTTCCGGGATGGGGGGTGAGGACAGCCGCGCCCGCACGCCATTCGCGTCCGCCCGCCATCTGACCCTTGCGTGCTTCGCGGTCTCAACCTAGTGTCCTGTTGGTTGCAGTGTCCGGCGGCAGGGCTTCTCGGAGGCGAACGAGGTATGAGATTCACGCGCATCGAGCTCCAGAACTGGAAGAGCTTCGTTCGGGCGGATGTCGAGCTGGCTCGTCGAACCTTCATCATCGGTCCGAACGCGAGCGGTAAGTCCAATTTCTTGGATGCCTTCCGCTTCCTGCGGGACCTAGCCCTCCCCGGCGGAGGGCTTGCCGAGGCCGTGCGTCTTCGCGGAGGCGTGAAATGCGTGCGTAGTGTCCATGCGCGCAGGCCATCGGATGTCCAGGTCAAGGTCCACGCCGAGGCGGACGACGGTTCCGCTTGGGTGTACGAACTTGCCTTCACGCGAAACGGTCGTCAGGAAGATGTCCCCGTTGTTGTGCGCGAGGTGGTGCGGTGTCTTTCGTCAGATGAGTCGGGCGAGGAGGGCACCCTGCTCCTGAATCGCCCGGACGGCGAGGATTCGATCGACCCTGATCGTCTGACGCAGACGGCGATCGAACAAACGAGCGCGAACAAGGACTTCCGGCAACTGGCGGAGTTCTTTCGAACGGTGCGTTATCTGCACCTCGTGCCTCAAGTGGTGCGCGAGGGCGCGGCGAAGCCGGAAGCAGTGGTCGGCGAAGACAGCATGGGCCGCGACTTGCTTGACCGCGTTCGGCAGACACAACCGCGCACGCGTGACGCCAGGCTCAAGCGCATCCAGAGGGTCCTCGAGGTCGCCGTGCCCCACTTCAGGTCGCTTGAGCTGGTCGAGGATACCAAAGGTCGTCCGCACCTGCGCGTGCGCTTTTCTCACTGGCGCGCACCGGGCGCGTTTCAGGACGAGTCGCAGTTCTCCGATGGTACGTTGCGCCTGATCGGTCTGCTCTGGTCATTGCAGGAGAAGTCAGGTCCGCTCCTGCTCGAGGAACCCGAGCTGTCGCTTCACAATGGTTTGTTGACCCGACTCGCACCGTTTATCCATCGTGCTCAGAAAGCAGCGAACAATCGGCAGGTCATACTCTCGACACACAGCGAGCACCTGCTGCGCGACCCCGGCATCGGAGCCGACGAAATTCTGTTCGTCGAGCCCCAGACCGAAGGGAGCACGATCACGATGGCCTCGCGCGTCGAAGTCATTCGCAAGATGATGATCGATGGCAAGTTGACGGCCGCCGAGGCGGTGTTGCCCCGGACGCGGGGAGCCCAGCTGGAGATGTTCGACGAGGTCACGCCTTGATGGGTCGCGTGATGTTGATCGTCGTCGAAGGAGTCCTTGAGGCGCCAGCCGCGCGAAGGTTGCTCGACGCTGCCGGCTGGGACCACACCGGAGTCGAACCACTCGTGCAGGGAGGATCGGTGGCGTTCTGGGAGAATGCACCGCGATATAACGAGGCTGCGAAGCATGTGGGGCCGGTTCTCGGGCTGACGGATCTGGACACCCATCCATGTGCCTCGGGATTGATTGGAGAACGACTTCGCGCGGCATGCCATCCGAGCTTTCTGCTGCGCATCGCCGTTCGGGAACTCGAAAGCTGGCTGCTCGCGGATGCGCCTGCATGGGCCCGGTATCTTGGTGTGTCGGAGGCTCTAGTGCCCAGCCGCCCCGATGTACTTGAGGACCCCAAGCAATCGCTCGTGAACTTGGTCCGTCGCTCTCGCAAACGGGGTATCCGGGAAGACATCGTTCCCGAGGCGGGACGCCCCGGACCAGTCGGGCCGGGCTACACGCCCCGGATGTCGGAGTTCATCGCTCGTCATTGGGTCCCGGAGCGCGCAGCCCAGCGAAGCCCCAGCCTCGCGCGTGCGCTGTCCGCGTTGGAGCGCGCCAAGGCGGCATCGGTGCGCGGGTAGGATACTGATCCGACTGCGCTGCTCCAACGGCCTGCCTGTCCTGCTTGACTCGGGGGTCCTGTAGGGTTCAGGGTCTTCTGTAAGCGTTTGCAGATTCACGGAAGATGGGGGTGACGGCATGGAATTCCGCAGACGGGTGCTGGCGGGAGTGGTGGCGTTGGGGATGGCCGCGGCGGCGCCGCAGGCCGGGCGGGGCGAACTCGAGGAGGCGCCCGAGGCGGCGACGGCCGGCTTCGCGGCCCAGGCGACCGCGACGGTGGACTGGACGCGGTCGGTCGGGACGATCAACCGCGCGCTCTTCAGCTCCCAGGGCTTCATGCAGATCTACACGCAGCCCAATCCGCTGGTGCTGCACAACTACCTGCTGACGAATCCGGCCGGCACGCACACGCGGCTCGAGACCTGGATTCACCAGATGGAGCCGGAGAACGACAACGACGACCCATGGACGTTCGACTGGGAGCGCCTGCATCCCGAGAAGATGGTCCGCTTCATCGAGGACCGCGAGGCCTTCGCGCGCGACCTCGAGCGCTTCGAGATGGAGCCGCTGTCGCTGCTTTGTTACAATGTGGATTGGCTGCGCTCGGGCAACGAGGACGACCCGGTGGCGAACAAGGAGGAGTGGGCCGAGTTCGCCGCGGCGGTGGTCGAGGCATGGAACGGCTCCGGCGCGGACTACCGGCCGCGCATGCGCCTGGCGCAGGTCTGGAACGAGCCGAACATGCCGCACTTCTACGGCGGCACGTCGGAGTCCTACTTCGAGTTGTATCGCACGACGGCCGAGCGCCTGCATCGCAACTATCCGGGCGTGATGGTCAGCGGGCCGGCGGTCAGCTATGCCTGGCACACCGAGCCGGACCGCTGGATGGAGGAGTTTCTGCGTGAATGCGGCCCCCAGACGGACTTCATCTCGTTCCATCACTACGGCCCGATGGGCGAGGGCGTCGAGCCGCTGACGGAGAAAGTGGTCAAGTGGGCGACGAAGTTCCGGGAGATTCCCGGCAAGGAGCAGGGCAAGGTCGCCATCACGGAGACGGACGCGTGGTTCATCGGCTGGCCCAAGATCCAGTTCATGCTCGAGCGCCAGTTCCGCTTCCTGGACCTGTCGGACCTGCTGCTGGCAGTGCATCACTTCTCGTGCCTGGCCTACAACGAGTCGGGCAACTACACATTCGGCATCATCGATGAGCAGGGCGGCGTCATTGAGGGGACGTTCTGGCCGTACTGGCTGTTCCGCAACCTGATCGGCCAGCAGGCGCACGCGCTGCGCGGGGGCAAGGACGCCGCGGGGTTCGACCTCGTTGCCTCCTTCGAGGATCGCGGCGGCGAGCGCCTCGCGACGGCTGTGTTCCACAACAAGCGCGACACGCCGTTGCGGGTGGAGACAGCGCTCTTCCTGCCGCCGTCGGGGCAGGACCGGGTGCTCGTCTCGAACCGGCTGACCGAAGGACGCTACCGGGTGGACAAGGTCTGGCGGGTGCCGGCGGGACGCGAGGCAGTGCGGCTGGAGCTGGCGTTCGGGCCGGGCGAGGCGCTTGCGCTGAACCTTCAGACGCCCGGAATGCGGCATTTCGCCTTCCGTGATCTCAACAATCAGGAATATCCGTGGATCGGCCTGACGGCGAACACGACGGACGTGACGCTGGGCGAATCGTTCGAGGTCGAGGCCGAAGTGGTCAACACGCTGCTGTCGCCGGTTTCGGGAACGCTGGCGCTGGGGATGATCCCGGCGGGTTGGGCAGTGGAGGCGCTCGGCGAGGGAGCCTCCGTGGTGGACCTCGCGCCGGGCGCGCGCCAAACGGCCCGCTTCCGTCTGACGGCCGCGACGCTGGCCGAGGAGGGCTACGCCGGCCCGTTTGCGTGGCTGGACGATGGGCGCGGCGAACCGCTCGAACGTCTGGACCGCATCGCGGCGTCGATCGCCACGACTGTCAAGATTCACAGCCCGTTGCACTTGCAGGCGCTGCCGCTGCCCATCGAGGCGGTGGCGGGGGAGACCAACCAGGCCACCTTGCAGGTGACGAACGACAGCGGGAATGCGCAGCAGATCGTGGTGACCTTCCGCGCCCCGGCTGGCATGACCGCGACAACCACGCGGCAGGAGGCGACCGTGAAGCCCGACGGCCGCGTGCGCCTGGAGTTCCCCTTCGAGATTCCGGCCGGCACGCCGCCGGGCACCTACACGGGCGAGTTGTCGGCCACCTTCGCCGGCGTCTCCGCGCAGCGCCCCATCCGCGTCGTCGTGCATCCGGGTGCGCCCGCGGCCGCCGCGACTCCGCTGGACCTGACGCCCCACCTGAACTTCGACGCGATCTCATTCCGCACGGACCGCGCGGCGTTCGACTCCGAGGCGATGGGCATGTTCGCCTATCCGGGGGACTACACGCCGTCCGGCCGCATCGTGCGCGTGCGCGGCGTGCCTTTCCGCATGGCGGACCTCGAGGCGCCCCGCAACGTCGTCCTGCCGAGCGGCCAACGCATCGAGGTGCCGCGGGGGCGCTATCGCGGGGCGGCCATGATGGGCTTCGGGCACGATGGCAAGCATCCCGGCGCGTGGACCTTCCACTACGCGGACGGGACCTCGCAGGCCGTCGATTCGCAGATTCCGGAGTGGTGCTCGCCGCTGCCGGAGGGTCCGGAGAACTTCCGCGAGGCGTTCACGGCGCCGCATCGTTACACGCCGGGCGGGCCGGCGTTGCCGTCGTGCCAGCTCTATGACTGGACGCTGGCGACGGATGCGACGCGCGAGTTGGTTGCGATCGAGCTGCCGCGCATGAAGCACGCGTATCTGTTCGCGGTCACGTTGCTGGGCAAGGAGTAGCGTCGCGTTCAGGCGCGGCGGGCGGCGAGCAGGTCGAGCAGCGCGCGCTGCTCGTCCTGCCAGCGCGCCATCGCGCGTTGCTGGAGCAGCGTGCCAAGGCGTTCGAGCTCGACGCCTTCGCCGCAGATTTCGGCAAGGGCCTCGCGGTCGGCGACCTCGTTGCGGTCCAGCATGCTCTCGCCCTCGACGCGCGGTCGGCCGAGGATGCCGAGCAGGCTGTCGAGCCCGAGGCAGGCAACAGTGAACGGCGCCAGGAGTTCCTCGATCGGAAAGGGCGGGCGCACCGGTTCGGCAGTCTCGACGGCGTCGAGCCAGAGGAGACGCTGGGGAGCGGCGCCTTCGCCCATCAGATCGTGGAAGGCGGGCGCGAAGAAGGTCTGGCGGAACTCGCGATAGAGTTGGCGCGCGACGGCGAGCGCGGCGGGATAGCCGGCGGTCTCGAGTCCGAGGCGTTCCTCGGGGCGTGGCTCGTGTTCGATTCCGTCGGCAAGCGCGCGGCCGCAGGCGTCGGCCAGGTCGCGCACGGCGACGGCGGCGAAGGACCGGACATCGTGGAGCGAGAGCCCGGCTTCGCGGCTGGAGCGCAGGCCCGCAATGTAGGCCTGTGCGGCGGCGCGCGTCTGCGCCGGCGTGAAGAGGTGCAGCACGATCGTCGAGAAGCCGCGCGCGGTGAGCGTGCGCAGGGCCCGCAGTCCTTCCGGCGTGCCCGGCAGGGCGAGCAGGAGGTTCGGGCGGTCGATCTCGGCGACCAGACTGCGGACGCGCTCGACCAGTCCCGCCTCGTCGTGGTTGAGGCGCCCATCGAGTTCGACCACGACGTAGCCGTCGTCGCCGGCCGAGTTGTCGTAGACCGGTCGCAGAACATCGGCCGCGTCGGCCGCGTCGCGGATGCGCAGACGGCGCCACGCATCGAACGGCGAGCCATCGGTCGCCGAAGCGAGCAGTTCCTCGTAGCGCGGCCGGTGCGCGTGCAGGGCGGCGGCGAGTTGCGAGCCGCGCGAGAGCATGCCCCGCACGCCGCCGAAGAGCACCAGCGATTCGAGGGTGTGTTCGGGCGGCAGGTTGCCGAGGGACTCGAGCAGCCAGGTGCTCTGACCGGCCAGCAGCATTTTGTCGGTGGGGCGCGCGGAGGCCAGCAGGCGATCGAGCGCGAGAATTTGTCGGACGCGTCGGTGGTGGCGCCCGCCCTCGGGCTCGGCCGCCAGCCACGCGTCGACCAGATCGCCGAGGTCGTGGGAGATGTGGTCGCAGCCGACAACGAGGACGTTGGCCTCGTTGTGCGTGCGCGCCAGCTCGGCGGTCTTGGGGCTGACGGCGAAGCCGGCCCGAACGCCGGGATGCTTGTTGGCGACCATGGCGACACCGTTGCCGGAGCGGCACAGCAGCACGCCGCGATCCGCCCCGCCCCCGGCCACCCACTCCGCCACGCGCCAGGCGAAGACCGGATAGTCGCACGACTCGGCCGTGTACGTGCCGCAGTCGACGACCACGTGGCCGCGCGCGGCCAGATGGCGCGCCAGGCGCTGCTTGAACTCGAACCCGCCGTGGTCCGACCCGATGGCGATTCGCAGTGGCATAACCCCGTTTCCCGACGCGGACGTCGCACCCACGAGCACCCAAGCCGTCTCGGCGCGGGAGCGCAAGCGGGATGCGACGGCCCGGGCGGCGACACGCGGCTGGAATAGTCTTTGCCCCCGTCCGTAGCGGAGAGAGGCGATAGCGGAATCGAGAGTCGGCGCGGACGAGCATGGGCATGCGGTCGGGAAAAGTTGCCGTTCGGACTTTGGTGCTGATGGTGCTTCGTGCGCTGGCGGCGGGTTTGCTGCTGGCCGGCGGGCTGCTGCCGAGTGACTGGCCGTGGGCTGTCGGTGTGTGCGGTGGGCTGGCCCTGCTGCTGGTCGCGGGGTTGTGGGTCGAATGGCTGAATCACCGCTGGCTGCGGGGCGAGGTGGGCCGGCCGCCGGGGCTCGACGTCTTCCTGTTGGGAAATCTTCCGGCGCTGTTGCTGATGGGCGCGCTGGTCTGGTCGGCGGCAACGCTGTTCAGCCTGTGGCGGCTTCCGTTGGCGGCCGGGTTACGCGAGTCGGCGTGGCAGAGCCTGGCCGGCGCCTCGGTCGTCATGCTCGTGGCGTTGGGCATGTTGGTCGGCCGGGATCGTGGCGAGCCGGCGCGGCTGGCGCGCGAGTTGTCGATGGCGCCGCTGCGGACACTGTGGGCCGGGGCATGGACGTTCCAGCGGGGCGTGGCGCGGCGCTCGTTCGGCACGTTGCTGCGCCTGTATCTTGTGACGCTCGTGGCGATGATCGTGTCGGTCTGCCTGGGTGCGGGTCTCGCATGGGTGGGGCTCTGGTGGGGGGGCGGGTGGACGGCGACCACGTGGATGGAGCCTCCGTTTCTGCTGGTCGCGGGGGTTGGCGTGGCGGTTGCCGGCGTCTTCCTGTTCGTGCACGCGCTGCTGCTGACCTTGTGCCGGCTGGTGAGCATCTCGGGCGAGTTGGGTTGGATGGGAGCGGGCCGCGTGTGGCACGAGGCCGACACGGCGATCGGCACGCTGGGCTGGGTGGCGACGGCGTTCACAAGTTGGTTCTTCGGCATTCTGGTCGCCGTGTTCGGCTTTGGTGCGTTGCAGGGTGTGATATGGCTCGAGGATGCGGGCTGGTCGCTGCGCGAGGCATGGTTAGTGTCGGGAGCGGTCGCGCTGCTGGCGTTGTGGGTGCTTGTCGTGGTGCCGGCCACGTGGGTGCTGCCGATCCTGGTGGATCGCGACTGCGGCTGGATTCGCGCTCTGATTGCCAGCACCGCGTTGTGCGGGGTGCGCCCGTTGCGGACACTGGAGGTGTCGTTGCTGGCGACGGCGATGGGGGCGACGGTCGTGCTGCTGCCGGGGGCCGCCGCGTTGCTGGTGGCGGCGCGGCGCGAAGTCGATCCGCTGGTGAGCCTGCTGCTGGGCGAGCGTGCCCTGCGCGACGTGCGCTCCGACATCGAGGCGATGGTGGTGGCCTCGAACCGCGTACGGCCGGCGGTGCTGACGCGCGCCTACAACGCGCTCGAGGCGGGGCGGTATCTCGAGGCGCTCAACGGTTTCCAGATGTTCCTGCTGCAGAACTTCGGGCATCCCGATGCGGTGCGCGGCGAGGTGCTGAGCCTGCTCCATCTGGGCAACACGGGAGTGGGGCGCGAGCGCCTCGAGCGCTGGTGCAGCATGGAGC
>JAHCAW010000030.1 GCA_019634695.1 Candidatus Sumerlaeia bacterium
AGATCAGCAGGCCATGATCGCGGGCGAACTCGGTGGCTTCGAGGGCGACGAACCACTTGGCGGGGAAGGGCTCGCGCTTGTAGCGGTCGCGGACGAACTCGATGCCGGCGAGCAGGCCGCGGCCGCGAATGTCGCCGATGACGGGGAACTCCTGCATCAGCTCGCGCAGGCGCTCGTGCATGTACGAGCCGGTCTCGCGCGAGTTCTCGATCAACCCCTCGTCGATGATGACCTTGACGACTTCGAGCGCAATGGCGGCCGACAGCGGATTGCCGGCGTAGGTGTGCCCGTGCATGAAGCCGCCGGTATCCAGCACCGGCTGCACGATTTCGTCGGACGCGAGCACGGCACCGATGGGCGTGTAGCCGCCCGACAGGCCCTTGGAGATGGCAACGATGTCTGGGGTGACGTCCCAGTGCTCGAAGCCGTAGAACGTGCCGGTGCGACCGCAGCCGGTCAGCACGTCGTCGGCGATGAGCAGAATCTCGTTCTCGTGGCAGATGCGCTCGATGATGGGGAACCACTCGTCGGGCGGCACGGCGGCACCGGTCGAGGCGCCGCCGATCGGTTCGGTGATGAAGGCGGCGATGTTGTCGGCGCCGATGACGCGGATCGTCCGTTCGAGTTCATGCGCGCAGGCGAGCTCGCAGCTCGGGTACTCCTTCTGCAGCGGGCAGTGGTAGCAGAAGGGTGCGGAGATCTTGGGGAAGGGCAGGTGAAGCGGCCGGAACGGAATGTTGAGCGGGGCGTAGTCGGTGCATGACAGGGCGCCCAGCGTTGCGCCGTGATAGGACGGGCGGCGGGAGATGACCAGATGTTTGCCGGTCTTGCCGCGGGCCCACCAGAACTGGCGGGCGAGCTTGACGGCGGTCTCGACGGCCTCCGAGCCGGAGTTGACGAAGAAGACGCGGGCCAGCTCGGGGGGCGACAAGCGCACGAGCAGATCGGCGAGTTGGTTGGCCGGCTCGGTCTCGAACTGGGTGCGGTAGGCAAAGGCGATCTTGTTGAGCTGCTCGGTGGCGGCGGCGATGACGCGCTTGTTCCCATGGCCGATGTTGGCGGCGATGGCGCCGCTGCACCCGTCGAGGAACTGACGGCCCTCGGTGTCGTAGATGTAGATGCCTTCGCCGTGGTGGGCGGTGGGGAGCTTGCGCTTGTCCTGATAGAAGAGGGCGGACCGTGGGGAGCCGGGGATGCCAAGGTCTTCGACGCGGTGCTCGGTGTTCCGGATCGAGCGGCCGGTTTTCTGGAGAGACACGCCTGGGGCCTCGTGGGGGGAAGAAAGTCGCCGAAACTCAGTCGGACGCGCTGGCCGCCGAGGTATCCGAAGCCCGGGACCGCCCGCAAGGGATTCCCTCGGGCAGCGCGGCGGCCCCTCTCCGAACAGCGCTTGCGCTGGCGCTTCGGTGTGCCGTTGCGTGGCGCAGGCATCGGGGAGCGGTCCTGCGCCAAGATGATTCAACTCCTTTCGCCGGGCTGGTGGCTCGAGGGTTTCGCGGCCGGATTCGTCTGGTGGGCGGCCTGCGTGGTGGCGGGTCTGGCGGTGCTCCCGATCTGTCTGGCGGTCTTCCGGACGCTGCCGGATCGCGGAGCGGGACTGTCCACGGGCATCGGGTTGCTGCTGGCCAATGCAGTCGCGTGGGTGTGGGCACTGGAGTGGCTGGACGGCGGGGGCCTGGGGGCGCGGTGCGGGCTGCTCGCCGTGGCGGGAGGTCTGGGACTGGGGGGCTGGTGGGCGGTGTGGAGGCGGTCGCGGCTGGGGTTGCGACCGTCGGGTCGGCACCGGGCGCTGGCCTGGACGCCGGCGGCGCTGCTGGCGGCGGCGGCGCTGGTGCGACTGCCGCACGGGGCGGCCTCGTTCTGGTTGGCGGTCGCGTTGTTTGCCGCGGGATCGGTGGTGGTCGCCCGTGCCGAGCCGGGAATGCTGCGCCGCGGGATGCGCGCTGTGGCTGTGCCGTGGCTGGTGGCCCAGGCGCTCTTTCTGGTCGGCTTCGTTTTCTTCCTCAATGTGCGGTCGTATATTCCCTACGCGACGTGGGATGCGTCGCTGAGCGGCGCCGAGAAGTTCGGCAACCTGATGCACCTGAATTCGGCGATGCGGGCGACGACGCTGCCGCCGGCCGATGCCTGGTTCGCCGGCGAACCGACCAACTATTACTACGGCGGCCACCTGCTGGTGGCGTCGGTGGCCAAGGCGACGGGCACGGAGTCGCGGCTGGCGTTCAACTTCGGCGTGCCGACGGTGTTCGGGCTGACGCTGGCGATGGGATTCTCGCTGGGGCTGGCGATGGTGCGCCGGACGCGGGGGCGCGTGTGGCGCGGCCTGGGCGTACCCGGCGGAATGCGATGGGCGTTGCTGGCGGCGGTGGCGATTGCGATGTTCGGGAATCTGGACCCTTGGGAGCAACTGCTGGAGCGAACGCCGGCGGACTTGCACGATCGCGTCGCCGCCCGCCTGGAGCACGCCCCGCCCGAGGCCCGCGAGCGCCTCGAAGCGCATCTGCTCGAGCGGCCCGGGCTGCTGCGCCTGACGCCGCGGAATCTGGCAACGGTCGACTACTGGCGTTCGAGCCGCGCCGTTCACGGCGCCCCGTCGACGAGCACCGAGCCCGGAACGATCACCGAGTTCCCCTACTTCAGCGCCATCCTGGGCGACCTGCATCCGCACCACATGGCCCTGCCGGCGCTGCTGGCCGCGCTGGCTGCGGTGCTCGAGTTGCTGCGCCGCACACGGCGACCCCCGCGCACCGGCACCGAGTGGACCCGGCGCATCCATGCGCCCGCCGCCGCCATGGCGGCGATCATCGGCATCGCCGCGACGATCAACATCTGGGACGCGGTCGTGCTGGCCGTGTTGTACGTCGTGGCTTTCGTGCTCGCCGCGCGTGGAACGGGGTTTGGACCATCGTGGCGCTGGGTGGGATTCGTCGGGGCGTTGGCCGTGTTGCTGACAGTCTGCGCGGTGGCGGCGAACGCGTTCGAGGGAGCGGTGCCGCTCTTCGGCCATCCGGTGTTCGCGATCGGCGCACTCGTCATGTTCGTCGTCGGGTTGCTGATGGCGCGCTGGGAAGGGGCCGCAACGCCGTTTGGGTTGGGAGTGCCGGCGACAGCGACGTTCGTGGCGCTGGCCATCGGGGGCTTCGAGACGGCACGCGGCTTCGCGCCGAACAGCTCGACGCTGTTTCAGGTGATGATCGGATGCCGCGACGGCGTGTTGTTCTTTGTGTGCGCGGGGGCGGCGGCGCTGTGGGCGTTTCGCGGCGGTGTGGGCCGGCGCGCGCTGGCGGCGGGTCTTGCCGCGTACGGACTCTGCGGAGTCGCGGCGCTGGCGTTGGCCGGAGTGCTGCTCGCGCACTTCCACTCGCCGCTCGTCAAGCCGGAGCCGCTGGTGCTCGCCACCGTGCCGCCGATTCTCCATGAGGACCTGTTCCTGTGGGTGGATGGTTTCTGGCGCGCCTTCTGGGAGCGCTCGCCGATCAATCCGTTCCCGGCGTCGCTGCGCACGACGTTGGTGGACTACCTGACGCACTGGGGCATCTTCGTGGTGCCGGTGACGTTGTTGCTTGTGGCGCGCATGGGGGACGTTGCGCGGCGTTGGCGCGACGGACGAGTGTTCGCGTTCGCCGGCGGACTGGTCGCGCTGGTGGGATTCACGCTGAACCTGCTTGAGTACTGGGTGGGGGCGCTGGCGCTGGCGGCGATGGTCTGCGCGTTGCTGCTGGCATGGCGTCGCCGCGTCGAGCGGCCGCTGTGGGCGATGCTGGCGATCGTCTTCTTCTTCCACTGGTTCTGCGAGGCATTGCACTTCGACGACGAGTACGAGGGCGTCTACGAGCGCTACAACACGCTGTTCAAGATCTGGTATCCGCTGTGGCCAATGCTGGCACTAGGGATGGTAGTGGCGCTGGAGCAGGGCAGCTCGGCGCTGCATCGCCTTGCCGCGAATCGCCAATGGCCCCGAGGCTTGGTGCGCGCCAGCGTCTCGCTCCCCGTGCTCGTGGTGCTGGCGCTGGGGATGCTGTATCCTTGGGCGGCGACGGCGACGCGTACGCGGCACTTCTTCACCGACGAGCACGCCCTGCCGGCATGGGCCCGCACCGCGGATGCGCCCGACGCCGCGCTGCACACCACGCGGACGCGCGACGCGCTGGACTGGATGCGGCACCGCGCGCTGACGGCCGAGGATGTCGAGGCGATCGAGTGGCTGGCCGCACACGCGCCGCGCGGGGCACGCCTGCTCGAAGCGCCGCCGGACTTCGAGGGCGAAGGCCGCACGCATCTCGCCTCCTCCTACTCCGGCGTCGGGCGCTACGCCGCCACGACGGGCATCCCGACCGCGATGGGTTGGGCGCACCATGAACTCCAGTGGCGCGGGTGGCGCACGCAGGTGCCCGCGGAAACCGCCGCGCGTTTCTCCCCGCACCTGACGCTCGCCGAGCAGAATCTGCTCGAGACGGCGCGCCTGTTCTTCCCCGAGGGGCCCACGCTCGCCGACATTCGCCTGCTGAAGAATCTTGCCTCGGTGCCACCCGCGCAGCGGCCGCGACTCGCCACGATCTCCTTCCCGGACATGGACCCGCGCGAGCGCGCGCTCCTGCTGCAAGCCCTGCGGCAACCGGGCGTCGGCCGCGTGCCGACGATCGACCTCGTGCGCGTGCTGATCCGTCAGGCGGATCGCATCTACGCGGCGCCGGAATTCTCCGCCGAAGTGCGCGAGCTGCTCGAGCTGCACCGCGTGCGCTACGTCGTCGTCGGTGGCCTCGAACGCCTGCGCTACGGCGGCGCGCCCGAGGGACTGGCGAAGTTCGAGGCATGGGAGCCGGTCTTCCGCAAGGGCCGGACGACGATCTACGCGGTGCCGGCGTTCGACGTGGAGGTGGCGCCATGAGCCTGCCGCGTCGCGCATTGGAAGTCGCCGCATTCCTTCTGCTGCTGGCGGTGTGCGCGTTCACGCGCCTGTACGAACTGGGCGCCAAACCGATCATGCACGACGAGGCGCTGTTCCTCTACTACTCGTGGTTTCAGCTTCACGAGACGCTGACCTACGTGTACGAGCCGATCCTGCACGGGCCGCTGGAGTTGTGGTTGCAGGCGGCTGCATTCCGGCTGTTCGGCGGCGCGGACTGGGTGGCTCGACTGGTGGCGGGACTGAGCGGCGTCGGCGGCTTCTTCTGGGTCTGGTCGCTGCGGCGATGGCTGGGAAGTGTCGGCGTCTGGGTCGCGCTGGCGTTCTACACGGTCTCGACGTCGTTGATGTTCTACCAGCGCTTCTTCCGACAGGACGACCTGTTCCTGTTCCTGACGCTGTGGGCGGTGGCCTCGGCGGCGCACTGGTGGCACTCGCGGCGACCGGGCTGGATGGTCAGCTTCATCCTGGCCTGCGTGGCGATGTTCTGCAACAAGGAGAGCAGCGTCTTTGTCTATTTCACGCTGGCGACCTTCTTCCTGCTCCTGCTGATTGACGAATTCGTGCCGCGGGCGAAGGGCGAACCGGAGGTTGCCGACCGATCGGAGCCGCGCGCGACGGTGCTGCCGCGGCCGCTGTGGGTGGCGACCGGAATCTGCCTTGCCGCGTTCCTCGTCTGGACGCGCGTGTTCGAGGGGATTCGCTACGACAGCGACGTGGTGGAGAAGCTCGGCAGCGACTTCGTGCTGCGGGACGTGCGCTCGCTGCTGCTGGTGCTGGGCTGGCTGGGACCGGTCGAGGAGGCGGGACTGCTCGGGCGGCCGGGGTTCTGGCGCCTGGTGTATGTCGCGGTGCCGCTGGGTGCGCTGGGATTCGGCATCGTGCTGCGCCGGGCGGTCGCGGGGGGCTGGGGACGCAGCGCCCTTGTGCGGGGATTGTGGGCGGATCTCTGGCGCGGGCGGTACTGGATTCTCGGCGCCTGCGCCTTCGGACTGTTCGTTTATCAATTTCTCTTCAGCACGGCCTTCAAGTTCCCCCGCGGACCGTTCGAGTTCTACCACCGCACGCTCGCCTACTGGATGGGTCAGCACGCGATGCACCGCCTCGAAGGGCCGTTCCACATGCACATGGTCAACATGGCGATCTACGAGACGCCCCAGGTGCTGCTGGTGCTGGCGGCATGGGGGCTCGGGCTGTTCCGCGGGCCATGGCGGCGGCCGACCGCCGTCGCACTGTTCCTCGTGGTGCTGGCGTTCGCGTTCTTCCACCTGTGGGTGTTCCGCGGGCTGGAGTCCTCGCGGATGCTCTACTTCCGGCATCTGGCGCAAGTGGGTCTGCTGGCGGGATTGGGCCTGTGGATCTGGCCGCGGGCGGGTCGATTCGCGTGGCCGGCGCTGGCGGTGCTGTTTCTGGGCTTCTCGATCGGGTACTTCCAGTCGGCCGAGTGGAGTCACTTCCTGCACACGCCGGCCTGGCGGGGCGGACGCGAGCTGGCCCCGACGGGACTCAAGCTGGTCGACGATACGCTGAGCCTCACGCACGGGATGCACCTGTTCCTGATCGCGTTTCTGGTGCTGTTCGGCACGGTCGAGACCTGGCGGGCAGTGCGCGAGGGCCGACGGTTCCATGCCTTCTGCCTGTGGTGGCTGATCACGACGGTGGGAGCGGCAAGCTACGCGCGCGAGAAAGTGCCGTGGGTTGGCGTCCACATTGCGCTGCCGCTGGTCTTCCTGGCCGGCACGTATGCCGAGCAGGCGTTCGACTGGGCGCGCCGCCAGCGGGTGCCGGTGCGGCGGGCGGCGTGGGTCGCCGGCGGCCTGTTCCTCGCGGCCGGATTGACAGCCAACGGCGTGGCGGCCTGGCGGGCCTGCTTCGTCCACCCGGGCGACGTGCGCGAGCGCATCAGTTGCTACGCGGAGACGCCGATCGACCTGAAGCGTCACGCCAACGCGATCCGCGAGCTGGCGACGACTGGTGCAACCACCGGGCTCCTGACCGGGCTCGAGCTCTGGGGCCACGACCCCGATCCGTTCGACCCTGAGTGGGAGCCGCGCCACACGGGGACGGTGCGCAGCAGAAATCTCGGGGTGCTGATCGCCAACGACGACGTGATCTGGCCGATGCGCTGGTACCTGAAGGAGATTCCCTGGCAGGAGAGCCGGGATCTGGAGCAGGACCTGCGGCAGGACTGGGAGGTGGTGCTGGCGCGGTCGTCGGACGCGGGCAACGAGGCGTTGTCGGGACGCTACCTGCTGGTGCGGGGGCGGGCGCGGATGCACTGGCTGGGCGAGCCGGCGCACTACGGGCTGCTGCCCGAGGTCTGGCGTGGGCTGGTGCCATGGACGACGAGCGACTCGCCTGAAAACGATTCCCGGCTGGTGGCGGCGTCACGTCGCGAGTGGCACCGACTGTGGCGCTACTGGATCGGGCGCGAGATCGACCTGGCGGCCTCCCAGCGCCCCTCGGTGGTGGACTACGTGATCGGCGTGCGGCGGGATCTGGTCAGCGCCGAGTGAGCGCCCGGGTGCCAGAAACACGTTCGCCCGACCCTTGCGGGCCGGGCGAGCGTGTCCCCATGCGGTGACGATGGACGTCACTCCCCCCCGGGCCGGACAGGAGCCCCTGCGCGGCAAGGTGATGCACCGATGCACCGTGCGTTGCGCAACCCCATCTCCCTCCACAGCCGCGGCCAGTCCCCCAATAGCAGGCAAGTGCTGCAATCTCAGCAGGACGGCGAAGCCGGGTCGCGGAAACCCGAGCGACCGTGCAGGGGAAATGCGGGAAATATGCCAGTTCCAAAAAACTGGTCGAATCAATCCAAGATTCGCTTCGCGAAGCAGAACGTGCGCAGGCGCCGCTCCTCGAAAAGCGGATCGCCCGGGATCAGGCTGGTGATCTTGACGCCGGGGCCGGAAGCCTCAATGTACTTGCCGTCGCCGAGGTAGATCGCCGTGTGCGAAATCTTGCCGCGGTTGCCCAGGAAATAGAGCAAGTCGCCGCGCCGCATCTGGTCCATGTGCCACTTCGTGCCGACGAGCCGTCCCGCAAGCGCTTGCTGGTACGCGTCCCGCGCCAGCGAAATTCCCTGCGACCGGAACGACGCCTGCACCAGGCCCGAGCAGTCGATTCCCTCATTGCTCTTTCCACCCCAGACGTAGGGGGTGCCGAGCAGTTCGTGCGCGGTGGCGATGACTTCCTCGACGGCGGCCGGCGGCTCCGTGCTGCGAACGCTGACGAGGTCGGCGGGCACCTCGAGGGTGCGGCCGTCGGGGAGCCCGACGACCACGGATTCGGGCTCAGCCTTGTGCACGGGCAGCGTGGCACCAGCGGGGATCGTGAGGTCCTTGGCCGCGTGCAAGCGACGGAAGGTGGCCTGGGTGCCCGTCTGGTAGGCGGCCAGCTCCTCGGCGGTGACGGGGCGAACGGCGCTGGCCGGAATGTGGCCGACATAGCCGTCGGAGGTGTGGCAAAGGTAGAAGTCGTTTTCGGCCTTCTTGAGCAGGTAGACGACGTCGCCGATGAAATCCTGGGTCATCGTCTCGGAGCGCTCGTCGGGCTTGTCGTGGGTCTTGATGGCGGGGACGACGACGAGGCCGAAGAGCTTGTCGCCGAGTTCGGCGGAGGGGAGCAGCTCGACCTGGTTGTCGACGTTCTCGAACTTGAGGTACTTGAAGTACAGGTCGAGGGCTTCGCGGATCTGGGGGTACTCGGCATGGCCGGTGAGGACGACGCGGCCGTCCTGCCAGTCGGCGTTGATGGAAACGGCGAACAGACGGGTGTCGCTGACGCACTGGGCGTAGAAGTTGGCTATATAGGCATTGAGGCGGGCAGGGTCGCCTTGCAGCGAGGGTTCGACCTTGGAGACGATGTTCTCCCAGGCGACCTGCTCGCGCGAGCGCCCGTCGCTGGTGCGCAACGGCACCCCGCGGCGAATCTCGGTGCCGTCCATGCTCTCGGGCAATTCGCCAACCAATTCTTCATCTGCGATCATGGGGGTTCTCTCCTGCGCCAGACATCTGGGGGAATGAAACACGACCGCCGCAGCCAGCAGAATGCCGACGCCCAAGCGGGGAACTCGTGTTGACGGGTACGGTGCCATCTCCAGCCTCCACCTTCCAGACGGTGCCCCCGATTTCGGGGTGCGTGAGAGGGTCGTCGCCGGGCCCCCGGAGGTCGAGACCAATCGGCGCCCCGGGCGGGCTTCCCGCTTGCCCACTTGGCATGGACCTGCCGAGTGGTGGCTGGACGGAGACGAAATCGGTCGCATTCCCGGAGAGACGCATGGACCCGCAACAGATCTACGCCATCGAGCGGCCGCACCCCAAGCTGCTGACGCTCTACATCCTCCGCTCCCTGGTCCTGCCGCCGTTCTCGTTGCTCGGCCTGCCGGTGCTCTACTTCCGCTACCACACGCTGCGCTACAAGTTCGACGACGAGGGCATCTCGATGAGCTGGGGGATCCTGTTCCGCCGTCAGGTGAACCTGACCTACCGGCGCATCCAGGACATCCACCTGACGTCGGGCATCCTGCAGCGCTGGCTGGGGCTGGCGGACATCCACATCCAGACGGCGTCGGGCTCGGCCGCGGCCGAGATGACGATCGAGGGGTTGCTGGAGTTCGAGCAGGTGCGCGACTACCTGTACCAGCGCATGCGGGGCACGCAGGAGAGCTCGCGCGGCAGCCGGACCTCGGCGGGCGCCGTCGCCGCCCCGGTGGCCAGCGAGGCCAGCGGCGAGCTGGTCGCGGTGCTGGGCGAGATTCGCGACGAACTGCGCCTGGCGCGCGCCGCCATCGAGCAGCGCCCGACCGGCGGGGAGGGCTGATCGCATGTACAACCTGCTGCGCAGCGTGGTCCTCAAGGCGCTCAAGGTGCCGCCGGAGCCGAACGATCCGCTCGGCGCCTCCGGGTCGCTGCTGGTCTTTCGCGCCTCGCCCAACTACTACAAGTATCGGCTGTGGATGTGGGGCATCGGTTGGCTGATCGGCGGACCGATCCTCGCCGTGCTGGTGATCGCGATGCTGATCGGGGGCACCGTCATGCTGGCGAACGAGCCGGTGGTCGGCGTGCTGCTGCTGCTGGGATCGGTGCTGCTGTTCTGCTTCGCGCTCTTCCAGCTTGTTCTGTCGTACACGACGATGCGGCTGGACTACGAAATGCGGTGGTACAAGGTGACGGACCGCAGCCTGCGCATCCGCGAGGGGGTGTGGCATGTGCGCGAGATGACGATGACGTTCGACAACATCCAGAATATCTCGGTGACGCAGGGGCCGATCCAGCGGATGCTGAAGATCGCGGACCTGAAGGTGCAGACGGCGGGCGGCGGCGGCATGGTGGAGGGCCAGGCGGGCGCCGAGCAGATGCAGATGTTCAGCATGCACGTGGGCTTCTTCCGCGGCGTGGACAACGCGCAGGAGATCCTGAAGTTGATGCAGGAGCGGCTGCGGCGCGCGCGGGGTTCGGGCCTGGGCGACACGGACGACGAGCCGGAAGCGGAAGCGTTGCCCGCGGCGGCGGCCCTGCCAGGCGAGGTGCTGGCGGCGGCGCGCGCGGTGCTCGACGAGGCACGCGCGTTCCGGCATGCCGCACAGCAGACGGCAAACTCCTGAGCATCGCGCGGGAAGGCATGGCGGGCGGATGGAATCGGCTCTGGAGCAGTACTACTTCAACATCGGATTTATCCACCGCTGGTCGGCGCTGTTCGCGAAGCTGGCGCTGGTTTCGATTCTGGCGGCGGTGGTGGCGGGCAACCGCAAGCCGGGCCAGCAGTTCCTGGCGCTGGCGTTCGCGGTGCAGTTTCTGCTGGCCGGCTGGCTGGCGGTGACGATCAACACGAGCGAGGAGTTCGCGGGCTACGCGGCGCGTGCGGCCCTGCCCGTCGGCATCCTGAGCATCGTGCTGGCACTGGCGATGGGGCTGACGTTGTTCTATCCCGAGGGGCAGTGGCGCGTGCGGCACGAGCAGGGTTGGCGCACGGGCCTGGGGTGGGCGCTGATCGTGCTGGGATTCGTGTATCCATTCCATGGCGACGGCTCGTGGCGGGGGGCGCTGTGGTCGCCCGTCGGGGCGATTCCGCATCCGGGGCTCCTGATCGCGGGGGCGCTGGCGTGGATTGGAATGCCGGACACGCACCGGCTGGCGGCATGGACGTTGGCGCTGGGGGCGCTGGCGATCGGGGCGATCGACATCGCGGCGGGCGAGGTGCGGTCGTCGTGGCTGCTGGTCGGGGTTGGCGGCCTGCTGCTGGTGGACCTGGTGCGCTCGACGCTGCGGTCGGGCGGAGTCGTCGAGGACGACACGCCGCGGGTGGACCGGCAGAAGCGCGAGCGCGTCCAGCGCGAGGTCCAGGAGAAGACCAAGCCGCAAGGACGCACGTGGAAGCTGAAGTGATCGCCGGGCGGGCCAAGCCCCCGGTTGACGCGGTCCGGGCGACCCCGGAGTCTGAAGGCCGATCGGCCCCCGACTCGGGAGACCCCGCATGTACCTGGACCACTTCGGCTTCAAGCGCGAGCCGTTCAACATCACGCCCGATTCGAGGTTCCTCTACGCCTCGGCCCGTCACAAGGAGGCCATGGCCGCGCTGCTCTATGGCATCGAGCAGCGCAAGGGGTTCATCGCCCTGACCGGCGAGATCGGCTCCGGCAAGACCACCATCTGCCGCGTGCTGCTCAAGGAACTCGACCGCGACAACATACGCCTGGCACTGGTCCTGAACCCGCAGCTCAACGACCTCGAGCTGCTCCAGGCCATCAATGCCGAGTACGGCATCCCGCACGACAGCACCTCCAAGCGCGAGCTGCTCGACACGCTCAATCGCTTCCTCCTCCAGCAGTTCGAGGCCGGGCACAACTGCGTGCTCGTGATCGACGAAAGCCAGCGCCTCTCCTTCGAGGCCCTCGAGCAGGTGCGCCTGATTTCGAACCTCGAACTCGAGGACACCAAGCTGATCCAGATCGCCCTCGTCGGCCAGCCCGAACTCGACGACATGCTGCACCTGCCGCAGCTCGAACAGCTCAACCAGCGCATCATGGTGCGCGCGCACATCGACCCGTTGGGCTTCGACGAGATGGCCGAGTACATCGCGCACCGCATCGCGGTCGCGGAGCCGGAGAAGCCGGCGCGCTTCCACAAGAAGGCGTTGCGGGCGATCTTCGACTATAGCGGCGGCGTGCCGCGAAAGGTGAACGTGGTGTGCGACCGGGCGCTGCTGGTCGCGTTCGTTTCGGGCGCGTTCGAGGTATCGGGCGAGCATGCGCGCACGGCGATCGAGGAGGTGCGGGGCCGGCGCCCCGGCCGCAAACGCCCGCACACAATCGAGTCAGAAACTCCTGCGCCTGTCGAATCGGCCGAGGACCGTGCCGAACCCGAACTGCAACGCGGCGGCGCGGGAATGCTGGTGCCGGCGCTGCTGGTGCTGGCGGTGTTGGTGATCGCGGGCGTCTCGCTCTGGAAGTCCGGGCAGGGAACGGCGGACACGCCGCGCACCGTGGCGCAGGCAACGCCAACACCCATGCCAACCGCCATGCCCACGCCGAGCCCGAGTCCGGCACCAACTCCCACTCCAACGCCGGCTCCGACGATGCCCTCTCCCCCGCCGACGCCCACGCCAACACCCGTCGTTGCCACTCCTACAGCGACACCGGCGCCCACGGCAACGCCGGCGCCGACTCCAACACCTGTCGTCGCCGAAGCCACACCGGTGCCCACGCCGGCACCGGCGCCCGAGGCGGAGTGGAGCTATGACGTTCACGGCGTGATGCGGGTGCGGCGGGCCGACGTCGCCTATCCCGCGGCGGTGCTGACATGGCTGGCGCTGACGCGCGAGCAACGCCTGGACGACGCGGACCTCGCGGTGCTGCGGGCGCTCGATCCGGCCGAGGCCGCCAAGCAGCGTCTGGCAACCGGCGCGCCGCCGCTCTTTCTGGTCGAGGCCACCGCGCCGCCGGCGCTCGATGTGCTCCGCCCGGCGATGCTGCCGGCCCTGCTGCAAATGGATCGCGACGCGCCAACGGTCGCGCCGTGGACAGTCCTGCTGCGCCGCGCGGACGCCTCCGGGCGGGCCGTGCTGGCGGATCCCGTGCGCGGCATCGTGCAGGTCGCCGAAGAGGAACTCGAGAATCACCTGGCCGGCATCCTGATTCCCTATTCGGACGCGGGGTCGGTGACCGGTCTGAAGCCCCGCGACCAAGGCGAACGCGTCGTCGCCTTGCAGCGGGCACTCCACATGGTTGGGGTTTACTTCGACGAACCGACCGGCGTATTCGACCGCCAGACCGAGGAGGCCGTGCAGCAGTTGCGGCGCGAGCATGACCTGCCCGGAGCGAACACGATCGATCCCCTGCTGGCCACCCTGCTGCTGGCCGAGTCCCGATGAGTACGATTCTCGAAGCGCTCGAACGCGCCAAGAACGCCCGACAGAACGCCGGCGCGCCGACGGCCAAACCGTCCGAGCGCGAGCAGCAGTTGATCGACGAGGCCGAGCGGCATCGCCGGCGCCTGCGTGTGGCCGCACTGGTGGCGGCGTTTGCGCTGGTGCTGCTTCTGCTCGTGGCCGGGGCCTTCGCGGCGCTCTATGTCACGCAACGCCCGACTGCCCCGCCGATGCAATTGGCCGCCGCGCAGGCCACTCCAGAACCCACACCGGCACCAACCGCCACGCCACTGCCGACGCCCGAGCCGCCGCCCGCCACGCCGGCTCCAACGCCAACGCCAACCACGGCCCCCACGCCGACGGCCACGCCCACACCGTCGCCGACGCCGCGCCCCAGCCCCACACCGAACCCGCGACTGTTCATCACGGGACAGGTCATCTACCCGGCCGACCTCGGCGTGAAGGTGGACGGTGTCGTCGCCGACGGTTCGAGTTCGACCATCGTGATCGACGGCAACCTGGTGGACATCGGCCGCAAGTACGGCCGCATCCGCCCGTTGAGCGTCAAGGGCCCCATGATCGAGGCCGAAGTGGACCAGGCCGGCGGGCCCGTGTCGGTGTTTATTCGCTACAAGTAGACAATGGTATTACGCAGGGTCGGCACGGACTCCAGTGGACAATGGGGCGTGTGCGGTGGGGCTGGAAGGCGAATCTTGCGTCGCCATTATCGAATGAGCCACGCGCCCGGTTTCGATGCCGGGGGATCCGTTGCGGTGTCGATCAGGGTGACGGCCAGGGCGTCCTGCCCGGCGAATCCCGCCACCGACGCCCGCAGGACGATGACGTCGCCCTGGCCGACGGGCCGGCCCGCCAGCGTGCCGGAGACCGTGACGGGCAGCGATTCCCCGGCAGACAGGGTGGCCTGCGAGGGCTGGACGCTGAGCGTGATGGCCTGGGCGCTGGCCGCGCCGAAGGTCAGCTCGCGCGCCACGGTGTCGCGGTTCGTCGCGTCGTAGACGAAGGAGAACGAGGCGGTCGGCGTCAGCGTGGTCGCGTCGGTGCGGGCGCGCAGGAAGGCGGGATTCGCCGCGAGCGCAAGAGCCGCCGTGGACTTCAACCCCGCGGCGTCCAGCACGTCGGCCTCGCCGGTGGAAATTGTGGTACTCAGATTCCAGACGAGCCACTGGTAGTCGGAGGTCTGGAAGGTGGAGTTGAATCGGCCGGGCAGGTATGCAAACGGCATTTGATGATTTTGGGCGAAGTAGAGGGGATTGTCCAGGGCCGCGGCGTTGTTGGACGGGGCGAGCGCGTTGAGGCTGTCGATGTGCGCGGTGCGCGTGGCGCCGCCCCATCGGAGCACCGCGCCGCCGAAGTCGATCTCGGTGCGTGGGAAGCTCCAGCCCAGCAGCAGCATGCGGCCGTACCGGCCGTCGTCGCCGGCGGCGAGCAGCGTCGGCGGCGGCGGCGGAGCGTTCGCGATGCCCATGAAACCGTAGGGATTCTTGCAGCACACTTGCAGCAGGCAGCCGTGGCGGACCTCCCAGTGCAGGTGGGGATAGGTGGCAGTGCCCTGGCCGCTGAGCGCGATCGGGTCGCCCCGCAACACCTCCTGCCCCGCCCCGACAATCTGCTCCTCCTGCACATGCAGGTAGAGCGAATAGACGTAGGGTTCGGCCGACGTGTGGCGAAGCTGCACGACGGGATCGGTGAAGCCCGCATGCCGTCCGGCGAAGACGACGACGGCGTCGGCGGGGGCACGCAGCGTCGTGCCGATGGGCAGCGTCAGGTCGACGCCGCGATGCCAGTCGTAGCGCGCGCCTTGACTGCCGAGCTGTCGGGGGCCGAAGGGGCTATTGAGCACCGGTGTCGAGGTAATGGGCCAGTCGAACGAGACCTCGCTGGCGGGCAGAGCGAAGGAGGAGGGCACGGGCTCGACGAGCGGCAGGGCACTGAAATCGACACCGGTATCCGGACAGTCCAGCGGAGCGACCGCCGCGGCCAGAACCGGCAGCGCCGCCAGCAGCAAGCCCGTCGTCACGCGCCCCATGGCAACCCCGGCGTCCCAATCAAAGTCGTCCGAAAGCGGAGCTTCCGGAATTGTGCGGATTGTGGCGGGAAGGCGGGTTCGGCTGCCAAGCAGAAAGGACGGGAATGCCGGCATCCTGCCCGCATGGGCGTGCGAGCGGGGCGCTGGCGTTCTTTTCAAGCCCCAAGCAAAGAGTAAGTGCTCCCCTGACACCAGAATCCGCCCGTGGACCGGCTTCGTCAGAACAGTTCGATCTGCCCTCCGGGAATCCGGGGAGGCCAGAAGACGCCGAGAACCAACCAAGTGTTGTACGGGAAGCGCGTTCCCATGAAGAATCGCGTGTCGCGCTCCGGGGAGCACAGTTGATTCAGGTACTTGGCGCGAACGCTTTGCGCCGCCTTCTCTTCCGAACCGAGCCGCTCGACTTCCTTGAGGAACAGCACCCCCAGCTCCCAATCTTCGATCATCGCCGTGTGCGGTTTGTCTCCGGTGTCCTCGCAGCGAAAGAGATAATGAAACGAATAGGGGAGCTTCCGGAGCATCTTCGGCTGCCCGTCGAACAGGTCCAGCCTCTCGAAGACGGCCTGCCACTCCGGCTTCCATTCGGGGTCTGCCGGTCGAACATCAATGTCGAGCACCTCGGTTGGGCGGACGATCCCCAGGGAGGTCCTGTCGCGATCGTAGAGCTGCTTGAGTTGGGCAATGGTGTGATGCGGCATCGGGTCAATGACCTCCCGCCGTGGCGTCCATACGTCGCGTTGCCCCGCTCCGATCGGCTCTCCGAGGATTCGGATGGAATCCAGGTCGGGGCGACGACTCTCCGGCCGCGGATCGTTTGCTGCGCCCCGGTCCGAGAGAGCCACTTCGATCCATTGCCACTTGCGAAATCGTTGATCGGGTGGGCGATAGCGGTAGTCGATGGGATAGAGCCTTACCCATTTGCCATCCTCGGAGATTCCGGCCGTGCACAGCAGTTCCTTGTAGTCCTGGGAAGGGTGGGGATAGGTCATGACAACAATCAGGACGCGGATGGTCGAGAAGTCCGGCATCGGCATGGCATGCTTCACCCACGAAGATGGATGACCGGCAATCCCGTGCGCTTCGTCAAGGCCTGCGCCAGACGGGTGCGGTGGCATTCGCAGGGCTCGGTCTCCATGCAGACCAGCACGCCGGGCGCCTCCTCCAGGAGCCGTGCGACACGGTCGATGGAGTCCTGATGTTCGGCGAGGGTTGTCCGCTCGTAGAGGTCGAACAGGCTGTCCCGGTCCTCCTGACTATCGAGATTGCGGCGGAGGGAGGAGTCGATACCGAGTTCGGGAAAGTGAAAATACTCAATGCTCAGGTGGCCGCAGAGCCTCGACAGGCTGCTCTTGTGAAACCCGTAGCGACGCGCGATCGGATTGTTTCGGACATCGATGAGCCGTCGCATTCCGGATTGCACCAGTAAGTCCAGAAAGTCGTCGGCTGAGAGAGACTGATAGCCCGCCGTGTAGATCGCGGGAGGCGCCACGGGCAGGGTGGCAAGTCGGCGGATTTCGCTGCGCACCGTGTAGGCAGGAAACCGCGAGTAGACATGGTCGAGCACCCCGTCGGCATCCGGGCAGTCGCCGAAGGCGGCAACGATGTGCTGCACGTCGCGAACAACTTCGAAGTCGAGCGCGTCGATCATGCGGTCGGGAGCCGCTGGCCCGATGGCCCAGTGGTTGCCGTCCGTCTCCACCGTGAGCGCGCGTTCCGTCAGGTCACCCATCTCCCGCTGCAGACAGAATGAGAAGGGGCCGTACTTGTAGGGGACGAAGCCGTAGAATGCGCTCCCCCCGAAGGAGGGCGAGTCGTGGCGAAGCAGAAAGGCCCACTTCATGAGCTCAAGCCGGCCGACAGCCCGCCCCGCCTCCTGCAGGAGCGCCAAGACCACCTTCTGTCGATTGAAGATCATCTGGTGTCGAGACCCTCGCGAAACGGTGCCATCAATCCGTCGAACATCTTGGGGCGGCCGAGGCCGGGATGTCCAGCCGCAAGAGGTCCGGAAACGCGAGCAAGCGACCACTTGCGCAATACTTGCGCAGGCCCATCGGCGCGAAGACCGGATTCTGCGCACACGGCGGGTCAAATCCAGTGCTTTCAGCGCTTCAGGGCTGTCACGGGTCTTGCCTTGGAACAGGGTGCGGGCTGGGCCCGCGGATCCCTCCAGGAGACGAGTATCATGTCGGGTTTCGGAACAGCGACGTTGAAGCGGGTGGCGATGGTTGCCCTTGCGATCGGAATGGCCGGGGCGGCGCAGGCGCAGCCCGGTGAACGGGGACAGCGCGGCCAGCGCGGGGGCGGGTTCGACCCCGAGCAGATCTTCCAACGGCTGGATGCCAACAGTGACGGCGTGCTCGATGCCACGGAGTTCCGCGGCGGCGAGGAAGCCTTCAAGCGGATGGACGCGAACAGCGACGGCAAGGTCAGCCTCGAGGAGTTCCGCAGCGGAATGGCGGCGGCGCGCGAGGAGTGGGGCCGCGGCGACCGCGGTCAGCGCGGTCCGCAGGACGCCGGTCCGCGGGGCCCGATGCAGCGCAACTGGCAGGAGGAGTTGGGCCTGGGCGACGACGATTGGGCGGTGGTGAAGCCGCGCTTCGACAAGGTGATGGGCCTGCGGGCTCCGTTGCCCGAGGCGGGTGCGCTGCGCCAGACGCTCTCGAACGAGAACGCCACGGCCGACGACATCAAGGCGCGCGTGGACGAGTTGCGCAAGGCGCGCGCGAAGCAGCAGGAGGAGCTCAAGACGGCACGCGAGGCGCTTCGCGAGCTGCTGACGCCGCGGCAGGAAGCGGTGCTCGTGCTCGAAGGAATCCTGGACTGACGTGACGACGCGCCTCCTGCCGGCGGCCGCGGGTTGCCGGCAGGAGGCGACGATTTGACGCACCACGAACCGGAGAAGAGGACGACGATGCAGCCAGTCGCCGAGGCCATGAGAATCGAAGGCGCCGAGACTTCGGCCCTCGATGATCCGCAACTGGAGCGCATGCTGGCGGCGCGGCAGTTGTCGCGCGAGGACGCGCGCCTGTTTGTGGCGCAGCGCGGCTCGCGCGAGCCGGTGCGCGAGGACGAGGTGCTCGAGTGGCTGGCCGGCGAGTACGGCTGCGCGTTCAGCCGCCTCGATGAGATTACGCCGGACAAGGAGACGCTGGCGCTGTTTCCGCCGCGTCTGCTGCTGAAGGAAGAGATGCTGCCGCTGCGGCGCGAGGGCGGCGTGGTGCTGGTCGCGACGAGCCACTTGTTCGCGCCCGAGGCCTTCGACGGCATCAAGCTGGTTTCGGGACTGCGCCCGCGGCCGGTGCTGGCGCCTTCGGCGGCGATCCAGCGCGAGATGAAGCGCTGGCTGGGCGTGGGCGCGGACACGATCGGCAGCATCGAGGAGGAGGCCGGCCTCGAGGTCGTCGCCGACGGCGACGAGGAGGACGGCAACCTGGACGGCGCCGAGGAAGACGCCTCGATCATTCGCTTCGTCAATCAGGTGCTGACCGATGCGATCAACCTGCGCTCGTCGGACATCCACCTGGAGCCCTTCGAGGACGAGTTGCGGCTGCGCTATCGCGTGGACGGCATCCTGCAGGAGATTCCGGTGCCGGCCAGCCTGAAGCGCTTCCAGCCCGCGATCGTCTCCCGCATCAAGATTCTGAGTCACCTCGACATCGCCGAAAAGCGCCTGCCCCAGGACGGCCGCATCAAGGTGCGCCTGGAGGGGCAGGAGGTGGACGTGCGCGTCTCGCTGATCCCGATGCTGCACGGCGAGGGCGTCGTGATGCGCCTGCTCAAGAAGGACCGCGCGCTGGACGGAATCGGCGATCTGGGCATGGCGTCGCGCGACGAGTCCATCCTGCGCGAGCTGATCGGCATGCCGCACGGAATCGTGCTGGTGACCGGCCCGACGGGCAGCGGCAAGTCGACCACGCTGTACGCCTCGCTGGGCGAGATCAACGACGCCGTCCGCAAGATCATCACGATCGAGGACCCGGTCGAGTACCACATCAAGGGCATCAGCCAGATTCAGGTGAACGACAAGACGGGGCTGACGTTCGCGCGGGGTCTGCGCTCGATCCTGCGGCACGACCCGGACGTCGTGCTGCTGGGCGAGATTCGCGACGCCGAGACGGCGCGCATCGCCGTGCAGGCATCACTGACCGGTCACCTGGTGTTCTCGACGCTGCACACGAACGACGCTCCGAGCGCGCCGACGCGCCTGATCGACATGGGCGTCGAGCCCTACCTGGTCGCCTCGTCGCTCGAGGGCATCATGGCCCAGCGCCTCGTGCGCGTGCTGTGCGAGTCGTGCAAGACGGAGGACCGCTCGCTGCCGACGCTGCGCTTCCGGCGCCAGATGGGCATCGAGGAGAGCGCGCGCGTGTTCGCGGCGGCGGGTTGCGAGGAGTGCCGCAAGACGGGCTATCGCGGACGGCGCGGCATCTTCGAGATGATGCGCGTGGACGAGCAGTTGCGCGAGCTGATCCTGACATCGCGGTCGGTCGTTGGTCTGCGCGACGCCGCGCGGCGCGACGGCATGCGCACACTGGTGGAGGACGGCTGGCGCCTGGTGTCGCTGGGCGTGACGGCGATCGACGAGGTGCTCCGCGTGTCGCGCGCCAGCGAGCGCATGGGAGCCACCGAGGCGCTGGCGGAAGAGGTGAGCTGACCATGCCGGTCTTCGAGTA
This sequence comes from Candidatus Sumerlaeia bacterium, assembly GCA_019634695.1. Classification (GTDB taxonomy): domain Bacteria; phylum Sumerlaeota; class Sumerlaeia; order SLMS01; family JAHLLQ01; genus JAHCAW01. The sequence continues at coordinate 19,997 of JAHCAW010000030.1, forward strand.
CAAGGCAATCGGCCCGGGCCCACGGACGGCGGAGGGCCGCATCGAGGCAGGCGGTCGGCAGGAGGCGTTGCGCGTCCTGCAGGGTCAGGGGCTGCGGCCGGTGCGCGTCGTCGAGGCGGCGAACGGCAACGCTGCCCGGGCGGCAGCGAAGCCTTGGGGCGAAGGACTGACGCTGTTCGCGCGCAAGGTGACGGGCAAGGACCGCGAGCGCTTCACGCGCCAGTTGTCGAGCCTGCTGGCCGCGGGCGTGCCGCTGAGCCGGGCGCTGCATATTCTGTCGCGCGAGGGCACGAAGCCGCAGGCGACGGCGTGCTGGCGGCAGGTGCGCGAGCTGGTCGTCGATGGTGTGGGCCTTGCCGATGCGATGGCGCGCCAGCCCGAAGTCTTCCCGCGGGTCTACACGGCGATGGTGCGCGCGGGCGAGACGGGCGGCTTCCTGGCGCCGGTGCTCGGGCAGATCGCAGACTTTCAGGGACGCGACAAGGAACTGCGCGCGCGCCTGGCGTCCGCGATGGTCTATCCGGCCGTGCTGCTCGCGCTGACGCTTTCCGTCATGGTGTTCCTGCTGACGTTCTTCATCCCGCGCTTCCAGGCGATGTTCGAGGAACTCGGCGCGCCGCTGCCGGCGCTGACGCGGGCGATCATCGCGGCGAGCGAATTCATGGTCGGCTACGGCCTGCTGATCGGAGTCGGCGTGGCGGTCGGCGCGTATGCGCTGAATCGCTGGCTCCGGTCAGCCGAGGGACGTCGCGTCTGGCAGCGCCGCGTGCTCGACCTGCCGGTGTTCGGCGACCTGACGGCGCGCTTCGCCCTCACACGCTTCTGCCGCATGCTCGGGACGCTGACGCGCTCGGGCGTCGAACTGGTGACGGCGCTGCAAGTCTCGCGCGAGTCGCTCGGCAACCAGACGCTGATCGACACGCTGACGGACGCGATCGAGCGCGTGCGCCGCGGGCAGACGCTCGCCTCCAGTCTGGCCACCTGCCCGCAACTGTTCCCGGGCTCGGTGGTCGAGATGGTCTCGGTGGCCGAGGAGTCGAGCCGGCTCGACGAGGAACTCGTGCGGCTGGCCGACGAGGCGGAGAAGGAACTCGATGCGCAGTTTCGCGTGGCAGTGTCGTTGGCCGAGCCGGCGCTGCTCTTCCTGATGGCGGCCGTCATCGGCACGATCTTCATCGGCATGGTGATCCCGATCTTTTCGATCCAGGACTATATCAACTGATCGACCCGAAAGGAGCAGGCGGCATGACGACGATGCGGAAACGGATGGCAGGGCGGCGGGCCTTCTCGCTGGTGGAGATGCTGCTGGTGCTGGTGATTCTGGCGACGCTGGCGGCGATCGTGGTGCCGCGTTTCGCCGGACGCAGCGAACAGGCGAAGGAGACCGCCGCGCGCACGCAGATCACGAGCATCGGCACGGCGCTCGATGCCTTCGAGGTGGACAACGGCTACTACCCGACGTCGGCCGACGGGCTGGGGCTGCTGGTCGAACGGCCCGCCACGGCGACCAACTGGCGCGGACCGTATCTGAAGTCGCAGATCGGCAACGATCCGTGGGGGAATCCCTACATCTACGAGTATCCCGGCCAGAACAACGCCGACGGCTACGACCTCTCCTCGGCCGGGCCCGACGGGCGCCACGGCACCGACGACGACATCACGAACTGGGCAACAACGAACTGACGCACCAGGTGCAACGATGCGCGTGCAGGAACGGACATCGGGCGGATTCACGCTGCTGGAGTTGATCGTCGTGCTCGCGCTGCTGGCGGTGGTCGCGGGCGTGACGACCAGCAACCTGGCGGGCTTCGTGCGCGGTCGCGCCGCGGACGAGGAATGCCGCCGGCTGGTCGCCCTGCTCGAGTACGCCCGCTCGTCGGCCATCTCGCGCTCGGCGCGCACCACCGTCTGGGTGGAGCTCGCAAACGGCGAGTACGGCATCACTGACGAAGGCACCGGCGGGCCGAACACGACGCATCAGATCGCCGACCGCCTGCAGCTCGGCGCGACGGACGCGGACAACCAGCCCGCCGAGGGGCGCATCGAGATTCTGGTCTGGCCGGACGGCGAATACGACGCGCGCAATCCGCTCGAGATCGCCATCCTCGAAGGCGACGTCGCCACCTGGCGCGTGCGCTGGAACGCGACGCGATTCCGCTACGAGGCGACGACGGAGGAGACCGATGCGAACTGATCGGCTCCATCGCAATCGTCGCGGCATGACGTTCGCCGAGGTGCTGGCGGCGATGCTCTTCGCGGCCATCGTCCTGCCGGCGACGATGGGCGGCGTGCTGCTGGCCAATCGTCTTTCGACGGCGGCCGTGCGGCGGATGGATGCCGCGATGCTGGCCGACCGCGTGCTGCACGAGGCCATCGGAACGCGCAGCTTTCAGTCCGGCGACGACTCCGGCGACTTCGGCGAGCAATGGCCCGGCTACACGTGGACGCTTAAGGTGGACACGTGGGATGTCGAGTCGCTGCCGCGCGTGACGGTCACCGTGTCGTATCAGGTTCAGGGCCGGGCTTTCGAGGAAAGCCTCGTGGCAGTCGTCTTCGAGTCGCAGGAGGCCACATCATGAGGGCGCCGCGGCGATACAGGGGCTTCACGCTGATCGAGATGATCCTGGCGATGGTTGTCGCCGCGATGTTGCTGGCGGCCGTGGTGTCCAGCCTGTTCGGCGCGGTCCGGTTGCGCCGCACGGCCCTCGAGGCCCGCGAGGCCGCCCTGCCGCGCCATCATGTCGAGCAACGCCTGGCCCGCGATCTCGTCGGCGCCGTCTCCCCCACCGGGCTGCTGAACGGACCGTTCCTCGTTCTCTCCAGCGGCAGCGGCGAGGATGCCCGCGACATCATCGAGTTTCACACCACCTCGGGCGTGATCGAAGAGGATACGCCGTGGGGCGACATGCGGCGCGTGGAGTTCTTCATCGACGAGGACCGACCCGCCGAGGAGGGCGAAGGCTTCGCACTGGTGCGCCGCGAGACGTTCAACCTGCTGCCCTCGACCGAGGACGAAACCGGTCGGCGCGACACGGTGGTGCTGGCCGGGGCGCGGGGCTTCTCGGTTGAATGCCATGACGGCACGTCGTGGCTGGAGTCGTGGGATTCGGCGACGGTGGACAACGCCAACCCGAGCGCCGTGCGCCTGACCGTCTATCCGCAGTCCGAGGACGTCGCGCCGATCGTCGTGGTGCGCCGGATCCTTGTCCAGCCGCGGCCCACCGCCGTCGGGGCGGCGCCGGCGGGACTGGGCGGAGGAGGCGCACGATGAAATCCGCGCATCCTCTCCGTCGGGGTCTGGTGTTCGTGATCGTGCTGTGGGTGGCCACGGCGCTGGTGTCCGTGGCGATCTACTTCAGCCATGCGGCGCGGCTGGCCTATCTGGCCGCGGACGAAGTGGTTGCCGGCCGCCAGGCCGAGCACGCCATCGAGGCGGCGATCGGCTACATTTCGTCGCTGCTGGAGAGCAACACGGAGACCGGTCGCGTGCTGAGCCGCGAGTCGGGGGACTACCAGGCCGAGGCCGTGCAGGTCGGCGGCGCGCGCTTCTGGTTCATCGGCCAGGACGCGAATGCCGCGGACGCACCCGGCTCGCCGGTGTTCGGCATCGTGGACGAGGCGTCGAAGCTGAACCTTAACACGGCCACCATCGAGATGCTCGAGAAGTTGCCGGGCGTGACGCCCGAGATCGCCGCGGCGATTCTGGACTGGCGCGACGTGGACAGCGAACTGACCGTCGGCGGCGCCGAATCCCAGGACTACCTGCTGCGCACCCCCGCGCATCTGGCGAAGGACAGCGACTTCGAAAGCCCGGAGGAGTTGCGCCTGGTGCGCGGCATGGACCTGACGGTGCTCTACGGCGAGGACTGGAACCGCAACGGGGCGTTGGATCCGAACGAGGACGACGGCGATGCAAGCTGGCCGCCGGACAATCGCGACGGCCGCCTCGAACCGGGGCTCGTGCGCTTCGTGACGGTGCACTCCCGCGAGCCCAACGCGCGTGCGGACGGCAATCCGCGGGTGAACCTGCGCGGCCAGTCCGCCCGCCAGGACCTCGCGCTGCTGATCGCCGAGCAACTCGGACCCGACACCGCCGCCGCGGTGCTCACCAACGTCGGCAACCTGAACACGATCGAAAGCGTGCTGGAGTTCTACATCGTCAGCGGCATGTCCGCCGCCGAATTCGCCCGCATCGAGAACGACCTGACGGTGCGCACGGGCGACTATCAGGTGGGCCTTGTCAGCATCGGCACGGCGCCGCGCGAGGTGCTCGCCTGCCTGCCCGGCATGACGGAGCAGTCCGCCACGCAGGTGGTGACGGCCCGGCTCGGCCTGGACGCCACGACGTTGCAGAGCGTGGGCTGGATCGTCGGGGTGCTGGACGTGGACACGTGCCGCCTGATCGGGCCGCACATCACGGCGCGCAGCTTCCAGTATGGCCTCGATGTTGCGGCTGTTGGACGTGGAGGGCGCGGTTTCCGCCGCACCTTCGCGGTGGTCGATGTGGAGCAGGGTGCGCGCACGATCTATCGGCGCGACCTGGCGCGATTCGGATGGCCGCTCGGCGAGGAGCTTCGCGAGCAACTCAGAAAGGACGCCACGCCATGAGGGTGTCGCTGGACAAGCTTCCGATGGGTCGGGGCAAGGCCCCGCGCGTGCTCGTGCTCGACGTGCGGCGCCGGCGCTTTACGGCCACGGAGTTCGACCTCACGGGCGCCGAGCCCCAGGTGCTGCTGACCGCCACGCACGAGATGGCGTGCGACCTGCTCGGCGCCGACTCCGAGGTCGCCGGCACGGAACTGCGCATGGCGCTGGAGCAGGCGGGCATTCGCACGCGGCGCACGATCGTTTGCCTGCCGACGGAGTGGATGGCGGCCTGCCCGGTCGAGGTGCCCGCCGACCTGTCGGACGAGGACGTCGCCTCGCTGCTTCAACTCGAGGCCGAACGCGCGTTCCCATGGCCGCTCGAGGATGTCGTGCTCTCGACCAGTCACAGCCGGATCGAGGGCGTTGGACGCTTCGCCGTCGTGGGAGCGGTGCCGCTGGAGATGATCAACGCGCTGGAGGCGGTGTGCCGCGCGGCGAAGCTGGCGCCCGCGGGCCTGACAGTTTCCGGTGCATTGCACGAGCCGGCTGCCGAGCCGCACGCCGTGCTGCTGCAGGAGGACGACTCGTTGCTGCTGCGACTGGTCGCGATGGACGGACTGGTGGCGTTGCGCCCGATCGGGCACCTGCCCGACGAGGACGAGGCGTCGCCGGAGGCCGTGCGGGAGGATCTCGCGCGGCAAGTGCGCGTGGTGCTGCGGACGCTGCCGGAAGCGGTGCGGGCGCGTGTTGCGCGCGTCACGCTGCAAGTGGGCCGCGGGCAGGCCGCGCTGCTCGAGCGCGACTTGGCGCCGGTGCTCGGCAAGCTGGACATGAGCATCGAGGCGACGGGCGATGTGCCGAACGTGGCGGCGCTGGCGGCGACGGCCTACGCCGGCGGTCGGCGGCCTCCGTTCGAGTTCCTGCGCCCGCGCATCAGTCGCTGGAAGCAATCCCTCGAGTCGATGCAGGGCCGCGGGATCCTGATGCGGGGCGCCATCGCGGCGGGGGTGCTGGTACTCCTGACGGTCGCGACGTTTACGGTCCGCCAGGCGTGGGCCGGTAATCTGGAGCGGCGGTGGCAGCGCATCGCGGCGGACGTGGCGGTGGTGGAGAAGATCGAGACCGACATCCGCGCGTGCCGCGAGTGGTACGATCCGTCGATCAAGAGCCTTGAAATGCTCAAGCGGCTGACGGAGGCGTTTCCGGTCGGCGGCGAGGTTTCGGCGCGCTCGCTCGAACTGCGCGAGCGCAACGAAGTGGTGTGCTCGGGCGTGGCGCGCACGGCGGACGACTTCCGGCAGTTCCAGAAGCGCCTGAGCGAATCGCCCGGCGTGGCGGGGCTGCGCGTGCAGCAACTGCGCGGCGAGAATCCCGTGCAGTTCAGCCTGACATTCGAGTGGAATCCGAGGGGGAATCGAACCAATGAAGGCTGACCGCCGCAAACGCCTGCTGCTGGCCGCGGCCGCGATCTGCTTCGGCCTGTTCGCGCTCGACAAGCTCGTGCTCGGGCCGCTCGGCGCGTTGTGGACCGAGCAGGCGCGCCGCATCGGCACGACCGGCGAGGCGCTCGACCGCGGCACGATGCTGCTCGACCGGCGGGATTCGCTGGCCGAACGCTGGACCTCGATGAAGCGCGAGTCGCTCCCCGCCTCGACGTCGGAGGCCGAGACGATGGTGCTCGATGCGATCGGCCGTTGGTCGAGCGCCAGCGGGCTCAACGTCACCGGCGTCCGGCCGCGCTGGCTGCGCACCGATCCGGTCGGCGACCGCTTCGAGGTGCGCCTGTCCGCCGAGGGCAGCATCAACGCCGTCTCGCGCTTCCTGTACGCGCTGGAGTCCGACGCGATTCCGATCCGCGTCGAAGAGACGGAAATCCGCTCCCGGGCGGACGACGGCTCGGTGCTGACGCTCAGCGTGCGCTTCTCGGCGCTGCGCATCCAGGAGGCGCGCTCATGAATCGTCGCCTCCCGATCGCCGCATTGCTCGCCTCGGCAGCGTTGGTCGCCGTCGTTGCCACGGCCCAGGGTCCGCGCCCGTCGACCGCGAGGTCGTCGTTCGACGAGTATCGCCTGATCACCGAGCGCAACATCTTCAACCCGAACCGCCGAGCCCCCTCGGCACGTCCATCCGGACCGACCCGCACCCCGGCTCCCGTGGTGCGCAACATCCTGCTGACCGGCACGCTGGTCAGCGGCAACGGCCCCGTCGCCTTCTTCCACGACGACGGGCGCGAGCACTCCGGCGCACGGCGCGAACGCGACGCCGTCGTCGGCTGGACCATTGAATCGATCACGACCAAGGGCGTTGTCGTCTTCGACGGCACGCGCCGGCAGGAATGGGCGGTCGGCACGCCGATGCGCCGCATCGCCGACGGCAACTGGTATCTGCCCGAATCGCGCTCAAGTTCCATCCTCGACGACCCTGCCGCCGAGGCGGCCATTCTACAGCGGCTCCGCGAGCGCCGCGCCCAGGAGAGTTCCCCATGAACAGGACATCCCGCTTTGCCACCGGCCTGATCCTGGCCGCACTGGCGTGCGGCGGCGCGGTTCCCGCCCTCGCCCAGGAGGCCACCGCCACCGAGCAGGTGCCCGCCCCGCCGGGCATGCTCAGCTTCAACTTCAAGGACGCCCCGCTCGACGTCGTCCTCGACTACGTCAGCGAGGCCGCCGGCTTCGCCGTGGTCCGCAACGTGCGCGTCGAGGGCACCGTCAACATCGTCAGCCACCAGCCGCTGACGCCCGACGAGGCGGTCGAGCTGCTCAGCACCGTGCTGCACGTCAAGGGACTGGCGGCGATCCGCACCGGGCGCACGCTGACGATCGTCAATCGCGACGAGGCGCGCTTGCAGACGATCCCCGTCCGCCAGGGCAGCGACCCCGAGGCCATTCCGCAGAGCGGCGAGATGGTCACCCAGATCATCCCGATACGCTACAGCAAGGCCAAGGAGCTGATCGACAACCTCCAGCCGCTGCTGCCGTCCTACTCGACGATCTCGGCCAACGAGGGCAGCAACGCCATCATCCTGACCGACACGCAGGCCAACGTGCGCAAGATCGCCGAGATCATCTCGGCGCTCGACCGCTCGTTCACCGAAATCACGACGGTGCGCGTCTATCCGTTGCAGCACGCCGACGCCAAGGAGGCCGCCACGTTGATCGAACGGGTCTTCACGCAGGAAACGACGCAGACGCGCCAGAACACGCAGCAGCGCTTCCAGGGCTTCGGCGGTGGCGGCGGCGGGCGTCCAGCTCCCGAAGCCGAGAGCCCGGTGCTTCAGGCCGCCTCGCGCGTCAAGGCCGCCGCCGACGAGCGCACCAACTCCCTCGTCGTCGCCGCACCCGACGCCTTGCTGCCCACCATCGCCGACCTCGTCGAGGCGCTCGACCGCTCCTCCGAAATCGTCACCGTCGTGCGCGTCTTCCCGCTCCAGTTCGCCGACGCCACGCAGACCGCCGAACTCGTCCGCAACATCTTCGCCCAGCAGAATCAAACGAACCGCACGGGCCGCCAACAGACCAACGTCCGCTTCGGCTTCATGGCGGCCCGCCCCGGCGGCAACCAGCAGGGCACCGAGCAGAGCCAGCGCCAGCAGGCCGAGGCCAGCGTGGTCGCCGTGCCGGACACCCGCACCAACTCCGTGATCATCAGCGCCACCGCCGGCGTCATGACACACGTCGAGAACGTCATCGGCGAACTCGACCGCAATCCCGCCGGCAACCGCCAAGTCTTCACCTACTCGCTGAAGAACGCCAACCCCGAAGCGGTCGCCACGATGATCGAGCAGATGTTCGGCACCAGCACCACCGGCACCACCAATCGCCAGAACACCACGAATCGCCAGAACACGACGAACCGCAACACGCAGCAAGGCACGCAGCGCAACACCGGCACCGGAACCGGCACCGGCAGCGGTACCCAGGGCCGCACGACTTCCCGCAACTGACGCCACGAACCGACGCAACCCAGATGCACTCCGACAGGACTCCCTTCATGACCCCCGCCCTTCGCATGATTCTTCGCGCGATTCTGGTCCTCGCCCTTCTCGCGGGCGCGGCACCCAACGTCTCCGCCCAACAGGACTTCTTCCCGCCCGAGTTCTTCATGCCCGGCTTCTTCGAAGAGGAAGAGGAGGAGGAGGAACTGGAGGACGTCACGTCGATGTTCGGCACCGGGTTGCCGGCCAGCGTGGTGGTCCGCTACGATCGCGAGACGGACACGCTGATCGTCATCACGGATGACGAGACGAACCGCCAGATCGCCACGCTGGTCGAGACGCTCGACCAGCCCGTGCCGCAGGTGCTCATCAAGGTCCTGTTCCTCGAGGTGACGTACACGAACGAGTCGGATCTGGGCATCGAGGGTTCGTTCGAGTTCGGCTCGTCGGACTTTCCCGACACGGCGTTCACGAACTTCGGGCTCGCGGGCGAGACACGCGGCGGCTTCCTTCGGATTCTGGACGACGACCTGTCGGTGACGCTGCGGGCGCTGGCCACGCGCGGCAAGCTCGAGGTCCTCTCGCGCCCCTCCGTCATGGCCCGCAACAACCAGGTCGCCACGATCACGATCGGCCAGGAAGTGCCCTTCATCCGCAACTCGCGCGTGACCGACAGCGGCCAGGTCATCAACACGATCGAGTACGACGACATCGGCATCATTCTCCAGGTGACGCCGCACATCACGCCGGACAACTTGGTGGAGATGGACGTCGCCCCGGAGATTTCGACACTGACGAGCGAGACCGTTCCGATCACGGAAACGGTCAACGCGCGCGTCATCGCGAAGCGCTCGGCGAGCACGCGCGTCGTCGTCGCCAGCGGCAAGACGGTTGCCATCGGCGGCCTGATGGAGGACCAGTTCACCGAATCGGTCAGCAAGGTGCCGCTGCTGGGCGACATTCCGCTGCTGGGCGCGCTGTTCCGGCGCACGGTGCGCGAGAAGAGCAAGACCGAGCTGCTGATCTTCCTGACGCCGACGGTCGTGCGCAGCGTCGCGGACTTGCAGGATACCACGACCGCCGAGCGCCGCTCGACCGAACTCGTGCCCAAGGCCTTCAAGGACGTGCAGACCGACAAGTACATCGAGCCATTGGACGACGAAGTGAGCCCGTGAACAACTCCTACGAGCTGCGGCGCCGGCGCCTGGTGCGCCTGTTCGCGGCCCTGACGGCCGTGTGGGCGGGAGTGTGCTGCTGGCTGACGGTGGAGCACGTTCGCGTGCGCCAGCAGGCCCGCGAGTCGCTGCTGCAACGCTCGCGCGACATCTCCGAGGCGATCGCCCTGGCGCTGCGCTCCGGCTCGCCCGGACTCATCCGCGAGGACCGCCTCAACGCGCTGCTCCATGAGCTCGCCGGCTGGGACCCCCTCGAGACGGTGATCCTGCTCAACGCCAACAGCGAAATCGTCGCCATGGCCGGCAACCCCGCCCAAGTGGACCAAGCCACCCTGCGCGTGGACACCACGCTGTGGCAACCCCACCGCGTCATTGTCGTCAACCCGGTGGACTTTGGCATCCAGACCGACGGCGACGGCGGACCGGCGCGCACGACCATCGTGGTGCCAACCGATCAGAGCGTGATGCGGCGTCCTCCTCCGCCGGACGGCGAGCCGCCCCCGCGGCCCGAACCCGGCGCCGAACGCTCCGAGAACGCGCGTGGCGACGGCCCGCCGCGCAGCGAGCGCCGCCGCTGGAGCCCCTTCGGCCGCCCCCCGTGGATGAGCGAGGCCGAGTTCGAGGAGCTGCGCACCCGCCGCGGCCTGCACGGCGTTGTCCTCATCCTCAGCACCGCCCAGCTCCAGAGCGACTTGGCGCGCGACATTCACCTGCGCCTGCTGATCGCGGCGATCGCGCTGGTCGCCGTCGGCGGCCTCGGCGCCGCCATCCACAATTGGGACAAGTCTGCGCGCCTGACGCTGCGCCTGCTGCGCAGCCAGCAGCAGAACGAGCACCTGAAGGAGTTGAACCTCGCGGCCGCCGGGCTGGCGCACGAGACGCGCAATCCGCTCAACGTCGTCCGCGGCGTGGCCCACATGATCCGGCAGGACGAGGCGCTCGCCGGATCGGTGCGCGAGCGCGCCGGCCACATCATCGAGGAGATCGACGTCGTCACGAATCGGCTGAACGAGTTCATCAAGTACTCGAAGCCTCTGGAGCCGCGGCTGGCGCACTGCAAGCTGCGCGATCTGGCCGGACAGGTGCGCGCCACGCTGCAAACCGACTGGGAGGACAAGGGCGTCGCCGTGGCCATCGAAGGCGAGGCGCTGGAAATCGAGGCCGACGAGACGCTGCTGCGGCAGGTGCTGTTCAACCTGTTGCTGAACGCAATCCAGTTCGTCCCCGAGGGCGGCCGGATCGTCGTGGGGCTGCATCCGCGCGACCGCGACACCGCTGCACTGGTGGTGGAGGACAACGGCCCGGGCGTGCCGGAGGATCTGCGGGACGAGGTGCTGCGGCCCTACTTCACCACGAGCGCCGACGGCAGCGGCCTCGGGCTGGCCGTCGTCCGGCAGATTTGCATCGCCCACGGCTGGACGGTGCGCTGTGATGCCTCGCCGTTGGGCGGCGCGCGCTTCACCATCGCCCCCCTGCGCATCACCCCCGCCGCCGAGGCCTGACCCCCCGTGTCCCGCGACGCCGCGACCATCCTGATTGTGGATGACGACGACGGCCAGCGCCGACTGCTCGAGGGCTTCCTGCGCATGCAGGGCCACGCGACGCTTACCGCCTCCAGCGCCCCCGCGGCCCTCGAGGTCCTCGCCGCCACACCCGTCGCCCTTGTCATCACCGACATGCGCATGCCCGGCATGACCGGGCTCGAATTGCTGCGCGCCATCCGCGAACGCGACGCCACGCTGCCCGTCCTGCTCGTCACCGCCTTCCCCGACATCCGCGACGCCGTCGGAGCCATGCGCGACGGCGCGGCGAATTACCTCGAGAAGCCCATCGATCTCGACGAGCTGCTGGCCACCGTGCGCCATGCGATGCGCGCGGCGCCCGGCGCCCCCCTGGCCCCCGGCCCCGCGGCGCCCGACATCCCCGAAGGCGTCGTCGCCGAGAGCCCCGCCATGCGCGCCGTCGTGCGCGATGCCCTGCTCGTCGCGCCCACCGATTCGCGCGTGCTGCTCACCGGCGAGAGCGGCACGGGCAAGGAGGTCGTTGCGGACCTGATCCATGCGGCCAGCGCCCGCGCCGCCGCCCCGATCGTGAAGGTCAACTGCGCGGCGATCCCGGAATCGCTGCTCGAGAGCGAGCTGTTCGGCCACGAGAAGGGAGCCTTCACGGGCGCGAGCGCGCGCCGGGTCGGATGGTTCGAGGAAGCGGCCGGCGGCACGATCCTGCTCGACGAGATCGGCGAGATGGACGTGCAGCTCCAAGCCAAGATTCTGCGCGTCATGCAGGATGGCGGCTTCCGGCGCGTGGGCGGCTCGGCAACGCTGCACACCGACGTGCGCATCCTGGCGGCCACGAACCGCGATCCGCACGAGCAAATCGCCGCCGGCCGGCTGCGCGAGGACCTCTTCTATCGCCTCAGCGTCTTCGAGATTCATATCCCGCCGCTGCGCGATCGGCCCGAGGACATCTTCCCGCTGGCGACGCATTTCGCCAGCGACTTCCTCGGCGCGCGCGCGCGCTTCTCCCCCGCCGCCGTCGCGCTGCTCTGCGCGTGGCGCTGGCCGGGCAACGTGCGCGAACTCCGCAACGCCATGGAGCGCGCCGTCCTGCTCTCCCGCAATGAGATCATCCTGCCCGAACACCTGCCCAAGCGCCTCCAGGCACCCGCCGCGCCGGATGAGGAAAGCAACGCCGCCCTGCACGTCATGGCCGACGTCGAGCGCTCCGTCATCCTCCAGGCCCTGCGCGAGAATCGGTTCAACCGCTCCGAGACCGCCCGCATCCTGGGCATCAGCCGCCGGGCGCTGCTCTATAAGCTCCAGAAACTGCGCGAGCAGGGCTTCGACGTGGACGGCTGACGCGCCGCCCTCTTTTCCGTTTCACCGGCCCGCGGGCTCCCCCTAGCCTCCACCCGATCAACCCACGACGGGAGGCGGAGCACCATGACGGCAACGACTCGCAGGACCAAGGTGGGCATTCTGGCGTTCGGCGACGGACGCGCGTTCCTGCAGGAGCCCCTGAAGGCCGTGACGGCGCGGTTCAACGACGAGCTGGCCGCGCGCCTGCGCGCCGACGGCTTCGAGGTCGTGGTCGGCGAGGAGCTCGTCTGGCAAAACCACCTTGCCGTCGCCGGCGGACGCCGCATGGCCGCCGAAGGCGTCGATTGCGTTATCTTCAATTTCTCCGTCTGGGCCTGGCCGCAGTACGCCCGCGTGGCCGCGCAGTTCTGCCCGCAACCGATCCTGATGTTCTCCAACGTCAACCCGCAGTATCCCGGGCTCGTCGGAATGCTCGCCAACGCGGGATCGCTGGACCAGGTCGGCATCCCGCTCTACAAGACCTTCGGCGACATCGCCGACGACGCCACGTACCGGCAGGTGCGCGCGCGCATCCTGGGCATCGCGGCGTTCAATCGCCTGAAGGGCATGACCTACGCGCAGATCGGGGGTCGCTCCCTTGGCATCGACACGGCCGTGGCCGATCCGGCGCTGTGGATGAAGCAGTTCGGCGTGGACGTCGATCACATCGACCAGATGGAACTGGTGCGGCGCGCGGAGATCGAAATGCGCGAGGGCACGCGCATCGCCGCCGCGCTCGACTACCTGCGCCGCCACCTGCGCAAGATTCACTGGACCGGCCCCGACGCGAAGATGCGCCTGACCGAGGAGCTGCTCCGCCGCCAGCTTGGCATGTACTATGCCGCGCGCGACCTCGTCGCCGAGTTCCGCTACGACTTCTGCGGCATCAAGGGCCAGCGCGAGCTGACCGAGCACTTCGCGACCGCCGACGTCGCCGAGGCCTTCCTCAACGATCCTTACGGCCCCGAGGGCGAGCCGCACGAACCGGTCGTCTGCTCCACCGAGGCCGACATGGACGCGGCTCTGACGATGCAGATCTTCAAGCTGATCACGGGCATGCCGGTGCTCTTCGCCGACGTGCGCCACTATCACGCCGACCGCGGCGTGTGGGACCTGTGCAACTCGGGCGAACACGCAACATGGTTCGCGGCGCGTTCGGACGATCCGGCGGTGAATCTGGCGCGGACGGAGTTCCGGCCGGAGGGCTTCTACTTCCCGGCCGGCGGCGCGTCGGTCTATCACATCGCCGCGCCGGGACGCGTGACGCTGGCGCGCCTGACGCGCTCGGGCGACACGAACCACTATCGCATGGCGGTCGTCCGCGGCGAGTTCGTCAGCTTCGGCGACGCGGAGGACGACCGCCTGGCCTGCGGCGTGCAGGACAACTGGCCGCACGCCTACGCCCGCCTCGACTGCGCTCCGGACACGTTCATCGAGGGTTTCTTCTGCAACCACATCCACGGCACCTACGGCGACTGGGTGGAGGAGTTGCGCGTCTTCTGCCGCGCCGCGGGCGTGGAGTTCGTGTTGCTTGAATGATGCGCGTGGAGAGTTCCGTCTGACCTGTCGGACGCGCCGTCTCAGTCTGCGGACTGGCCCTCGCGTCGTTCCGCGCAGGCGAGGACGAGGCGCAGCTTCCAGAAGGGAATCTTCTGCTCGAAGAAGTCGTAGAGCGGGCGCACGCGGCCATCGACCACGATCTCCGCGGCAACGTCCTCGATGCGGCGGGTCAGCGCGGGATCGACCCACGGCGTCGGATCGTCGATGCGACTCTCGGCTACCATTTCCAGCAGATAGCCCCCGACGGTCGAGAGCGCGCGCTTCGTGAGTTCGGCGACCTCCTCGACGGAACGTCCCTCGCGCAGCAGCGCGAAGGCCTCGCGGCGCACGGCGGTGCGGTCCTTTGCCGGGCGTTCGGCGGGGGGCTTGGGAGCGGCCTCGGGATGGTCGCGCAGGAAATCCCGGATCACGCGCAGGATGTCGTCGCCGTAGTGCTCCACGCGGGCGTCGCCGATGCCGTGGATGCCGTGCAGCGCGGCGCGGGTGACAGGGCGATGGCGGGCGAGTTCGAGGAGCGAGCGGTCGCTGAGCACAATGTAGGGGCGCAGCTTGCGGCGGCGCGCGATGGCGGTGCGCATCTCGCGCAGGCGCGCGTGCAACTCGGGATCGACGCCACGGAGCTCGGCGGCGGCGCGCTTCGACACGCGCACCTTCTTCGTGCCGCTGCGCATCAGCACCGGCGCCGGACCCGTGCCGCGCAGGACCTCCCATCCGCGCGGCGTCACGCGCAGCGGCGCCTCGCCGGAGGCCGCCTGCTCGAGGTGGCCCTGCGCCAGCAGTTGCGCGATCCAGCTCCGCACCGAGCCGCGGTCGTGATCCTTCAGGATCGCGAAAGTGCTCAGCGCCTCGTGCCCGTCCTCGGCAATCCGCTTGTCCTTCGCGCCGACAAGCACACGCGTCGTGTAGCCGGGGCCGTGCTCCTCCTTCAGGCGCTTGACGCACGAGAGGATCTTCTGCGCGACGACAAGGCTGTCCTCGTGCGGCTCGAGCGAGCCCGCGCACACGTCGCACGAGGCACAATTCTCCTCGCCGAACTTCTCGCCGAAGTAGTCGAGCAGCGCCACGCGCCGACACGACCACGCGTTGCAGTAGCGGTCCACCGACTCGATCTTGCGCTTGGTGATGCGTTGCTGCTCGGGAGACAGCTCCTTGAGCACGAACTGCCACTTCATGAAGTCGGCCGGCGAGTGCAGTAGCACGCACTCGGCCGCGAGGCCGTCGCGCCCCGCGCGGCCGCTCTCCTGCTGATAGTTCTCCAGCGACTTCGGCATGCCCGCGTGCACAACAAACCGGACGTCGGGCTTGTCGATCCCCATGCCGAAGGCAACCGTTGCGACGATGATGCGCACCTGGTCGTTGATGAACCGCTCCTGCGTCTCGCGGCGCATGGTGGCATCGAGGCCGGCGTGATAGGGCAGCGCATCGACGTCCAGCAGGCGCAGGTGCTCGGCCAGCCGTTCGGTCTCCTTGCGCGTGATGCAGTAGACGATGCCGGACTGATCGGGGTGGCGTGCTGCGATTTCGGCGATCTGGCCGGCGGGCTCGGTGCGCGGCTCGACGCGATAGAAAAGGTTGGGCCGGTCGAACGATCCGACGAGGCGCGCAGGGTCGCGCAGGCCGAGTTCGCGGACGATCTCGTCTGCGACCTTCGGCGTGGCGGTCGCCGTGTAGGCATGCAGGGGCACGGCGGGGCAGGCCTCGCGGAACGCGCGCAACTGGCGGTACTCGGGCCGGAAGTCGTGGCCCCATTCGCTGATGCAGTGGGCCTCGTCGATAGCCAGAAGGGTGATCGGCATGCCGCGCGCGATGGCATCGAAGCCTTCGATCACGAGGCGCTCGGGCGAAATGTAGAGCAGCTTGAGCGTGCCGGCGCGCAGGCCGTCGAGCACCTCGCGCGCCTCGCCGGGGGGCTGGTCGCTGTGGAGCTTGCCGGCCGCCACGCCCAACTCGCGCAGCGCGTCCACCTGGTCCTTCATCAGCGAGATCAGCGGCGAGACCACCAGCGCCACCCCGTCGAGCGCGAGTGCCGGCGCCTGGAAGCACAACGACTTGCCCCCGCCCGTTGGCAGGATCACCAGCGAGTCGCGGCCCTCCATGACGGCGTGCATCGCCTCGCGCTGCAGGGGGCGAAAGCGATCGTACCCCCACACGCGGCGCAGCAGCCCCGCCAGACTGTCCCGTCCTGCGGTCGTCATGGGCGTCTCAGGTCGTCGCGTCCCAGGGATAGAGCACGTACTCGTTGTCGAACGTGCCGTCGGCGTACAGCCGCACGATCGCGTAACCCGGCGGCGTCTCCTTGTGCGTGCCGTGCCACCACGAGCCCGACACCGACCCGTTGCACTGGTAGACGATCCCGTTGTATTCGGTGCGGTCCAGCAGGTGCACGTGCCCGCTCAGGCACACCTTGATGTTCTTGTGCTGGAAGAACAGGTCCTTCAGGCGGTGCATGTCCTGGTGCATCAGCGCCCCGGCCACCCGGAACTGATAGTTTTCGACAATGTTTTCATAGAAGAAGAGCGCCCCGACGCCGATGATCGGGACGTGCGAGAAGATGAGAATGGGCGTTTCGGGCGGGACGGCGGCGAGGTCGTTTGCCAGCCACGCGAACTGGTCCTCCTCGAGCAGCGGCTGGTAGGCTTCGCCGCCGCGCTCGCGCACGCTGTCGATCACGACGAAGTGCCACCCCGCCTGGTCGAACGAGTAGTAGCCGCGATCCATGCCGTGGATGTCGAGCACCCAGCGCTTGCCGTACAGCGGCTCGTTGCCGGTGGTGCCGGCGCGGCTGCGCTGCCAGCCCCAGCAGTCGTGGTTGCCGATGGCATGGCGGATCGGCAGGCGGCACTCCTCGGCCAGGATGCGCTGCCACAGATCGAACTGGGCGCGGGTGCGCTCCTCGGTGGCGCCCAGGGCGCTCATGATGCAGTCGCCGCCCTGGAAGATGACGTCGGGCAGGGGATCGCGGGCGTGGACGTGGCGCAAACAAGCGCGCAGGCCGTCCGGGCCCTTGCCTTCGGGCCGCAGGTGAATGTCGGTCAGATGGGCGATGGTCAGCACGGGCTTGCGAGCCACGGCGCCGCCCCCGGCGGAGGAGGCCGACAGCGTGGCGCAGGAGGCGAGTGCCCCGCCGGCGGCCAGCGCCCCGGCACCTTTCAGGAAGGACCGGCGGTCAAGATCGGGATGTGTCGGGGTCATGGAGCGGTTCTCCTCTCCCTCGGGCAATTGGGCCCCACAATCAGAACCCGGAGCGTCAGCGACGGGCGCCTGTCCCGCGGGCGCCTCTCCGGCGGCTGGGCGTCACGCTGGGGGGCCGGGGGACTTGGATCAACCGGGAATCCTCGCGCCCGACGCGGGCGGGGCGGATTTCGGACTTGACCGGACCGGGATGTCCAGCTTCCTTGGAACCGCAGGATGTAAACGGATACATCCACCCCGGACACCCATCACTCCCCCGCAGGAGCCCCACCCATGGCCCGCAACCAGGAACTCTACGACGCCATCCTTGCCGGCAAGCGCAAGGACGTCGCCCGCATCGTTCAGGAGTGCGTCGATGCCGGCGCCGACGTCCAGTCCCTGCTCAACGAGTCCATGATCCCGGCCATGCGCGAGATGGGCGACCGCTTCTCGCGCAACGAGGTCTTCGTGCCCGAGATGCTGATCGCGGCCCGCGCGATGAAGGCCGGACTCGAGATCCTCGAGCCCCTGCTGGCCGCCGCCGGCGCCACGCCCCGCGCCAAGGTCGTCATCGGCACCGTCAAGGGCGACCTCCACGACATCGGCAAGAACCTGGTCGCCATGATGCTGCGCGGCGCCGGCTACGAGGTCGTCGATCTGGGCGTGGACATCGAGGCGGACCGCTTCGCCGAAGCCGTCGAGAAGGAGCAGGCCAAGATTCTGATGCTCAGCGCCCTGCTGACCACCACGATGCAGTACATGGCCGAGGTGGCCAAGCGTCTGGCCGACCGGCCCGACGTGCGCATCGTCATCGGCGGGGCCCCCGTCACTGCCGAGTATGCCCGCGAAATCGGCGTTCATGGCTATGGACGCGACGCCAACGATGCGGTCAAGATCGTGGACCAGCTCGTCGGCGCCGCCTGACGCGCGCCCGACCTCGACCGGCCCGCCATGCCCCTTGTCTTCCAGACGCCGCACCGGACGTTCCAAGCGGAGCCCGATGCGGCGTCGCTCGTGTCCGACGTCGCCGAGCGCGCCGGTCTGGCGCTCAACATGCGCTGCGGCGGCAACGGCACGTGCAGCGGCTGCCTGATGTTCCTGCGCGAGGGCCGCGTGCGCATCGGCGACGAGGTGCTCGTGGCGGACGGTGCGCGGCCGGTGCCGGTGCGTTCATGCCAGGCACGTGCGGAGGGCGACGACGCGAGGCTGTTCGTGCCGGGCACCTCGCTGATCGAGACGTCGGCACAGATTGAAGACGCCTTCCTGCTGCCGCCGTTCGACGTGCAACCCGCCGTGCGGCGCGTGACAGTCGAGTTGCCGGACGGCGCGGTCGAGCACGCGCGCGCCGATGCGGCCTGTATCGCCGCGGGAATCGGCGCGCCGCAGTGGACGGCCGAGGCGCTGCGCGGCCTTGGCATCGTGGCCGGGGCCGAGAGCCCGCGCGCGACGTTGACGCTGGGGCGCGTCACACAGGGCTGGCAGGTGATGGATGTTGCGGCCGCCGATGACGGCGAACCGATCTGGGGCATCGCCGTCGACATCGGCACCACCACTGTTGCCGTGCTGCTCGTCGATCTGCGCACAGGCCGGATGCTGCGGCGGGCCGCGCGCTATAACGGACAGATTGGCCGCGCCGACGACGTGGCCTCACGCATCTCGTACGCCTCGCGCTCGGCGGAGAACCTTGCCGAACTGCGCGACCTCGTCGTGCGCCGCACGATCAATCCGCTGATCGCGGAATTGTGCCGCGCCGAGGGGGGCACCCCGCGGCACGTCTGGCGCGTGGCGCTCGCCGGCAACACCGTCATGAGCCACCTCTTGCTCGGCCTGTCGCCGCAGGGCATCGGGCGCTTTCCGTTCCGACCCGTTGCCCTGGCGTTCGATGCGCTGACGACCGCGGAGACCGGGCTCGCGTGCCACCCACAGGCGCTCGTGGATGTGGCGCCGGGGATTGCGGGCTACGTCGGCGGCGACATCGTGGCGGACCTGTTGCTGGCCGATATCGAGCAGCAGCACGGCAACCTGCTGCTCGTGGACATCGGCACGAACGGCGAGATTGTGCTCGCGACGGCCGATGGTCTGCGCGCCTGCGCCACGGCGGCCGGTCCGGCCTTCGAGGGCCACGGCATCACGGCAGGCTGTCGCGCGGCGACGGGCGCCATCGAACACGTGCGCCTCGACGCCCACGGCGGCGTAACGCTCGACGTCATCGGCAACGCGGAGCCCATCGGCCTGTGCGGCACGGGGATTATCGACTTCATTGCCGAGGCGCTGCGCGCCGGATGGCTGGACCGACGCGGCCGTTTCGACCTCGACCGCCTGCGCGCATTCGACCGCTTGCTCGTGCGCGAAACGTCGGCCGCGCCGAGCAACGGTTGCATCCTGGCGCGCGCCGACGAGACGCCCACCGGCGAGCCGCTCGTCGTCACCGAAGGCGACATCGCCCAGATTCTGAAGGCCAAGGCGGCGATCTATGCCGGCATCAAGACGCTGGTCGAAGGCGCCGGGTTGATGCCGCGCGAGCTCGATGGCCTCCTGCTCGCCGGCGGCTTCGGGCGCCATCTGGATCTGCGCAACGCCATCGCGCTCGGCCTCCTGCCGGAGGTTCCCCTTGAGCGCGTCCACCTGATCGGCAACGGTTCGCTCGGTGGAGCGTGCCGCCTGTTGCTCGATGCCAACGCGGCGGCCACCTGTGCGCGCCTCGCCCGCGCGCCCCGCGTCGTCGAACTCAACCTCGAGCCGGACTTCGAGGACAACTTCGTCGACGCGCTGCTGCTCCCCCACTATCACGACGACGAATTCCCAGGCGTCGTCGCGCAACTGCCACCGGAGGACTGATGCGAGGAGCGGCAATCAGAACCCCGAGCGTCAGCGAGGCGGCCTGTCCTCGCGCACCCGTGCGCCCTCGACTTCCACAACCCATGCTTGCCGTTTCCAACTCCTGTCTTCCGGTCCCCGAGCTCGCATGATTCCGAACAACGAACCACGAACCACGAACCACGCGCCTCTCCGCCTCAAGGCGGTCAGTTGCGAGGTCTTCACGCGCGAGGTGTGCTGGGCCATCGCGCGGTCGCCGCACGAGGTGGACGTCGAGTTTCTGCCCAAGGGACTGCACGATCTGGGCGCGGCCCGCATGTTCGCGCGCGTGCGCGAAGTCGTCGAGCGCATCGACGAACGGCCCTACGACGCGATCGTGATGGCCTATGGGCTGTGCAACAACGGGCTTGCCGGCCTGCGCGCCCGCACCATCCCGCTCGTGCTGCCCCGCGCGCACGACTGCATCACACTCTTCCTCGGCAGCAAGGAGCGCTACCTCGAGCAGTTCAACGCCAACCCGGCGACGTACTACCTGACGAGCGGATGGATCGAGCGCAGCGCCCCCAACGCGCAACTCTCCCAGTTCTCCATCAAGGAGCAGGCGGGCATGAACATGACCCGCGAGGAACTCGTCGAGAAGTACGGCGAGGACAACGCCGACTTCCTGTGGGAGGAGCTCGTCAACCACGCCAAGCACTACAACCGACTGGGCTTCATCGAGATGGGCGTCGAGCCGGACGGGCGCTTCGAGGCTGCCGCACAGGCGCGCGCGGGCGAGCGGCAATGGCGCTTCGAGAAGCTCGCCGGCGATCTGACGCTCCTGCGCCGCCTGATCGACGGCGAGTGGAACCCCGAGGACTTTCTCGTCGTCCCCCCCGCCCATCGCGTTGTCGTCCGCCACGACGCCCGCATCGTGGATGCGGAACCGGTCGGGGATGAGGCATAAAGACTATTCCTGTTTCTTGGATATCCCATCCAACGCGGGATCCATACTACTTCCAGCCCTCAGTACCTACGCGGCCGGATTTCGGCGACCGGCCGCAGAAGACTTCAAAACGCCGGATGGAACCTATGGGTCATATGGGACCCATGCGTCCTATCGAAACGCGTCCCGGCGATTCTGGGCTGCATTCGCCGCATCCCCCACCGCCCGGCGTTTCCAGCACGAGCTGGTCGCCGGCGACGATATCGCGGGCTGCGATGGAGGGCAGATCCTCGCGCGTGCCGTCGGCGCGTTCGATCCACTGGTGGCCGACCGCACCCGGTGCGCCGCCGTCGAGTCCGTAGGGCGCTTCGATGCGATGCTGCGACAGGATCGACAGCGACACGTCCTCGAGGAAGCGCAACACGCGGAGCACGCCGTCGCCCCCGCGATGGCGGCCCGCACCGCCCGAGCCGCGCCGCACCGCGAATTGCTCCACCCGCACCGGATAGCGATGCTCGAGGATCTCGACGTCGGTCAGCCGCGTGTTGGTCATGTGCGTGTGCACAGCATCGGCGCCGGGCGCGTCGGCGGTGGCACCGGCACCGCCGCAGATCGTCTCGTAGTATCCAAATCGCGCATTGCCGAAGATGACATTATTCATCGTTCCTTGGCTGCACGCGGCAAGGCCCAGCGCTTTGAGGATCGTGTCGACGAGTCGCTGGCTGGTTTCGACGTTGCCGCCGATGACGGCGGGCAGCGGTTCGCGTGCGAAGTCCGGCGAGAGAATCGAATCGTGCGGCAGGCGAATCTCGAGCGCGCGCAGCAGGCCCTGGTTCAGCGGCAGGTCCGGGAAGCGTTCGCCGGCGAGCAGGCGCAGCACATAGATCGCGGCGGCCGAGACGATTGCGGGCGTCGCGTTGAGGTTGCCGGCGTGACGCGCCCCGGTGCCGGCGAAGTCGAGCACCGCGCGCGCGTCGGTCTTCTCCCACCGCACGCACAGCGGCGTGCCGTCATCGAGCCGTTCGGTCGCCGTGCGGACACCGTCGGGCCACGCGGTCAGCACCTGCGCCATCTGCGCCGCCACCAGATCCTGCAGGGCCTGCATCATCTGGTGCACGGTGGGCGCGCCGTGCGCGGCGGCGAGCCGCAGCAATGCCTGCGCGCCGCGACGATTCGCCGCCACGGCCGCGCGCAGATCGGCAAGGTTGTCCGCCAGCGCGCGCGTCGGCCATGGGCCCGATTGCAGCAGCGCCTCGATCTCGTCCCAGCGTCCACTGCCGCGCCGCACCAGATGCGTCGGCGCGATGACGATGCCTTCCTGCTCCAACCGCGTCGCGTCCGGCGGCGCCGAACCGGGCCGCATGCCGCCGATCTCCGCATGATGCGCGCGGCTCGCCGTGTAGCCGAGCAGTTCGCCCGCGGCGAACACCGGCGTCACCACCGTGATGTCCGGCAGGTGCGAGCCGCCGAACGCCGGATGGTTCGTCACGACGACGTCGCCCTCCTCGAGCGTCAACGTCGCGGCCACCGCCTTGACGCAATGCGCCAACGCCCCGAGGTGCACCGGCACATGCGGCGCGTTGACGACAAGGTCGCCGCGCGCATCCAGCACCGCGCACGAGAAGTCCAGGCGCTCCTTGACGTTCGTCGAGATCGCCGTGCGGCGCAGCATCTCGCCCATCTCGGCGGCGATCGCGCGGAAGCGATTCGCGAACAGCTCGAGTTCGGCCCCGGCACCGCCCGCCGACGGCTCGACGACACGCGCCCCTTCCGTCGCATCCAGCACCAGTGCCCGCGCGCCATCCAGGCGGAAACGCCAACCGGATTCGACAAGGACCGACGTCAGGCGGTCGAACACGATGGCCGGGCCGTTGGCGTGGTCGCCCGGCTGCATGCGCGCCCACTCGAAGGCAGGCAGGTCGCGCCACTGCCCGCGCAACCAGGTGCGCACCGTGCCCGTCGACGTGGCGGGTCGGGGCTCGGCAGCGACAACGCTCTCCATCGCGCGCGGACGCGAGGCTGCCAC
The DNA here is from genome assembly GCA_019634695.1 of Candidatus Sumerlaeia bacterium. GTDB lineage: Bacteria > Sumerlaeota > Sumerlaeia > SLMS01 > JAHLLQ01 > JAHCAW01. Next base: position 43,050 of record JAHCAW010000030.1, read on the forward strand.
CACGCGCAGGGTCTCGACTTCAAGCGGCTTTGCTTCCGGCACGTAGCCATACACCTGCGCATAGCGCTCGCCGAAGGCCGCCTCGAGGTCCATGCCCGCCTGCCAGTCCAGCGCCAGCGACGACTCCTGCCCGACGAGCCGCACGTGAATCAAACGCTGGCGCACCACCGCCTCGTTCGGCCCCACGCCCTCCGCACGCAGCGCCGTCAGCGCCTCGCCCGCCAGTTCCACGAACACCGCGCGCAACTCGCCGTGCACCGCCTCAAGTGGCCGCAGTACCGGACGCTCCGCGAAACGCTCGACCGCCGCATGCCCCAGACCATACGCGCTCAACAGACTTGCATCCTCGGGCACGAGAATCCGCCGCATGCCGAGCAACGCCGCGACCGCGCACGCGTGCTGGCCACCCGCGCCGCCGAACGACACGAGTGCATAGTCCGCCGCGTCGTAGCCCTCGCGCACGGAGATGCGACGAATCGCCTCGGCCATCACTTCGTTGGCGATCGTCGCGAAACCCTCGAGCAACTCTTCGGCTCGGGCGGGCAACATGCCTGCACGCTCGACCTCGCCCACCACCTCGGCGAAGCGCGCGGCCGCTCGATCCGGGAAGAGCGGAATCTCGAAGCGCGCCGCGTCCAGCCGCCCCAGCAACAGGTTCACGTCCGTCAACGTCAGCGGCCCGCCGGCGCCATAGCACGCCGGCCCGGGCGCCGCGCCCGCGCTCTGCGGTCCGACGAGCAGGCGCCGGCCGTCGAAGCGACAGATCGAGCCCCCACCCGCCGCCACCGTCTCGATCGCCATCGCCGGCGCCACCAGATGCGCGTGCCCGACGCGATGCTCGAAGACATAGCTCGGCTCGCCATCGTGCCGCGAAACATCGGTGCTCGTGCCGCCCATGTCGAAGGCAACCACGCGGTCGAGCCCCGAGCGCCGCGCCGCGGCCACGGCGCCCACCACGCCGCCGGCCGGACCGCTCAGCAGGCCGTCCTTCGGGCGAAACGATCCCGTGCCCGCCAGCCCTCCCGCGCTGGTCATCACATGCAGGCCGCCGCTTGCCTCGGCCCCGGACTGCCGCGCCACCTGCGCCAGATAGCGCCCGAGCACCGGCGCCAGACACGCATCCACGACGGCCGTCGTCGCCCGCGGCAGCAGGCTAATCGCCGGGGCCAACTCAGCCGAGCACGAGACGTGCTCGAATCCGCACGCGCGCAGGAACGCCGCCAGGGCGCGCTCGTGCGCCGCATTGCGATAGCTGTGCAGCAACGCCACGGCCGCGACGCGGCGACCGGCCGCCACATGGGCGCGACACGCCTCGGCAATCGCGTCCAGATCCAGCGGCCGCACCACCCGCCCGTCCGCCGCCAGACGCTCGGGCACCTCCACCACGGCCGCATGCAGCGGCGGCGGCTTGCGAATCGCGCGCGCAAACAGGTCCGGCCGCGCCTGCGTGCCGATCTCGAGCAGGTCGCCGAAGCCCGCCGTCACGAAGAACACCGGAGCAACGCCGGTGCCCTCCAGCAGCGCGTTCGTTCCGCGCGTCGTCGCCAGCCGCAATCGCATCGGGGGCAGTGCCCGACCCGCCGGCGTACCGGTCACCAGCCGCGCCGCCACCACCGGCGCCTCCTCGCCCAGCCGAATCTCGAACGCCTCGCCGGGCCGCGGGGCGCGCGCCAGCGGCGACTCGAGCACCACGCACGACGACTCCGCATCGAACGCCCGGACGCGCACGGCCGCCTCGTCGCCCTCGGCCAGCGCAAACAGTCCGCCCGCGACGAAATCCGTCGGCGCGCCCCAGCTCTGCGCCACGCGCAACCGCCCGTCCCCCTCCGCGGCAACCACCGTCCCGCGCAGCGCGCCGCTGCTCAGCACCTTTGCCCGATGCCAGCGCCCCGCCGGATCGATCGCCAAGCAATCGGTAAACGTCCCGCCGGGATCGACCCAAATGTCCCAGCAGGCGGCGTTGGAGGTGGACGGCACTCGGGAGGGCTCCGCCGGGGGATCAGCCGCCGACATGGACGACCACGCGCCGCGTGCCCGCATGCCGACGATGCTCCCACACATAGATGCCCTGCCAGGTCCCGAGGGCAAGCCGCCCGTCCAGAATCGGAATCCCAAGCGTCGTCGCGGTCAGCGCCGCCTTGATGTGCGACGGCATGTCGTCGGGTCCCTCGGCTGTGTGGGTGAAGAGAGCATCGCGCTCGGGCACGAGCCGGTCCAGCCATGCCTCGAGGTCCCGACGGGCGGACGGGTCGGCGTTCTCCTGGATCGTCAGACTGGCGGAGGTGTGCTGGATGAAGACCGTGCAGAGCCCCTCGCGCACGCCGGCCTGATGCACCACGTCGGCCACCAGATCGGTGATCTCGTGCAGGCCCTTGCCGGGGACGCGGATGGCGAGCTGGCGAATCATGCGGTTTCGGCAGACGGATGACGGGAGTCCGGCGACACGACGCGTGCCGAGGCCGTCATCGGCGGCCTGGGCCCCTGGCGCGAGCCTTTAACGGTGGCTTGGGCGCCGGCGGCCAAGGCAGGGATCCATCGTCCCGCCTGCCGTCCAGCGTCCTGTCTGCTTCGCGTCCACTAGGGAAGTGGACGAGGGAGACGAAGTGGACGCTCGCCGGGAAGGACCGGAACTTGTCGGGCAGGGCGCCGAACGAGCGGTAGCACGGAGGAACGCTTCGGCGGGCTGGATGCCCATCCTCCTTTCTCGCCGCGGGGTCATCGGCCCATTGCACGGGTCGCAGCCGAGCCGTTTCGCCCGGAACATTCGGGGCGTCCGCTCGTAAGTCGTCTGTTTTCAGAGGTTTGAAATGGTGGGCGGTACTGGAATCGAACCAGTGACCTCCGGTATGTGAGACCGGCGCTCTAACCAACTGAGCTAACCACCCACGCGGGGGACGGGAAGGTGCCCAAGCACCCCTCGCGCAGGCAAGAGAAAATCGAATCCCGGAGCGGTCTGGCCGGAATTGTTCTCGACGCCCGGTGCCGGGTGCCTCCATGGTGGGGCATATTCGAGGAGTAATCCCGCTGTTTCCCGGCGGAACCGGGCGGCACGGGGTTGGGTCGGGCGGAGGCCGAAGCAGGATTCGACGCGTTCCTGTGGCGTTGACAGCAGCCCACCGCCCGGTCAGCGTATCATAAGACCGTCCAAGAGGACGGTAGCAGTGGTGATGAAAACATATCGATTGAGCAGGTAACGAGATTCATGGGCGAGCGGGCCTTTGCTCTGGAGAGAAACTGGCGCTTCCGGGCGGTTGAGCCGGGCGAGATGGCGGACTTTGCGGGGCGGCAGTTGCCCTCGAACTTGTCGCGCGACGGCTGGGAGCCGGCCC
>JAHCAW010000031.1 GCA_019634695.1 Candidatus Sumerlaeia bacterium
AGGCCGCAATACGGAACGAGGGCCGGGGACTCCCCGGTTCTCATCGTTGCCTTCAGCACTCCACCTTCCGCTTTGCTGCCTTCAACACTCCCCCTTGCCGCCGTCGGCAGTGCGCCGATTTGGCAGCCTTGGCTGCCTGCCACTGGGCACCTGATGTTGTGGCTGTGCACACTTCTGTGCGGCATCCGTTACGATGTGCGGGTAATATCCTACCCAATACACGGGCTTACCCATCGCGAAATCGGCGCGCAACAGAGCGCATCCGGTTGCGCTTTGTTCTTGCCAAAATCAGCATGTGATTGTTTTGTAAGGACTTATACTGAGAGATCGTTTTCTTTGGCGCCGGGGGCCGGCGGAATGGGCATCTTGGCACGCATTGGGCTTATGGGAAGGGCAGGAGATGCGGCTCAAAGGTCTGCCATCGGATCCCCCACCGAAACGACCTTCCCCCAACGAGTTTCATCTCCTCTTTCTGTCCCCCTTTCTCCCCCCTGGCGCCGGCTTCCCCCAGCCGGCGCCCCCTTTTTTTTTTACGTCAGCGCCTTGCCGTCCGGCCGTCGCGGCGGGCCGCGCGCAGCTTGCGCCGTCCGGCGGCCAGCAGCCGGAAGGTCTCCAGAATCGTCGTGCCCAGCTCCAGTTTGCTCGCCCCGCGCTTGCGGTCGTAGCGCAGCACGAAGGGCACCTCGCGGATGCGCGCCCCGAGGCAGGCCATATTGACGAGCAACTGATCGGTGCACGCGAAGCCGGCGCGCGTGATGAGCCGGTCGCCGTAGTGCTCGAAGGACCGACGCACCAGCCGCAGGCGGTACGCGCGGTAGCCGCACGTGTAGTCGCGCACGCCGGGCAGGCCGAGGAAGAGGCGGAACAGGACGAGGGCGCCGAGGCTCATGGCCTGACGGTGGAGCGGCACGCCGTGCTGGCGGCTGCCGCGGCGATAGCGCGAGGCGATGACGATGTCGGCGTCCTCGCTCAGGCCGGTTTCGAGCATGCCGGGGACGAAGCGCGGCGGGTGGGTGTTGTCGGCGTCCATGCACACGACGATGTCGTCATCGCTGGTGGAGAGTTCGACGACGCGGCGCAGGCCGGTCTTGATGGCCTCGCCGAGGCCGCGGTTCTGGGGGTGCTGAACCAGTTCGACGGGGACGCCGGCGCGGGCGGCGCGGCGGACGACTTCGGCCGTGCGGTCGGCGCTGCCGTCGTCGACGACGACGATGTGGGGGCGGGTCTCGGGGGGCAGGGTGGCGAACAGGCGCTGGAACGACCGCAGCAGCGGGGGCAGGCAGGCTTCCTCGTTGTAGGCGGGCAGGGAGACGAAGAGGCGCGGCATGGGGCGCGTGTCCGGCGGGGGAGTGACGTGTCGGGCCAAAGAGGGCGGGGCAGTGGCGTCGGGCAAGAAGAACCGGCCCGGCCGAGGTCGGCCGGGCCGGAGGCTCCGAGCGGGGGTGCGGCCGGGCGCGTCAGCCCTTGGCTTGCGCGTACAGGGCGCCGACCTTGTCCCACGCGATCACGTTGAAGAAGGCCGCGACGTAGTCCGGGCGGCGGTTCTGGTAGTTCAGGTAGTAGGCGTGCTCCCAGACGTCGAGCCCCAGGATCGGCGTCTTGCCGTCCATCAGCGGGCTGTCCTGGTTCGGGGTCGAGGTGACCTCGAGCTTGCCGTCCTTGGTGACGACCAGCCATGCCCAGCCGCTGCCGAAGCGGGTGGCGGCGGCGTTGGAGAAGGCTTCCTTGAACTTGTCGAATCCGCCGAGCTGGGCGTCGATGGCGGCGGCCAGCGCGCCGGTCGGCTTGCCGCCGGCGTTGGGCGCCATGATCTGCCAGAACAGCGAGTGGTTGACGTGCCCGCCGGCATTGTTGCGCACGGCGTTGCGCTTATCCTCGGGCAGGGCGGCCAGATTGGCGACCACCTCCTCGACGGGCTTGCCGGCCAGCGCCGTGCCCTCCAGCGCCTTGTTGGCGTTGTTGATGTAGGCCTGGTGGTGCTTGGTGTGGTGGATTTCCATCGTGCGCGCGTCGATGTGGGGCTCGAGCGCGTTGTACGCATAGGGCAGCGCGGGCAGTTCGAAGGCCATGAAGGAGTCTCCTGTGAGGGTGGGAGTGTGCCGTGCCGGGACGCTGAAACCCCCCGCCCGGGCAACGGGAACCTGAGGATGCAAGAGTTGCGCCACCGACGCCGGCCGGTCGGCACGAGCGGAATTGACGGCGCGCCCCCGATGCATCTACGCTCAGCCAACTCCAGACCGGGCGCGCAGATCAACCCCGGAAGTTGCGGAGCCCCCCAATGCCGGCAGCGGAGAGCGGCCCGACATGTACCTGAAGCGCCTGAAGCTGGAGAACATCAAGTGCCTCCGGGAGGCGGGGTTCGACTTCACCACGTCGGCGCACCCGAACGGCGGCCCCGGCTGGTTCGTCCTCGCCGGGGGAAATGGGACCGGTAAGACGACGGTGTTGCAGGTGGCGGCGTTCTTCTACTTCAACACCTCCAAGTACTCGACTGCGTGGAAGATGGATTTCACTCCGGTCAAAGCTGGAGATCTCGGGCACGCTTCTGCCGTGTTCGCCAAGCACTCCGGTCAATCTCGTGACGCGGAGGCGGAGATTTCGTACTCATGGCAGCGTGACGATGACGGCATCTGTAGCATTCATGGAAATGTCACGAAACCGGAGCGCACCGAGGCGATGGTCGCAGGCTACGGTTCGCATAGGCGCCTGCGAGGCGCCGCACTCTCGCTTCGAGACGATCTCGAAGCTGGGACTCCCGGAGTTTCTGTCATCAGTCTTTTCCAGGAAGACGCCGGCCTCGATCATCTGGCCGAATGGATCGTTCGGGTGGGGCTCAAGGATGACGCGCACGAATTGCGCGATGCGGTGATCGACCTGCTGGATTCCGAGCTGTACCAGGGTGCCATCGAGTGTGCGAGCCGGTTCGACGAGGACGGCCGGTTGCTCTTCCGCGATCGCGACGGGCGGGAGTTCCCGCTGACGCAGTGCAGCGACGGCGTGCGGTCGGTGACGGGCATCGTGCTCGACCTGCTGCTGAACATGCAGCGCGTGCACAAGACGCTCCGGATCGAGAATGGCATCGTGCAGCACCCCGGCGTCGTGCTCATCGACGAGCCCGACAATCATCTGCACCCCGAATGGCAGATGCAGGTGGGACACTGGTTCAAGAAGCACTTCCCGCAGGTGCAGTTCATCGTCGCAACGCACAGCCCGTTCGTTTGTCAGGCGGCGGACAAGATCTGGCGGCTCGACAACGAGGCGGGCGAGATTGCTCCGCGCGAACTCTCCGCCGAGCAGATGGAGGCCATCCAGACGGGCACGATCGCCACCGTTCTCGAATCGGACGCCTTCCGCATCTTCAACACGATGCCCTCCCCCGTGCGGCGGGACTATCAGGAGTACCGCCAACTTCGCGAGAAGAAGGTGCTTGGTGCATCCATGACCGCCGAGGAGCAGGGACAGTACGAGCGACTCGCAGCCCAGTTTCCGGCCCCGTCGGTGAAGGCCGACGCAGACTTCGACCGACTCTTCTCGTCATGAAGGCGGTCATCCGCAAGCCCTTGAATCCTCCGCAACTGGACTTCTTGCGGAAGCAGCAGTCGGACGTCGACGCGGAGCCGACCAGGAAGAAGCAGGCCGACCGGGCCCAGACTCTCTGGCGGGGTCAAACCCGGTCACGCACGTTCCGCGAGATTCGCGAGACTCTTCACGGTATGTGCCACAGCTTGGGACGCTGCATGTACTGCGAGGACTCCCGAGCCACGGACATCGAGCACATTCGCCCCAAGGAGCACTACCCCGAGGTGGCGTTCGTCTGGGAGAACTACGCCTACGCCTGCAACGTTTGCAATCAGCAGTACAAGAGCGACCGCTACTGCGAGGGATTTCTGGATCCGACAGTGGCCGGGTTCGATGTCTGGGAGCATTGGCGGTTCGATCCGGCGACGGGTGCGCTGATCGCCCGCCCCGGCACGCCGGCGGAGGAGACGCTGCGCATCCTCGGATTCAAGCACGACGCGCGGAAGCCCGAGCGCACGGACCTGACGATCCGGCGACGCGACTTCTACGGGCTGGTCGTGCACCTGGTCCGCAGCTATGGCGTCGCTCGGCGCACCGGGGATGTCGCCGAGACGAAGCAAGTTGTCGATCAATTGCGATCCCCGCTTCAGTTCGCCAGCATCGTCGAGTGGGCACTGCGCAACAGACAACCCGCGGAGAATGATCGCAGCGTTCGCTTGGTGCTGGACGCCTATCCGGAACTCCCGGACCTTGTGCTCACGGGCTGACGCTGGCGACGGCCCGCTTCGTCCTCACCGCAACTGCTCGTCGAAGAAGGCGAGCGTGTCGGCCAGATGCTCGTGCCAGTAGGCCCAACTGTGCGTGCCGGGCAGGGCGGCGAAGGTGTGCGGGATGCCGTCGGCCAGCAGGGCGTCGTGGAGCGCGCGGTTGTGCTCGAACAGCTTGTCCTCGACGCCGCAATCGAAGCGCACCGGTGGCAGTGCGGCGCGGTGGTGTCGCATCCAGTAGAGCACCGAGCGGTCCTCCTCGGGGGGCTCGCCGTAGAGTTCCGGGCGGTTTGCCACGAACAGCGCCATCTGGTCGAAGTGCGTCACCGACGAGTGGCCGGCGATGGCGCGGAAGCGGTCGGGGTACTTCGCCCCAAGGCGCAGGGCGCCGAAGCCGCCCATCGAGAAGCCCGCGAGGAAGACCGGCAACGACGGGCCGAAGCAGGCGAACTCATCGCGCGCGCACCCGATGACGTCGTCCACGATCCAGCGTTCGCAGTCGCGCGTCGGGGTCTTCAGGTAGCCGCTGCCCTCGCCCAGCAGGCCGTCCGACGGCATCACCAGCGCCATGGGCCGGATGGCGCCGGATGCGATCAGGTCGCGCGCCGCGACGTGCGCGCCGCCGTTGAACGCCCACGACCAGTTCGATCCGAACACGCCGTGCAGCAGCACGACCATCGGCAGGTTGCCCGCCTCCTCGTGGCCCGGCGGAATCCACAATGTAACATTATCCCGGGCGCCGAGCGCCGGACTGAGAAAGGTCAGAAAGTGGAATCCCTCGGGCGTGAAACGGGGAAAGCTCTTTTCGACTCGCGGATAGGGCATGGATGGAAACTCTCGGCGGCGGTGGGGCGGTCAGGAGGGGGCGCGTCTCAGGCGGGCGGCCGCGCGCGCGATGGCCTCTTCGTCGGCGTTCACGACGGTCGTCACGACGTGCGGCGTGGGGAAACCGTAAAGTTCGCCGGGATGCACGAGCACCCCTTCGGCGCGCACCAGGTCCAGCGCCGCCGCCGGCGCATCCTCCACGGCGACGGGCACCGGCAGGTACACGCCGCCGTCCGGCATGGCCGCGTCGAAGCCCCTGGCACGCCATGCCGCCACGCAGCGCTCCATGGCCCCGCGATAGCGCGCGGCGAACTCCGCCGCCGGTCCCGCCCCCGCGCGCAGCAACTCCGGCACCGCCGCCTGCACCGCCTCGTTCACCGGCAGGAAGGTGTCGCACAGGTACTCCATCGCGGAGAGCAACCGGCGCCGCTTCTCCGCGTCGCCCTCGACCACCATCCAGCCCGCCTTCAGCCCCGGCAGCGAGAGCATCTTCGACAACCCGTTGAGCGTCACGCTCAGCGCCGCGCCGCATTCGGCCGGGCGCGGCACGCGGGCCGCCGCGTGTCGGATTTCGCGGAACACCTCGTCGAAGACGATCACCAGGCCATGCCGGCGCGCCACGGCCGCCAGCGCAGTCAGTTCCTCCTCTGTCGCCACCGTCCCCGTCGGGTTGTGCGGCGACACCACCACCAGCACCCGCGTGCGCGGCGTGAGCTGAAACGCCACTTCCTCGGCATCGATGCCCCATCGTCCGCCCGCCTCGCGGCGCAGGTGGTACGACCGCACCGATGTGCCGGCCAGACGCGCCAGATCGTCGAACAGGGGATACGTCGGCGCGGGACACAGCACCTCGTCGCCCGGCTCGCACAGCAGCCGGAAGAGCGCCCAGTAGGCGAAGCTGCTGCCCGGCGTCAGCACCACGTCGTCGGCCGACCTCGTCCCGTGCCACGCCGCCACCGCCTCGCGCGCCCGCGCGTTTCCCCGCGCGTCCGGTCGATACGGATGCGACGCGCTCAAGCCCGCCAGCAGTGCGTGCTCGAGCACCGCGTGGGGGAACTCGTATCCATGCTCGTGCGGACTGGCAGTCACCAGATCGACGACGGACAACCCGGCCGCACGCCGCGCCCGCACCGCTTCGGTCAACTCCGACGGACACGCCTCGCCCCACTCGCGCAGCAGACGCGGGACGGGCAACTGTCTGCTAGGCTGCTCCACAGCTATCCCCGTGAACGAACGTTGCACAAGGCCCGCAGTTGGACCTGTGAAGTGTCAATGAGATAGCGGGGCAAAGGCAGGCCTGAGGTGACTATGGAGGTGCAGGTCTCAAGCGCGACTCAGGCTGATTCCTGTTGACGTAGGCTTCGACCACGTGAGACGTTGGTGAGCATCAAGGAAAAAGGAGAGTTGCCTGAAGGAGATGCTATGGAAATCAAAAGCCTATCATATGGGAACGTCTATGGCCACCTATCAGGAAAGTTAAAATTCTCCCGTGGGGAGAACTTCCTCGTGGGAATCAATGGTTGCGGGAAGACCACAGTTTTGAACCTAATCCGATGGATTCTGGGTCCGATGTTTCCTGAGCTTTGCACTCTGGAACACGATTTTATTTCCATCGAAGTCGGCCATATGGGTATTGTCTATGAAATTCGCAGTGAGATCAGCAAGGGGGAGCACATACTTACCGTAACCACGAATACTTCAGAGAAACAAGACTACAAGCCAATCAAGACTCGATTGCGAGTTGAGCCAGCGGTGGCGAGAGGCAACCCACTCTACTACCTTAAGGAGCTGAAGGAGACTTATCGAAGCTTGGCTCCAGAGCGGCATGAAATCCCGACTTGGAGACTGCTGGATGAGAAGTTGCCATCACCAATGTTCGTGGGCCTTGGGCGCGAAGTCATGGGACCGCCATTAATCGATGGCGGAAATCCTGCTCAAAGAGCACGCAAAGTCGGGGATCGGCAATCTATATCCAAGTCTATCGAACTGATGCGCGATGCATTTAACAGTGTGCGAAGGCAGCTTGTGGAAATCAATGATGACCTAAATCGAAAGGTACTAGAGGCAAGCTTCTCCGATGCAATTCTTCGCTCGCCAAAGTTCCGCACAGTAGCCGCTGGGGAAATGGAGGAAAAGATCGGAAAATTAAAAAGTAAGTTCCAAGGAAGTTCAGAAAGGCTTAAATACTCAAAAGTGTTATCTGCGCCTGAAGTTTGCTTGGCAATAGTCAAGTATCTTGAAGAGTTGGAGGGTGTTCTTGCCGCGAGAAATATGCAGTCGAGACGTCCTTCGGAGCAAGATCTCATGATTGCCTTTAATCAGCATAATTTTGAACGCGCCAAAAGAATGTTTGACTTGTTTGAGCGTTATGAGGGCGAGGTTCAGGCTGTTCGAGAGGAAATCGACACCTTTGAGCATGTGGTTAATGGGTTTCTAAACGACTCTGGAAAGGAGATTCATTTCCTTCCGGACACGGGCGTCCCCTGCTTCAGGAGTCAGACCTGCTCAACTACGATGTCCTTGGCGGAGCTTTCTTCGGGCGAGGCCCAAATCGTCATTATTTTGAGCTACTGTGCATTCCTCGCGAAGGAAGGAGTTCCGATTATCATCGATGAGCCCGAGCTCTCCCTTCACGTGGAGTAGCAGAAGGAGTTTGTTGGGGCGGTGAAGAAGCTGCTTCCTGCAGAGTGCCAGACGATCATGGCGACTCACAGTCCTGAGATCTGCGGTGCTAGCGGCGTTAATGTTCAAGCGATCTCTGTAGGAGTCCGCAAGTGAAGTCAACACGCCCAATCCGCGGAGAGTACTCCGGACGCTCCTATCTTCTCTTCAATGATTACAATGATATTAATTTGTTTGTTGAGGACAAGGGTTTCGAGAATCTCTATCTCGAAATACTACGCCGCTCGGGGACAAGGGTGCGCAAGGTCTTCTCAAGAGATGGGAAGAAGGCAGTTCTGAAGGCGGCAGAGAGTTGCAGCGATAGCAAGTGTGTCTACCTAATTGATAGGGATTGGGACGATGCGCTTGGGATTCGGTACGATCTTGATCGGCTGATTGTGCTAGATAGGCATTCAATAGAGAACTACTTCTTGGAGTACGGGGGCTTTTGTGGAATTGTAAGGGCCTCCAAGCCGCGAGAGGATGTTGAGAAAGTTCTCAGTAAGGATGTATTTGATGAGATTGTGCAGGAAGTATCCGATGCGCTGAGGCCGCTTTTTGAATGCTTCTTGACAATTCAGATGGAGGGAAGTGGGGAGCAAAACTGCTCTGCGATGCCAGGCAAGTTTGCTGAAGGGAAGGGCGGGCTTGGAGGACCAAATTGCAAAGCGATCCAGGAGTTCATTGCTGATCGGGGAATCCGAACACTCGATGCCGCACGACACTACTTTGCTCTGGCCGATCTGCGGGAACGGGGACACGGGAAGTTCATGATCCACTTCGTTTGGAATAGCGTTCGGTGCGCTGCGAGTCTGAAACAGATTGGACGAGACGAGCTCTTGATTCGGCTGGCGCAGTTGGTAGATGCGTCTGTGTTCGACTATCTCATGAGGGAGATTGGGCGTTGTGCCGAGATGAGGGGGCATCTGCGCGAGATCTCGACTCAGTTGCCAGCAGGCTCTGCCGATTCCTAGCCCCCAATACTCTCAGATTTGCCAGTGGAAGTCCAGAACCGCTCGTGTCCTGACCCGTAGATTTGTTATGTATCAAGGGGCACGGAGATCGCGCTAAGGGCTCGAGAATTGGGCATGAAGTGAGCCCCTGTTTCTACTCTCACTTCGGGTTCATGACACCAGGTGCCGGCTGCGCGAAGCGCTACGCACGTACTGGGGCATCGGGCAGCCGCCCAAGGCCCCAGGTGGGGTAGCAGTTCTTCGTGTGGGGGCTCGTGGAACCTGGCGCCTCGGGCGCCACCCCACCGGACTCGATGTTGACTCGGGATGCGGGCTCTCTCCCCATCGTGGTTCCTTCTTGCCATTGCTGCCCCGGAGGGACTAGGCCCTTGAACGAAACCGAACGACGATACCTTGGGCCCCGGTCCCTTCCGTCCGCATGACTGTTCCGCCACCCGCCTCCGGGTCCCACGGCGACCTTGTCGCCCCGCCGTCTCGGTTGCTCGAGATGGTCTACGACAACATGTCCGACGGGGTGGTGATTGCCGAGACCACCGGGCGGATTCTCTACGTCAATCCGGCGATTCTGCTGCTGCTCGGGCTGTCGGCCACGGAAATGGCCGGCACGTACTGGAGCGATGTCTTTCCCGAAGGCTCGCGTCCTACCGACGCCGGCGCGGCCAGCACCTCGACCATCTTCGAAGTCGCCCGCAAGGACGGCCGCAAGCGCACGTTGCTGGCCAAGTCGTTCGAACTCTCCAGCCAGCCGCCGCTGCGCGTCACCATCCTGCGCGACATCACGCGCCGCCGCCAGGCCCAGGCCAAACTCATCGAGAGCGAACGCCGCTTCCGCAGCATCGTCGAGGGCTTCCCGGTCCCCGTCGTGCTCTGCTTGGCGCGCGATCGCCGCATCCAGTACGCCAACGACCGCACCGCCGACCTGTTCCTCGCACCCGCCGAGAGCCTGCTCGACCAGCACGTGCGCGTCCTGTTCTACGACCAAGCCGACTTCGAGGCCCTCGAGCGCGCGCTCGAAGAGCGTGGCATCGTCCGCGACGTCGAGGTTCTGCTGCGCACGCGCAAGGGCAGCACCGTTTGGGCCGTCGTCAACGCCCAGCGCATCGACGACGCCGACCAGCCCGCCCTGCTCATCAGCTTCCTCGACATCAGCGAACGCCGCCGCGCCGAGCAAAGGCTCCGCCGCAATGAGGGCCGCTACCGCACCGCCATCGCCCAGGCCGAAGCGGTCTCCTATCTGCTCGACGTCGATGCTACCCGCTACGACTATATCGATCCCGGCATCAAGGAGCTGACCGGCTACACGGCCGCCGAGTTCACCCCCGCCATGCGGGATGCCATCCTGCTCGAGGTGGTGCCGCTCGGCATGTTTGCCGGCATGACCCCCGCCGACGCCCGCAGCCTGTCGACCGCCGGCCGCCTGCGTTGGCGTGCCGACTATCGCATCCGCGCCCGCAACGGCGAGGAACGTTGGATCACCGATTCGGCGGTCCCGATCGAGGAGGAGCAGGAGGGCAAGGGCGCGCGCTACCTCGGCATCCTGCAGGACATCACCGAGCGCAAGCGCGCCGAGACCGCCCTGTGGCAGGCGCAGCAGCGCGCCCACCAATCCCAGAAGCTCGAGGCGCTCGGCCGGCTCGCCGGCGTCGTCAGCCACGACTTCAGCAACCTGCTGGCCGCCATCGGCGGCAACTGCCAGCTCGGCCTCGAGCAGACCTCCAATCCCGAACTCGTCCACGACATCCTGGAGGACATCGCCGACGCGGTCGCCCTGTCATCGGGGCTCGTGCGCCAGTTGCTGGACTTCTGTCGCGACACGCCGGCGCGGCGCGAGGTGGTCGATGTCAACGAGGTGCTCGGCGGCATGGAGCGACTGATCCAGCGCTTCGTCGGCGACGCCATCGTCGTCACTCTCGAACCGGCCGCGGAGTCGCTGCTCGTCGAGGTCGACCGCAGCCAGCTCGAGCAGGTGCTGATGAACCTGGTGGTCAACTCGCGCGACGCCATGACCGACGGCGGCCAGTTGACGGTCACCCTCGGGACCATCGACGTGACCGCGCCCCGGCCCGAACTTGCCGCCGGTTCCTACGTCCGCCTCGAGGTCGCCGACACCGGCTCCGGCATCAGCCCGGAAATCTTGCCGAAAATCTTCGACCCTTTCTTCACCACCAAGGGTCCCGGCCGCGGGACCGGGTTGGGCCTGTCGGCGGTCCATGGCATCGTGCGCCAGTTCGGCGGCATCATCGACGTCCAGAGCACCCCCGGGCAGGGCGCGCGCTTCCGGGTTCTGCTGCCGCGCACCACTGCGACCGGCCCCGTGGCGGTTCCGTCGCCCCTCGACCAGGCGGTCCTGGTGCCCACCCCCGAGCCCGACGAGGTCTCGGCCGCCAGCCAGCGCCGGATCCTGCTGGTGGACGACGACGACTCCGTCCGTGCCCCGACGGTCCTGTATCTGCGCCGCAAGGGCTTCCTCGTGTACGAGGCGCGTTGCGGCGAGGAGGCGTTGCAAGTTCTTAGAAATCAGACCCCAACGGTCGATCTGCTGGTGACCGACCTGATCATGCCCGGCATGGACGGGGTCCAGTTGATCGACGAGTTCCATCGGCTCTGCCCGGGCGTCGAGGCCATCCTGATGTCGGGCTACCTGTTCGACCTGTCGAGCGAGGCGTTGGGGGGCGCGGTGGCCGACGTCATCGCCAAGCCGTTCTCGCCGCGCGACCTGCTCGAACGCATCGAGGTTCTGCTTGGACGACGTGGCTGACCCCCATTCCATCCGGCGATTCGGCCCTGTTCGGTATTGCGCCGGACACCGGGGCCCTTCTGAATTGGGGTTGACGGGTTTCGGCTCCCCCCCGAACAATGGGCGAGCGTGACCAGCCTTGCGGCTGGCCGGCTTGCCGGCGGCCGCACCGAGACTCCCACGGCGCCAAACACTAAGGAGCACGTACCGCCATGGCCTCCGCAATGGAACGCAAGCTCGGCCAGATGCTCGTCACGGACGGGGTGGTCTCGGCCGAGGACCTCGAGCGGGCCCTCAAGGAACAGGAAGCCACCCAAGGCAGTCTCGGGCGCATCCTCGTCGACATGGAGCTGGCCACCGAGTGGGAGATGGCCGCCGCTCTGGGCAAGCAGCTCAACGTCCCCTTCATCACCCTGTCGCACTACGACATCGACCGCATGGTCCTCGAGGCCATCCCGATCAACGTCGTGCGCAAGTACAAGATCGTCCCGGTGGACAAGACCGGCGACACGCTGACCATCGCCCTTTCCGACCCCTCCAACATCTTCCTGCTCGACGAGATCAAGATCCTCACCAAGAGCCAGATCATCCCGGTGATCTCGTTCGAGTCCGACATCAACGAGGCGATCCGGCGCTACTACGGCGACGCGGCCGACGGCGGCACGTTCGACGAGATGCTCAAGGAAATCTCGGACGACGACTTCCGGTCGATCCAGGAAGAGCTCGAGTCCGAGCACCTCGACTACACGACCGGCGAGGAGGAAGCGGCCGGCGACGACGGCAGCGCCGAGGTCAACGACGCCCCGGTCATCCAGCTCGTGAACCAGATCGTCATGGACGCCATCAAGTCGGGCGCCTCGGACATCCACATCGAGCCCTATGAGAAGGTCGTCCGGCTGCGCTACCGCATCGACGGCGTGCTGCACGAGTTTTCGCCGCCGCCCAAGAAGTTCCAGAACGCCATCGTCTCGCGCGTCAAGATTCTCTCCGAGCTCGACATCTCCGAGAAGCGTCTGCCGCAGGACGGTCGCTTCCGCATCAAGATGAAGAACCGCGCCATCGACTTCCGTGTCTCGACCTGCCCGGTCGTCCACGGCGAGAAGATCGTCATTCGTATTCTCGACCAGGGCAACCTGATGCTCAACCTCGGGGACCTGGGCTTCGATCCCGAGGAAATGGACAAGCTCGAGACGGCCATCCATATGCCGTGGGGCATGGCGCTCATCACCGGCCCGACCGGCTCGGGCAAGTCCACGACGCTCTACTCGGCCCTGTCGGCCATCAACGACCCGACCAAGAACATCAGCACCATCGAGGACCCGGTCGAATACAACCTCAAGGGCATCAATCAGGTGCCGGCGCGGCCGGACATCGGCCTGACGTTCTCGCGCGGTCTTAAGGCCTTCCTTCGTCAGGACCCCGACATCATCATGATCGGTGAGATTCGTGACTTCGAGACCGGCGAAATCGCCATCAAGGCCGCCTTGACCGGTCACTTGGTGCTCTCGACCATCCACACGAACGACGCCCCCAGCACCCCGCAGCGCATGGTCAACATGGGCATCGAGCCCTTCCTGGTCAGCGCCTCGCTCGTGCTCGTCGAGGCCCAGCGCCTCGTGCGCCGCATCTGCAAGAACTGCCGGCGCGAATATGCGCCCGACCCGCAGTTGCTCAAGGCGCTGGGCATCAACGACCCGGACGCGATGTTCTCCAAGGGCACGGGCTGCGAAACCTGCCGCAATAGCGGACGCAAGGGCCGCGTCGGCCTCTACGAGATCATGGCAGTCACCGACCAGCTCCGCGACGCCATCACCGACGGCTGGCCGGTCAACAAGCTCAAGACGCTTGCAGTGCAACAGGGCATGCGCACGCTGCGCATGGCCGGCGTCCGCAAGTGCCTGCAGGGCGTGGCGGCGATCGAGGACGTCCTGGGCGCCACCATGGCGGACGAGTTCGACGAGTCGGCACTGCAACCGGCCGCCCCGGCCGGAGCGGCTCCCGCCGATGCCGACCATGAGGAACTGGATCTCGACTCGCCCAACGGCGGGGCGGGCCAGAAGCACGGCAAAGAGGCAGCCGTCACGTCGTAATCCCGACCGGTTCGCCCGGCGGGAATAACAATCCCTGAGGAGTTGCGCACAGCATGCCTACCTATCAGTACGTCGCGCGGGCGGCGGATGGCCGGGTGGTCAATGGCACGGCGGACGCCGCCGACCAGCAGTCCGTGGTACAGATGCTTCGCGAGAAGGGGCTGATGCCCACCTCGATCAAGGTGGGTGCGACCGTTCGCAAGCCCGGCGTCAAGCGCAGCAAGGGCAAGGGCGGCCGGACCAAGCTGGACGATCTGGTGATCTTCTCCCAGCAGATGGCCGTCATGATCCGGGCCGGTCTGCCGCTCATCGAAGTGCTCGACATTCTCGGCGAACAGACCGAGCGGCGCTCGCTGGCCGCCATCGTCCGTCAGGTCGAGAAGGACGTCGAGGCCGGCGAGTCGCTCACCGAGGCGATGGTCAAGCACTCCAACGTCTTCAACACCTTCTACCTCTCCATGATCAAGGCCGGCGAGGCATCCGGTATGCTCGACGCGACCCTTGAACAGGTCGCCGTCTACCTCGAGCGCACCGCCAGCCTGCAGCGCAAGATCAAGATGGCCGTCATGTATCCGACGACCGTCACGATCATCGCCGCCCTCATCACCGTCTTCCTCCTCCTCAAGGTCGTCCCCGTCTTCGGCGACATCTTCTCGGACTTGGGCGGCGTGCTCCCCTTGCCGACTCGCATCGTGCTCTGGGCATCCAATTTCGTGCAGAATCGGTGGTATTTGCTGCTGGGCGGCGTGTTCGTCTTCGTGGTCTTCATCTGGCAGTACGGCAAGACCAAGAAGGGGCGTTTCCATCTGGACTCCATCAAGCTCAAGCTTCCGATCTTCGGACCTCTGTTCCTGAAGACCGCCGTCGCCCGTTTCGCCCGCACCCTGAGCACCCTGATCCGCTCGGGCGTCAACATCCTGTACGCGCTCGACATCGTCGCCAAGACCGCCGGCAACGCCCGCATGGAAGCCGCCGTCATCAAGACGAAGGCCAGCATCCAGAGCGGCGAGTCCCTGACCAAGCCCTTGGCCGACTCCAACGTCTTCCCCCCGATGGTCACGCGCATGATCGACGTCGGCGAGAAGACCGGTGCCCTCGAGAGCATGCTCACCAAGGTGGCCGACTTCTACGAGGACCAGGTCTCGACGGCCGTCGCCGGCCTGACCTCCCTCATCGAGCCCCTGCTCATCGTCTTCCTTGGCGTTGTCATCGGCTTCATCGTCATCGCCATGTTCATGCCGATGTTCAAGATGATCGAGCTGCTCAACCACTGACCGGCCGGCAGGCCACGCCTTCTCCCTTGCGCCCCGGGGGCCACGACGGGACAACGTCCCCGGCTCCCGGGGCCTCTAACTTTATACCCCACAACCCGGCAGGCGACGCATGATCAATCCGGCACTCGAACGACGCTACGCCGACTGCACCGAACTCGTCGATGCCTGGAAGGGCTTTCTGGAATATTACAACAAGGCCGTCAAGGAGCAGACCTTCCAGTCCTCCCCCGAGGCCGAGCAGGCCTTCCTCGATGCCAAGGCCCGCATCGCCATGCTCCATGACTCGTTCATGGCCGCCCTCAAGCACGACCAGAACGTCGGCCAGAACATGCTGTCGATCGTCAACCGCTCGATCACCCTGCGCCACCTGCGCAAGGTCGGCACCGCCGACCAGAAGAAGATCGAAATCGAGTGGCACGAGTGCTACCTGCTGCTCAACGAGACCACCAGCCAACTCGCCGAGGAGCGCGACCGCCTCGCCGAGGTCAATGAGTTCACCTGGCGCATGGGCCGCATCCAGGAGCGCATCCTGCTGACCATCAAGTCCTTCCTGGGCTCGATCTACTTCAAGGTCATCGTCGCCGTTGCCATCCTGGGCGGCCTTGTCTTCGCCCTCCTTGCCGCCGAATACGACATTCTGCGCAAGACCAAGGGCATCGCCGAACCCTACGCCAGCTTCCTCGACTTCCGCCGCGACAAGCTGAAGCTCGATTCCTCCTACAGCTCCCTCGAGAAGATGCTCGGCGGCAAGCTCTCCAACGACCGCATGCCCTCGGGCTTCCAGCGCCGGGACCAGGAAAACACCCAGGACAACGTCGCCAACACCTTCCGCCAGACCTTCCGCATCGACGGCGGCGGAGGTGCCGACGAGCATCTGAAGACCGCCACCGCCTTCGCGTCCATCGCCATCAGCCAGCCCGATGGCCCGGACGTCACCGCCTGGCTCTTCTACTGGCACGACCGTCAGGCGCCCCGCACCTTCGTCCGCGCCTTCGACCTCGAAACCTCCAATCCCCAAAACCAGAT
Source organism: Candidatus Sumerlaeia bacterium (assembly GCA_019634695.1). GTDB lineage: Bacteria > Sumerlaeota > Sumerlaeia > SLMS01 > JAHLLQ01 > JAHCAW01. The sequence continues at coordinate 15,874 of JAHCAW010000031.1, forward strand.
GGCCGAGTATCTCGCGCGGCTCTACACTGTCTTCGCCGACAACAATGTCCTCGTCATCCTCGGCGGCCCCCACAAGGACGCGCAGCAACCGGTCCGCCGTCGCGTCTTCGGCAAGTAGGCTCCGGGCGCCCGCCGCCCCGCAGGCCGCGAACCATGTCCGACGACACCCTCGCCGCATGGCTCACCCTGCTTGACTCGGGCCTTTCCCACGCCGTTCTCCGACGCGCCTTGGTCGTCCATCACACCCCCGAGGCGCTTCTGGGCGCCTCCGATGCCGCACTGATCAAGTCGGGGTTGCTCGCCGACGACCAGTGCCGCCGCCTGCGCGAGTCCGCCGAGGGCACCCTGAGGCAACGGCGCCAGCTCGACTCCTTCCATCGCCTCAACATGCGCTTGCTGACGCCGGCCGATGCCGACTGGCCGGAGAACCTGCGCCCCGTCGCCGAGCCCCCCGTCGCGCTCTTTGTCCGCGGCGAGATTCGCGACGAGGACCGGTTGGCGGTCGCCATCGTCGGTTCGCGTTTGGCCACGCCCTACGGTCTGGAAGTGACCCGGCGGCTGGCGGTCGAGCTGGCGCCGGTCGTCACGGTCGCCAGTGGCCTCGCCAACGGCATCGACGCCACCGCCCACGAGCGGACCCTGGACGCCGGCGGGCGCAGCTTCGGAGTCGCCGCCTGCGGCCTCGACATCGACTACCCCAAGGGGCTCGGCCCGATGCGCGAGCGGCTGGTCGGCGCCGGCGCCGTGATCTCGCTCTTCCCGCCCGGCACCACCTGCGGCAAAGGGTGCTTTCCCCGCCGCAACCATTTGCTCGCCTGCCTGTGCCTTGGCGTGATCGTCGTCGAGGCCGGCGAGACGAGCGGCGCTCTGCTGACGGCGCGCTCGGCGATCGAGGAGAATCGCGAGGTGCTGGCGGTTCCGGGCGACATCACCCGCCCCGCCAGCCGGGGCACGAATCGGTTGATCGCCGAGGGCGCCGCCGTCATCACCGAACCCGCCGACGTCGTGCGCCATCTCGAACAGCGCCTCAGCCACGAGCTGCGGCGCCTGCGCGCCCGGCGCGAGTCGAGCCAGAGCGCCGAGGTCCCCGCGCCGGACAACCTCACGCCCGCCGAGTCCACGCTGCTCGCCGCCATCCGCAAGGGCCCGATTTCCCACGACGACCTGATCGCGCAGTTCGTCCCGTCCGCGTTGACCATGGGCGACATCGCCGCCGCGCTGCTCGCACTCGAGCTCAAGGGCCTCGTCCAGACCCTGCCCGGGCGCACCTACACAAGACGATGAGAGACCGGCCTACTCGCCCAGAAACGCGGGAAGCCACATTGCATAGTTCGCCACGATCAGCGCCACGACGAGCGCGTCCGCGCGCCGCCCGCCCAGCCAGCGCTCGATCCCCGGCCACGCCAGCAGCAGCGCCGCCGGCACCAGCGGAATCCCGTAGCGCGCCCGCGAGTGGAACAGGTTGAAGCCCGAGAACACGAAGCGCTGGGCCACATAGACGAGCACCCAGGCCAGCAGCAGGCGAAACCGCGGCTCGAGCACCCGGCGGTTGCCGCCCCAGAAGAACGGATGCACTTGCAGCGCCAGCGCCAGGAACAGCACCGCGGCCCGCGCATACACCTTCAGATAGGCGGCGTCGGGCGGATTCTCGAACGGGCCGCGCACCACCTGAAACAGGAAGACCACCGCCTCGTGGTCAGCGAAGAGCAGCTTCGCCAACCCGAGCACGCCGGCGATCAGCGCCGCGCCGCCCAGCAATGCGGCGCCCAGCCGCAACGCCACCTGACCGCGCGAGCCCCCGCCGAACCGCGCCAGCCCCAGTGGCAGCGCCAGCAGCACCAGCACCGACGCCGTCTTGGTCAGGATTCCCAAGGCGACCACCAGCGCCAGCACCGCCAAGTCGCGCCACCGCCGCGAGGCCTCCCAGTCCAGCGCCGCATGGAATCCCAGCAGCAACCAGAACAACGCCAGCGCGTCCGCCATCGGCCGGGCCAGCATCCCCACCACGCCCACGTGCGCAAGCAACAACGCGTTGAGCCGGAACTGCGCCGCCGCGCCGAAATCGAAATGCCGCGTCAGCAACAGGTTGAACGCCCAGACACAGAGCAGCGACGCCAGCAGATTGGCCACGATCGCGCTGATCAGAATGTCGCGGAAGACCAGATTCAGCGTTGCGATGAGTGCCGGGAAGATCGGTCGGATCAGGTGCAGGTAGCCGCGCGAGAACTGGCCCAGGCGCTCGAAGGACTCGGCCCCGGGATGCACCATCGCGTCGTGCAGCCGTTCGGCAAAGTTTCCATATCCGTCATAGAGCACATAGCCGCGGAACTCCCACGCGCGGAACTCCTCGAGTTGGAGATGGCGCTGGCCGTTCTCGCGCCACCAGAGGAACGAGATGGCGTAGGAGAGCAGGAAAATCGCGCCCAGCGCGACCCGCTGCGCGGGCGACAGGCGGCGGAAGACGGTCAGCGGATTCACGGCGGAGGCGGCAACTCGAGGGCGGGGTGGTCGCGCCGGCAAGGCCCGACTCCATGCCAGCGTTGCTTACGGGTCAATCCCCGTGCGCCCCCGCCGTCGGTTCTCCTTTGCGTCCGAACAGTGTCTTCGATTCAGGATTCCCCTGCGTTGGTAGCGGTCCGCTCGATTCAGCACGGCACTTGCTTGCCCGCGGTGCCACGGCCGGAAGGCTCCGCGCCATTTCACCCGAGACCCTGGAAGGAATCCTCATGCCGATCCCGATCTATCAGGTGGACGCGTTCGCCGAAGGCCCCTTTGCCGGCAACCCGGCCGCTGTCTGCTTGATGGATCGCCCCGCGCCGGACGCTTGGCTCCAGCGCCTTGCCGCCGAGAACAACCTCTCGGAGACCGCCTACCTGTGGCCCGAGCGCGGGAAGGAGTTCCTGCTGCGTTGGTTCACGCCGGTCAGCGAGGTCTCCCTGTGCGGCCACGCCACGCTGGCCAGCGCCCACGTGCTCTGGGAGTCCGGGTTGCTGGCTCCGAGCGAGGAGGCCGTCTTTCTCACCCGCAGCGGCGAACTCACCGCCGTGCGCCAGGGCGCCGGCATCCAGATGGATTTCCCGACCGACAGCGCGCTCGAAATCTTCGACGAGAACATTCGGGCCGAGCTGCACTCCGCCCTCGGGATCGACAGCGCGCTGCGGCTGGCCCGCAACCAGCACGATTACCTTGTCGAGGTCGCCTCGGCCGACATCGTGCGCACCCTGCAACCGGACTTCCGTGCCCTGGCCCGCGTCACCATGCGCGGCGTCATGGTCACCGCCCTGTCCGACGACGCGCGCCATGACTTCGTCTCGCGCTTCTTCGCTCCCGGCGAAGGCATCGACGAGGACCCTGTGACCGGCTCGGCGCACTGTGCACTTGGTCCGTGGTGGGGCGCCCGCTTGGGCAAGCGCAGCCTGCGGGGCTATCAGGCCTCTGCCCGCGGCGGCGTGGTGCGCGTCTCGCTGGACGGCGACCGCGTGCTGCTGGGCGGCGCGGCCGTCACGATCCTCCGCGGCGAACTCTCCCCGGCCGCCGAACCCCCGGCGGGGGAGTGAGTGTCGCCGGTCAGGCCCCCTCGAGCGCAACTTCCTGACGCAGGATGAACTGACCCAGCAGCGGCAGAGCCAGCGTGTAGCGCCCGTGCCGGTTTTTGTACACATGTCCCGAGCGTGCCAGCGCGGCCAGTACTTGATTCGCATGGCTGGCACCAAAGGGCTTCTTGAGCAGACGTTCTGACATCTCAAGGAGCTGCTGCGCAGTGAACTCCTCCTGCGCACCCGGGAGGTGGGCGATCACCCACAGCAACTGCCGTTGGCGGTCTGTCAGCCGGGACCACCGTGCTTCGAAGAAGTCAGAGTCGAGTTTCTGCAGGATCGCCGCCACCGGAAGCGGCGCGGGCCCTTCCCTGCCGGCCTGCTGCAGGAGCGCATCGAAGGCCTCGCGGCAGATGAACTGGATGAAGTAGGGGTAGCCGCCGGATAGCTGGACGATCTCGTCCACGGACTCGTCGTCCAGCTTCACTTGGCACTGCGCATCCCGGATCGGACGGGTGATCGCCTCGCGGCTCGCCTGCGGATCGAGGCGGTCCAGCGTGACAACGCGGAACATGCGCTCGGCAAATGTCCGCGCCTCGACGAGTGTCGGGAACAGGGTCGGCAATCCAGCCAGAACCAGCAGGAAGGGCATGCGCTTCTTCTGGACGGACTGGAACACGTCGAGCAGGATCGAGAGCGGGTACTCGTCCTTCTCGCGCTGGTCTCCGAGATTCTGTGCCTCGTCGTAGGCGATCACGACGCCCTTCAGCGTTGGGTCAGTCAGCTTCAGTGCTTTCCAGACCAGTTCGACGATCGTCTTGAGCTTGTCGGAAACCAGCCCCGGTGTCGCGTCGTAAACGGAACGCAGCAGTGCGAAGTCGAGCGTGGTGCGTTCCCGGGTGGCTGGGGCATGGAAGCCGATCGCGCGCCGTTCCTTTTCTGAGACCACAATCGCCGACGTCAGCACCGACAAGTCCGCCATCAGGCGCACCGCCAGCCGATCCTCGGAGATGCTCGCCGAACGCGACACGTCCGCGCCGACCCACCGCCAGCCCTGACGCAGGGCTTCGGGCTTGAAGGTGTCGAGCAGCACCGTCTTGCCGACGCCGCGTAGGCCGGTCAGAACCATGTTCTCCAGAATCACCTCCTGTCCCAGCAGCCTCCGGAACTCGGTACTCTCGACATCGCGCCCTGCCAAGTACGGGGGCGGATGACCGGCACCGGGAGTGAAGGGGTTGCGGAAGGGGGTGAGAGGCGGCATAGCTGGCAGACCGACGAAATTTATCTACAGATCTAAATTTACCCGATGCGGCCGGTCAAGCGGATTCCGCAAGCCCGCAGAGACCGTCCGGGCAGGTGCCTCGCAGCAGAGCCGGAATGTGAAAAAAACTCACATCGCCCTTGACCTAGACCCCCTCCAGCCAGAGCGTCGGCGCGTCGCAAGTTTAAGAAACCCGGTCGCCAGACCGTACCCACGATGCCGCAAGGCGCTACCTAAGGAGTAGGACCATGATCGTTGCAACGAACACCCCCCAGGAGACACGAATCAATGCCCGACAATCCAGCCGTGCCCAGGAAACTTCCACCGGACGAGGTTCTCGCCACAGCACGTGCGTGCATCGCGAAGGATTTCGTCCGCCACAGCCGACACTTCGTCGAACGCGGCGCCGAGCGGCAGATCGAAGACAGTGACATTGTCGAGGCCATAGATTCGCCGCATGCGCGCATTGACGGTACCAGGACAACCTTTGACGATACGCTCGGGAATTGGTCGTACCGAATAGAGTCCGAAGTGGCAGGACACAAGTTCCGGGTAGTCGTCGCCTTCGTCCCACCGCCATTGCCTGAGATTGATGTGATGATGCTGATTGTCACGGCCCTTTTTCCGAATGAGCCGGGTGGAGCACGGCCCAAGGAGCTTCCCTGAATGAAGACTGCCGTGAAGCGAGATGATGCGATGAGCGCCGAATTGGAACGCAGCGCCCTGGAAGCGCTGAAGGCGGAGGAGTTCGGCGTCTACCGCAAGCTGCGCGAGGGCGAGTCCGTCGAGATTCCCCTCGCGGGGCTGCCCGGCTTGCGTCTCGCCGGAAGCGACGTCATCGTCGTCGAGTACCCCGACGGCATGGTCACGCCCGTTATCCGGAATCTGAAAGGTCTGATGCACACAGTTGTTCGGTCCTTGACCGGCGACGCTGGTCGGTCGCTCTCGAATAGGGAGGCCATGTTTCTTCGCCGGTTCCTCCGGCTCACCCAAGAACAACTCGCCGGCCTGTTGGGCGTCACGCGCGAGACGGTCTGCAAGTGGGAGAATCGCGGCAAGCTGCACCCGCGCGACTCGGCGGCCCTGCGTTACCATGTGCTCCTGCGTCTGCACGACAGGGATGCCAGCGAGCGGGAGGGGTTGCTTGCGGTGGGGGAGGAGCCCGGCGGGTGGCAGGTATCGGCGCCGTCGGTGGCGCCAGATTCCGCGGCCGGCCCGCTGCGCATTCGTCTGGGCCCGGGCATGGAACTCCTCCTCGATCCGGCGGTAAAGCCACGGCGCGGCCGACGCCCCTGACCGCCGCCGTTTTCCTTGCCGTGGCCCGCGGCCCGACACAACACTCGCGGACCTGCGGCGCCCCCCCGCGCCGTCCCCAGGAGCGCCCCGTGCCCGTCATCTACTCGCAGCCGCCCCAGCCCGTGCCCGTCGAGCAGTGGCGCGGCGGCTACCACCCCGGCAGCGTCACGCCCGCCCAGCTTGAGGCCGAGGGCCGGCGCCTGCCCCCTTGGATTCGCGGCCGCATCGCCAGCGGCAGCCGCTTCCACCACGTTCGCAGCCTCGTCGAGGACAAGGGGCTCCACACGGTCTGCGAGGAGGCGCGCTGCCCGAATCTGGGCGAGTGCTGGTCGCACGGCACCGCCACCTTCATGATCCTGGGCGACACGTGCACGCGCACGTGCCGCTTCTGCGCGGTCAAGACCGGCCGGCCGACCGAACTCGATCTCGACGAGCCGCGCCGAGTCGCCGAGTCTGTCGCCGCCATGAAGCTGCGCCATGCCGTCATCACGTCGGTCAACCGCGACGAGCTGCGCGACGGCGGCGCCGCGATTTTCGCCGAAACAATCGTGCGCATTCGCGATCTGGCGCCGGGCTGCCGGGTCGAGGTGCTCATCCCCGACTTCCTCGGCAGCGCCGAGGCGCTCGACATGGTCTTTGCGGTGCGCCCCGAGATTCTGAATCACAACCTCGAGACCGTGCCGCGGCTGTATTCGACCGTGCGGCCGCAGGCCGTTTACGCGCGCTCGCTGCTCGTGCTCGAGCGCGCCAAGGCCGCCGGGCTGCGCACCAAGACCGGCATCATGCTCGGCGTCGGCGAGAATCTCGACGAGGTGCGCGACCTCATGGCCGACCTCGTCGCCATCGGCTGCGACATCTTCACGATCGGCCAGTATCTTCAGCCCACGCCCCAGCACCTGCCGATCGCGCGCTTCGCCCACCCCGAGGAATTCGCGCAACTCAAGCGAGAGGGCGAGGCGATGGGGCTCTCGCACGTCGAGGCCGGCCCGATGGTGCGCTCGTCGTACCACGCCGAGGAACAGAGCCAGGACGTGCTCGTCTGACGGGGAACGCCGTCTACTCCGCGATCTCGTCGAGCAAGGCTTCGATCTGCGGCAACAGGTCCGTGCCGTCGATGTCGGCGCGCGAGGCGATGCGTTCGCGTGCGGCATGCAGGGTCTCGCGCGCCGCGTCGAGTTGGCCTCGCGCCACGTAGACCTGCGCCAGCACATAGATGGCCGCGGCGTTGCGGGCGTCGTTGTCGCGCACGAACTCGAGGTGCTCGGTCGCCTCGCGCAGCGCTTCGCCCGAGCCATCCTCCTCGAAGAGCTTCTGCCCAAGGGCAAAGCGCACGACCGGATCGTCGGGCGCGACGCGGCAGACCTGTCGGAGTGTCTGGATATCGATCGGCATCGTCTTGCACGGACGGGGTTGTCTCGGTCAGGCGGCGCGGCGCTCGAGCAAGTCGCGCAGGGCGAGCACCGCATCGAGTTCCCGGGCGGCGAGCAGGCGCTCGGGGCGACCGTCGGCTTGGCTCACGCGCTGCAGGATGTCGAGGCTCTCGTCAAGCAGGCGACGTGCCCGGTCCGCGTTGAAGTCCAGCGTTTCCGGGGGATGCAAGCGCATTTCCTCCTCGGCCAACTCGCGGCAGTACCGCGCCAGCCGCAGCGCATGCTCGAGCCCGCGGCGCGAGCCGGAGTGCGCCGCGACGAGGTCCCGCAGCGCTTCGAGGGCCTGAGTCTCGCCGTCGGCCAGCAGCCACCGCCCGGCCACCAACAACTCGGCGCGGCGCACCTCGGTCGACTCCGCTTCGACGCGCGCGTAGGCCCGGTATTCCGGATCGGACCATTCCTGGGCCAGGCGATTGAATTCGGCCGCCTGGCGTTGCAACGTCCGCAACATCTCCTCGATCGTGGCCATCCGGCCGGCCGATTCGCGCACTGCCAGCAGGCGTTCGTCCAGAGCCGCGCGGCGCAGGCAATCCTCGCGCAGCGGCGTGTCGAACTCGGCCGCCTCGATGTACGCCCGCCGCGCACCCTCGTAGTCGCCCAGTCGCTCGTAGGCACGTCCCTTCAGCGTCAGCACTTCGGGGGCGAAGCGACCCGGATGCAGCGTGCCATAGTTGGCCAGTCGCACCAGGGTGGCCCGGGCGATGTTCTGGCCGGTCAGTTCGACGGCCGGGTGCTGCGCATACGGATCGCGCGAGGCCAGCAGCTCGAACTCCGCCGCAATGGACAGCAGGTTCTCGTGCGGCGAGTAGGCATCCGGGCCGGAACGCGTTCGTGCACACGCCCCGAGCAGCAGGCCGATCAGCAGCGGCACCAATCGAACCGCAAGGCGGACATGCACTGGATTCATCGACCGGCCGTCAGCTCGCGAATCCAGGCTTCGACCTTGCTGACTTCCGGGCCGCCGTTGGCCAGGTAGTCGCGGAAGTTCTCGACCGCCTTGCCGAAGTAGGCCTCCGAGTTCGCCGAGTCCGCCGAGGCAAGGATCTGATGGTACAGCACGCCCAGGCCGAAGGCGAAGTCGGGCTTGGCCGGGTCCAGCTCGCGCGCCTTCTGCATGTTCTCCTCGGCCTTCTTCAGGTCCTCCATCTCCTTCGAGGCGTTGTACTTCTTCTCGTAGGCGGCGCCGATGTTGAAGTAGGCGGCCGGGTAGTCGGGGAAGACCTCGAGGGCCTTGTTGAAGTCGGCGGTCGCCGTGGCGGGCCCGCGCGTCAGCAGCTTGATCTCGCCGCGGGCGAGCAACGCGTCGGCCAGTTGCGTGCGGAGCGTGTCGTCGCTTGCGCCCGCCTCCTCGATCGTCGTCACCACCTTGTCGAGGTGGCGCGTCGCCTCGTCGAACTTCTTCTCGTCCTTGCCGAGAAGGCCCATGGCCAGATTGGTGGAGACGTCGTCGGGGCGCCGGGCGAGCAGTTCGGACAGATAGCGCCGTGCCGCCGGGTAGTTGCCCAGCACGCGTTCGCTGGTTGCCAGCGCAATGGTCGCCCGCGTCAGTTCGGGTTGGACGCCGCGTGCCTGCACGTACAGCGCCTGCGCCTGCTCGTAGTCGCCCATCGACAGCAGGATGTCGCCCAGATCCACCAGCGCGTCGTAGTTGCCGGGGTTGGCGTCGATCTCGCGCCGCAGGTAGGTGCGGGCCTCGTTGATGTTGTTCGTCGCGCGGTAGGCGATCGCAAGGTTGTGGTTCGCAAGGCGGTATACCGGGTCGGCCGTCAGGAGCTTCTCGTATTCCTCGATGGCGCGCGTGTAGTTCTTCTGGGCCAGAAGGATGCGGGCCAGGTTCGAGCGAATGTCGTTTCCGAAGGTCTGGACGTGCAGGGCCTTGTCGAGCGCGGCGATCGCCTCCTCGGGCTTGTCGAACTCCAGACGCTCGGCCGTGCGGACGAGCGACGAGACGTAGTCGATCGTCAGACCGGGCCGGGCCTCGGGGTCCTCGTCGTGAATCTGTCCGTAGACTGCCGCGGCGCTGACCGGATCGTTCTGCAATTGGTGCAGGCGCGCCACGCGGTCGAGGATGTCGATGCGTTGCGCGCGACTCAGCGTGCGGGCACCGTCGGTCAGCACCCGGTTGTACAACTCGATGGCATGCGGCCGCCGGCTCGAAATCTGGGCATGCAATTCGGCCAGGTGGATGCACGCCTCGAAGTTCAATGGGTTGGCCTCGAGAGCCTTTGCCAACTCGCGCTGCGCGTTCGTGTAGTCGATCGAATCGATCATCACCAGCGCGCGGCGCAGGTGGATGTCGCTCTGCAGGTCGCGGGCAAGGTCGCGCACGGCGCTGTCTTCCGTCAGCGTCTCGACCATGGCGTCGAGCCGCGTCTGTGCCATGTCGAACCGCCCCGCCTCCAGCGCTTGCCGGATCTCCTTCACATGCCCGACCCACGGGCCCAGATCCCGCTCCTCGATGCGCTTGGTCACGATGGCCAGCTTCTGTTCGATGCGGCGCGCATCGGCGCCCAGTTCGAGTGTGCGCTGGAACAGGTCAAGCGCCCGCTCCAGATCGCCCGCGGCCAGCGCCCGGTCGCCCTCCTCCTCCAGCACAAGCGGATTCTCGCCCCGCTCGATGCTCTCGATCGTGTCCTTGCGCAGCGTCAGCACCACGCGGCGCATGTCCTGAAACCGCACCGAGTCGGCGGTCTCCTCGAGCACCCGGCCATCGAGTCGCTGTCCGTTCTTCAGGGTGATCGTGTCTGCGGATGCGGGGGTGCCCAAGGCCAGAAGCGCTCCCGTCAAGGCCGTCGCCAGCACGCTCCGCCAACCCGGGCCGCTGCCCGTCCGTCCCGTTGCTCGCATCGTTGCCATGGGTCCCGCGCGTCCTTTCGAAGGCTTTGCCGCCCCATCCCGGATACCCACATACTCGTCGAACCCGGATAACCGGACTCGGATGCCTCCGGGCGGGATTGCCGCCTTGCCAGCGTCTCACGCAACATTAGGCTTGGCCCCCCAACAGCGTCAACGCGGACCGTAACGCCGCCCCGCAGCCGAGGCTCTGCCGTGCCCCCCCTTATCCCCCCCGGTCTTGCCGACGCCTTCGCTCCCGTCCTGGGAACGATGACCACACTGTTCCTCATCGCCTTCCTCGGCTACCTGGCCGTCCGACTCCGCATCGTCGACGAGCCCGGCGTCTCCGCCCTGATCCGCCTGCTCATCGACCTCATTGTCCCGGCCAAGATGCTCACCTCCATGATGGCCGGCATCAACCGCGAGACCCTCTCCCAGTGCGGCGTCGTCATTCTCGTCATGGTCTGCTGGACCATGGGGACCCTGCTGCTGGGCGTTCTGGCCACCCGCCTCTGGCCCGGCGGAGAGCGCCGCCGCGACCACGCCATCTGGGCGCTCAGCTCCATGCAAAACGGCATCTACATCCCGCTCCCCCTGGTCTTGGCCCTGGTACCGGCTGCCATCCAGACCGAGGCGACGATCTACGTCGGCGGCGCCGTGCTCGTCATGGTACTGCTCCAGTGGAGTCTGGGCGTCATGCTGCTGCGGGGCGAGTCGGCCGACGGCAGCGGCCCCACCCTGCGCGAATCCCTGCGCGGGGCGTTCAATCCCCCGATGGTTGCCATTTTGGCGGGACTGGCCTTGTCGTTCGTGCCGGCGTTGTCGGCCGTGGCCAAGGGCCAGCCCGGTCCGGCGCTGCTCGAGATTCCCGTGCGCGCCGCCGAGATGGTCGGCAGCGCCTTGGGTCCCGTTGCCATGATCGTGCTCGGCATGATGATTGGCGGGTGCCGACTGCGGGGGGTGCTGACGCCGCGCACGCTGGGGATTCCGCTCGTGATTCGCCTGTTCGTGTCGCCTCTCGTCATGCTCTGGTGCTTGACGAGCGGGCCACTCGCGTGGGTCTCGCCGCTCGTGGCGCTGGTGCTCATTGTCCAGTCGGGGACGCCGCCGGCCACGAACCTGTCGATCGCCGCGCGACGCTTTGGGGGCGACTGGGAACTGGTCGCTTCTGCGTTGCTGGTCACCTATCTGTCCGCGCTTGCGACGCTGCCGGTCTTCACGGCGCTCATCCTTGCGCGGGGCGGATTGATGCCCTGAGGCAGGGTGGGGGAATCCGCCTCACACCCCCGCGGGCGGCGGGGCGGTGGATTCGCGGATCAGCAGTTCCTGCGGCACCAGGACCTGCGAGGGCGGCATGTCGGGATTCTCCATCTTCGCCAGCAGCAGGTCCATCATCGCGCGGGCGACCTTCTTGTCGTTCTCCGACGTGCTGGTCAGCGAGGGCTTGAGATGCTGGGCCCAGATTTCGTTTCCGAAGGTGGCAATGGAGAGATCGCGCGGCACTTCGAGGCCGAGTTCGGCCAGCGGCCGGATCGCCATCAGCGCGAACACGTCGTTGATGAGCACCAGCGCCGTGGGCCGGTCCGGCCGGCGCAGCATCTCCTGCATGTCGGCCACCCAGTTGCCGTCCTCGTGGAACCGCACGACCGATGTGCGCTCGTCGAACGGCAGGCGCTCCTCGCGCAGTGCCTTGCGATAGCCCTCGAAGCGCTCGTGAATGCAGCGGTTGTCGGGGTCGAGGCCCACGAAGCCGATGCGGCGATGGCCCAGTGCGATGAGGTGCTGCGTCAGGCGCTCGGCGGTCTCGACCTCCTCGGCCGTGACGTAGTCGAAGCCGAAGCCGTCGATCTTGCCCGCCAGCACGAAGGGGAACTTCTGCAGCTTCAGTTCGAGCAGGTGGTCGTTGTTGGACTTCCGCTTCCAGTCCTGCACGGGGAAGATGAAGAGTCCCTCGGCGCGGTGCTCGCGCATGATGGCGATATTGTGGCGTTCCTTCTCGGTGTTGCGGGCCGAGTCGGCCACGAGCACCTGATAGCCCAACTCCTCGCCCCAAGCCTGGATGCGGCGCAGGAACTCGACGTAGACCGGGTTGGTCAGGTCGGCGGCGATGAAGCCAAGCACGTAGCTCTTCTTCAGGGCGAGGTTTCGCGCCAGACGATTGGGCGTGTAGCCGACCTCCTTGGCCAGTTGCAGGATGCGCTGGCGGCGGTCGGGCGTCACGCCGGCCTTATTGCTGAGCACCCGCGACACGGTGGCCGTCGAGGTGTTGGCCATCTGGGCCAGGTCCTTGATCGTGATCGTCATGGCTCTCCCTCGGTTTTCCAGCCTCGTCCTGCCGGAGCAACAGTCAGTTCGGATTCGCAAACGGTTGCCGCCTCGTACGGAGCGGCGTCGGCTGTATGCAACGGAAAACTTGCTGAAAGCAGCTCGGTAGTTGCGGCCGGGAACGCGGGAAGTCCCGCCCGGCCAAAGTCCCATCCCGGATGTAACTTACGCCGTCAGGCGCCGAAACGGCGCCCCTCCTCCAGCAGCGCCAGATAGTTCTCGAGCGGCACGTAATCGGTCACCGAGTTTCCGCTGCCCAACACATACCCGCCACCGGGGTGGCAGACTTCGAGCGTCTGTCGCACGCGCTGGCGCACCTGCTCGGGTGTTGCGCGCGCCAGGAAGTCCACGTCGATGCCGCCCACGATCCCCACCCGGTCGCCCCAGCGGGCATGGAAGTCGAGCACCGGCGTGGCCGCGTCCTCGAACGAGTGGCGCGCGTCGATCCCGACGTCGTCGATGAGGTCGTCGACGAGCGGGTCGATCTTGCCGCAAGAGTGCAGGATGTAGAGCTTGCCGTGTTCATGCGCGATGGCGGCCGCCTGGCGATGCAGGGGCAGGACGTGGGCGCGCAGCCAATCCGGCGCGACGAGCGTCTGCGTCTTGTAGCCCATGTCGTCGGTGCCCCAGATGGCCCCGATGCAGTCGAACTGGCAGAGCAGGCGGGTGTAGTCGAAATAGACGGCGGCGATGCGTTCAAGCAGCGCCGCGACGAGGTCTGGCTCCTCGTAGAGGCCGACGAACAGGGTCTCGTAGCCCATCAGCCAGGTGGCGCACTCGAAGAACTGGGCGCTCAGGTCATAGGCCTTCATGCCCTCGGGCAGGTGGCGATCGGCCCATTCGAGCGGGCGGGTGTCGATGCGGGCGATGTCGGGCCAGGGGTAGGTTTCCAGATCGCGCCAGTTCTGGATGGGACCGCCATGTTCGTGGACGAGGTAGCCCTGCGTGGTGCGGGCGAAGGCACCGGTGCCCTTGTCGGCCGACGAGCGCACGTCCATGCGGAACTCGCTGGCGGGCAGGTGTACACGGACGGCGTCGTGGCCGATGAAGGTGGCGACGCGCAGGTCGAGCTGGAGGTCGTAGTCGGGTTCGCCCGGGCGGATGTCGTCGGCGAGGCCATAGCGTTCGGCGAGTCCGAGTTTGACGGCGCCGTCCAGATAGAGCTCGGCGTGATGAACGCGGGCCGGGGTGCCTTCGCGGCGCAGGCAGCGGGCGAAGGCGTCGAAGTCCGGCTGAACGGCGATGTCGGCAAGGTGCACGGCGGGTCCCTCCCTCGTGGGCACGTCGTGTAAGCGGTATCAGTCTGCGGGGAAGAGGAACGCCGGCCGGCCACGGGCGTCAAGCGGAGGGCACCTCGCCGGCACCGCTGCACCCGCCTCGGCCGGCCCCACGCAGGGCCTTGACCCCCCGCCCGTGCCCAAGGCCCATGGGGGCATGGACTTCATCGCCGACGATCAACTGCCGGGTCCGGACCTCGTCGAGGAGGCGGCCCGCATTCTTGCCGGAATCGCACACCGCACACCGGTGCTGACTTCGCGGACACTGGACGCGCGCACCGGCGCGCACGTCTTCTTCAAGTGCGAGAACTTTCAACGCATCGGCGCGTTCAAGTTCCGCGGCGCCTACCATGCGCTCAGCCGCTTGTCGGACGAGGAGCGGCGCCGCGGCGTGCTCACCTGGTCGTCGGGCAACCACGGGCAGGCCGTCGCGCTGGCGGGTCGGCTGCTCGGCATCCCGGCCACGGTGGTCATGCCGCAGGACGCGCCGGCGGTGAAGCGCGTGGCCACGCAGGGCTACGGTGCGCGGGTGGTGCTGTACGACAAGGAGCGGGAGAATCGGGAGGAGCTGGGAGCGCGGCTGGCGCGCGAACAGGGGCTGGCGATTGTGCCGCCCTACGACCACCCGCACGTGCTGGCCGGGCAGGGAACGGCGGCGCTGGAGCTGTTCGAGGAGGTGGGCGAGCTGGATGCCCTGTTCGTGCCGGTGGGCGGCGGGGGCTTGATCTCGGGCTGCGGGCTGGCGGCGCAGCGGCGTTCGCCGGGTTGCCGCGTCATCGGTGTCGAGCCGGCTGCAGGAGACGACGCGGCGCGGTCGCTGCGGTCGGGACGGCTGGAAACGGTGAAGAATCCGGCGACGATCGCGGACGGGGCGCGGACGCCGTCGCTGGGGCGGTGGACGTTTCCGTTGGTGCGGCGTCTGGTGAGGGAGATTCGCACGGTGGAGGACGGCCCGCTGGTGCGGACGATGTTCGAGCTGTGGGAGCGGATGAAGATGGTGGTGGAGCCGACCGGTGCCCTGGGTGCGGCGGCGCTGCTTGGGGCGGGGGAGGAGTTCGCCGGCCGTCGTGTCGGCGTGGTCATCAGCGGGGGGAACGTGGACCTTGCGGAGATCGGGAAACTGCGGCAGATCGCCGATGGCGGGGGGCTCTGAACGGGAAATGAGGTTGCTCTCCGGGACTGGCGGCGGCGACCGTGGGGCGACCGCGGGACGGCCGACGCCGTTCCCGATCCCATGCGTATGCCCTTGTGGGGAGTTGACTTGATGTCGGACTTGCGTGTGGAAGCCGGTGTGCCCGCTCTCGACCGGCAATCCTTTCTCGAACTTTACCGCCACATGGCGACGGCGCGCGCCGTGGACATGGCCGAGCAGGACCTGCTCCAGCGCGGCGAGGGCTTCTTCATGGTGTCGGGCGCCGGGCACGAGAGTGCGGCGCTGGCCGCGCCCTTCCTGACGCCCGCCGACTGGCTGGTGCCGCACTATCGCGACAAGGCGCTCATGCTGGCGCGCGGGGTGGCGCCGATCGAGTTCTTCCGCTGTCTGCTGTGCCGGGGCACGTCGAACTCGGCGGGCCGCCAGATGAGCGGCTTCATGAGCGCGCCGGAGTTGAACATCGCGAGCATGTCGGTGCCGGTGGGCAACACAACGCTGACGGCGGTGGGACTGGCCGCGGCGTCCAAGGACAGGCCGGGCGCGCCGGTGGTGCTGTGCGCGACGGGCGATGGCGGCACGCAGGAGGGCGAGACCCTCGAGGCCATCGGCGAGGCGGTGCGCAGCCACCTGCCGGTGCTCTTCCTGATTCACGACAATGGTTTGGCGATTTCGACCGGCACGAGCGGACGCACGTTCTTCTCGCTGCCCGACGGCACGAGTGCCGACTCGTTCTGGGGTCTGCCGATCCGCACGACGCGGGGCTGGGATCCGGCGGAAACGGCCGAGACCTTCCGCGAGGCCATCGCCGAGATGCGCGCCGAGCGCGGACCGGCCATCGTGCTCATGCAGGTCGAACGCCTCTGGAGCCACACCAACGCCGACGACCAGCGCGTCTATCGGCGGCCGGACGAGATTCGCGACCACGCCGAGCGCTTCGATCCGATCGAGCACATGCGCCGGCACCTCATCGAGCTGGGCGTGGTAAAGGCTGAGCTCGATCGCCTCGACGATCAGGTGCGCGCCGACGTGGCCGCCGCAGTCGAGCAGGCGCTCGACGAGGTCGAGCCCGAGCCGGTGCGCGACGCCAAGCGTCCCCTGCCGACGGAGCTGGGCGATCCTGCGAACGAGTACCGCGGCGACGACGCCGACCCCGAGCGCCTGACGATGCTCGAGGCGATTCGCGAGACGCTGAAGCACTACCTGACGACCGACGAGCGCGTGTCGCTCCACGGTCAGGACATCGAGGACCCCAAGGGCGATGTCTTCGGTGTGACGCGCGGACTGACGGCGCTGGCGCCGGGCCGTGTGCGCAACGCGCCGCTGGCCGAGGCTACCATTGTCGGCGCAGCGGTCGGACGAGCGGTGGCCGGCGAGCGCCCCGTCGCCTTCCTCCAGTTCGCCGACTTCTTCCCGCTCGCCTTCAACCAGATCTTCTGCGAGATGAGCAGCATCCACTGGCGCACGAACGGCGGCTTCGAGAGTCCCGTCATCCTGATGGTGACCTGCGGTGGCTACCGTCCCGGACTCGGGCCGTTCCATGCGCACACGAACGAGGCGCTGGCGGCGCACATCCCCGGCATCGACGTCTTCATGCCCTCGACGGCGGCCGACGCGGCGGGAATGCTGCACGCGGCGTTCCGCTCGGGCCGGCCGACGATCTACTTCTATCCGAAGAACTGTCTGAACGACCGCACGCAAACGACGTCGGCGTCGGACGTGGCGCGCCAACTGGTGCCGGTGGGCCGTGCGCGCCAGGTGCGCACGGGCGACGACATCACGTTCGTGGCGTGGGGCAACGGGGTGCTGCCGTGCCGCAAGGCGGCCGAGGCACTCGAGGAGATCGGCATCGGGTCGGACGTGCTCGACCTGCGGAGTCTGTCGCCGTGGGACCGCGAGGCGGTGGTGCGCTCGGCGGAGAAGACCGGCCGGCTTGTGGTCGTGCACGAGGACAATCTGACGTGCGGCTTCGGTGCCGAGGTGCTGGCGGCCGTCAGCGAGGACGCGCGCCGGCACGTGGCGATGCGCCGCGTGACGCGCCCGGACACCTTCGCGCCCTGCCACTTCGGCAACCAACTCGAGATCCTGCCGTCGTTCCGACGCACGCTCGAGGCGGCGGCCGCGCTGCTCGACCTCGACTTGCATTGGGAACTGCCCGAGGAGGCCGACGCCGAACGCTTCGTCATCGAGGCGCTGGGCTCGAGCCCGTCGGACGAGTCGCTGACCATCGTCGAGTGGAAGATCGCCGAGGGCGATGCCATCGAGACGGGACAGTTGATTGCCGAGATCGAGGCGGACAAGGCGGCGTTCGAGTTGACGGCGCCGGTGAGCGGACGCGTCGAGAAGTTGTTGGTGGCGCAGGGCGAGTCGATCAAGGTCGGCAAGCCGATGGTGATCGTGCGGATCGCGGGCGGTGCGGCGCGTCGCCGCAAGCCGGTGACGCAGGAGCAGCCCGGGCGGCCGGTTCTGGCGCGCCGTGCGACTTCGGAGAGTGCGCCCGCCGTCGTTGCGAAGACAACCGCGCCGCGGCGCACGCAGACGATCGGCATGTCGCGCCCGTACGTGCGCAAGGCGAGCCGCGTGGTCGGCAACGACGAGGTGCGCGCGCAACTCGACGGCGTGACGAGCGAGTCGATCGTCGAGCGCACCGGCATCGTCGAGCGGCGCTGGATCGGGCCGGGCGAGAGCGCCCTGTCCATGGCGGTCGACGCCACGCGCGCCCTGCTCGACGGCGAGCGGCTTCGACTCTCCGAGATCGACCTGCTCGTGTGCGCCACGGGCACACCGACGGTGATGACGCCCTCGATGGGATGCCTCGTCCTCAATGCGCTGTCGAAGCCCGACGAGGAAACGATGGTGCACGCCTACGACATCAACGCGGCGTGCTCGGGCTATGTCTACGCGTTGCAGATCGGATTCGACTACCTGCAAAGCCGGCCGGACGCGAAGGTGCTGGTGGTCACGACCGAAGTGCTGTCGCCCCTGGTGAACATGACGGACGAGGGCACGTGCATCCTGTTCGGCGACGCGGCGACGGCGACGTTGCTGGTGGCGGACGAGACGCGGCCGGGCGTGCGGGCGCGGGTGCATCGGCCGGTCTGTCTGGCACGCGGCGACGACGGAACGATCCTGTCCGTGCCGGCGCCGGGCACCGGTGGGCACATCCAGATGCAGGGCAAGAAGGTCTTCACCGAGGCGGTGACGAAGATGAAGATGCTGCTCGAGCGGGCGTGCGAGCAGTCCGGCGTGCCGCTCGAGGGCCTGGACCTTGTGGTGCCGCACCAGGCGAACCAGCGCATCCTGGATGCGCTGCGTCGTCGGGCGAAGCTCGAGGAGACGCGCGTGTTCAGCAACATCCGGACGCTGGGCAACACGTCGTCGAGCACGATCCCGCTCTGCCTCGAGGAGTTGCTCGACGGCCGCGGCGCGGGACGGCGCTTCGGCCTGTGCGCCTTCGGCGGCGGCTTCACATTCGGCGCCGCGATCGTCGAGGAGATCGGTCGCTGAACAACCAACCGGGAGATTGCCGATGCCCGGCCGGCACTTCGCCGACACCGTTGCGTTGTGGAGCACCCTGCCGCGGGGTGACGGGAAGCAGGTGCTCGACCTGAGCGTCAGCGACGGCCGCTCGTCGCGTGCGCTGCTCGAGTTGGGCTACGCGGTCACCTGCACGAACTACGATCCCGAGCGCCCCGCCTCGATTCCCGCCGAGGCCCGCTACGTCGGCGGGCTGGATCTCAACGAGCCCTTTCCCTTCGACGACGAGAGCTTCGACGGCGTGAACATCAAGGACGTCTTCGAGCATCTGGAGAATCCGACGCACGTGCTGCGCGAGTGCGCGCGCGTCCTGCGCCCCGGCGGGGTCCTGGCCTTCTCCACCCCGAACATGTTCAATGCCGCCAGTCGCGTGCGCTTTCTCTTCACCGGCTATCACGAGGGCAGGAAACGCCCGGTCAGTTACGCCAAGCAACTGGGCAAGGCGGCCAACATCTACGTGCCCACCTTCGTGCAGGTGCACTACCTGCTGGCGCAGACCGGCTTTCGCATCGAGATGGCCCGCATGGGCATCGTCGAGTGGCGCACGATCCTGTTCGCAATCCCGTTGTGGCTTCCGGTCGCGGCGAGCACCTGGGTGCTGACGCGCCGCGTTCGCCGCCAGTCGCTGCTGAGCCGGACCGTGCGCCGCTCGGCGAGCAAAGAGCATCTCGACCTGCTGCACCGGCGGCAGATGGGCGTTGCCCGCGACCTGTTCCGGTGGATGGTGTCCCCGCAATTGATGCTCGGGCGAAACCTGATCCTGCGATGCCGCAGGACCGACCGCGAACCGAACGACTTCGACTGACATCGAGGAAACAGCCAGGAGGAGGAGCGTGCCGATGAAGGCGTGGCTGCTGCGCGAGAAGACGGGACTGGGAGCACTCGAGTGCGCGGAGGTCGCCGTGCCCGAACCCGCCGCGGGCGAGGTGCTCGTGCGCGTGCGTTTCGCGGCGCTCAATCCGGCCGACTACTATCTGGCGGAGAACCGCTATCCCGCCAATCCGCCGATGCCCCACGTGCTGGGGCGCGACGGCGTGGGCGTTGTCGAGCGAACCGGCGCCGGGCGATTCGCGCCGGGCGACCTCGTGACGATCCTGCGGGGCGGCACGGGCGTCTCGCGCGCGGGGACGCTGGCCGAGTACGTCGTCGTGCCCGAGGCGGAACTGGTGCCCAAGCCGGCGGACTGGAGCGACGAGGAGGCAGCGGGCGCGGCGCTGGCGCTGCTGACGGCGCATCAGGCGCTGACGCAGTGGGGACCGCTGGCTCCCGGGGCGACGGTGGTGGTCAGCGGTGCGACCGGCGGCGTGGGTGTCGCGTCGATTCAACTCGGCCGCGCGATGGGCTGCCGGATGGTGGGGCTGTCGCGCAGCGCGGAGAAGGCGGCGCGCCTGCGCGAGCTCGGCGCCGAACTGGTCCTCGATCCGAACGACGCGGAGCTCGTGGAGAAGATGAAGGACTTCGCCGGGCGCGAGCGCGTGGCGCTCGTGGTGGACAACGTGGCGGGGACGCTGTTCCCGAAGCTGGTGGCGATGCTGGGGACGCTGGGCGCGATCAGTTGCGTCGGCCGCCTGGCCGGCCCGGTGCCGGACTTCAACACAGGGACCTTGTTCTTCCGGCGCAACCGCATCGGCGGCGTGTCGGCGGGTGCCTACTCGGCGGCCGAGGCGCAGGCGACTTGGGACGCGTCGCTGGCCTTGCTGCGGGCGTCCGGGGCGCGGCCGGTGGTGGATGGCGTCTTTGACTTCAGCGACGTGCAGGCGGCGTTCGCACGCCTGAAGCAGGGCCCGATGGGCAAGGTGCTCGTGCGGGTCGGCGCCTGAGCAGGGCGTCGCGCGACGTTGCGACGGCGACGTCGTGCCTCCGTGCGCTGTGCAGCAAGTGGCCTGATTTCAAGCCCCGGGCCCCGCGGCCAACCGGGCCGCTTTCTTGCGTTGCCTTGAACCGGGCGGGAGTGCATCGCTCGTCTGTCGGCGAGGTGGATTCAACGTGTCGGTCAAGTTTCAGGACTACTACGAGATTCTCGGCGTGCCGCGCGGCGCCAGTGCGGAGGACATCCGCAAGGCGTACCGCACGCTCGCGCGCAAGTACCATCCGGACGTCAACAAGGAGGCGCACGCCGAGGAGCGCTTCAAGAAGGTCAACGAAGCCTACGAAGTGCTGAAGGACCCGGAGAAGCGCAAGCGCTACGACGCATTGGGGGCGAACTGGAAGGCGGGCCAGGAGTTCCGTCCGCCTCCGGGTTTCGAGGGCGCGACGTTCAACTTTGGCGGCGGCGGGCGCGGGGCGCCGGGAGGCTTCTCGGACTTCTTCGAGGCGCTGTTCGGCGGCGGGCTCGGCGAGGCGTTCGCGGGCGCTCGCGGTGGACGTGCGCGGGCCGGTTCGCCGTTCCAGGGCTTCGGCATGGGCGACTTCGGGGGCGGCTTCGAGGCCGGACCGGGTGCGTTCGGAGGCGACGTCGAGGCCGACATCGAGGTGCCGCTCGACCGGATCGTGCAGGGCGGCCAGATGAGCGTGCGGCTGGCGCAGCCCGGGCAGCAGCCACGTACCTACGACATCCGGATTCCGAAGGGCATCGCGGCCGGTCGCAAGATTCGCCTGGCGGGGCAGGGGAGCGGGGGCGGCGACCTGTTCCTGACCGTGCGCTACGCGGCCGACCCGCGGTTCGTTGTCGAAGGCCACGACGTCATCGCCGAGGCGCGGGTGACGCCGTGGGAGGCGGCGCTGGGGGCGAAGGTCCCGGTGGAGACGCTCGACGGGCGGATGGCGGTGACGATCCCGGCGGGCAGTTCGTCGGGCCGGCGCCTACGGCTGCGCGGCCATGGCCTGCCGACGCCGGACGGGGGCCGCGGCGACCTGCTGGTGCGCGTGATGGTGTACGTGCCCGAGCAACCGAACGAGAAAGAGCGCGAGCTGTTCGAGAAGCTCGCCCAGACCTCGCGCTTCGATCCGCGTGCGTGAACCCGCTCCGGCCCGGACCGGCTAGTAGCCGCCGCCGGTTCCGGCGAGGTCGATCCCCATCATCATGGCGCCCACCTGAATCGCGATGCTGATCAAGATCATCAGCGTCCAGATGATCATGACGGGCATCTTCTTGTCCGACACCCAGTAGGCCCAGCCGTAGATGAAGACGATCAGCTGGCAGCAGCAGAAGCCCAGAATGGCCCAAAGGGGGCCCTTGTCCTGCCACAGTCCGATCGTGACGATGATGCAGCAGACCAGACTGCCCAAGCCGACGGCAATCGACAACAACCCCAAAATGAGTTCCATGGCCGGTCCCCGGTGAAGAGTTTCCACGGCGATACCGGAGGCGTGTTGCGTGGTCAAGGGGCGTGATGCCCCCGCCGTCACGAAAATATTACGGTGGAAGGCGGATCAGTAGACGTCCGTCAGGCCGCCGTCGACGATGACGTTCTGGCCGGTGACGTAGGTGTTGGCCGGCGAGCAGAGGAAGGCGGCGACGCGACCGAACTCGAGCGGATCGCCGTAGCGCCCCATCGGGATCGAGGCGAATTCGCGTTTGCGGATTTCCTCGACGGTGACGCCGGCGCGCGAGGCCTTCATCCCGTCGAGCTGCGCCACGCGGTCGGTGTCGAAGCGTCCCGGGCACAGGACGTTGAGCAGGACGTTGCGCCCGCCGTACTCCTTGGCGAGCGACTTGGTGAGCCCGACGATGCCGGTGCGGAAGACGTTCGAGAGCAGCAGGTTGGGGAGCGCGGCGCGCGTGGAGGAGGAGGCGACGTTGACGATGCGGCCGCCGCCGCCCGCGGTCATGTGGGGCAGGGCCGCGCGCGTGGAGCGGATGAAGCTGAGCAGGGTGAGCTCGAAGGCGGCCTGCCAGGCGGCGTCGTCGAAGTTCTCGAAGGGCCCGGCCGGCGGACCGCCGGCGTTGTTGACCAGGGCGTAGAGGCCGCCGAAGGCGGAGACGGTGGCATCGACGGCCAGTTGGATGTCGGTCGCCTTGGAGACGTCGGCGACGACGCACTCGGGGCGGTTGCCGGTGGCGCGGGAGATTTCGTCGCGAGTGCGCTCGAGATCGGCGGAGGTGCGGCTGGCAAGCATGACGCGGGCGCCCTCGCGGGCGAACTCGGTGGCGCATCCGCGACCGAGTCCCTTGCTCGATGCGAAGACGAGCACCGCCTTGTCCTTCAGTCCGAGGTCCATGGTGCACGGGTCCTTTCGGGGATCAGGTGAGTTTGAGGTCCCTGACGGGATTGACGAGCGGCTCGAAGCCGTCGATGTGGCAGGCGATGACGTCGCCGTCGGCAAGCGGCACGGCGCCGGGGGTGCCGCTCGACAGAATGTCGCCGGGCAGCATCGTCATGACCTGGCTGTGGTAGGAGACGAGCTGATCGGGGGGGAAGGTCATGTTGCGCACGACGTTGCGGGCGTGAACGGCGCCGTTGTGGACGGTGCGCACCTCGAGGGCAAGGATGTCATCCACTTCGTCGGTGCTGTGAAAGAAGGGGCCGAAGCTGAAGAAGGTGTCGAAGGACTTGCTCTGCGTGAGATTGCGGGGATTGCGACGCAGGATGTCCTCGGCGGTCATGTCGATGATGGTGGTGAAGCCTGCGAGGGCGTCGCGCCAGTCGGCGCGCGAGACGTCGCGGCTTCGGCGACCGAAGATCAGGCCAAGCTCGGCCTCGCCGGTGGTCCGTTGCGACAGGCGCGGCAGCAGGATCGTGTCGCCATGGCCGATGATCGTGGTGTCGGGCTTCATGAAACTGGCGGGCTCGGCGGTCGGGGACTTCTCGGACAGGTCGGCCGCGTGATCGCGATAGTTGAGGCCGATGCCCCAGATCTTGCGCGGGTGGCGATAGAGCGGCGCGAAGACGGCGCGGTCGCGGGGAATGCGGGTCAGGGAGAGCTTGGCAAGGGCGGCGACGCCTCCGTCGCGATACCAGTCCAGCATGCCGTGGTAGGAACCCGACGCGAGGAGCGGCAGGAACTCGCCGGGCCAATGACGCCCGATCGCGGCGCCGAGTTCGGCGACCGGGATGAAGGCATCGTCGGCGAGCAGGTGCAGGTGCTCGTGGCCGTCGAGCTTGAGGGTGGCAAGTTTCATGGGGGCATGTTCTCCAAGGTGCGCCGACGGTGGCGAGGGCGCCCCGCGGGTGTCAAAGGCGTTGTTTGTTGTCCGTGGTTTGTGGTTCGAACAAAGGTTGTTCCGGTCGATGCTCAGAAGAGTGTGCCCTGCACGTTGTCGTGCGTCGTGTCGGGCGGCGATGCGGGAACCCGACGCCAGCGCCGCAGGATGCGGTCGATGTGGGCGTCCTGCCAGGCAATCGCGGCGCGGTAGTTGGGGTGCTGGCGTTCGCGGCGGCGGAACTCGGGGCAGTGGTGGAGACTGCGCCCGCCGGGGCCGACCGGTGCGGGCACGGCAAGGTGCAGCATCTCGTGGAAGACGATGAAGTCGAGGAAGAAGGGGGGCACGTCGGGCGCGTCGAGGATCGGATGGATGCGGACGAGGCGATGCGCGGCGCAGCAGGTGCCGAGCAGGATGTTGCGCTGCGGGCGTGGACGGGTGCGCGGGCGCTTGCCCCAGCAGATCGTGAAGTCGAGGGCGTCGCCAAAGTGCTCGGCATTGTTGCGGCAGGCGATGGGCAGCAGATCGTAGTGTTGGCCCTGCGGACTGCCGACGCGGGGCGTGCCGGGCTCGGGGCCGGAGTCGCGTTGCAGGGCGGCGTAGCGGCGAATGACGGAGCGATTGCCGCGGTCGGGGCGGACGAGGAATTCGGCAAGGGCCTGCTGCACGTCGGCGGGGGCGTGGAGGAAAAGGCGATGGATGCTGGCCTCGAGGGGCCCGGTGCCGCGCGAGCCGCGCGTCGAAACAAGCGTGCGCACGTTGTCGTTGAGCCGCACGCGTACGGGGCGGCCGGTCAGGCGCGAGAGAAGTTGGGCGAACTCGGAATCCATCGGGCACTCCCGCGCGGTTCATGGGCGATGACAACGCCCGGGTTCAAGCCCAAGCGGATGGGCTTGAACCCGGCCGTCTGCTGGCACAGCATGCCCGCAGTCCGGCGTGAAAGGATCTTCGACGCATGCGGCGCGCGCTGTGGTGGTTGCTGATATCGGTGTGGATGGTGGGAAGCAGTCCCGCGCAGGAGGCGGCAATGAACGAACAAGCGACGTGTCGTCTGACGCTTCGGTTGGAGGTGCCGGCCGGAACGGGCCCGGTGTTCGTGACGGGAAACCTGCCCGCGTTCGGCCCATGGCAACCCGGGCTGTTTCGCATGCAGGGCGACGGCACGGAGCGCACCGCCGCGCTCGACGTGCCGTGCGGCACGACGGTCGAGTACAAGTTCACGCTCGGCTCGTGGAGCCGCGAGGCGCTGGCCGACGATGGATCCGTGCCGGCGAACCATCTGGCCGAGGTCGCCGGCGACACGGTGCGAACGCATCGCGTCACGCGGTTCAAGGACGCCTACACGGGATTCCTCGACACCATCGACCAGGCGGGCATCCTTGGGCATGTCGAGGTGTTCCGCGCGTTCCAGCCGCGCGCCGACATCCTGCCGCGCGACATTCTGATCTGGCTGCCGCCCGACTATCATTCGAGCGATCGGCGCTATCCGGTGCTCTACATGCACGACGGGCAGAACCTGTTCGATCCGCGCATGAGCACGACCGGAATCGACTGGGGCGTGGACGAGGCGATCGTGCGCCTGGCCGAGCAGGGCCGCATCGAGGCGCCGATCGTCGTGGCCCCGTTCTGCACGGACGACCGGCGCGCCGAATACTCGCCGCATCACAAGGGCCCCGAGTACGCGCGCTTCCTGAACGAGGAACTGAAGCCGATCATCGACCGCGAGTACCGCACGCGGCCCGGACGCGAGGACACCACGACGATGGGCTCGTCGATGGGCGGGCTTGTGTCGCTCTATCTGGCCGCCTCGCAGCCCGACGTGTTCGGCAAAGCGGGCTGCGTCTCGACGCACTTTCCGTGGGAGAACGGACGCCTGATCGAGGAGTTCGAAGCAGCCGGCACCTTCCCGAGTGCCGTGCGCCTCTACTTCGACTACGGGACCGTGGGCATCGATTCCATGTACGAGCCGTATCAAGACCGGATGACGGCGTTCCTGAAGGGACAGGGCTTCGTGGAGGGCGAGGATTTCATCGTGATCAAGGCCGACGGCGCGGACCACAACGAGGCCGCCTGGCGCGCCCGTCTCGAGACGCCGCTGCTGTTCCTGTTCGGCATGTAGCGGCGCCGCGCCGGGAGAATCAGGCCACCGCGTTGCCGGCTGCCACGGGGCCGGCGGCGGCGAGTTCGTTCTTGCCGCGGCCGTAGACGTCGAACTGCAGGACGCCCAGGTGCGTGCCGGCCCAACCGGTCTGGTTCACCCAACCCGGCGCGGCGCCGGGGCGCTCGAAGCGCTCCGGCTCGGCCAGCAGGATGTGGTTGTGCCCGCCGAGGATGACGTCGATCTCGGGTACCTCGCGGATGACGTCGCGGTCGCCGGGTTCGCGGTCGCGGTTCTCGGCGGAGTTGATGTTGGCGTGCGACAAACAGACAATGAACTCGCACCGCTGCTCGTGGCGCAAGTGGCGCGCGGCGCGTTGGGCATGGGCGATGGGATCGAGGTACTTCGTCGCGCCGTAAAGGCGGCCCGAGACGAGGCCTTCGAGCTTGATACCGAGGCCCAGCAATCCGATGCGCAGACCGTCGCGTTCGATCACCATCGTGTCGTGCGCGAGGCCCTCCATGGGCGTGTCGGCGAAATCGTAGTTCGAGGCGATGAAGGGAAACTGCGCGACGTTGCCGGCGAGTTCGGCGAGCCGCTCGATGCCCGCGTCGAAGTCGTGATTGCCGACCGCCGAGGCGACGTAGCCCATGCGGTTCATGGACAGGATTTCGGGCTCGCCCTCGAAGAGGTTGAAGTAGGCGGTCCCCTGAAAGATGTCGCCGGCGTCGCAGAGCAGCACATGGGGGTTGATCTGGCGCAGGCGGTTGACGAGCGCGGATCGCGCGGGGGCGCCGCCGAGACCGGCGTAGCGGCCGGTGCTCATCGGCTCGAGGTGCGAGTGGACGTCGTTGGTGTGCAGCAGCGTCAGGCGCAGGGCGGAGGCCGGCGAGGCGAAGAGATCGGCGGGCGTGCCGACGGCCATGCCGGCGGCGGCGAGTGCCGACAGTCGGAGGAATTCGCGGCGATTCATTGCGGGTTGGCCTCCTGCGCGGATTCGAGGAAGATGTAGCGGCCGAGATCGGCGGGCGGCTCGATGGCGCGTCCCTGCACATCCAGCTTCTTGACGGCGGCGATCATGGCGTCGCGGATGCGGATGCCGGTTTCGCGCGGGGGCGGGAAGGTGCTCATGATGCCCAGGTTGTCGCCGCCGCCGGTCAGGTAGCTGCTGGTGGCGATGAGGTATGTGGCGTCGGGGCGGACCGGTTCGCCGGCGACGCGGACGTCGGCGAGCGTGCGGTCGGCGGCGACGGTGATCGTCATGCCGGAGAGGGGGAACTGGCCGCGGCGGGGCGCGAAGTCGCGGGCGAGTTCAAGGAGCTGCTCGCCGGTCAGCTCGAGGATGTTGATCTCGTTGTCGAAGGGCATGATGGAGAGCAGGGTGTACTCGGAGACCTCGCCCGCGGGCAGGTCGGCCCGGATGCCGCCGTTGTTGACGAAGGCGGCGTGGACGGAGGTGCCGAGCGCCTGCGCGGCGGCCTCGCGGACGACGTCGGCCATCCAGCACCGCAGCGCATCGCCGTTGCGCGGCATGTCGACGCTGGCGCGACCGATGGGCGCGCGCAGGACGGCGACCGGTCCCGCGTAGGGCGCGAGCAACGCGACCATCCCGGCGTCGATCTCGAGCGAGCCCGGATCCACGGCGACCGTGCGCTGCTCCAGCGGAACGATGGGTTGGATCGCGGGCCCTGTCGAGCGGGTGGCGCACGCCACCGAAACCAGCGCCAGCAGTCCCAGCAGGAATGATCGGGATACGGCTTTCCAGCCAACCATGGCAACCCCTCCGGGCAGGTGCATGTGGGTTCCTTGTGCCGCCGGGCCGGGGCGCTGTCGAACGAAAAAGGGCGCCTCCGCTCCGTTTCGGAGCATCGGAACCGGGTCGCTTCGCCTCTTCGGGCAGTCGCCGGGGCCCCCTTTTCCCGTGACGCGGTGGGCGGCCCGCGGCCAGACTACCGCCCGGCAGCACGACTTTCTCCCCCGATGGGAGGCACCATGGCGTCCCGCAAAGCCCCCTCGTCGCGTTCGGCCCGTCTCGAGCGCACCACCAAGGAGACCTCCATCCGCGTCGCCCTCGATCTCGATGGCGACGGCTCCTTCCGTGGCGCCACCGGGGTCGCCTTCTTCGACCACATGCTCGTCCTGCTGGCCCGCCACGGCGCGCTCAGCCTGGAGGTGCAGGCAAAGGGCGATCTCGACGTCGAGTGCCACCACACGGTCGAGGACGTCGGCTTGGCGTTCGGCACGGTGCTGGCCCAGGCCGCCGGCGACAAGAAGGGCATCCGGCGCTACGGCCATGCCGTCGTGCCGATGGAGGAGGCGCTGTGCGAGTGCGCGCTCGATTTCTGCGGGCGGCCCTTCCTGCACTTCGGCGCCACCTTCGAGCGCCCCATGATCGAGAACTACGCCACCGAGGTGACCGAGGACTTCTTCCGCGCCGTCGCCAACACGGCCGGGTTGACGCTGCACCTCGACTGCCGCCGCGGGCGCAACGCGCACCACATCGTCGAGGGGCTGTTCAAGGCCTTCGCGCGTGCGTTGCGCGAGTCGGTTTCGGCCGATCCGCGCCTGACCGACGTGCCCAGCACCAAGGGCGTGCTCTGAGCGCGCGCCCCGTCGCGCTCGGAGAGGCAACGCCGTGACGCCACGCTTTCTCTTCATCGTCTCGGGGTACCCGCCCGCGCGATGCGGCGGCATGGAGCTGTCCTGCCGTGCGCTCGCCACCGCGCTCGCACGCTGGCGTTATGCGGTGACGGTCCTCACGCTCGCCGATGGCCCGCCCACCGATACCGTCGAGAACGGCGTTCGCGTGCTGCGCGTGCTCGAACCGCTCGCCGTCGGACCGCTGTGGGGCCTGACCTACATGCGGCAGGTGCGCCGCTGGATGCGCGAGCTGCGCGACGAGTGGGACCTTGCCGTGTGCTTCCACCTGTACCTGCACGCCGCGGCGGCCGTCACCGAAGCGCGCCGTCTGGGGAAGAGGTGCGCGGTGCGGCCGGCGAACTTCGGTCCCGGCGGCGACCGCGACCAGCTTCTCGCGCATCGTTTTGGCGCGCGCCTGCTGGCACGCGCGCTCGAGGCCGACGGCTTCCTCGCCCTTTCGCACGCCGGCGCCGAGGAGTTGCGCACCGCCGGCGTTCCGGCTGAACGCCTCTGGCGCCTTCGGCCGTTTGTGGATATGGACCGCTTCGCGCCGGCCAAGGGCGACACGCCGCCCGTCTTCGTGTCGCACGGGCGCTTCGTCGCCAGCAAGAACACGGTCGCCCTGATCGAGGCGTTCGAACTGCTCGACGACGCTTCTGCGCGCCTGCGCCTGATCGGCGACGGGCCCGAGGCCGGGGCATTGGCGACGCGACGCGAGTGCTCGCCCGCGCGCGACCGCATCACGATCGAGCCGTGGAGCGACGCCCCCGAAGTCGCCCTGCGCGGGGCACGCGCCTTCGTCAGTGCCTCGCAGTCGGAGGGCTTCTCGAACGCGCTGCTCGAGGCCCTCGCCTGCGGATGCCCCGTGATCGCCTCCGATGTCAGCGGCGTGCGCGACGCTCTCGACGTTGCCGGCGAGCTGCCCGATGAACCAATCGCCCCCGGCACAATCGGCGTCACGGCCGCTGGCTATGTCGTTGCGCCGGGCGATACCAGGATGCTCGCGGCCGCGATGAGTTTGATGATTCCGTCGAGCCCGCGCGTGGCGATGGCGCGCCAAGCCCGAAGCATCGTCGAGCAACACTTCAGCGAGGATCGCGCCCGCGAGGGGTTCCTGTTGGCCGCGCGAGCGATGATCGAGAGCCGACCGGCGCGGCCATGGGATGCGCAATGAGAGTGGCGATGCTCGGCAACGCGGCCAGTCCGCACACGACGCGCTGGGCCGCGTGGCTCGCCGCCAACGGCCACGACGTCGCCCTGTTCAGTGACGAGCCCGCAGCCGACGACAGCATCCCCCGCATCGCGCCCGAGTGGAGCCTCGTGCAGAAGGCGGTCTCGTTCAAGCTGCGCGGCGGACCCTACGCCAACAATCGCGACAAGTGGCGCGCGTACGGCCGGGCTCTTCGCGCGTGGAAGCCCGACTTGCTCCACGCCCACGAGGCCCTCGCCTACGGTCCGATGCTCGCCCACTTCCCGGAGTTTCCCCGCGTCCTGATGCCGTGGGGCGGCGACATCGAAAGCCTGCGCGGCGACGATGTCGAGCGCGCCGCGCTCGTGCGCGGCGCCCTGCACGCCGCCGACGCGATCACCGCCAACGCGCCGGGGCTCGAGGAGGAATGGGCTGCGCTTGCCGGCATCGACCGCGCCGCGCTAGACCTGTTTGCGTGGGGGATCGACACGACGTGCTTCGCACCCGTCGCGGACGACCGCGCCGACGCGATCGTGCGCGACCTCGGTCTCGATCCCGGCGAGCGCATCGTCCTCAGCCCTCGCACGGCGCGACCGCACTACGGCACGGCATTGATTCTCGATGCGTGGGGCCTGCTCGCCGATGACCCGGCCTTCGCGCGCCATGTGTTGGTTCAAGT
>JAHCAW010000032.1 GCA_019634695.1 Candidatus Sumerlaeia bacterium
CGACACTTCCGCAGCCTGATGCCGCTGTCTCAAGAGGCGCGGAAGCCGATCTTTCACCTGAGACCGGCCGACGGGGCTCTCGGTGCGCATCAGTTGGCGGCGCAATCGGCCGGTCGGGATTTCGAACTGCTGGCGCGGAAGATCGCCGGCAATATCGGCTTGTCCGTTCCAACTTGATGCGCGTTCCCGCAAGTCCATGCGGCTCCGATTACTCGATGACGGCAGGCGACCATTGACTCCCGGACCGTCACGTTCAACGTCGCTGTCGTGGACGCCGTCGCAGCGGCAGGCGATCGAGGCGCGCGGGCAGAATCTGCTGGTGAACGCCGGGGCGGGGGCGGGCAAGACGGCCGTGCTGGTGGAGCGCGTGCTGCGGCTGGTGACCGATCCGGACCGGCCGGTGTCGATCGAGAACATGCTGATCGTGACGTTCACGCGGGCGGCGGCGGGCGAGATGCGCCACCGACTGGCGGAGAAGCTGCGCGAGGCGCTGACGGCGGCGCTCGACGGCGATGCGTCGGCGGACCGCGTGCGGCTGCTGCAAGGGCAGATCACGGTGCTGCCGCGCGCGCCGATTTCGACGCTCGACAGCTTCTGCCTGCGCGTGCTGCGCGACTCCTCAGAGGCGGTCGGCCTGCCGCCGGACTTCGACCTGATGGACGAGGAGGAGGCGGCGCTGGTGCGCAGCGAGATGATCGACGAGGCGCTCGAGGAGGTGCTGAACGATCGCGAGCAGGGGCCGGCGCTGGTGCAGGTGCTGGAGCAGATTTCGCCGGCGATGGGATTGACGCTGGTGGCGGACACGGTGCGGCGGTTGCACCAGTTTCTGGACTCGCTGGCGGATCCGCAGGACTTCGTGCGGGGGGCCCTCGAGGAACTCGAGGAGGCGTCCGATTCGTCGCGGCCGCTGGACGAGACGGCCCTCGGGCGGCGCGTGCGCCGGGCGGTGGTGGAGCCGGTGGCCGAGGCGGTCGCGGCGTGCGATCGCCTGCTCGCGGCCTGTCCGGCCAGCAGCCTGACGCTTGGATGGACGAAGCGCTATCGCGAGGAGCTGGCGGAGCGGCGCGCGGCGTTGCAGGAGTTTCTGGCGAACGCGCCGGCGGGCGCGTTGCTGCCGGACTTCGGTGCGCTGCTGAAGGCGCCGCGGCGCGCGGGGCTGGGGAAGAACCCCGGCATGGGCGACGTCGAACTGCACGCGCAAGGGGCGCGGCTGAAGGAGCAACTCGAGCACCTGGCGGAGCGGCTGGGCAAGTGGGGCACGCAGACGAGCCTCGAGGGCCTTCGCGCCGAGGCGGCCTCGACGCTGCCCTTCGCGCGCCTGTTCCTGCAACGCCTGGGCCTCGACACGATCGAGCGCCTGCTGGAGCATCACCTCGCGCTGCGCCGGTTGACCTTCGCGCAGGTGCAGCGCCTGACGCTGCGCATGCTGCTGGACGATGCGGGCGCGCCGACCGACATCGCGCGGCGCTTGCAGGGCGACTACGAGCATGTGCTGGTCGACGAGTTCCAGGACGTCAACGAGTTGCAGGCGCGGTTGCTGCGGGCAGTGGCGCGGCCGGGCGGCAAGCGCGGCACGCCCGACGCCAACCTGTTCGTCGTCGGTGACGTGAAGCAGTCGATCTACGGTTTTCGACAGGCGGACCCGCTCCAGTTCCAAGGCCTGTATGCGACGTATCGCGACTACAGCCCGAAGAAGACGGCGCAACCGGGCGCGCGGATCGACCTGCCGGAGAACTTCCGCAGCACGCCGCCGCTGCTGCGCGAGTTGAACGCGATCTTCCTCGAGCTGTTCTCGCCGCGCATCGGGCAGGTGCTCTATGACGAGCATCATGCGTTCGTGCCGGGCCGCAGCGAACCCGAGGCGGTGACCGCGCCCTGCCTGAACGTGCACATTCTCGAGGGTGAGGAGTCCGACGACGAGGATGCGGAGGTGCTGGACGCGGACGAGCGCGAGGCGGCCGCGGTGGCGCGACTGATCGCGGAGTCGGGCTTCGCGCCGGGCGAGACGGCCGTGCTGGTGCGCTCGGGGCGCGGCTATGCGACGAAACTGGTCGAGGCCTTCCAGCGCGCCGGGCTGCCGTTCCACACGCAGGAGTCGATCGGCTTTCTGGCGCAGCAGGAGGTGATGGATGTGCTGGCGTTGCTGCGCACGATCGACAACCCGTACCGCGAGGTGGAGTTGATCGGTTGCCTGCGCGGGCCGGCCGCGGAGTGGAACGAGGACGAGGTGGCGATGCTGCGATTGCGCGACCGAGGCGGGCGCCTGTTCGACAGCCTGCGCGGGGCGGCCGACGACGAGCAGGATCCGATTCGCGGGAAGGCCGCCGCCTTCCTGGTGCGGCTGGCCGCATGGCAGCACGCCGTGCGCCGCGAGAGCATGGGGGTCTTCTTCGGCCGGCTGTACGAGGAGTTGCTGCTGCGCGAGCGCGTCGCCACGCTGCCGCACGGCGACCAGCGCACGCACAATCTGGAGTACCTGCACCGGCGCGCCGTGCAGTTCGACTCGTTCCGCCGCAAGGGGCTCGCGCAGTTCCTCGGCTTCCTCGACGATCTGATGGAGCGCGGCGAGGACCTGGGCACGCCGGCGGCCGTGGCGGCCAACGCCGACGTGGTGCGCATCATGACGATGCACAAGAGCAAGGGGCTCCAGTTCCCGCTCGTGGTGCTGCCGTTCCTGTCGAAGCGGTTCAACCTGGCGGATGCGCGCGCGCAGGTGCTGTGGGATGCACGCGCGGGCTTTGGCGTGGGCTATCTGCCCGGTCGGCGCTATGGCAGCTCGCGCCTGTCCGTGACGCGGGAGATGCTGGTGGACACCATCGAGGACCGCTCGCGGTCGGAGGAAATGCGGTTGCTCTACGTGGCGATGACGCGCGCGAAGGAGCGGCTGGTGCTGACCGGGACAATGAAGAAATCCGCCGAGAAGGTGGAAAAAGTTATTCTAGAAACTGGCCTCGGGCGGGACGATGCCGTCGCGCGGTCGCAGTCCTTCCTGGCGTGGGTGCTGATGGGGCTGGCCGCTAGGCCCGAGATGGGCGAATTGGCGGCGAGCGGACTCGCGACGAATCGTGCCGGCACATGGGCGGTGCGTCTCGATCCGGCGCCGACGATTGTCCCGACGGCAATCGACGACCGAGCCGACCGCGACGCGGTCGCGCGGCTGGAAGCAATGCTGCCGGAGTTGGGGCGAACCTTCGAGCGCGTCGCGCGCCTCGACGACTTGACCGCACCGGTGGCGATCCGCGCGAAGGTTTCGGCCACGGAAGCCAAGCGCGCGTTCGAGGCGTTGCATTCGCCGGACAATCCACCGGCCGCGCCGCGCGGGCGCACCCGCCGCCGCACGAAGGACCTGCCCGACTGGTGGCCGACGGCGCTGACCCCGGAGCAGGAGTCCGGCGGCGCGCACCGCGGCACGCTGACGCATCGACTGTGTGCGCTGGTGGACCTCGAGGCCCTGGCCGCCGGCGCGACGGTCGCCGAGGAACTCGAGCGCCTGGTCGCCCGCCGCTTCTTCAGCGAAGCCGACGCCGCCCGCATTCCGATCTCCGACGTCCAGCGCTTCTTCGCCTCGCCCGGCCTGGGGGCCCGGGTGCTGGCCGCGCGTGCCACGGCGCGGCGCGAAGTGCCTTTCACGATCCGCATCTCCCCCACCGAACTGGGCGAACCGACCGTGGCCGACGCAGGATGGATCGTCTTCCAAGGGATGGTGGACCTGTTGTTCGAGGAACCGGACCCCGACGCCGGGGGGCGTCGGCTGGTGCTGGTGGACTTCAAGACCGACCGCTGGGACGGCACGACGACCGGCATGGAGAGCCTGGAACGGGCCTACACGCCGCAGATTGGCCTGTACCGTCTGGGGATCGAGCGGGCCCTCGGCCGCCCCGTCGAGGAGGCGTGGTTGCATTTCCTGTCCGGGAACGTATCGCTGCACGTCACCGAGGGCGGGCGGCCGGAGGACTGGCGCCCGTGGCTGGCCGCGGCCTGCCTGCTGCCCTCCGCCGACGGCGCGAATGCGGACCCGCAAGGGCGCCGTTGACGGCCTTGGGGCGATGGACCGACGCTTGCCGACAGCGGAGCCTGTCCCGCCAGACGACCCACGGGAGCGCGGATGCCAACAGGGGCGAGACGCAACGCCGGCAGGCGTGGACGGACCCCGACGGGCCTGCGACAAAGTGAACACGCCCGCGGAGGGCCCTCCCGACGAGCCCCGAGGCTGTTAACTGTGGCTCGGGCGTCTCGCCCGAGTTCGGGGGATCCGGCCAAACAGTATCCGGCTCAGGCCCCAAGGCAGCCTTCCGAAAACCATCGGCGAGCGAGTCGGCCTAGGCTTCAGGACTGCAAACGTGCGCGTGGCGTGGCGGAACTCGGGCGAGACGCCCGAGCCACAGTTTTACCGTCTGCCGTCCGCGGCGCGTCTGTCCGGATGCTGCCGTTCGTTTACGTCCTGGCGCTTCTGTTCGTGGCGGTCCGATTCGCCCCGGCGGAGTCGGCGCTCTACGTCGCCGATCCAGCCGCCGATGCCATCTATCGCGTGGTGCCGGGCCGGACGCCGGCGGATGCGCCGGAGTTCGTCAGCGGCCGCACGACGGTGCGGGCCCACCGGGCCGCCTTCCTCAACAGCCGCGAACTGGTCTTCTCCGCCGAAACGTCGGACCTGCTGGTGTGGTTCGACCTGACGAGCGGTGCCCTGCGCGAGATCGCCGCGTCGCCGGCCGGCATGCGCCTGCTGGCGTTGGATGCCGGGCCGGAAGAGGGCACGGTGTCGGCGTTGTACGGAGCGGCCGATGGGCGGGTGGAATTGTGGGAAGGCCGTCGCCGCGGCGACGACGCGTGGGACTTCGCGACGACGGGCCTTGCGGTGCGCCGCGATCCCGAAGTGGCGACGCACGGCGCCGCGGTGCTGGGGCTGGGCGGCGGGCGGTTCGTGGTGTTCGTGGACGGGGCGGTCGAGGACGAGTTGGTCGTTCTGGCGCGCGAGACGCCGCGGGCACCGATCGCGGTGCAGGCGACGCTGGATCATCCGGTGACGCTGGCACGGTTTCCGGGCGAGGCGGCCTGGGTGGCGTATCCGCTCGACGGCGCCGGCACGAGCGCGACGCTTTACGACCATGCGGGGGCGGCGGTGCGCCGGTTGTCTCTCGACTGGATCGAGGACCAACTGGGCTGGGCGCGCTTTGCGGATTCGGAAAGTCGGGAGGCCGGTTCGCTGGCGGATGCGGTGGTGGTTCCGCCGCTGCCGTTGCCGATGGATGCGGCGGGCAGCGCGTTGCGGCGCGTCGATCTGCGCTGGCGACTGTTCCATCCTCTGCGCGGCGGCATCTACTGGGCGGACGAGCAGGGCCGGCTGCGCACGCGCGAGTGCGTGCTGGAGCGCGGCGCCGGGCCGGGCTTCGAGATGATCCGTGATCTGGTGGCGGCGCCCGATGGCACGCTGTACGTGCTCGACGGCATGCTCGAGCCTCTGCGCGTGGTGCGGGTCGATCCGGCCAGCGGCGACCGGCGCGTGGTGGCGCTGCTGCCGGCGGATCGTTCGTACGATCTGATGCGCGGCGAGCCGGACGGCGCGCTGCTGCTGCCGCGTGTCGAGCGCCGGCAGGAGACCGTCAGCGAGAACGGCGCGCCGGTCACCCGCGTGATCGAGTATCAGGTGTTCGATCGTCTGCGGCTCGCCGACGACCCGTCGAGCGCGGTGCTCGAGGTGGCGTTCGCGTCGCAGCGCGTGCGGCGCCTGCTCGACTTCGACGTCGAGGAGGCAGGCACGCCGCAGGTGCTGCTCGAGGTCGGCGAGGGCGTGCGCGTGGCGCGCGTCGAGGCGGATCGGCTGGCGCCGACGCCTGCCCTGCAATTCATGGGCGGGATGATGGAGTTTCTGGAAGGGACGGACGAGGAGTCGCCGCCGACGTATCGGGGCACGGTGCTGTATCCGCCCGACTGCTCGCCGGCGCGGCCGCAACGCCTGCGCGTGGCGATTCACGCGTTGCAGCGACGCCCGGGACTCGATGGCCTGCACACGATCGTGGTCACGGCGCCCGACGGGCGCACGCGCTTCGAGATTCCCGTGCAGGAGCCCTTCCATGAATGGTACGTGTGGGAGGGCACGGTGGGCTGGCGCGAGACGGTGCTGGTGCCGATTCCGGAATCGCTGGTCGTGACGGGCGCGTGGACCGTCGAGGCCCAAGGGATGGCGAATCCCTTCCTGCAACTGGTGGCGGGCATCGTGCCGCACCCGGCGCCGCGCGCGCGGTTCCTGGCGCTCGATCGCGACGCGGCGCCGTGGCTGTACGAGACGCATCCGCCGACGCTGGCGCGCTGGGACACGGCGAGCGGGGACCTTGCCCGCGTGACGCTGGCGCCGGCCGAGGGCGAACCGCTCGACGCCGACGATCTCAACCGCCCTTCGCAACTGGTGCTCTCGCCCGAGGGCACGACGGCATGGATCGGGCTCTTCGAGCGCCCGATGGTGATCGAGCTGGATCGCACCACCGGTGCGGCGCGCGTCGTGATGTCCCGCCGGCCGGGCCAGATCGACGAGCGCCTGCTCGACATGAGCCGCACGAGCCACCTGCGCCTCGCGGTCGGGCCGCTCGCCCCGCTTGCCGATCCGGGCGGATGGGCGTTTGATGCGAAGTGATCGCCCCTCGTCACACGAATAATCGCCAGAAATACGACAACAAGTTGACGGGCGAGACCTCGCACCCCATTCCTTGTGCAAGCTGATCTTGGGGGACACTGACATGAATCGGAGTATGGGCACAATTGCTGCAGTCTGGATGCTTGCCCTTGCCGGAACGGCGAACCCTCAGGGGGGGTCCGCCCTCTACATTGCCGACGACTACGCGGGCGCCATCTACGCACAGGACTTGGCGCAGCCGGGGACTCCCCCGGAATTGGTCACCGGCAAGACAGCCTTTCAGGCCGAGGTTGCCGTCCTGCTGAGTGCGACCGAGTCGGTCTTCGTTCCCACACCCGGGCAGGACTGGATTCACTATCTCTACCACGTCGACCATGCCACGGGAGCGAAGCAGCTCCTCCACACCTTCGGTCGGTTCGACCGCATCCTGGCCATGGACGCCGACGACGACAGCAATGGGGTCACCGTGCTGTTGCAACGCGATCGGAGCCTCCTGCTGGTCCGCAGCGTGCGGCCCTCGACGACCGAGCCGTGGACAACCGCCGAACCGTTCGTCGTGCGCACCTCGGCCTCCATTCCGCCGACTGGCGACGTCCTTCGGCTTGAGGAGAACCTTTATGCCATTCACTTCCTGCCGGAACCCGACGGCAACAACCTGAGGCTCTATGCGGTCGGCGACGATGGCGTCACCACCAGCACGCTGAGCACGCCCCCTCCCCACACAGCCGGCCGGTTCGCGCGCTCGGATACCGGCGAGTGGCTGCTGTATCGGCCCAATGTCGCCCCGTCCGAAGAGGCCGCGCCGTTTCACCTCTTCGACGCGTCGAACCAACAGGTCGACCTGACGGAGGAACCCGCACATCCGCTCTTCCAGCAGAGACTCCAGGCAGTCGAGTGGCGGCACTCGCTCGACGGCCTGACCGCCGTCACGCCGACCGGTATCTGGTCCGCCGACGAACCGCTGACCGACAACCCACAGGCCGCCGAAGTCTTCTCGTTCATGACCGACGGCCGGCCCGATCCGTTGAAGGACCTGTCGGGCAGTACCGAAGTCCTGCAACTGAGCGCGGAGCAGTGGCGCGTGTTCAACCGCGTGCTCGGGCAGGTGCGCGACGTGGACGCGACGACCGGCGTTGCCGTGCCGAAGTACACGCATCAACGCGGCAGCGGCCCCGAGTTGATCGAGATCCGCGATCTGCTGGTTGGCCCCGCCGGCACGATCTTCGTCCTCGATGGTCCGCCCCGCGGGCAGCGCATCGTGCGCGTGGATCCGGCGACGGGCGACCGGGCGATCATCTTCGCGATTCCGGCGGACACTCCCGCGTTCGAGCGCTTTCTGCGCCGTCCCGACGGCAGCTTCCTGCTGGCCGCGCGCAAGATCGACACGCCGGGCAAGGCCTCGCCGACGGCGTCGCTGTTCGAGGCGGTGCCCACGCCGAACGGCCCGGCGCCCTACGCGATCGCGCATATCGACTCGCCCTTCTACATGCCGCCGATTCTCGGCCTCGCCCGCCATCCCGGGAATGGACACGAGTACGCGTTGCTGAACCCGATCGACGCGATGCAGGTGGCGCGGCTCGAGGGCGGCCAGTTGGTCGCACGGCCGAACCTGGAGGTTGTCGGCAGCACCTTTTCGGAAACTCCGGGCATTCCTTCGGGGCGACGCGGAAACGCGAAAGCCACCTATCCGGATACGCATCCGGCCCGGTCCTCCCGACTGCTGGTCCGAATCGTCTCGACACAGACACGATGGGATGCCGGCGAGTTGCGAATCTTCGCGCCCAACGACGCAACGAACCTCTTCGCGCTCGTCACGGCGCCAGGCCTCTACGACACCATCCGCATCGACAACGTGGTCACGCGCGACTTCCAGGCGATTCTCGACACCTCGTCCCTCGAGAGCCTGCGCGGCGAGTGGCGCGTGTTCACGTCGGACTTCGTCGGCAACCGCCACGGCGACAACCGCCTCTCGCTGGTCGCACGCCCCGCCCCGACCGCCCGCCACATGCGCATCGCGTCCGACGGCACGTTCTGGCTGCTGCAAAGCAATCCGCCTCAGCTCAGCACCTGGAACGACGAGACCGGCGACGTGATCGACCTGCCCTACACCTTCGAGCCGGGACTCGGTTTGCCCCAGGAAATCCGACACGCGCCGGCCGATCTCGTGCTCTCGCCCGACGGATCGAGCGCCTACATTTCCTATCTCGAGCGAAGCGTCATCGTTGGCGTGAATCTGACGGACGGCAGCACATGGATCCAATCGCCCGGCCGGCCGGTCACGATGGACGAGCGCTTCCTCGGCCTCGAGGGCGCGGCTCATTTCCGGCTCGCCGTCGGCCCGACGATCGATGCGTCGAAGGGGAGCCGGTGGATCGTGCAGGGCGTCACTGCCCCTTAACCGAACCTGAATGTGGCCACGAGCGCTCGTGGCGCTGCAGGCCCCGGCATCGGAACGAAAAGAACTCGCCGATTTCGCCCCAACAGGTTGACGATTCCCGTCCGATGCGCCATGCTCAAGCGCGAGAATGAGGAGAGGGAGAGAATCAACCATGCATGCGAATACTCGGATGCTCGTCGTGCTTGTGCTGGCGATGCTGTTCGCTTGGCATCAGGAGACCCGGGGGCAGGAGGCGCTCTACATCGCCGACGACCACACCGGCTGCATCTACGTTCAGGACCTCGCGACTCCCGGAGCACCGCCGGTGCTCGTCAGCGGGAAGACGTCCTTCATGGCCTCGCACGCGGCGCTGCTCAACGCCGACGAGTCCCTGCTGATCACCGATCGCGGAAGGGACTTCCGATCACATCTCTACTGGGTGAATCACCAAACCGGACAGGGACAGCACCTGTTCGCCTTCCAACGCTCCGACAGTGTCCTGGCCCTCGACACCGATGCAGATGGCAACGGGGTGACGATCCTGTTCCTGCGGAGTAATTCCCTGACGATTCTTCGACCGACGCGCGAGTCGGCCGCTTCTCCGTGGGTGGTGGCTGAGCCAACGCTGCTTGGACGGCCATCCCCACTGTCGCCGAGTGCCGGCGACGTGCTTCTTCAGGCGGATGGGGCCTACACGGTGCACGTAGCCAGCTACCCGATTCGTCCCTGGGCTTCGTGGCAGGACGGGACGTTGTCGGAGATCGTTGTCGGAAACGATGGCGTCACCAGCAGCCCGCTTCATACGGAGCTCATGGTCTACAGTCGCTTCGCGCGCTCTGAATCGGGCGAGTGGCTGGTCTACACCGTCAACCGCGACACATCGGACCCGTTCCGTCTCCTGTTGCTCTTCGACGGCGACAACCAGCGGATCCAGCTTCCGTCGTTCCCGCCGCATCCGTTGCTGGAGCAACCCTTGCACGCGCTCGAGTGGCAGCGCGCACCGGATGGAATGCTCGCCGTCACGCAGACCGGTATCTGGAGCGGCGACGAACCGCTGGCCGCGAATCCACAGGCAACCGAGCTCTTCTCCTTTCTGACTGACGGCCGCCCGGACCCGACCAAGGACCTGACCGGGGCAACGGAGATCCTGCCGCTGGGCGAGAGCCGCTGGCGCGTCTTCAATCCCCATCTCGGCCAGTTCCGTGACGTCGATGGCACGACGGGCAGTGTTCAAGCGACCTACGTGCACGTGCGCGGCAATGGCCCCGAGCTGTTCGAGTTGCGCGACCTGATCGTCGGCCCGGGAGGAACGCTCTACCTTCTCGACGGGCCGCTGCGCAACCAACGCATCATGCGCATCGATCCAGCGACGGGCGACCGCACGGTGATGTTCCGATTCCCGGCCGAACTCCCGTACATCGAGCGCTTCCTGCGCCGTCCCGACGGGGGCTTCCTGCTGGCGGCACGCAAGATCGACACGCCCGGCAAGGGCGCCGCCACCGCATCGGTCTACGAGGCGATTCCGACCGGCGATCCGGCTGCGCCCTTCGACGTCACGCATGTGGACTCGCCGTTCGCGATGCCCGTCATCCTGAGCCTGGCACAGCACCCGATCAACGGGCACGAGTATGCCCTGCTGAACCCGACCGATGTGATGCAGGTGGCACGTCTTGAGGGGGGCCGACTGGTCGCACGCCCGGACATGGGGATCGCCGCGAGCGTTTTGCCCCACCTGTGGATTCGTCCGGCTATCGTGTCGCGACCGCCACCTACCCGGAGAGTCTGCCGGCGCGCGCCCCGCGCATCACGCTGCGCCTGCTCACGGACGAATGGGTCCGATCCTCCGCCGATCTGAACGTCTACTCTCCGGGCAACACAACGACCCCTGTCGCGAGATCCAACTGGCCCGGCCTCAACGACTTCGTGCGCGTTGACGGCGTCACCACCTACGAGTCCCAGTTGTGGATCGACACGTCGGCGCTGACGAACCTGCGCGGCGAGTGGCGGATTCGGCTCCTTCTCTACGACTCATACCCGCAACCGTCCTTGATCGTCCGTCCCGCACCGACCGCGCGTCACATGCGCATCGCGCCCGACGGCACCATCTGGCTGCTGCAGAGCAATCCGCCGCAGCTCAGCACCTGGAACGACGAGACCGCCGAGGTGGTCGATCTTCCCATCCTCATCGGACCGGAACTCGGGCTGCCCGACGGCATCGGCCACCGGCCTGCCGACTTCGTACTCTCCCGCGACGGCACCAAGGGCTTCATCTGCTTCGTCGACAACTCAGCCGTGATGGGAGTGCACCTTGCGGACGGCACCACCTGGCTCCAGTCGCCCGGACGCCCCACGGCAATGGACGAGCAAGCGCTGGGGATCGAGGGCTCTGCGACCTTCATCCTTGCCGTCGGCCCGACGATCGATGCGTCGAAGGGGAGCCGCTGGATCGTGCAGGGGACGGATTGAGGCGCATTCGCATCGGCAGACGGCGGGTTGGCAGAGGCATGCCGCTTCGCAGACGTTCGGGTTACTGACCGCAGTCTCCCGCACTCGGATGAGGCGCATCGCCGCTTGCATCGGCCGCCGGCGGGACGGCACGGTCGCGCAGCTTCGTCCGGGGGACGCGCGTGATCGGGTTGTTTCCTCTCGTCTACTTCGCGTTGGTGCTGGGCCTTGGGCTGGCGTTTCGGCGCGGCGTGGCCAGCGAGGAAGGCTTCTTCCTGGCGCGGCGGTCGGGTTCGACGCTGCTGCTCACCGGTTCGCTGCTGGCGACGATGTTCGGTTCGTTCGGCGTGCTCGGCGTGTCGGGGCTGGCCAGCCGGATGGGCCTCGTCGCCGGGTGGTACCATTGGGTCGGCACGATTGGCTTGATTGTGCTGGGCGTGTGGGCGCTGGGGCGCCTGAAGATGGAGGGGGCCTACACGTTGCCCGAGGTCATGGGGCGCGTGTACGGTCGTCCGGTGCGACAACTGGCGGCGCTGCTGATCGTGTTCGGGTGGGTGAGCATCGTCGCGGCGCAGCTCATCGCGGCGGGCAAGGTTCTGGACTTCATGGGCGTGCAGTCGGGCTGGTGGCAGGCGGCGCGCTGGCAGGGCGTGGCGATCGCCATCGTGGGCGCGGTGTTCGTGGCCTACACCTGCCTGGGCGGTCAGCATGCGATCCTGCGGACCGATCTATTGCAGGCGGCCATGATTGTGCTGGCGCTCGGCGCGCTCGTCCTGGGCGCGCTGGCGACGTATCCCGACGCGTTGCGCGAGGCCGACCCTGCGCTGCTGGCGTTTCCGTTCTCTTCCGCGATGGGGCCATGGCAGTGGGTGATCCTGCTGCTGACGTTCGGTGTGCCGTTTCTTGTGGGCCCGGATTTCTACTCGCGCATTCTGTCGGGGCGCACGGTCGAGGCCGGTCGACGGGCGGTGCTGCTGGCGGCCGTGGCAATGATCCCGGTGGTGATGCTGGTGGTGCTCGGCGGCGTGCTGGGGCGCGTGGTGGTTGGCGAGGGATTGCGGGACGGGGAGTTGGTGCTGCTCGAGCTCGGCGTCGCGACGGCGGCGCCGCTGTGGTGCGGGCTGCTGATTGCGGCGTTGCTGGCGGCGGTGATGAGTTCGGCCGACACGTGCCTGCTGACGATCTCGACGTTGGTGAGCCGTGACCTGCTCGATCCGCTCGGCCTTCGCCCACGCGACGAGGCGGCGGTGGTGCGTCGCGGGCGGTGGATCGTCCTGATCGCCGGGTGCGTGGCACTGGCGGTGGCGTTGTGGCAGCGGGAGATCGTGCGCGCGCTGTGGAACTGCTACAAGCTCTACTCGCCGTCGGTGCTGGTGCCGTTCGTGGCGATGCTGGTGTTGCCGGGGCGGCGGTTCCGACCAGTTGCGGGCGTGGCCGCGGTGGTGCTGGGGGGCGGCACGGCGGCGCTGGCGATGGTGCTCAAGATCGAATGGCTCGGCCACGCAGCCTTCGTGCTGCCGGCCGTGCCGCTTGCGATGGACCTGCTGCTCGGCAACCCGAGGCCGCGGGACTGACGCGAGCACGGGGAATGGACAGAATCGCTCGATCCATTACCAGTGGCGTGGGGGCTTGACGCGCCGAAGCCACCGTCAAGGGCCTCGGCATCCGTCATGGTGCCGGACAACTGTCAGCCCTGTCCCGAACCCACATTGGCCCTTTGCGGCTTCCGTGCGGCGGTGTCCTTCCGCCTTCCCTACATGCCTGCCTCGCGCCACTTGGGGATCAGGTGGCCGGTTTCGCCGGCGGGCGCGATCCAGCGGCGCGCGTCATCCAGCCACGCCAGCACCGATTGCGCGGTCGCTTCGAACGACACTGTGGCGAGATACTCCAAGCCCCGGCGGCGCAGCTCGCGGCGCTCGCCCTCGGTCCGCAGCAGCGCCTGCCGCAGCGGCCCGATTGCGCGCCGGCCATTGCCCTCGCCAATTTCCATCGCCAGCCCGCGCGCAACCAGGTCGCACGCCAGCTCGCTGTGGCACGACACCACGGGCGTCAGCCCCCACCGCAAAGGCCCCAGCAGGCGATTGCGCGAACCCAGCGCCGACTCCGGAATGTCCCGGTCCAGCAGCACCGTCGCCGCCGCGTACGGCAGCACGGCGCTCTCCGCCACGCCGTCGTCCGGCCCCAGCTCGTGCACCGATCCCGCCGGCGCCTCGTGCGCCAGCGCGTTGAAGAACTCCTGACGGATGCGCGCACCCAGCCCCTCGGCCTTGCCGCCCATCACGACCAATTCCAGCGAGGGCTCCGACGCCAGCATGTGCCCGAGCACGCGCCCCATGCGCACCTCATCCAGCCAGGGCGTCCAACTGCCGCCGACCACCAGGAAGCGCGTGTCGGGCCCGAGGCCGAGATCGGCCAGCGGCCGCGGAAAGGGCGGCATCGCCGCGCGCTCCAGCCATCCGGCCGGCACCCCGCACGGCATCGTCGCAACGTGCGCCTGTGGCTTCGCGTCCTGCGTGCCGCGCCCCAGCAGCAGCAACTGACCCAGCAGCGCCATGCGCTGGCGCTCCGAAACGACCGAGAACGCATCGCCCGCGTTCAGGCCCTCGCGCACGAACCGCCAGATGTGGTCGCGCAGCACCCAGTCCATCTTCACGCCCGGGCGCGAGACGCCCGCATGAAACTCCGCCAGCGGATCGCCGAAGAAGTCGATCCAGCACGGCTTGTCCAGATGTGTCGCCAAGCGTGCCGCCGCCGCCACGGGCATCATCGATCCAACGCCAAACACCGCGTCCACGACGGGCGAGCCGGCCGCCTTGAGCACCGTCCAGGGTTCCAGAATCTCGCGCGGAGTCAGCGCCACCGCCCGCGCCACGCCGGCCAATTCGACCTGCTCGCGCACCCGG
Organism: Candidatus Sumerlaeia bacterium; assembly: GCA_019634695.1. Taxonomy (GTDB): domain Bacteria; phylum Sumerlaeota; class Sumerlaeia; order SLMS01; family JAHLLQ01; genus JAHCAW01. The sequence continues at coordinate 14,354 of JAHCAW010000032.1, forward strand.
CCCTCGAGCATCACCACCGTCACCGAATGCCCGGCCGCGGCCAACGGCTCGACAAACTGCCGCAGCCGGATCGTCGGCCCGCTGACGGCCGCCCCGGATTCGGTCGGGAACGGCCCGACCCCCAGCACCAATACACTGCTCATCGCGCGCCCCTTGTCGCCAGTCTTCCTTCGGTGCCCAGCGTACGGAGCGGTCTAGCTCCCCGGGCCTCCCGAGGCAATTCCAGATGCGTGCGCGGGAACCGCTTGGCACCCTTCAGCCGCCGCTGGCAGTCTGCGGTCATCATCCGGGGGGTTCCGCCGATGTTGCGCTTCCTGCTCGCCGCTCTCGTTCTGCTGGTCGTTCTGCCCGTGCATGGGGAGGACTTCGCGCTGGAATACGGCGAGGCGCTGCCGCGCTTCAGCGTGGCGCTGGCTGATGGAAGCGAGTGGTCCTCGGGCGAGGGCTCCGGCTCGACGGTCGTTCAGGTCGTCGCGCTCGACAGCCCGGTCAGCCAGCAGATGCTGGCGGCGACGCAATATGTTTGGGAGGCGACGCGCGAGGATCAGGTGCGGATGGTGGTGATCGTGCGCGGTGCCGACCGCGAACGGGTCGCCGCGCTGGCCCGCGAGCAGCGCCTGACCTTCCCGATGGCGCCGGACCCGGACCGCAGCCGCGCCGCCTGGTTCGCCCCCGAGGGCCGTGGCGTCCCCCGCACGATCATCGCCGGGCCCGACGGCCGCATCGCCTATCTGCACAAGGGCTGGCGCGTGGGCCGCGAGGCCGAGTTCGTGCGCGTCTCCCAAGCGCTGGCGAGCGGCCGCGTCGTCCCGCGCTTCGCCGACACCAGTCGCCGCCGCATGCCCGACGAGCCCGAGTTGGTCGGCAAGCCCGCCCCCAAGGTCCACGTCGAAACCTGGATCAACCAGCCGCCCGACTCGACGGAGGGCAAGTTCGTCCTCTACGAGTTCTGGGCCACCTGGTGCGGCCCCTGCCTGCAAGTCATGCCCGGGCTGGCCCGCCTGGCCGAGAAGCACAAGGACCGCCTCGTGCTGCTTTCCATCTCGGACGAGCCGGTCAGCGACGTCACCGCCTTCGTGCGCGACGAGAAGTACACCCACCCGATCGGCACGGACCCGCAGGGGCGCAGCCGGTTCGAGCTGGGCATCTACGGCATCCCGTTCGCGTTTCTGGTCAACCCGGCCGGTGAGGTGATCTGGCAGGGCCACCCGGCGTTGTTCCTCATGGACCCGACCGTGCTGCCGGTGCTGCTGGGGGCCAGCGCCGACGAATCGGCCGCTCCGGACCCCGCCGGAACGGGGCCCTGAGGCGCGCCCGCGCGACCGCGTTCCCGGGCCTGCCGGGAGCCAACCCAAAGCCAATATTATCAATGCTTTGAGAGGGCGAAAAAACCGCAGGAACCAAGGCCCTGCCCTTGACACTCCGTCACGCGGTCGCGCACCATCCACGGCGGTGGCGAAAGAGCCGCGGTTTGGCTCCCGGAGAGAGGCGCGCCGCTCGCGCGCCACCCCCTCCGGAATCCGGACCCGTGCTGTCCCGATCCCGTTGCGCGCCGCCCCAGAACCCGTTCCCGAGAGGTGTCGTCGAGTTGAGCTCCACCGACAAGCAGGCCAAGAAGTCCACCCCCGCCCCCGGCACCAAGTACGACGAATCCTCCATTCAGGTACTCGAAGGACGTGAAGCGGTCCGCACGCGTCCGGCGATGTACATTTCCAACACCGACTCGCTCGGGCTCCATCATCTCGTCTACGAGATCGTGGACAACTCGATCGACGAGGCGCTGGGCGGGCACTGCGACACGATCCAGATCATCATCCACTTCGACAACTCGGTCACGGTGGTGGACAACGGCCGCGGCATCCCGGTGAAGGAGCACCCCGAGCAGAAGGGCAAGTCGACGGTCGAAGTGGTGCTGTCGATCCTGCACGCGGGCGGCAAGTTCAAGAAGGACGCCTACAAATACTCGGGCGGCCTGCACGGCGTGGGCGCCGCGGTGGTGAACTTCCTTTCGGAGTGGATGGAGGTCGAGGTGCGCCGCGACGGCGGCGTGTGGTTCATGCGCTTCGAGAACGGTGGCAAGGTTGCCCGTCCGCTCGAGTCGATCGCCAAGACGTCCAAGACCGGCACGCGCATCCGCTTCCGCCCGGACACGTCGATCTTCCAGGTCACCGAGTTCAATTTCGAGACGCTCAACACGCGCTTCCGCGAGCTGGCCTTCCTCAATCCCGGCATCACGATCTCGATCGAGGACGAGCGCAGCGGCAAGTCCCACACGTATCGCTACACCGGCGGCATCGCCGAATTCGTGCGCCACCTCAACGCCGCCCGCCAGGTCGTCAATCCCAAGCCGATCTTCTTCTCGCGCGAGCGCGAGTACGACCGCGCCAACGGCCAGACCGACACGATCTACGTCGAGGTCGCCATCCAGTACAACGACTCCTACGACAGCCGCGAGCTGAGCTTCGCCAACTCGATCAACACGCGCGACGGCGGCACGCACCTGACGGGCTTCCGGCGCGCGCTGACCAGCACGATCAACAAGTACGCGCAGAAGAACGAGCTGCTGAAGAAGTTCAAGGGCGAGTCGCTGTCGGGCGACGATGTGCGCGAGGGCCTGTGCGCCATCGTCAGCGCCAAGGTGACCGATCCGCAGTTCGAGGGCCAGAACAAGGGGCGGCTGCTGAACCAGGAGATCCAGGGCGTCGTCGAGGCGATCGTCAACGAGGCGCTGATGGAGGCGCTTGAGGAGGATCCGCGCACGGCGCGCAAGCTGGTCGAGAAGGTCGTGCTGGCGGCTCAGGCGCGCATGGCCGCCCGCCGCGCCCGCGAGATCGTCCGCAAGTCCGCCATGGAGGGCGGCGCCCTGCCGGGCAAGCTCGCCGACTGCGCCGAAAAGGACGCCGCGCTCACCGAGCTCTACCTCGTCGAGGGCGACTCGGCCGGCGGCTCCGCCAAGCAGGGCCGCGACCGCCACTTCCAGGCCATCCTGCCCCTGCGCGGCAAGATCATCAACGTCGAGAAGGCACGCATCGACAAGGTGCTCTCCAACGAGGAAATCCGCACCATCATCACCGCCCTGGGCACCGGCATCAAAGACAACTTCGAGTACGAGAAGCTGCGCTACGGCAAGCTCATCATCATGACCGACGCCGACGTCGACGGCGCCCACATCCGCACGCTGCTGCTCACCTTCTTCTACCGCCAGTTCCGCGAGCTCATCGAGCGCGGCCACGTCTACATCGCCCAGCCGCCGCTCTACCGCATCAAGCGCGGCAAGAAGGAACAGTACCTCGACTCCGACGAGGAGAAGGATCGCTACGTGCTCGACGAAGGCGTCGAGACCGCCACGGTCTACCTCCGCAACGGCGACCCGAACAAGCGGGCCGAGTTGACGCGCGCCCAAATTCGCCAGTTCTGCGACGCCATGCTTCAGCTCGAAGGGCTGGCCCGCATCACCCGCCGCAAGGCCGTGCCGCTCGGCCAGTTCCTGCGGTTGCGCGATGCCAAGGGACGCTTCCCCATCGGCATGGCGATGCGCGGCGAAGAGCAGCTCTGGGCCTACACCGAGAAGGAGCTTGCCGCCCTGGAGGAGGAGGCCGCCGCGTCGAAGGTCGCCAATGGGAACGGCAACGGAAACGGCAAGCATGACGACGACGACCTGTTCACGGCCCGCGAGGAGGCCGAGGTCGAGCAGGACGACGCAGGCGAGGAGGAGGAGCCGGTCATCCCGATCGACGCGCCGACCGAGTTCCCCGAGGGTCGCGAGATCGAGCAGATCGTCCGCGCCCTGGAGAAGATGGGACTCGGCATGGACCACTTCGAGGTCGGGCACCTGGACCGCAAGGACTCGGGCAGTGACGAGGACGCCCCGTACGTCGTCGCCGACAAGAGCGGTCTGGAGCACCCCTGCCACTCGCTGGTCGACGTCGTCGAGCGCGTCAAACAGATCGGCTCCAAGGGCATCACGATCCAGCGCTACAAGGGCTTGGGCGAGATGAACCCGACGCAGCTTTGGGAGACGACGATGGATCCGAAGTCGCGGCGCCTGGTGCGCGTGACGATCGACGACGTCGTGGAATCCGAGAAGATGTTCACGACGCTGATGGGCGAGGAGGTCGCGGCGCGCCGGGCCTTCATCCAGCGCCACGCCCCCGAGGTCCAGAACCTGGACGTCTGATACGGCTCCGGGGACCGACCGGCGGCACCCGATCCGTTAACTGTGGCTTGGGCGTCCCGCCCAAGCTCGGGAGATCTGGCAAGTGGATGACGTTTCAGGCCCGCGGGGGATTCGCCTGAGTTGGCTTTGAGCGGTTGCGTCCCGGACCTAGAATCGCGGATCTGCGTGAAGCGTGGCGGAACTTGGGCGGGACGCCCAAGCCACAGTTAAAGGCTCGAGCGACTTGGCCCGTCTCGTGCAGCGCGCATTGTTCCGGTTGTCGGCCGGCCCCCTGCGGCCGACACTCCCGGCACGCTCCCGGCGCCGGCAACGCCCCGGACACCCCGCATGACTCACCCCGCGCGCACAAACCGATTCCTCAACACCATCGAGATGCGCCGCCGGCTCGCCGTCCTGCGCTCGCTCCCCTACTCCGTCCAGCTCGAAGTCACCACCAAGTGCAACCTGGCGTGCATCATGTGCGCCCGCGACAAGTACCACGGCCGCGGCGAGCACCTCGACGACGACGTCCTCGACCCCGTCCTCGCGCAACTCCTGCCCACCGCCCAGGACATCATCGTCTCCTCCTTCGGCGAGCCGCTCCTCTATCCGCGCTTCCGCGATCTGCTCGATCGCATCGATCCCGCCTCCGGCCTCCAGCTCGGATTCTTCACGAATCTCCTGCTGCTCGACGAGAAGATGGCCGAGGATATCGTCCGCAGCGGCGTCGGCTACGTCAACGCCTCCATCGACGGCGCCAGCAAGGAGACCTACGAGCGCATCCGCGCCGGCGGAAGATGGGAAACATTGATCGAGAAGATCGACCTGCTCGTCGCCACGCGCAAGCGCCTTGGATCGAGGACCCCGCGGCTCAACCTGTGCGTCGTCGGCTCGACGCTGAACATCGACGAGACCTCGCGCTTCGTCGAGTTCGGCCATGCTCACGGCTTCGATTCCGTGAAGTACAATCCCAACATGTACGTCGACGACGAGGAGATGGAGCACCTGTCGCTCGTCCACGAGCAGGAGAAGACCGTGCGGCAGTTCCGCGCCGGCTACCTGCGCGCGCTCGAACTCGACATGCACACCAACTTCCACCAGAAGCCCTATCGCGTGCCGGGCATGTCGATGCCTGCGCTGCCGCGGCCCTCGGGCTCCGTCGCGCGCCTGGCGATCAACTGGATCAAGCGCCTGTACCGCACGCGGCTGGGCTGGCGCATCGACAACAACTGGCTCCAGTCCGGCGGCGTGCCGATCCTGGCGGTGCGCCTTGGCCTGCGCAAGATCGGCAACGTGGCGCTCAACAACATCCCGCTCGCGGGCATCGCCATCCGCCGCCTGCGGCGCCCCATCCCCCACGTCATCCCCAACGACGCCCCGCCCCGCACCTGCGGCAACCCGTGGACGCACGTCCACGTCAAGTCCGACGGCCTCGTCTATCCGTGCTGCTTCTCGGACGAGGTGATGGGGGACCTGCGCACCCAGTCCTTCGCCGAAATCTGGAATGGCGAAAAGTATCAGGACCTGCGCCAGTCGCTGACGACCGGCAAGTACTGGGCGAGCTGCCGCCGCGCGAGCTGCAACTGGGTCGAGGGCCACAAGTCCAGCGAGTACGCCTGCCGCATCGAGTTGCTCGATCCGCTCGCCGAACTCGACGGCTCGACTTCCGCGACCGTTCGTGTCCGCGTCACCAACACCGGCCGCTTCCGCTGGCGCCCGCCCGAGCACAACGGAATCCCGCATCGCAACTTCGTCTCGCTCGCCTATCGTCTTTTCAGCGAGCGCCACGAACTGATCGACGAAGGGGGCCATGTGCCGATCCCGCACGCGCTGCGGCCCGGGCGCTCCGTCGAGATGGCATTGGAGATCCGCCCGGTTCGCTATGCAGGACCCGTGCGCCTCAAGATCGACATGGTGCACGAGGGCGTCACCTGGTTCGGCGAACGCGGCAACAACGCGCTCGACTGCCCGGTGCGCCTCACCGACGTGCCGTTCGCCGCGTATCTGGGAATGGCGAACAAGGCGCAGGCCCAGCGCTCCCTTGCCGATCAGGTCAGCCAGCGGGCGCACGCCGAGATCGCCGTGCGCGTGCGCAACGTCGGCACCGCACCGCTGGGCGCCGCGCCCGACACGGACTTCCTGGCGACGCACTGGCGCCGCGCGGACGACAACGCCGTGGTGGAATGGGAAGGTCCGCGCATGCCGATCGCGCAGCCGCTGGCGCCCGGCCAGGAGAGGACGCTGCTCGTGCCCGTCGAAGTGCCGCCCGACGCCGCGTCGGGCGCGCACCTGCTGGAGTTCGACGTCGTGCGCGAGAACAAGGAGTGGCTCAGCACCGTGTGGGGCCGGCCGCTGCTGGCCTGGGCCGTCGAACTCGACGCCCCGCCCAACGGCCACCGCCCCCCCGCCGAACCCATCGGCCAGTGCGTCCCCCACACCGGCAACAAGGGCATTTGGTGATTTCCGACCATCAGCTTGGCCGCTGGCCTCGCCGCGAATCGGCCTCCTCCTCCGTCAGGAACCGCAGGAACGCATCCTCGAGCCCCTCGCCTGCCGGGCGCGGGAACTCCGCCAGGGTGCCCGAGAAGACCAACCGCCCCCGGTGCAGCACCCCCAGATCGTCGCACAGCCGCTCGACCTCCGACATGATGTGCGTCGAGAACAGGATCGGCTTCCCCTGCTCGCGCTCGGACCGCACGAAATCGACAATCGTGCGACTGGACAGCACGTCCAGCCCCGCGGTCGGCTCGTCGAGGATCAGCACGGGTGGGTCGTGCAGCACGGTGCGCGCCACGCCGACGCGCTGCTTCATGCCGGTCGAGAGCTTGTCGCACGGGCGGTCGAGGAACTCACCGAGGGCGAACAGGCGGGCGACCTCGGCCAGGCGCTCGTCGAGTCGGGCGCCTTCCATTCCGTACAGAGCCCCGAAGGTCCGCAGAATCTCGCGCGGCGTCAGCCGCGGATAGAGTCCGGTGGACGCCGACAGGAACCCGATCCGCGCCCGCACGGTCGCCCCGTCGCGCACGATGTCCGCCCCGGCCACGGTCGCCCGGCCCGACGTCGGCCGCAGCGCCGTCGCCAGAATCCGCAGCGCCGTCGTCTTGCCCGCCCCGTTCGGACCCAGCAGCCCGAACACCGCCCCGGGCCGGCACCGGAAGCTCACCCCACTCAACGCCTCCACCTCCCCCCGGCGCCGGTCCCGAAACCGCTTCGTCAGCTCGTGTGCCTCGATCATTGGACGGCCCGCCCCGGAGATTGACCTGATGGGTGCCGGGCCGCGGGGCGCGGGCAAGGGGAAGGCGGAACGCCGGCACCCAGCGCCGCGTGGGGCGAAGAAACAACGAAAGTCGAAATAATCCGCCAGCTACCGCATTCCATACTTGATCTTCTTCGCTCCGGCGCGGGAAGGCCCGGTATTCCGCGTGCCGCGAGCGGCCGCACACAACGGCGAGACGAGGATTCCATGGGTACCACCACCCCTGTGGCAAAGGACACGGGCGCCCCGCCGCCCGCAGTCGAAGGGCTTCGCCGCCCCGAACTCAGCACCCCTTCCAGCGGCGCAATGGCCGTCCTGCGCGCCGGCATCAAGCCCCCCGCCAAGACGCGCATGTTCACCGGGCTGGACATCGGCACCACGAAGATCTGCACCATCGTCGGCGAGATCGACCCCAGCGGCCGCACCACGATCCGCGGCCTGTCGAGCACGCCGAGCCAGGGCCTGCGCCGCGGCGTCGTCGTCGATCTGGACGAGACCGTCTCCTCGATCCGCACCGCCATCCGCAAGGCCGAGGAGGTCGCGCAGGTGGAAGTCCGCGACGTCCTGGTCGGCATCGCCGGCGGGCATATCCAGTGCCACCATCGCACCGGCACCGTCGCCGTCGCCAATCCCGAACGCGGGATCACGCGCGCCGACATCCGCCGCGCGATCGACAAGGCCGGCGCCGGCCAGATTCCGATGGAGCGCGAACTGATTCACACGCTGCCCCAGCGGTTCCTCATCGACGACGGCCCGGTCACGAACCCCGAGGGCTTCTCCTCGCGCCAACTCACCGCCGAGGTGCTGCTCGTCACCGCCGCCGTCACCAGCGCCCAGAACATCATCCGCGCCGTGCGCCAGGCGCACTATCGCACCGCCGGCATCTATCTGGAGCCGCTGGCCTCCTCGCTCGCGATCCTCACCCCCGAGGAGCGCGAACTCGGCGTCCTCGTCATCGACATCGGCGGCGGCACCAGCGACATCGCCATCTGGGTCGATGGTTCCGTGCGCTACGCCGACGTCGTTCCGTTCGGCGGCGATGCCATCACGGAGGACATCCGCCGCGGGCTGAAGGTCAGTTGCTACGATGCGGAGAACCTGAAGAAGCGCTTCGGCTGCTGCCTGCCGGAAGCGGTGCCCGAGGGCGACCGCATCGAGGTGCCGGCCGCGCTGACGGGTGAGACGCAGCAGATTTCGCGGCGCTTCCTGGCCGAGATCATCGAGAGCCGCCTGGGCGAGATTCTGCTGATGGTGCGCGAGAAGTGCCAGCAGACGCCATGGTACGAGCGCGCCTTTGGCGGCGTAGTGCTCACCGGCGGCGGCTCGCTTCAGGACGGCACCGTCGAGATCGCCCGCAAGATTTTCGACCGCCCCTGCAAAATCGGGCGCCCCTCGGGGCTCTCCGGCCTCAGCAGCGTCGCCAGCTCGCCCATCTACTCCACCGGCGTCGGCCTGATCCTGTATGGCCTGTATCAGGACCAGGAGGCACTCTACAATGAAACGCACATGTTCCAGCGGCTGATCCGCTTCTTCAAGCGCGCGATCGACTGGTACTGAGCGACGCCCGCGGCGCGGCCAGCGCGGCACGATAGACTGCCTCCATTTCGCGGCCGAGGCGTTCGGGAGCAAAGCGCTCGTGGGCCTCGCGCAAGGCGCGCTCGGCCAGCGTCCGTCGGATTGTTGCATCGCGCACCAAGGCCACGATCGACTCGGCCATCGCGCCGGGATCCTCCGAGGGCACCAGCCGCCCAGTTTCCCCATCGCGCACGATCTCCGGCAACGCCCCCACCCGCGTCGCCACCACCGGCACTCCCGAGGCCATGTACTCCACCGCGATGCGGCTGAAACCTTCACTGCCCCGCGAGGCAATCACCCCCACGTCCAGCGATGCCACCAGCGCGGGCACGTCCTCCACCATCCCGAGGTAGGTGATCCGCCCCTCGAGCTGCCACTTCTCGTGCCAGGCGCGCAGCCGCGGATGCTCCGGGTTGATCTTCCGCCCCGCCATCACGGCATGCACCTGCGGACAGGTGGCAATCACGCGGCCCATCGCTTCCAGAAAGACGTCCGGCCCCTTGATGTTCTGCCAACGCCCCAGACAGCCGACCAGCAGCGGGCGCTCGGCAGTCGCGCCCAGCCGCGCCCGCAACGCCTCGTCGCGCCGGGCGGGAGCGAATCGCTGCATGTCCACCGCCCCGAGCACCACGCGGCGGCGCTCCTCCGGCAGGTGCGCGCCCAGTTGGCCCAGCCCGGCGAACGTCGCCTGCGAGACCGCCGTCACCGCATCCGTGCGCGCCCGAAAGAGCCACCGGTTGCTCCAGACCTGACGCATCGGCAGCACCACGTGGCGGGTGCGCACCAATCGGCAACCGGCTGGCATCCACGGCCGCAGCAACCCCAGGCACCAGTGCTCCTGCCCGCGTCCCACATGCACGATGTCGGGCTGCACCTCGCGCAGCAGCCTCGCCGCCGCCCGGTACTGCGCCGGCAGGCTGCCGCTGGCGCCGCCGCTCAGCCGCCACGGCACGCGCACGATCCGGCAGGGCGCCGTCAGCGCCGGATGAATGCTGCCCCCCTCGGGCACGACCATGACCACCCGATGGCCGCGCTCGTGCAGCACGCGGGCCAACAGGTCCGTCCCGGCCGCCTCGCCGATCCAGCGGGCGGCCGTGTTGGCCAGCAGAACGGTCAGCGGACGCGACATGCCACCTCTCCGACATCAACGTGCCGCCCATGGGCATGCGGGCTGGGCCCAAGGGCGACAACGGATTTCCGGCAGGCACCCAGATCATTCCCCCCGGGCCCGGCCATCGCCTGCATTGTCTTGCGGCCCCGCGGAGTCACCCCCCAAGAAGGGGGCGCGATCTTGAGGCCCTCTCCGGAGGCGATCCGCGTTGGCACGTAAAAAGGATTCCCGAAAGCGGTGGCGGCGTCGCTGGCGCACAGCCCGGTTCGCCGTCGTGCGCCACGTGGTCGTTCCGGTGCTCATGCCGTTCGTGAAGCTGTGGATGCGCTCGTGGCGCGTGCGGATCGAGACGCGCGGGCGCTTCGCCGAAATGGCCGACCCGTCGCGGCTCTCCTGCTGCGCCGTCCTGCACGAGAACATGGTCGTGGCGATGGGGGCGCTGCTGCACAATCCGTGCGGCGGCCCGGAGCTGCACGTTGCCACGCTCGTCAGCCCCAGCCGCGACGGCCAGCTCCAGGCCGATCTCGTGCGCTCCCTGCGGCAGGTACCCATCGAGGGCAGCTCCAGCCGCGGCGGCGCGGTGGGCCTGATCCAGCTCCGGCGCGCCCTGCGCGGCGGCCGCGTCGCCGCCATCGCCGTCGATGGACCCCGCGGCCCGCGCGGCGTGCCCAAGCACGGCGTCCTTGGCCTGGCGATCGGCACGCGCGCGCGCCTGTACCACCTTGTCTGCGGCGCGCGACCCGCCTTCCGCCTGCCCACGTGGGACCGATCCCTGCTCCCTCTGCCCTTCGCCCGCGTCACCTATCGCCTCGAACACTTCCGCACCTACGACGACGAAGCCGATCCGGCAACCGAGGCAATCGCGCTGCAGCAGGCCATGATCCGCACGCTCGAGGACCTCGGCGAACCGCTCGACGGCATCCCCGGCACCGACAAGGCGGGCTCCTCCTGATGCTGCGCATTATCGCCGGCGAAAAACGGGGCGCTCGCCTCGAAACGCCCGAGGGCCTGACGACCCGCCCGCTGCGCGACCGCGTGCGCGAGGCGCTGTTCAACATCCTGCGCGGCCAGATGCACGAGGCGCGCGTGCTGGATCTCTTCGCCGGCTCCGGCGCCGTCGGCCTCGAAGCCCTCAGCCGCGGCGCGCGCCATGCCACCTTCGTCGAAGACGCCCGCGACGCGCACGCCGTCATCCGCCGCAACATCGCGCGACTGGGCTACGAGGGGCGCGCCACACTCGTCACCGGCCAGTTGCCCGGCGCGCTCGCCCGCGTGGCTGCCACGCCGTTCGACCTCGTCTTCGTCATGCCGCCGTATGGTCAGGAACTCGCGCCGCCGGTGCTCGAGGCTCTGGCGCGCCGTCGCCTCGTCGCTCCCGAAGGCATCGTCATCGTCGAGATCGAACGCAGCGAACGCTTCGCCGTGCCCGACGCGTGGGCCCTCCACGACGACCGCACCTACGGCGTGACGCGCCTCGTCTTCCTGACGCCCAATCAGCACCCCGCCAATCAGCACGCCGCCAATCAGAACCCCGAACGTGAGTGAGGGGCGTGCCTCAGGCCCGCAAGCGCCCCAACGTCCAGCGGGTTCGGCCAAGTGTCACCGCTTCGATAATGCCTGCCCGTCGCTCACGCTCCGGGTTCTGATTATCGAGGCGTCGTGGGACGTCCGGGCACCTGCCCGTCGCTCACGCTCCGGGTTCTGATTGATGCGCCGCAGGCCTTCTTTGCCCCGCAGCCGCAGTTGCCGCCGGACTTGCCCGCGCGCGTGGAGCGCCACAGGTGCCGCGCGACGTAGGCCGCCGCACCAAGCACCAGCAGTGCCACGATCAGGTTCTGGAGGAAGTCGGTCATCGCGTGCCCTCCGAGATCACAGCAGCAAGGACGAGACCCGATACACGAGGAAGGCCCCGATGTAGGCGAGTGCGGTCATGTAGCCGAACGCGAAAAGCGGCCAGCGCCAACTGTTTGTCTCGCGCTTGATGATCGCGATGGTGGCGGCGCACTGCAGGCAGAGCGCGAAGAAGACCATGAGGCTGAGCGCCACCGGCAGGTTGAACAGCGGCCTTCCGTCGGGCCACTCCGCCGCCTGCAACTTCTCCTTCAGCCGCGGGTCCTCTTCGTCGGTCTCCGGCCCGAGGTCGAAGATCACGCCCAGCACCGCGATGACGACTTCGCGCGCCGGGAAGCTCGCGATCGCCGCCATGCCGATCCGCCAGTCCCAACCCAGCGGCCGCACCAGCGGCTCGATCGCGCGACCCATCGTTCCCAGCGCCGAGCGCCGCAGCAGCTCGCCGTCGCGCTCGAACTCCAGCGCCGCCAGCTCCTCCGCCCAAGCCGCGAAGTCCACCGCGACCGTCTCGTGCGCGTCGGCCAGCGCCTCGACGCCCGCGGCATCCCCGGGCGCTTCGTCGACGGCCACACCGACGCTCGCCAACCCGGTCAGATACGGCGCATTCGCCGTCGCGACGGATGATTCGTACCGCTCGAACACCTCGGCCGGACGCGGGTAGTAACTCAACGCCCACACGACAATCGCCACCGCGAGGATGATCGTCCCCGCCCGCACCAGGAACTCGCGCCCGCGATCCACCATCCGCGAGAAGACGTTCGACAGCAGCGGCTTGCGATACGGCGGCAACTCGATCAGGAAGTTCGGCGTGCGCGACTTCAGCAGCGTCCTCTTCAGAATCCACGTCACCGGCGCCGACACGCCGATGCCGACAAGGTACATCCCCAGCAGCACCAGTCCCTGCAAGCTGAGGAAGCCCGCCACCGTGCCCTCGGGCACGAAGGCGGCGATCATCAACGTATACACCGGCAGGCGCGCCGAGCAACTCATCAGCGGCGCGATCAGAATCGTGGCCAACCGGTCGCGCGGGTTCTCGATCGTGCGCGTCGCCATGATGCCCGGAATCGCGCACGCGAAGCTGCTTAGCATCGGGATGAAGCTGCGCCCGCTGAGCCCGAAGCGCGACAGCAACCGGTCCATCAGGAAGGCCGCGCGGGCCATGTACCCGACATCTTCCAGCAACGCGATGAACAGGAACAGCACCAGAATCTGCGGCAGGAACACCATCACCCCGCCGACACCGGCCACGATGCCGTTCACCACCAGCGACTGCAACGCACCCTCGGGCAACATCCCGCCGAGCCAGTCGCCCAGCAGCGCGAATACGCCCTCGATGCCGTCCATCAGCGGCGCCGACCACGTGTAGATCGCCTGGAACACCAGGCCCATCAGCAGCAGGAAGATGAGCGAACCCCAAATGCGATGCGTCAGGACCCGGTCGATGCGCTCGGTGGTTTCCTGCGAGGCGCGTCGCGTGCCGGCCGCCGGTCGCTTCACGTGCGGAGCAACATGCGTCCGAATCCACTGGTAGCGACTGCGCGCTTCCAGGGCTCGCAGCCGATGGCCGGCAGTCTCGAGGCTTTCGCGCGCGCGTCCGATTGCGGCACGCACCGGTTCGCCGCCCGCCGCCACCAGTCGTTCCTCGAAGGTGCCATCCACTTCGAGCAACACGCGGCCGGCCGCGAAGGCGTCGCACGCGGTTCCCGCCGGCAGCAGGCCGGCCAGCTCCGTCGCCAACGCCTCGCGCGTCGCGACGAACTCGGGCGGGAACACCGCCGGCGCCGTCGGCACCGGCAGCCGATCCGCGTCCGCAATCCGCACGGCCAGCTCCGTCACGCCCTTGCGGTCGCGCGCGTTCGTCGGCACGACGGGCACGCCCAACGCCAACGACAACCCCGCCGCGTCGATCCGCAGGCCGTCCTTCTCCGCCACGTCGATCATGTTGAGCGCCACGATCGTCGGCAGGCCGAGATCGAGCACCTGCGTGGCGAGGAACAGGTTGCGTTCCAGATTGCTCGCGTCGGCGACGACGACCACCGCATCCGGCCGCGGCGTGTCGCGCCGCAGGCCCAGCAGCACTTCGACGGCGACGAACTCGTCGGCCGAGTGCGCCGCGAGACTGTACGTCCCGGGCAGGTCCACCAGCGTCACCGCGCGCGCCGCGTCGCGCAGCGGACCCTCGCGCTTCTCCACCGTCACGCCGGCGTAGTTGCCCACGCGCGCGCGATGGCCGGTCAACGCGTTGAACAGCGTCGTCTTGCCGGTGTTCGGATTGCCGAGCAGAACCACGCGCATGGAGGCGGCGGCGGTTTGGGGGGAGTTGGTCATCGGGGGTGCGGGCGTCCGGGGATCAGGAAGCGCGTTCGACCGCGATGCGGCGCGCGTCCTCACGCCGCAGCGACAGGCGGAACGTGTTGTCGATGCGAATCTCGAGCGGGTCGCCCATCGGCGCGCGCCGCAGGAACTCCACGCGCACGCCCTCGATCAGCCCCAACTCCATCAGGCGCTGGACGTAGGTGTCGTCCCCTTCCAGAGCCGTCACCGTCGCCGCCTCGCCCGTCTGCAACTCATCCAGGGTGGGCATGGGAACTCAGGCCGAGAGCCTCTCCACCAGAATGCGCTCGAGCACTTCGGCCCGCACGGACAGGCGCGTCTCGCCCACCATCAGCAGACAGGTGCGGCCGGCGCACACCACGCGCACGATTGCGCCCGGCACGACACCCAACGTCGCCAGTCGCTGCGCCTCGCGGTCCTGCGTCTCGACGTGCAGCACCAGCGCCTCCTCGTTGCAGGTCAGCTTCGAGAGCGGCACGATCACTTCGCGCACGACCGGGGCGACCGGGGCGGGAGAGAACGAGAGGGCGAGGGAGGCGAGGAGCGACATGGGCGGGGTCCAAAAGTCCTTTGGCTTGCCAAACTCTGGCTTGAGTTAGGCAAGGCACCTCGGCGTGGTCAACCGGAATCCGCACATCACCGCAGAATCTGACCCGTGCCAATGGCACTGATATCAAAGGACTTGGGTTCCCGCCGGGCAGCTCGTCACGCCCCGCCGTACACGGCAGCCGGCAATACTGGACGAAAAGGGTGGATTTCAAACGACTCGAACACCCCCTCGAGCCGGTACGGGTCCTGCCGGGCCAGCGCCGCCACCTCCTCGCGCGACTCCGCCTCGAGGATGAACAGCGAGCCGGCGAAATCGGTCATCGGCCCCGCCATCTTCAGGCGCCCCGCCTCGTCCAGCGGCCGCCAGTAGGCCAGATGGCGCTCGCGCACCTGCGGGCGCTTGGCCCGCGAGTCCGGCGCATCGCGACAGATCAGCACGAAGGTCGTCACAGGGTCTCTCCTTCCGACAGGCGCTGGCGGGCCAGACGGGCCCGGCGGCGCTCGGTGTGTTGGCGCAGACTTTCCTTCCACTTCGGGGAGAGCTCGGGCACGTCGAGCAGGCGCTCGATGGTCTCGAAGTCCTCGCCCTCCTGATACAGCGCGCGGTTCAGGCGCGTGATCGTCCACTCGGCCGGCCCGTGCGCCTCGAAGCGCAACGTGTCGCCGGGAGCGATCATGCCGGGCTCGACGACGCGCAGGTAGAACCCCGTCGTCGGCTCGGCGATCATCCACTTCATCATGTCGGGCACGCCCAGAAAGCGCGGGACGTTGGCGCAGGGCTCGCGCGGCTGGGTCACCTGCATCACGGCCCCGCCGTCCGCGCGCAACACATCGCCCACGCGCACGTCGGCCTCGGTCAGTCCCTCGAGTGTCAGGTTCTCGCCGAACCCCGGCCGCGGCAGCTCCTTGCCGGCGAACGCCTCTGCCGCCGCGTAGTGCGCCGCGCAGAACGCGTTCACCCGCATGTACTCGCCATGATGCCCGCCATACGCGCAGGCGTCCCCTTCGAGCCCCTCGAACAGCAGGCGCACCGGTCGGTCCACCGGCCTGCGGCCGATCGAGCTCGTGAACCGATCCCCGTTCGGCCCCAGGATCGGCTGGGGACGGCCCACGTTCAACAACGCCACACGACACGAACCCGGCATCATGGCCACACCTCACATCCGCACGCTGCCCGCGCCACCAACCGGTCGGCAATCGGGAATGACCGCCCCAACTCGAACCGTCGCCGCTGCAACTTTTTGTTGGCGACGCCGCCGGCGACTTCCCCACACTCGCCGCGCTCTGACGACCCCCGCTCCCGAAGGACGCGCCGATGCCCCTGTCCGCCGCGCAGATTCTCGACCCCCTGCCCGAAACGAAGAAGTACTTCCGCCGTCGCCTGGCCAACGCCCCCATCGACTTCGAGTCCTTCGGCACCCTGCTCAAGCCCTGCACGCTCGGCCAGTGCTCCGGCATGTGCTGCTACGACGGCGTCTGCCTCGACGACGACGAGGAGCACTACATCGGCGCCATCGTCGACGCCCACCCGGTCTTCTTCAAGCAACTCGGCATCACGCGCGAGAACGCCTTCGAGGACGCCACGTTCCTCGACACCGACACCCGCAAGACCCGCGTGCGCCGCTTCAAGTACCCGCCCCACGTCAACTTCCCCAAGCACTTCGACAAGACCGCCTGCATCTTCCGGTTCCCCGACGGCCGCTGCTCCCTGCAATCCCTGGCCATGGAACACGGCGAGCACCCGTGGGCCTACAAGCCGCTGAGCTGCTGGCTGCACCCGATCTCGCTCGAGCGCGACAACCGCACGATCCTGTGGCTGCCGACCCTGGAGAACGACCGACTGAAGGACGAGAACTTCCCGGGCTTCGCACCCTACACGCACTGCGGATGCGCCCACGCCGACGGCCAGCTCGCCTATCAGGTCCTGCGCCCCGAAATCGAGGCCCTCGGCGCCGTCATCGGCCGCGACTTCTACGGCGAGATCGACGCTTACTACGCCAAGAAGCGCGAAAAGAAGAAGAAGTAGTCCGCCCGCGCAATTCATCCGCTGCGCCCGACTGAGCCGCGCCACAGTCAACGGACCGGGCGCCGCGATTTGTACTCCGTGCCCGTATCACTCGATCCCGGGATCTGATGACTGCTCCCCGATCTTGATAAGGTATTTGTTTATTCACGTGGCCGAGGCCGGATGAACGCACGAACAGCCAGCCACGGCGATCAGATTACGAGGGTTTCGATCGCCTCGGTCGCAGGCGCCCTCAGCACGCTTCAGCGTGCTCTTCCTTGCCCCCTGCTTCAGCAGGAGGGCCTTGCCCGGCAAGGGTTTCCTAAAGCACGCTTCAGCGTGCTTCCCAATCGGCGCGGCAATATTCGGCACAGATGATTCCGTCGGAGACGACTGGATCGCATATTGAAATTCGCGCTGAAGCGCGCTTCAATAGGTAATATATTATGAGCCACCCCACCGGGTGAACCCGGGGGCAAGGAAGAGCGTGCTGAAGCACGCTGAGCGACTCGCAACGCCCAGCCCGCCTGGATGCTCCGGCGACCCGCCTGCATGGTCCGGCGATTTCAAACGCTGTGCGGCTCAAGTCTTGGGAGCAAACGTGGCTACGGCTCTGCGAAGGTCGTCGCAGGCAGGCTCGGCACGCGTCACGCGACTGTCGGCAGTTCCCAAATTCGCCCCGCGCAATTCATCCGCTGCGCCCGACTGACCCGCGCCGTCCATCGTTTCCCGGGCCATCACTCCCCGGGAAACTCGTCCTTCAGTTCCCGCTGCATCAGGGCCACCACGGCATCGCGGGCGCTCAGCACGCCGTCGCACAGGCCCACCACCACTTCGGTGATCGGCATTTCGAGACCCTGGCGCCGTGCGAGGTCCCGCGCTGCCCGCGCTGTCGGCTCGCCCTCGACCACCATGCCGATCGCCTCGCGCGCGGCCGCCGGGGTCAACCCGCGACCCAGGTGTTCGCCGAAGGTCCGGTTGCGGCTGTGCGGGCTGAAGCACGTCACCGCCAGGTCTCCCAGTCCCGCCAAGCCGAACAGCGTCACGCCTTCGGCTCCGAGCGCCGTCGCCAGGCGACTCATCTCCGCCAGCCCGCGCGTCAGCAGCGCCGACTTCGTGTTGGCGCCAAAGCCCAAGCCGTCGCCGACGCCGGCCGCGATGGCGATCACGTTCTTCAGTGCGCCGCCCAACTCCACGCCCAGCACGTCGTGCTGCGTGTAGGCCCGCAGCGCCGGCGTCGCGACAAGGTCGCGCAGGAAGCGTGCATCCTCGGGGCGATCGCTCGCCGCCACCACGGAGGTCGGCACGCCTTGGGCCACCTCGCGCGCGATGCACGGGCCGGAGACCACGCCAACGCGGCAATGCGGCAACGCCCGCCGAATCACGTCGGACAGCGGCGAGGAAGTCGGGATGTCGAGTCCTTTGGAGGCCAGCACCACCAGCGGCGAGCGCCCGGCGGTGGGACCGCTCAGGCGCGCGGCCAACTCGGCCGTTGCCTGCGACGGGATCACGAAGACGATCACTTCGGCGTCCGCCACCGCGGTCGCGAGATCCGCTTGCAGGCGCACCGACTCCGCCAGCCGCAACTCGGGCACGCCGAAGGGATGGCGCTCATGGGCCAAGCGTTCGAGCGCCTCGGCCCGAATGTCCCACAGCGTCACCGCGTGGCCCTTGCGGGCCAGCAAGTCGGCGAAGGTGCTGCCCCATGCGCCGGCGCCCAGCACGGCGATCCGCGTCGCCTCCGGCGCCATCAGCGGCCCTCCGCGTCGTCGAGCTCAAACCGCCGCGACGCGCCCCCGGGCTGGGTGCCTTCGTCGGCGCCGCGCAGGATGAGCTCGACCCGGTTGCGTCCGGCGCCCTTGGCCGCGTACAATGCCCGGTCCGCGTCGTTGAGCAGGTCCATCTTGTCGCGATGCGCCGCGTCCAGGCCGGCCGCGCCTCCGCTGACCGTCACGCGGATCGTCCGACCGTCCTGCGTGTGGATGACGTGGCGTTCGACGTTGCGGCGAATGCGCTCGAGTGCCCCCGACGCGCCCGCCAGGTCGGTCTCCGGGAAGATGATGGCGAACTCCTCGCCGCCATAGCGCCCGCAGATGTCGCCTTCGCGCAGGGACAGGCGCACGAGGTCCGCGAACTCGCGCAGCACCAGATCGCCGTTGAGATGGCCGTAGGTGTCGTTGACCGCCTTGAAGTGATCCAGGTCGAGGATCGCCACGGTCAGCAGGCGACTGTGCCGGCGCGACCGGTCGAATTCGCGGTGCAGTTCGCTGAAGAAGTACTCGCGCTTGTAGAGCCCCGTCAGCGCGTCGTGCAGCGCCATCGTCATCAGCATCTGGTCGAGCTTGAGGACGCGCTCGTCCTTGATGAAGTAGCCCAGGCTTGTGCGCCCGACGCGGATGATGTCGCCGTCGCGCAGCGGCGTCTGCGCCTCGAGCTTCTTCTTGTTCAGGAAGGTGCCGTTGGTGCTGCCATTGTCGACCAGATGGCAGATCGGCTCGGTCGCCGGATCGTCATGGTTGAGCCAGGTGAGCACGGCGTGCTGGCGCGATACCTCGCCGTCGGCGACCTTGATGTCCGCATCGAGGTCGCGGCCCAGGATACTGCGCTCCTGATCGATGACGAAGCGCTCGCTGACGCGACGACCATCCAGCGTGATCAGCACCGGGCGGCGCCGCGAGGGCGTCTCCGGTCCGGTGACCGAAACGACCACTCCATCGGGACCGACCAGCGAACGCTTGGGCGCATCGCCCGAGTTCGTCGCGATCCGGTCGCCCATCTCGGTGCTGTACTGTTCCCGTTCGGGCTGCCAGTCTGCCACGTTCACTGCTCCAAGTTCGCGCCGGTCCCGGCCTGGGCGCCGCGCAGGGTCTCGTCCGTGGTTTCCACCAACCCCGCAGCCTCGAGAAACCGATCCATCGACTCCGCAATAAGGCATTCGGCGGCCATGCCACCGCCCGACGCCTCGCCTCCCGGACAGACCGAACCCGCGAGCACTTTCCCCAGTATCCCGTCCACTCCAGACTCGACACACGCCTCCAGCAGTCCCGCGGCGGCTGTGTCGAACAGCGCCAACCCAAAGCGTTTTCGGAGTCTCTCGGCCAAGCCCGCAACGGTCAAGGGGAGAGCGAGCGAACCGACGCCCAACTCGACGTCCGGCAGCGCCGTCGCCGCCACTCGCCGCGCGGCAAGGCCGGCGGGCAACTCCACGGCGGCCCCCGGGGTCGTGTCCGGCAGGATCCGCTGCACCGGCTCCAGGGCGCGCAGGTCGCAGGCCCAGCCGGCCAGCACGATCTCCCCCGCCGCCCGCGACTCCTCCTCCATCCAACTGGCGGCGCCCCGCGCCATCCCCAGATGAACCAACAGCCGCGCCCCGTGGTGCGCTTGCAGGCGGCCCGCCACGTACTGGTCGTCGATGCGTGGGGGCACGTGAACCACGCGCAGGTCCAACCCCGCGCGCGTTCGCCCGTCCCAGGCCATGAACGGCCCGTCCACCCGCGGGCGCACGTTGCGCAGGTGCCGCAGCACCCCGTGGGCCGCGATCGAGTCGTCGAGCAGCAGCGCAATC
Source organism: Candidatus Sumerlaeia bacterium (assembly GCA_019634695.1). Taxonomy (GTDB): domain Bacteria; phylum Sumerlaeota; class Sumerlaeia; order SLMS01; family JAHLLQ01; genus JAHCAW01. The sequence continues at coordinate 34,756 of JAHCAW010000032.1, forward strand.
ACTGGCGGGCCTCGCGCAGCGCATCCAGTCCGGCCAGCGCGCCGGGGTGGTCCGGCCGCAGGTCCAGAGCCCGCTCGTAGTCGAGCTGCGCCGCATAGGGCTTGAGCGAAAGGTGGTAGGCGTCGCCGCGCACGACGAAGTTGTCGGCGTTCAGCGGCTCCAGGCGCACGGCCCGCTCGGCATCGAGCACCGCCTCCGGCAGCCGATTCTGCAGGATCATGAACCGCGCCCGCTCGCGCCACGGCGCCGCCAGTTGCTCGTCCTTCGCCGTCGCCTTCTCCAGCAACGCCAGCGCCCCCGCGTCGTCGCCTGCCTTGTAGGCCCACTTCGAGCGCGCCAGCAGCAGCATCGGATCCTCATGGTGCTCGACGGGGATTCGTGCCAGCAGCCCCTCGAAGTCCGTGCGGTCCGGCGTCAGCAACGCCGCCGCGATCAGCACGTGCGGGTTCTGGCGATTGCGTGTGTAGGCCTGCACCACCTCGCGGAAGACCCCGGGAAAGCGCTCCGGCGTCATCGGCACCGGCAGCAGATACGTCGTCTGCTGACCCGGCCCCGCTGCCACTTCGATCTTTTCGAGCACCGGTTCAATGCCCGGCGCCGCGGCGGTGATGAAGTGTTCGCCCGTCTCCAGCCGCACGGCCAGCGGCGTCCCGCCGCGGCGCACGCCGTCGATCCAGACGTCAAGCTGCACGCCCGAGCGCGAGACGACCAGGATCGTCTTGCTGCTCGGCCCGTCCGCGCTCGCCGTCGCCGGCGCCTCGCGCGGGCCCTGTGCCGGCGCCCGACCGCCCGCAAGGAGCAGCAGCACCAGTCCCAAGACCCACGTCATCGATCGCCCGCGCACGCGCCCGACTCCTCAAGGCCGCCGGTTTCCGGCTTGCCTTCCCCCTGCCTAAGCCCGACGACTGGAACGCGTCCACCCCAATCGATCCCCTCGTCCCCACGCCGATGTCCCACCTTTCCGATTCCATCGACTTTGCACTCGAGAAGACCGTCGCCCTGTGCGCCATCCCAAGCCCGACCGGCTACACGGAACAGGCGCGCCAGTGGCTCGACAGCGAGTTCCGCGCACTCGGTTTTCCGACCGAGAGCACCCGTCGCGGCGCGCTGCGCGTGGACCTCGGCGGCGACGGGCACCCGCTCGTCATCGCCTCCCACATCGACACCCTCGGCGCCATGGTCCGCGCCGTCACCCCGCAGGGGCGTCTGCGCGTCACCAACATCGGCGGCCTGGCCTACACCGCCATCGACACCGAGAACTGCACCGTCCACACGCGCGACGGGCGCACCTACTCCGGCGTCGTCCAGATGCCCGAGGCCTCCGCCCACGTCTTCCGCGAAACCAACAAGAAGGAGCGTACCGACGAGACGCTGCTCGTCTTCCTCGACGAGAAGGTCGCCTCGCCCGCCGACGTCGAGGTTCTGGGCATCCGCCCCGGCGACTTCGTGTGCTTCGATCCGCGCACGCGCCTGACCGCCAGCGGCTTCCTCAAGAGCCGACACATCGACGACAAGGCGTGCGTCGGGCTGCTGCTGGCGCTGGCTCGCGAGATTGCCGCCGGCCGCGTCCGTCCCGCCCGCAAGACATGGGCCCTCTTCACCGCATGGGAGGAGGTCGGGCACGGCGCCGCGCACGGTGCCCCGCGCGAGATCGAGGACTTCCTAGTGCTCGACATGGGCTGCGTCGGCGACGACTTGCAGGGCAGCGAGTTCAAGGTCTCCATCTGCGCCAAGGACGGCAGCGGTCCGTTCGACTACAGCCTCACCTCGCGCCTCGTCGCGCTGGCACAACGCGAACAACTCGACTTCGCCGTCGACATCTTCCCGTTCTACACCTCCGACGCCGCCGTTGCCCTGCGCGCCGCCTACGATGTTCGCCATGGCCTGATCGGTCCCGGCGTCTTCGCCTCGCACGGATACGAGCGCACGCATCGCGACGCGCTTGCCAACACCTACCGCCTGCTCGCCGCCTATGTGCAGGACCCCGCCCCGGAGCCCCGCCCCTGATGGAACCCCGACGCCTCGACTCCGTCTGGCAGGCCACCCGTCAGGCCTCCGCCAACACGCTGGCCGACCTCGCCGACGTGCTGGGCGAGTCGTGCACGCCCGAGTGTCTGCTGCGCGGCATCGTCCGGCTCGAACGCGGCGAATACGCCGAAGCCCGCGTGGACTTCGACCATGTCCTCGCCACCCAACCCGAGAACCCCCTCGCGCGCCAGTATCGCGGCCTCGTTCTCTGGCATCTCGGCGAATTCGAACTGGCGGCCGACGATCTCGCCCCCGGCACGCTCTTTCCGCAACGCGACTGGACACGGCGCGCGCTGCAGCGCTTCTGGCCGCTGCGCCTCGAGCACCCCGAAATCCTGACGGCCGGCATCGCCCCACTCGCGGGGCCGCTGCCATTCGAGAAGGAGGTCGCCAGCGCGGAAGCCTTGACACTGCCCCGCCGCCGCGCGCTCGCGCAGCGCCTTGCCAAGCGCGGCGTCCGTGCCTACTTCGCCAAGCAGCTTCCGCTCGCCGAGTGGTGCTTCGAGAATGCCTGTCGCCTCGATCCCGACGACCACGACGCGGCCGCCAACACCTGCTGGGTCGCGTTGCGCATCGGCCATGCCGACAAGGCCCTCGCCCTGCTCCAACCAATCGTCGAGGCAGACCTCGAGGCCTACAAGGACAAGCGCGAAAGCCACCTGCTGCCGTCGCCCGGCCTGCTGACGATGTACGCCTGGGCGCTGCACGAGACCGGCGAGCACCGCGGCGCCGTGGCCCTGCTCTCCACCATGCGCCCCGAGGGACCGGACGACTACCACGCCCACATCATCGCCGGCCTGAGCTGGCTCGCTCTCGATGAGCACGACAAGGCCAACGCCTGCCTGGACGTCGCCCTCGGCGCCTACCTGCTCGACACTTGGCAACAGTTCGTCGAGCCGTTCTTCGAGAAGGTGGTGCGCTGGATGCGCACGCGCGCCGCCGCTCATCCGGCCGGCACGTCCGCGTAGTCTTGCGGTTTGGGAGAGCGAAGAGCAGAACACGGTTCGTGCCTGCGCTGGCGGCATGGCGCTACCGCGCCATTCGGGAAGTTGTGGCCACCCTTGCATCATAGCCTTGTGCCGCACAAGAACCCAACTCATTGAGGCATGCGGGTGGCATGGACGTCGCGAGTTGCTCAGCGTGCTTCAGCACGCTCTTCCTTGCCTCCGGGTTCACCCGGTGGGAGCCACTTCAAATATTGGCTATTGCAGCGCGCTTCAGCGCGACTTCCTATTACCGATCCTGACCTGCTCAAGCAAGAGCCCCTTCTTCCACAAGGTCGCGCTTATCGGCAAGCACGCTGAAGCGTGCTGAGCGCACTGGCAAATGGGCGATCGACGCCGGAATGCGCCAACCGCCGGGACGGACACGTCGCTCGGTCTTTGGTCATCGCCCGCGGCAGGATGCGAAATTCTATAATATGACTTTGGAAACCGAAGCCGTCGACAAGGATGCCCGGCACGGGTCGGCGGTGGCGAGGCGTAGCGGCAGGGCGTGTGCATTCCGCCTCGCTCACGCTCGGGGTGCAGAAGTTGATCTTTCGAAGCCGTATGACTGTGGCTTGCCACGGGCCGTGTTGCCGGGCGCTGCCAGCAAATTCCCGAACGAGGACTAATCCGCGGGTTCCTCGGGGGGCAGCGCGATCGGCTGGATGTTGGTCTGCTTGACGAAAGGGCTGGCCACGCGATCGGTGGAAGGACGCGACATCTTCTGCACGCGCGTCGGCTTGACGCCCGGACGGGTGCCGGTCTTGCGCGAATCCTCGACCGCCTCGCGCCGCTTCTGCTCGCGCATCTGGTGGTTGCGCTGCTCTTCGTTGATCTTGGCCGCCTGGAAGCGCACGCCCAACGCCTGACAAAACGCCTCGAGTCCCTTCGCGTCGACCCACTGGCGAATCTGTTCGTGGTCGCCCTCTTCCGAGCCGCATGAGGTCAGCTCCATGCGCTCGAGCAGCATCGGGATGCCGCGCGGCATCAGGCACTTGGTCAGCATCGCCGACGAGATCGAGTGCCCGTAGGCGGCGTAGTGCTCCTTGATGAGCGCCACGGTGCGGTTGCGCTCGTGGTACGAGGTGTTCTCGCGGTTGCTGATGCGCACCCCTTCGTTGGGCGTCTCGAACTTCTGCTTCGGGGTTTCGCTGGACAGGCGCATCCCGGCCAGGTTGCGGGGGGCCAGGGGGGCATGGGGATCGCCGGGGGTGGGCGGCCGGGAGGTCCACGGCGCCTTGCCTGCCGGCGCGGTGGGTTTGGGGGATTTGGGCTGGCTGGGCGGGGGCGCGGTCGGGTCCATCACCACCGGATCCATCGGATTCGGTGCCTTCGCCCGCACCAGTTCCATCCGGTGCTCCATGTTCTCCCGTTCGGCATCATCCACCCACTGACGCACCCCGGAGATCATCCCTTTGACCAGCTTGAACGGGTTCTTGCTTGGCTTGTCACCCATGTTGCACCACCCAGACCACCCACACAAATCGGACGTAACCCCTCCGATACGATGCATTCTCCGTACCAACAAGCCGCCCCGAATCCAGCCCGCGAGCCATAACGCAAGTCTTTCATTATCAAACTCATAGACTTGATAACGCGCCTTACCAAAGACAGGAACGAAACAGGTTGGGAAACCGGACTCCCAATCGTGGGAATACCGTTACCCGATGACTCGGGTCCGAGATGCGTCGAAAGCGCTTTCCGGAACCACCGACTTCCGGTCGCGCTGACAACTCTCCCTGTTTGACAACCCACATCCGAATCCCCTACGGTCCCTGCGCCCATTCGGGGGGCATTCACAAGGTCGAACTGGCCAAAGCCGATGAAACGGGAAGTTCTCATCCAGATGGTCCTGCTGGCCGGAGCGCTCCTGCTGATGCTCGTCGCCGTCCTCAAGATGAGGGACGAGAGTCCGCTGGAGATGCCCGACGAGGACCTGATCCGGATTCTGGAGACCGACCCCGAGGGCTTGGCCCGTGACCGCCCCGACCCGTCCGGCCCTCTGCCCGCCGGCCGGACGCCGCAGCCGGAGACGGTTTTCTGAAGCCCGCCGGCCGGATCGTGGTGCCTTCCGAATTGACAGGTTCCTTGGCGCCCGGTATCTGTCGCGGCGATTGTGGGCTCCCGGAGCGGCCCCAAACACGCCAACTCCCCCGTCCCGAGAGGGCGGGCCGACAACAGAAGACGCCCCGGAGACGGGCCGAAAGGTTCCATGGACGGCTTTAACCCCAATAACCCCCTGATCGCCCAGGCCGACCTGTCCATCCTCCTCGAGGTGAACAGCCCGCGCTATGCCGACGCCCGCGACCAAGTCGCCCGCTTCGCAGAACTCGTCAAGTCCCCCGAGCACATCCACACCTACCAAGTCTCGCCCCTGAGCCTTTGGAACGCGGCCGCCTCCGGCATGACCGCCGAGGAGATCGTCGCCGCCATCCGGCAGTTCTCCCGCTACCCCGTTCCCGAGAATGTCTTCATCGAAATCCGCGAACAGGTCGCCCGCTACGGCCGGCTCCGCCTGCTCAAGGAGGGCGACGGCCTCGTCCTGGAATCCGCCGACGCCGAGACCATCGAGCGCATCGTGCGCCTCAAGCGCGTCCAGCCCTTCCTGGGCGCGCGCCTGGGCGACAAGCGCCTCGCCGTCGATCCCAACAACCGCGGCCTGCTCAAGCAGGCTCTCATCAAGGAGAAGCTCCCGGTCGAGGACCTGGCCGGCTACACCGACGGCGACCCGCTCGACGTCGAGCTGCGCGACACGGCCCAGTCCGGCAGGCCCTTCCGCCTGCGCGAGTACCAGCAGGACGCCGCCGAAATCTTCCATGCCGCCGGCGGCGCCCGCGGCGGCTCCGGCGTGCTCGTCCTGCCCTGCGGTGCCGGCAAGACGGTCATCGGCATCGCCACGCTCGCCCGCGTCGGCCAGCGCACCCTGATCCTGACCACCAACATCACCGCCCTGCGCCAGTGGATCTCCGAGCTGCTCGACAAGACCACCCTGACGCCCGACGACATCGGCGAGTACTCCGGCGAGAAGAAGGACATCCGCCCTGTCACCGTCTCCACCTACCAGCTCATGACCTATCGCAAGTCCAAGTCCGAGGACTTCGTGCACATGGAGCTGTTCAACAACGAGAACTGGGGCCTGATCGTCTACGACGAGGTGCACATGCTGCCGGCGCCGGTCTTCCGGTCGGTGGCCAACATCCAGGCGCGCCGACGCCTCGGGCTCACCGCCACGCTGGTGCGCGAGGATGGCGCCGAGGACGACGTCTTCTCGCTGATCGGCCCCAAGAAGTTCGACATGCCGTGGAAGCAGCTCGAGAACCAGGGCTGGATTGCCACGGCCGAGTGCGTCGAAATCCGCGTGCCCCTCGCCCATGCCCTCAAGGTCGAGTACGCCGCCGCCGACCAGCGCGAGCAGTTCCGCATGGCCTCCGAGAATCCCGCCAAGATGGGCGTGATCCACCGCCTGATCGAGCGCCACCGCGGCGACAATGTCATGATCATCGGCCAGTACATCGACCAACTCGAGGCGCTCGCCGAGGAGTTCAAGGCACCGATCATCACCGGCAAGACCCCCAACCGCGAACGCGAGGAAATCTACGCCCGCTTCCGCACCCGCCAGATCAAGCTCATCATCGTCTCCAAGGTCGCCAACTTCGCCATCGACCTGCCCGACGCCAATGTCGCCATCCAGGTCAGCGGCACCTTCGGCTCGCGCCAGGAGGAGGCCCAGCGCCTCGGCCGCGTGCTGCGCCCCAAGGGCGAGGGCATCGAGAACGTCGCCCATTTCTACTCCGTCGTCACCCGCAGCACCAAGGAGCAGGAGTTCGCCATGAACCGCCAGATGTTCCTGACGCAACAGGGCTACTCCTACCGAATCGAGTTCGAGGACCTGCCGGAACCGGACGCCCTGTCGGCGCCGGGCGGAAAGGACAACGGCGCCAAGCGCTAAGGCCCCCAGCCCAAGCACGCATCTTGCTCCCCGCCATCCGGGAGCCGGCAACCAACCATGAAACTCAAGAGCATCCTCAAGACCCTGACCACCGAACAACTCCAGCGCATCGAGGCGCACTGGGGCATCGCGCCCGCCGACCTGGACGGCGTCCGCGGCGAGGCCCAGTGCAAGGAACGCCTCATCGGCAACCTCTACCAGCGCCTCCAGAACCGCCCCGCCTGGGAGACCGCCACCGCCAACCTCGCCGACGAGGAACGCAACCTCATCAACTTCCTCGTCATCCACGGCGGCGACCTGGAAATCGACGAGGTCTGCCGGCGCTTCTTCGAGGGCAACGAGACCCGCATGCGCGAGGTCGTCTGCTCGCTGTCGGATCGCGGTATCGTCTTCTTCGACAACGTCCCCGGACTCTCCGAGGAACTCGTCCTTGTCGGCATCCCCGAGCCCTTCCTGCGCTACATCGACCTGCCCTCCTTCTGGGAGGGCTACCTCGGCCACTTCCTCAAGGAACTGTCCAACAACGAACTCAAGCATGTCGCCACCCAGGGCCTGCGCCTCCAGCCCGAGTCGGCCAACAAGAACTACCTGATCCACGTCATCCGCGAGTCGCTGCTCGATCCCAAGTTCCTGCGCCGCTACCTCGAACGCCTCGCCGAGGGCCCGCGCTCCGTCTTCGACAGCCTCATCGACCGCAATGGCGTCTGCGTCTACCGCGACCTGCTCGAACTCAACATCCAGCGCCGCTACGACCACTCCCGCGGCGACGCCCTCCAGTGGCTGCTCAACACCAGCGGCCTCGTCTTCACCGCCGTCCCCGGCGGCAACAAGTACAACAACCTCCTCATGATCCCCCGCGACGTCATGTACGTCATCGCGAACCACTTCCAGGAGGACAACCGCACCTTCCGCCAACTCGACTCCGTCAGCGTCGTCGAGAAGGAGAAGAAGCCGGGCGTCATCCTCGACAACTCGAACACCCTGCTGCGCGACCTTGTCGTCTTCTGCAACGTCGTCGATCGCACGCCCGTGCGCGTCCTCTCCTCCGGAGGCATCGGCAAGAACGACCTCAAGCGCGTGCTGCCCATGCTCAGCCGCCACCAGTCCGTCAAGTATGCCGAGTTCCTTGCGCTCTTCCTCATCGACAAGCGATTCCTCGTCTCCACGGGCGAGACCTATCGCGTCTCGCACACCTTCCTCACCTGGCTCGAGGACAGCCAGGCCGCCTACCAGGACATCCTCACCTGGTGGCTCGGCACGTCGGCCTGGAACGAGGAGTTCCTCGACGGCAACACGATCCACACCGAGCCCGCCCCCACGGGCCTTGTGTCGATCGTGCCCTTCCGCCGCGTCGTCCTCGAGGTGCTCGGCGAGATGCCCCGCGACCGCTGGTGCGTCGAGCACGGCTTCTACGAGGAGGTCATCCCGAAGATTCAGCAGGACATCCCGCGCCGCGGCGAGAACTTCGCCTACGACAAGTTCACGCGCAGCAACGAACTGGTCATCGAGTCGATGCTGGCCGAGAGCCTGCGCTGGCTCGGCCTTGTCGCGGTCGGACTCCAGAGCGACAAGGACATCGAGTTGCTCGGCGTTCGGCAGGGCGACGGCAAGACGCTCAAGGCCCGCGGCGGCAGCCGGGGACGCCCCCGCAAGCAAAAGCCCGTCCACTACACCTTCCGCTTCACCGACCTCGGGCGTTTCCTCTTTTCGCGGCCCCTCAAGGACTGGGGCACGCTCTTCGAGTCGCGCAACCCCAATGAGGTCCTGCCGCTCAACTTCGACGTCGATGCCTTCATCGTCCAACCCAACAATGAAGTCATCGTTCCGCCCGACCTCAAGCTCCGCACTTTCTATCACCTGAACGAGTTCGCCCACGTCAAGTCGATCGACGTGATGTCGCTGCTGGCGATCGACCGCACAAGCATCCGCGAGGGGCTCGACCGCGGCCTCGGCGGCGACGAGATCCTCTCGTTCCTCGAACGCCACAGCCGCACCCCGCTGTCCGATTCGCTGCGCGTGCTCATCCGCGAGTGCAGCGAGAAGCACGGCGAGGTCAACATGGGCTACGCCGGCGGCTACATCGTCGTGGACGACGACATGGTCATGGGCCAGATCCGCGGCAGCCGAAAGTTCGGCCCGCTCGTCAAGGCCGTGCTCGACGAGCACATCGTCGTCCTCACTCCCGACGTCGATCTCAAGAAGATGGCCCGCGACCTCCAGAAGATCGGCTTCATGCCCCGGCTGGAGAGCGAGCACGTCCACATCAAGGACGACGAGCAGCGCTACAACCTCTCGCTGACCCGCGACGACATGGTGCGCCTCATCGCCGCCCTGCGCGTTGTCATGGACATGTCCAACGAACGCGGCCAGCCCATCGCCTACGACCGCTTGTCACCGCTGCTCGAGCGCCTCAAGGCCGACCCGCGCTCCTTCTCCGCGCTGGACGACCTGGCCACGCCGCTCGTCAGCACATGGACCCGCGCCTGGCAGAACGCCGTCGAGGCCCGCATCGACGAGGTCCGCCGCAGCTACGACTCGCAGATCAACCACCTCGTCTCGACGCCCGTGCCCAAGGGCCCCTCCAAGTACCACTTCGAGGGCCCCAACCCGGCCGTCAAGCCGACCGACATCCGCCGCATGATCGACTTCGCCATCGAGAACGAGTTCGAGATCGAGATCGACTACGTGAAGGCGAACCAGGACCACGTCACCGAGATCATCGGACCGGAGAGCTTCGAGCGCGACCGCATCTACGCGCACTGCCGCTCGCGCGACGCCTACTCCGTCTACCGCGTCGACCGCATCCAGAAGGCGCGTCTGGTCTGAGGCGAGGTCGGGAAACAGGCAGCAGCGCTCGGTCCGTTGACTGTGGCTGGGACGCCGCTGTCAGCTCCCCCAAACCGCAGAGCAGACCCGGAACCGCGCGTGCCTATCGCCGCGGGAGCGGCGCCCGGCAGGGACTGGGATAGGAGCCCGCTTCCGTTGCTCGAAGGCGTGCGCGAGAGGTACTTGCATTGCCGGCCACAGTGGATGGCAATACACCGTATCCCGCGCCGCGGACTGGCGAGGCTGCTGAAGTGTATTACTCCGAAACCGCACGACACGCGTCGGGGAATCCCCGCCCGCCTTCCGTTCGTTCCGTTCATTCCGTGGTTGATTGAATCTTTTCAGACAATCAGGAACAGGACGGGAACAACGGAATCCCGTAATAGAAATTTCCGAATCGTGCGATGCCGGATCGGGGTCAGCGTCGCGGGGCGCCACCGCCGCCACCGGGAGCTCCGCCGCCCCGCATGCCGCCACCGGGGGCGCCGCCGCCCGGGCGTTGGCCCGGTTGCGGCCGACGGTCCGGCAAATCCACTTCCGGCACCTCGATGGTCGGCAGGTCCGAGGGCAGGGTCGGCGTCGGGATGCGGTAATCCTCGGCCCGTCCGAAGTCCACCGTCAGGCCGCCGTCGTAGGTCAGCAGATACTTGTACCCGCCGGCCAGCGGGTGCTCGACGTAGAAGGGCACCATCCGGCCTTCGCGCTGGATGAGCTGCGGGATGATCGACTGCTCGCGCGGGTCCTGGCTTTCGCTGGGCAGCACCGACGGCGCCTCGGTGGCCGGCTGCGCCACGATCTCATAGCGTCCCGCCGGCAGGAATAGTCGCGTGTAGGTCTGATAGGGCTCGACCAGCAACTCGCGGCTCTGCGGCCCGCTGAAGAGCACACGCGCGGTCCGGCTTGTCGAGTTCACTACCTGCAACTCCGAGTCCGACGAATCGATTCGACCAATCACCTTTGGCGCTTCGAGCGGATTCGACTGGTTGCTGCGCACATTCGCCACGCGCGCGTCCACCGCCTCCTCGGCAGCCTTCACCTCCGGGCTGACCCAGCGGTCCTTGTGCAGCACAAGGCCCGCGGCCAACTGGTCGGCCGCGAAGCGGCGCCCGTATTCCTCGCGCGTGAGCCACTCGCCGCCATAGCGCACCAGCCCCTTGGCGGTCATCTCCAGCGCTTCGGCCTCGTCGGCCAGCATCCAGACGCCGCGGTGTTCGACCAGGTTGTGGTCCTGAGGCCGGACCCACTCGCCCCGCCACAGCACAAGGCCTTGGGCCTGCATGCGACTGGCGTACGTCGCGGGCGTTTCCTTCAGGTCGAAGTGCACCTTCTCGTCGCGGAACATGTAGAGCTGCACCGGCTGGGGCAGCGGGGCGAAGTAGCCGTCCTTTTCGACGCGAATCCAGATGGCGTCGCCGTAGCGGCCCCGCGACTTGAGCGGCGTCACCACGCCGGTCGAGACCGCGCTGGCGTCCCAGGCGCGCGGCGGCCATGGCCGCCAGTCGCCCTCGTCGGCCGTCGGCGACCACACGACCCGCGCATCGGCGGGTTGCGAGGTCACTTCCAGCCGGGCGCACCCGGTGGCGAGCAGCGCCGTG
>JAHCAW010000033.1 GCA_019634695.1 Candidatus Sumerlaeia bacterium
GCCGCGGGGATTGAGCTTCTTGCTTGGTCTTTGCCGTCATCGGCAATCTCTCCTGTGGACCACGGGTTGTGACAAACTGTGCGGCAACTGTGCGGTGGAAGGAACCGACGCCCGTCGGGTTCTGCCGGCCATTGCCGGGCGACCCGGTTCGCGGGCCGTCGCGCGGCTGGTTCGCAAGTCTAGTCAAGTCAACGGATTGGGGCGTCTCGTGCACGCCTGAGGGAGAACGGAAGAGCCCGATGGGGGCAGTGGGTTCTCGCGTCACACGCGTCTTGTGTTTACAGGGGAGCAATTCGTGTGCCGGCGAGAGACCTCTGGCGAGTTCTCCGCGGCCGGGCTGCAATGCGCGCTATCGGTCGGCGTATGCGATTCCAGCTTGCCGCGCACGCCGCCGCGGGACTTGGTTCCCGCAGACTCTCGACGCGAGGATGCCCCGCTATGCCCGTTCACGTGGTGGAACACCCGGTGGTGACGCACAAGATGTCGATCCTGCGGGACAAGTCGACCAGCGTCCAGCGGTTCCGCGACGTGGTCTCCGAGCTGACGCTGCTGCTGAGCTACGAGGCCACGCGCGACCTCGAGGTGCGCTCCTGCACCGTCCAGACCCCGCTGATGGCCATGCAGACCCACACGCTGACCGGCGAGGATTTCGTCATCGCGCCAATCCTGCGTGCCGGCCTCGGCATGGTCAGTGGCATGCTGCGCATCTTCCCGGAAGCCAAGATCGCCCACATCGGCATGCGCCGCGACGAGGAAACCGCCCTGCCGGCCACCTACTACGAGAACATCCCGTCGCCGCTGACCAGCTCGACCGTCATCGTCGTCGACCCGATGCTGGCCACGGGCGGCAGCCTCAGTGGCGGACTGAACCTGCTGAAGAGCAAGAAGCCCAAGACCCTGAAGGCGATCTGCCTGATTGCCGCGCCCGAAGGCAAGGCGCGCATCGAGCGCGATCATCCCGACGTCCATGTCTATGTCGCGGCGTTGGACGAAGGACTCAACTCCCGCGCCTTCATCCTGCCTGGTCTGGGTGACGCCGGCGACCGGATGTTCGGAACCCTGTGAAGCCCCTCGGCCACGTCGCTTGCCTCGTCGTGCTGACGCTGCTGATGACACTGGCGCCAGCGGAGGAGCCCGTCCGCGGGTCGCTCATCGTCCGGTTCGTCACCGCGCCCGAGGACACGCCCGCCGGCTTCGACGAGGTGCGGCTCATCCTGAACCGGCGCGAGTTGCGCCAAGGGCAGGTGGCCGTCATCAAGGTGCATGATGTCAGCATTGCCGGGACGACCTTCGAGCGACGCTTCGACAACCTTGTGCCGGGGCGCCACTTCGTCGTTGCCGTGACCGGTCGCCCCGATGAGTTTCACGCAGGCGACCGACCCGGCGCCTTTCACGGCCTTGCCGTGGTGGACGTGCCGGCCGGTGGCGAAACCGAAGCTCGCATCGAGTACGAACTCCCGGACTTGTCGGAACTCGAACCCGCACGCGCCACGGCCACACAAGCCGGTCGCGTCGTGGACTATCGCGGGCAACCGCGCGAGGGCATCGACGTGCAGGCCATGACGGAGCTGCCCACGATCCCCTACTATCCCGTGGCGCGCGCACGAACGGATTCCAATGGACGCTTCGTGTTCGAGGGGCTCCGCGACGGGCGCCGCTATCAGGTGGTTGCCGCCGGGATGCAGGCCGGCAGCATCACCGTCGGCGAGGCCGACGAGGCACGGATTCGCCTCTCGATCCTTCCCGGCGAGCGCCTGCCCGACATCGCAATCCAGTGGTTGGACACGGACGCAACAACCCCGCTGATCGGTGACGACACGCGTCCGATCCTCTTGCTGACCTGGGCCACGTGGTGCGGCACCTGTTACAACAAGATGGAGACGATGCAGGACACGCTGCGCGGCAAGCCGGACTGGGCGACGCGCGTTCGTGTGCTGGCCGTGGCAACGGACGACGAGGTGGAGATTGTCCGTGAGGTGCTGGCCGAACGCGGCTGGACCGGCATGCGATTCGGCTGGTTGCTGCCCGAAGCCCCGGCCGAAGTGCGCGCGATGCTCGAGGAGTTCCACCCGATGATTCTCGAGGCGGGTGGCACCGTGCGCACCATCGCGCCCATCCGCCTCGAGCAGGCAATCGTCGAAGTTCTCGAGTAATCCCGTGCGGGATCAGGCGGCGCCCATCGGACCCGGATCGTCCGCAGAAGGGCCGTAAACCGACGGCACTTCCACGTCGAGGATGCGCAGGTACACGCCCAGTTGCGCGCGGTGGTGAATCATGTGATTCAGAATGAACCCGCGCAGGACGGCGATTCGCGGCATCTGGAGCACCGTCCGCCCTTCCTTGTTCATCGTCCAAGTGCGGAACATCGCCTCGTCGGGAATCGACGCAACCAGCCCGGCGATCCGGGGCAGCGTCTCGTCGAAGCGCGCGAGCAGCTCCGCACGATTCGACGCCTTGAACGAAACCCACGAGTCCATCTGCAACTCGAACGTGTCCACCTGGACGATCGAACCGGCCCAGCTCAGAGCGTCCACCATGTGCGAGGCGAGTTCGCCCAGGCTCATGGACTTCGGATGCGGCTTGTAGTCCCACCGGTCGTCGGGCAAGCGTTCAAAGTGAGCCCGAGTGCCCCGGGCCTCGTGTTGCAGTTCCTGAACCATCCCTTGCGCGATACTCATGATGCGAAGTGCCTCGATTCGCGGAATTTCCCCGCTCCGATCCTGACATCTTGAGGGAGTGCATCGGTGGGCACTCCGGCGGCAAACCCAAAAGCAGGATCGGCCCGGTCGCATTTGCGGTTGCCCCGAGCCAACCTGACGGGGCGCATGCTGATCGGAAGACCACTCGAGGCTTTCACCATGTTGCTGCGTCTGTCGCTCCTGTTGCTGGGCATGCTGCTGGGGGCTCCGCCGGCCCTTGCGCAACACGTCACCTCTCCCGCGGAGCACCTTGGCCGCCCGATCGGCACCGACTTTGAATTGGCCGACTGGAACGAGGTCGCCTCGTACTACTGGCGCCTGGCCGAGGAGAGTCCCCGTGTGCAGACCAGCAAGATCGGCGTGTCGACGGAGGGACGCGACTTCCTGCTGACCCTGGTGTCGAGCGAGGAGAATCTTGCGCGAATCGACGAGTGGCGGCATCACGCCGCCGTGCTGGCCGACCCACGGGGCCGCACCGACGCCCAGAAGCGCGCCGCCGTCGAGCAGGGCCGCGTCATTCTTCTCGTCTCGCCGCAGATGCACTCGACCGAGGCCGCCGGTACCGAAGCCATCATGCAGTTCGCCTGGCTGCTCGCGACTTCGGATGACGAACCGTGGGCGCTCGCGCGCCAGAACCTGGTCGTGGGCATCTTCCCCTGCACGAATCCGGACGGGCTCGACCACACCGTCCATTGGTACCGCGAGCATGTCGGCACTCCCCTTGAAGCCACCGGCATGCTGCAACTCTACCAGAAATACACCGGACACGACAACAATCGCGACTGGTTCATGCTCACGCAGGCCGAGACGCGCATCGTCTCCGAACAGCTCTACACTGTCTGGCGACCGCAGGTGTACTGGGACGTGCACCAGCAGCAGCAACGCACGGAGCGCTTCTTCGTGCCGCCGTTCCGCGATCCGCTGAATCCCAACATCGATCCCGCCGTCACGGCGGGCATCAACGTCATCGGTACGCGCGCGGTGCTCGACATGACCAAGCGGGGCCTGACGGGCATCTCGACTGGCGTCACGTACGACATGTGGTGGCACGGCGGCAACCGCAGCACCCCGACGCGCCACAACATCATCGGACTGCTGACCGAGGCCGCCAGCGTGGACATCGCAACACCGCTCTTCCTGCGCATCGCGGATCTGCGTCCGCCGGGAGCCCTTCAGTCCTACGAGCCCTCGAACCTCTTCATCGCCCCGTGGCCCGGTGGATGGTGGCGCCTGCGCGACATCACCGAGTACCAACTTGCCTTCGGTGAGTCGCTGGTCGGAACGCTCGCGCGCGAACGCGAGTTCTGGCTGCGCAACTCGCTGGAGATCGCCGAGCGCATCATCGAGCAGGGACGCCAGAGTGGGCCGCGCGCCTGGATCATTCCCGCCGACAATCGCGACCCGGATGCCGTGCGTCGCCTGCTCGATGCGCTGCTGCGAACAGGCGTCGAAGTCCACGTCGCTGCAGAAGCTCTTCAGGGCGACGGTCGCTCCTACCCTGCCGGCTCCGTCGTGATCCAGCGGGATCAGCCCTACGCCGCCCACGTCAAGGATCTGTTCGAGGTGCAGCGCTATCCCAAGGGCGACCCGCCGTACGATGTCGCGGGCTGGACATTGCCGCTGCTGATGGGCGTTCACCGCGTCGAAGTCATGGAGGCCATCACGGCCGATCTGCAGCGCGTCGAGACGGCCGAGGTGGCGACCGCCGCCTTCACCAGTCGGCGGACTGCCCAGGGTCTGGCGTGGTCGTATTCGACGGCGCACAGCGCGTCGTGGACCGCCGCGTTCGAGCGCCTTTCGGCTGGCAATGCGATCGAGCTGAGAACGTCCGGGGATCACGCGGGCATGTTGGTCGATGCGGCCTCTGAATCCGCGCCTGGGTTGCGGGTCAACCGCCTGCCGCGTATCGGTCTCTACGCTCCGTGGTCGGCCAACATGGACGAGGGTTGGACGCGGTGGGTGTTCGACACGTGGCAGGTGCCCTATATTGCCGTGCGCAACGAGCACCTGCGCGCCGGGCGTCTGCATGACTTTCTGGATGTGCTGGTGATTCCGAGCATCACGCAGCGACTGTTGGACGAAGGGCGGCCGATGGGCAGCATTCAGGACGAGTTCGCGCGAGGTCTTGCCCCCGAAGGCGCGGCCGCCGTGGAGGAGTTCGTCCGCACGGGCGGCCGCCTCGTGGCGCTCGACAGCGCCTGCGCCTGGACGATCGACCTGCTGCAACTGCCGCTCGTCGATGTCACCGCCGAGTCCAAGGGTTTCTCCTGCCCGGGGAGCGTCCTGCGCGCCATCCCGGTCGCGGGCGAGGCACTCAACGCCGGTCTGCCCGATTCGCTCGCGCTCTTCTTCTCCTCCTCATCGGCGTTCCGCGACATGACCACGAAGGAACGCGAAGAGGCGCGCCGCGACAAGGTGCCCGTGCGCACCCTGCTGCGCTATGCGCCGTCGCGCGTCCTGCTCTCGGGCTGGATCGAGAAGCCCGAGAGCATCGAGGGCCACGCGGCCTGGGTTCACGTGCGGCACGGCGCGGGCGAAGTGCATCTGTTCGGTTTCCGGCCGCAGTACCGCGCGTGGTCGCAGGCGACGTTCCCGCTCCTGTTCCGGGCGATGCTGTTCACTCTGCCGGCGGATGAGAAGAAGGCGAGCGAGTAGATCGGATTCTACAGGCGCCGAAAGTTGAGGAGCGCTGTGCGCGGCGTGCCCGAGGGACCGGTGGAGGCGCCGGTCGACGAGAAGGCGGGAGCCGGCCCGTCGCTCACGCTCCGGGTTCCGATTGTTCCGCTGCGGAGTTGCGTCAAGTCTTGGCGGAATTGGACGCCTGACGACGCAGGTGCCGAGATTTCAGGACTGCTGTGCGCGGCGTGCCCGAGGGATCGCTGGAGGCGTCGGTCGACGAGAAGGCGGGGGCTGGCCCGTCGCTCACGCTCCGGGTTCCGATTGTTCCGCTGCGGAGTTGCGTCAAGTCTTGACGGAATCGGACGCCTGTCGACGCAGGGGCCGGCGGGGCAGGCGGACGTCGAATTCGGCGCCGCACCCCTCCTCCGAGCGCACGCCGATGGTGCCTTCCATCAGTTCCACGAGGCGGCGGCAGATTGCCAGGCCAAGCCCAGTGCCCGCGTAGCGTCGCGTCGTTGAGCCGTCCACCTGATAGAATTCCTGGAAGATTTCCTGCTGCTGGTCGGCGGGGATTCCGACGCCGGTGTCCGAGACGACGAAGCGGATCCACTCGTTGGCGGTCGCTTCGGGCATCGGCTCGGCCGTCACGGCCAGGCGCACGACGCCGTGATGCGTGAACTTCGCGGCGTTGCCCAACAGGTTCACCAGCACCTGATGCAGGCGCTGGGCATCGGTCTCCATCATGCCGATGTCGCCCTGCACGTCGAACTCGAGCCGGTTGGCGTTCGCCTCGACAAGCGGCTCGATCTCGCCGCGCAGGCCCTCGAAGAAGGGCGCCAGTGGCACGCTCTCGTAGTTGACCTCCATGCGTCCGGCCTCGATGCGACTGACATCGAGCAGGTCGTTCACCAGGCGGAGCAGTTTCTGACCGGAGTCCTCGATCTTGTCCAGGTACTCGACGTGTCGCGGCTCCATGGCGCCGGCGGCCTTGCGCGCGACGATTCGCGTGAACCCGATGATGGCGTTGAGCGGCGTGCGCAACTCGTGCGAGATCGTTGCGAGGAACTGGCTCTTCAGGCGACTCGATTCGAGAGCCCGTTCCTTCTCGCCCTCGAGGGCGGTCGCACGCTCCTCCTGTTGTTTGCGGAGCAGATAGGGCCCGGTCACGTCCTGCAGGAAGAGGTACGCGCGACGGACCTCGCCGCCGTCCTCGATCTCGGGCACTCCGCGCAGGGAAAGCGCCATGACGAAGGCGCCCTCGGCATCCTGCACGGGGATCGGGTCGGCGGCGATTTCCTTGCCTGCCAGCAGGTCTGCCATCAGTGCCGGTGCCCCCGCCTGCACAATCGCCGGATGCAGCAGGATCGAGAGGCCTCCGGTGTCGGCCTGCGCATCGAGCTTGGGCGCCAGCCGACGGCGGTAATACGGATTGGCGTCGAGGATCGTGCCGGTACGGTCAATAGTCAGGATACCGGTCGGCGCCTGATCGAAGATCGTCTGGTATTTGCGCTGCGACGATTCGAGGCGCAGGCGCAGGTGGCGCTCCTGGGTGATGTCGCGCAGCAGCAGGAGGAAGGCGACGGCGCCTTCCTCCTGCCGGCTCTCGCCGGCGAACGACACGGCGAGCCGCATCGGCGCCGCGCTCCTTGACGGCGGCGAGAACTCGCGCGTCCATGGCTGGCGCTTCTCCGCGGCCTCGCGGATCGTTGCCCACGTCTGCTCGCCATTCATTCGTGGGATGACGTCGTCGATCGTTCGACCGACGAGTCCCTTCGCGCCCGGATCCAGGAAGCGCCGCGCCGCCGGATTCGCGTAGCTGATCCTCCCCTCGCCATCGAGCACCAGCATTCCCTCGTCGAGACTCTCGGCCGCATGCGTCAACTGGCCGAGACGCTGCTCGGTGGCGTGCTTTTCACGCTCGGCGCGTAGGCGCTCGGTCACGTCCTGCCCGAGCATCAGCCAGAAGCGGCGTCCGAACTCGTCCTCTTCGGCCAGAAGCGTCAGATCAACCTCACGCGACTCGCCTGTGCGCGTACGATAGCTCACCGTCGCGCGCGAGGATCGGCGCGGCCGGCTCTCGTCATCCAGCGCCTGAATCAGGTCCGGCCCCTCGGGGACGATCTCGGCCAGGGGGCGGCCAACCAACTCGCCGTGCGCATAGCCCAGCGCCTCGCAGACGGTTCGGTTCGCGTCCCGCATCACCATGTCGGCGGTGACCGAGTGATAGTACAGCGGCGAGCGATCGTGCAGGAGACGATGACGCCGCTTGGCAAACAGGAACAGCGAGGCGCTGCGCGCCCAGCCCAGCGTCAAGCCCCCGAGCGCCAGCGCCAGCATCACGCCGCCTGCAACGATCAGACGACGAACCGATGCCAGCAGGGAAATCTCCGGGGAACTTGCGGTGAACACACGCAATTCCAACGGACCATCGCCCCGCCGGCCCGTGCGAACTGTCCGGTCGGCATGGCGCACGGCATCCGCCCGTTCCACCGGCCCGAGTCGCTTCACCGGGAATCCCCGATGCGACAGCATCAACCCAATCTGCTCATTCTGATAGGAGGTCAGCAGGCGGCGCATGCGCTCGGCCAACGGCATGCGGGCCAGCAGGTAGCGGCCGTCGCCGAGATCGGCCACAAGATAGGCTTCCTCGATTTCGGGCAAGTGCCGCGGCAGCAACCACGCATGGAACAGATCGCCAGACCAGGGCATCGACACGATGAGGCGATCCAGTTCCGGGATCAGACCCACCAAGGCATCCGGGAGGGGACCGGGCTGGGGAGACAGGCGCTGAGAAGCCGCGGGCCGGATGCGATCGTAGACCAGCACCTCGTCGAACAGCGATTCGCTGTCCAGCAGTGCGGAGAAGAAGACCCGCAGCGGCGGTCGACTCTCATCGTCGTGCCGACGCCACTGGTCGATCCACGCGGTGGCGAACTGTTCGCGGTGGGCGAATTCCTGTTCGATCTGCGCCGCGGCCCGATTGGCTGCCGCGTCCACTTGGGCAGCGATACCCTGCTCGCCCAACGACACGAGCCAGCGGTCGACCGCCAGCGTCGCCGCCAGCATGGCCAACGCCACGGCCATCGCCGCGGCAAGGCCCCATGCCGAGACACCCGAAATCCACCGCTGGGCTGTCTGGTTCATGAAGTCCGCCGCCCACACCGATTCTGCTGCCCGATGGCGTCAATCTTTCCCGAAGCGCACGCGTGTACCGGCACCGCGTCAAGCCGAGCCGCCGAACCGATCAGGCGCTGCCGAACGGGCCCAGCGCGAGCAGCTTGAACGCGAGCAATCCCACCAGCGCCAGCGCCCCGACGCCGAGCGCCACGGTGGCCGTGCTGACTGCCACCAGATAGCGCGTGCGCGCCTTCTCGTCCCCCATCGCTGAGGCCGACGGAAGGCCCTTCACGGCGAGCAACAGGGCCGCCGCGGCCAGCGGAATCGCCGGCAGGATGCACAGCAACAACCCGACGAGCGACCCGACGCCGAGTCCCAACGCCAGACGCGACGGCCGACCCAGCAGGTCGGTCACGATCGGATCGGTGTCGCCTTCCGGGATCGAGTTGATCAGTTGCGGGAAGTCGGTGAGCGGATGGCGCTCGCCCGTCGTGTCGTTGATCAGGATGCAGTCGGCCATCAGTCGGCCCTGCGCCGCCATGGCCACCAGTTCGTCCCATTTGTGCGGTCCCGTCCGCACGCGACTCGGGAATTGGGCCAGCCACTGGTGCTGCGCGGCCGGCCGCGTCCCCAGTACTTGTGTGCGCTCGTTGTCGTCAGCGGTATCCAAGCTCGGCAGCCTCCCGAACGAATCCCTTCGCGGCAACCTGCTCGAGCAAAGCCGCGCGCTTCGCCCGATTGCCGGTCTTCCTCCATGCACGCATCGTCTCGCGGACCTCATGCAGCCGCCCCGCCAACTCGGGGTCGATCACAACCTGCACGCTCTTGCGCGTCGGCTTCAGGTCGCGGCTCGGCCGGATCGTGCCACGCAATTCGACGCGGGCCGCATCGGGTGCCGGAATTGCCCATGCCGCCTCGAGCAGATTCAACTCGATCAACAGTTCCTGCCCGACATCGAGAGTCACCCACGGGCCCGCCTGTCCTCCCGGGCGCACGAATCGCACCTCCGCCCGGCCGCGGTCGATCGACACCGCCGCGTCGTACGGCTCCGCCTTGCTGCCCTCCTGCGGGCGCCGCGAGCCCGCCTTCTCCCGAATCCGATAGCGCTCCACGAACATCCCGCCCTCGACCGGCAGGAACGGGTTTAGTCCCGCCACCGACCAGTTCAGCGGCTTGGCCGAATGCTTCGACTCCACCGCGCCCAGCGTCACCAGTTCGCTGCCGATGTACCACACGAATGCCGGCAGCACGGCCACCACTCCGACCGGCACCTCGTACAGTTCCGCCAGCCCGCTCCAAGGGGTCTCGTAGACGTTCGTGACGGCGAACTGACGGCGCTCGCAGGTGTAGCGCAGATTCGCCTGCACCCGCGCGCCCTCCACCCGCAGCGACTCCAGCTTCAACGCCTCCGTGCCTTCGATCCGGTCCCAGATGACGTCCGAATCCTGCCGGATGAAGTTGGCGCACCCGGCCCACAGCAGGGCGACGACGACAACCATGGCAGGGCTCAGCAGGCGGCAGGCGGCGTGACGCACGGGCGGGGCTCCTCGACTCGTCGGAGCGTGCTGACTACCCGGACCCGAACCCCAGCCGCAACCCCACATCCGGCCCGATTGGTCCCACCCTTGCATTTTCCCGCCGCGGACAACTATCACCCAGGCAGAGGAGACCGCCGAGGATGACATCCGATCTGACCTCCGCACCGGCCGCCGAAACGCACGAGTTCCGCGCCGAAATCCGCCAGCTTCTCGACATCGTCATCCACTCGCTCTACACCCACCGCGAGATCTTCGTCCGCGAACTGATCTCGAACGCTGCCGACGCCCTCGAGAAGTTTCGACACGAAACGCTCGTAAATCCAGATATCCCAGAGAAGGAGCGAGAGCTGGCCATCCAGATCGCCCTGGACGAAGCCGCGACCACCTTCACCATCAGCGACTCCGGCGTCGGCATGACCCGGGAGGAGTTGACCGAGAACCTCGGCACCATCGCCCATTCGGGCACAAAGGCCTTTCTGGCCGAGATGGCCAAGGCCGGCAAGGGCGACGTCAACCTGATCGGCAAGTTCGGCGTCGGCTTCTACAGCGCTTTCATGGTGGCGAAGAAGGTGACAGTCGAAACCCGTTCGTATCATTCCGACTCACAGGGCTGGCGTTGGGAATCCGACGGCGTCGGCACTTGGACCATCGCCCCCGCCGAGAACGCGCCCCGCGGCACCCGCATCACGCTGCACCTGCGCGAGGACGCCGAGGAGTTCGCCCGCGCCCCCCAGGTCCGTGAAATCATCCGTCGCTTCTCCAGTTTCGTCCCCTTCCCGATCCTCGTCGATGGCGAGAAGGCCAACACCGTCCAGGCCCTGTGGACCCGCAACAAGAACGAGGTGAAGGAGGAGGAATACGCCGAGTTCTTCAAGTTCATCGCCAACGCCGGCGACGAACCCTTCTACCGGTTGCACTTCTCGGCCGACGCGCCGCTGGCGATCAACGCCCTGCTGTTCGTCCCACGCGACAACGTCGAGCGCCTTGGCTTCGGCCGCATGCGTCCGGGCGTGGACCTTTACTGCCGCAAGGTGCTCATCATGAAGCACCCCGAGGAACTGCTGCCCGAGTGGATGCGCTTCGTCCGCGGCGTCGTCGACAGCGAGGACCTGCCGCTCAACATCTCGCGCGAGACGCTCCAGGACAACCGGCTCGCCCGCAAGCTCGCCAACGTCATCACGGGCAAGTTCCTCGGCTTCCTCGACGAGCAGGCCCGGCACGATCCCGAACGCTACGCCGAGTTCTGGGCCGCACACGGCCGCTTCCTCAAGGAGGGAGCCGCCGAGGACTTCGCCCATCAGGAGAAGCTCGCCAAGCTGCTGCGCTTCGAGTCCTCCGCCACCGAACCCGGCAAGCTCGCCTCGCTGGCCGACTACGTCTCCCGCATGGTCGAAGGCCAGCAGGAGATCTACTACATCAACGGCCCTTCGCGCGCCGGCATCGAGGCCGGCCCCTACATCGAGGCGTTCCGCGCCCGCGGCATCGAGGTGCTCTACACGTTCGAGCCGATCGACGACTTCGTCCTCAGCAACCTGCGCGTCTTCGACGGCAAGGCGCTCGTCTCGGCCGACTCGGGCGACCTGAATCTGCCCGGCGAACAGAAGGATCCCGAGGGCGAACCGATGCCCGAGGCCGACGCCCAGGCCCTGTGCGAGTGGCTCAAGGAGGCGCTCGGCACGCGCGTCTCCGAGGTCAAGGTCTCCGCCCGGCTGGTCAGCAGTCCTGCCGTCGCCACCACCGGCGGTCTGGGCATGACCGGGGCCATGCACCGGGTGCTGATGGCCATGAATCGCGACGCGGAGACCCACGGCGCCTTCATGACGCTGGAGTTGAATACCCGGCATCCGCTCGTCAAGCGCCTCGATGTGCTGCGCCGCGACGACACCACCCGCGACTTCGCCCGCGAACTCGCCGACCAGCTCAACGACAACGCCCTGATGGCCGCCGGCCTGCTTGCCGATCCGCGGGCAATGGTCGAGCGCATGAACCGCCTGCTGGCCAAGGCCGCCGGCCTCTGAGGGCTCCCGTGGGCGCAAGGCTCCTTGCGCCCGTGGACCGCCCGTTCCATCGTCGTCGCCAAGTGGGGCCCCGCAGGAGTTCCCCCGGCGCCGATGCACGACCATTCGCTGACCATCCGTCTGCTGACGCCGCGCCACCTGCTGGCGCTGGTCGCCGGCATCGGTCTCTGCCTCGGCCTCTCGCTGCGCGATCCCGTGCTGCTTGCGCTCGGCACCACGGCGCTGGCCTCGCTGCTCGTCTCACTCTGGCAGGCCGCCCGGCTGCTCAAGTCGCTGCGCGTCCGTCGCCGCCATCCCAGCAGGTCGTTTGAAGGCGAGCGCGTTCACGTTACGCTCGAGGTCGAGAACGACGGCTCGATTCCCGGCGCGTTGCTGGAGATTGAGGACCACTTTCCGCCGGGCGACGTCTGGCGCGTGCATCACCTCATCGAGCGGCCGATCCGGCGGCGTGAGACGGTGATTCTTGCCTATGAGGGCGAGTGCAGTCGCCGCCGCGGCCTGTACACGCTCGGCCCGGTGCGGTTCGTCGCGCGCGATGACCTCGGTCTGTTCCGGCGCGAGCTTGCCATCGAGGAGATGAGTCTGCTGCTTGTCTATCCCACGGCGGTGGACCTGCGCATGGTCGAGGTCCTCGGCGACGGCACGCTGGCGCACGTGGGCATCGAGACACTGCCACGCGCGGGCACCAGCGCCGAGTTCGTCGGCCTTCGCCCCTGGCGACCCGGCGACAACCCGGCCACGATTCATTGGCGATCGACGGCGCGCACCGGACACTTCGTCGTGAAGGAGTTCCACGACGAAACCGTCACCGAAGTCACCTGCTTCCTCGATCTCGGCCGAATCGGCCTGACGGGACTCGGCGACCAGACATCGCTCGAGTATGCCATCAAGTCCACCGCCAGCCTGGCCCGTCGCGCCATCGCCCGTGCCCATGCCGTGCAACTCTACGCCGTTGGCACGGAAACCGAACACACTCCGCTGGGCAAGGGACAGCGCCACCTCCTCATGCTGCTCGACCATCTGGCGCTGCTCAAGCCGCGGGGCGAAGTCGCCTTCCTCGACGAGGTGCGGCGCTACGTCCCGCACCTGACACCGGGCGGCACGGTGATTCTCGTCGTCAGCGCCTCGACCGTCGATCCGCAGGCCCTGCTGCCCACGATCGCCGCAATGCGCTGGCGGCGCCTGCTTCCCATCGTGGTCCTCATCGACGACCGTGCCTTCATCAAGCTCTACGAGGAGCAGGAGATGCGGCACATCGAGGCAATGGGCCTCGAGGATCTGGCACGCACGTTCATCCTTCAGGGCGCGCGCGTGCACATCGTCACGCGTGCGCGCTCGCAGCGTCAGGCCCTGCTCCAAGGGCTCGAGCAGGAAGTGGTCGCCCATGGCTGACCTCGCCAATCGGTGGGCGGACGACCCGCTCCCGGCTGCCGCATGGGAGCAGGTTCATGTCGCGGCGACCGGTGTGCTCGCCACGCTGGCACTGGCCATCTCGTTCCGCGTGCCCGGTGCGGGTGAAGCGCTCGCGTTTCTGCTTTACGCCGCGCTCGCCTGGATCGGCCTTCTGTTCGCACGCGCCGCGCGCACCTTCCTGCTCGATCTGTTCGCGCAGTTCCACTATCGCGAGAAGTTCGCCCTGTTCCTGGCGCACGGCGTCATCATGCTGGTGCCGTGGACGTTGGGCTTCCGCGGATGGCACCACGCTTTCGCGGCCGTGCTCGTGCTGCTCTGCGTGCAGGGCGTCCATGCGCTCGGCTTCGGCCGCATCTACGGCATGACGGTGCTCATGGTTCTGGCGCATCTGCCGGGCCTCGAGACGACGCCGTTTGCGCTGGCGGCTGCGTGGATGCTCGCACTTCTGGCATGCGTGCGCGTGGAGCACATCCGCTTCACGCTGGAGCGCTATCCCGTCAGCCGCGGCCTGCCGATGCGCGATGCGATTGCCGGCAGCCTCTGGCCGCTTGCCTCGCCTCTGGCACTTGGCGTGGTCGTGTGGGTCATGGCGGGGACGATGTGGGCAGGCCAACGGCGACCGCTCTCGCTCGAGTTCGGCGTGCTGCGCGGAGCGGGCAACATGGGTCCCGTCGCCGGCGGCGGCTTCATCTTCGACGCCGTGCTGCTGGTCGGCATGATTGTTGGGGCGCTGGTGTTGCTGCATTGGATCGAGCGCAAGTTCCGCCGGCGTCGCGGCTCGATCGGCGAGGAGGAAGCGCTCGGCGTCACCGAACACCGCCACGACCGCACGGGTCGCGCGGAGCCGCCGCCGCAATTCGACGAAGGCGACGATGCACGCGGCCGCGTCCTGCGGCGCTTCCGGCGCCTGGCGCATGCACTGGCCCGACGAGACGACGAGACGCCGCGCGAGTTCCTCGGCCGCCTGACAGCCGGCGAGGAGTTGCCCGGTTTCGTGCCCGCCACGCTCGACCGCGCGGCGTACAGTCGCCTGCCGATCGACGACGCGCAGGCCGCCGAGCTGCTCGCGCGTCTGGACGCATGGGAATCGCAGGTTCGCGAGGAAACAGAGCCGGCGCGGGGAAGCCTGTAAGCCGAATTCTGTCACGCCCCGGCTTGTCCGCCGAACCTCGGCGAAGGCGGAGGCGTCCGCGATCATTCCTCTGGGACCTTCGTCACCGAAGGCCTCAAGCAGCCTACCCGAGAGTCCCGCCCCGAAGGGCATCGAGCCGGACCAGCTCTGCTCTCCTATTTGGCCTTGCTCCGGGTGGGGTTTAGCCGGCCGCCCCGTCGCCGGGACGCCGGTGCGCTCTTACCGCACCATTTCACCCTTGCCTGTGCGCCGCCCGAAAGCGGGCCATCGGCGGTGTCGTTTCTGTGCCACTTTCCGTCGGGTTACCCCGCCTTGCCGTTGGCAAGCACCCTGTCCTGTGGAGTTCGGACTTTCCTCCGGGAGACCGGCCGAAGCCCCCTCCCGGCGACCGCGCGGCTTCCCCGCGTCGGATGCGCGCGACTCTCCACACGCCCGCGACCATTACAAGGCGAATGAAAACGTCGCGCAGGGCGTTCTTCGTGTTGGAGCCGCGCTGGGCTCGATCCGCTTCCGTTCAACTCACGAGCTGGCCGCGATCTTGGCCCAGGAATCCCGCAACCCCACCGTGCGATTGAAGACCAATCGGCCCGGCTGCGAGTCCGCCGAGTCGGGGACGAAGTAGCCGACGCGCTCGAACTGCACCGTCGTCTCCGCCGGCACGTTGCCCAGCGCCGGTTCGACGAAACATCGCGGCAGCACCTCGAGGCTCTGAGGATTCAGATTCTCAAGCCAGTTGCCGCCCTCGGGCACATCGAGTGGATTCGGCACCTGGAACAGGCGGTCGTACAACCGCACCTCCGCCGGCAGCGCATGTGCCGCCGACACCCACTGGATCGTGCCCTTCACCTTGCGACCGTCGGGCGCGTTGCCGCCCCGCGTGGCCGGATCGTACGTGCACCGCAACTCGACGATCTCCCCCGCCGCGTTCTTCACCGCCTCGCGGCAGGTGATCAGATAGCCCCAGCGCAGGCGCACCTCGCGCCCGGGCGCCAGCCGGAAGAACTTCTTCGGCGGGTCCTCCATGAAGTCGTCAGCGTCGATGTACAGCTCGCGCGAAAACGGCACCTTGCGCGAGCCCGCCGACGGATCCTCCGGATTGTTGACCGCCTCGAGTTCCTCGACCTGCCCCTCGGGATAGTTCTCCAGCACCACCCGAAGCGGCTTCAGCACGCCCATGTAACGCGTCGCGGTGCGGTTCAGCACCTCGCGGATGCAGTGCTCGAAGAGCTGGATGTCGATGACGCTGTTGGTCTTCGCAACGCCGACCCGGTCGCAGAACAGGCGAATGGCCTCGGCGGGCACGCCGCGCCGGCGCAGACCGCGCAGGGTGGACATGCGCGGGTCGTCCCACCCGCCGACGTATCCCTCCTCGACGAGCTGGCGCAGGCGTCGCTTGCTCAGCAGCATGTACGTCACGTTCAGCCGCGCGAATTCGAACTGGCGCGACGGCCAGATGCCCAGCTTGTCGATGAACCAATCGTACAGCGGACGGTGGTCCTCGAACTCCAGCGTGCAGATCGAGTGCGTGATCCCCTCGATCGAGTCCGACTGCCCGTGCGCGAAGTCGTACATCGGATAGATGCACCAGGCGTCGCCTGTGCGATGATGCGTGGCCTTCAGGATGCGATACAGAACCGGGTCGCGCATGTTGACGTTGGGCGAGGCCATGTCGATGCGCGCGCGCAGCACCTTCTCGCCGTTGCCGAACTCGCCGGCGCGCATCCGCGCGAACAGATCCAGGTTCTCCTCGACGCTGCGGTTGCGCGACGGGCTCTCGCGCCCGGGCTCGGTCAGCGTCCCGCGGTACTGGCGAATCTCCTCGCCCGACAGGTCGTCCACGTAGGCCAGGCCCTTGTGGATCAACTCGACGGCGAACCCGTACAGTTTCTCGAAGTAGTCCGACGCGAAGTAGAGATGCTCGCCCCAGTCGAAACCGAGCCAGCGCACGTCCTCCAGCATCGAGTCGACGAACTCGTCCTCTTCCTTCACCGGGTTCGTGTCGTCGAAGCGCAGATGGCAGCGGCCGCCGAACTCGCGCGCGATCCCGAAGTTGAGGCAGATCGACTTGGCATGGCCGAGCTGGAGGTAGCCGTTCGGCTCGGGGGGAAAGCGGGTGACGACCTCGCCGACGCGGCCAGTGGCCACGTCCTCGGCCACGATGGTCCGGATGAAGTCGCGGGGTTCTCGGATGTCGTCGGCGGCCGTCATTCGGTCGCGGCTCCTCGGGCGGCGGTGCGCCCCGGGGCGGGGCGGCGTCAATGAGTGGGCATCGTGGGCACGCCGGGCGGTGTGCCAATCCAAATCCGGGGGCGCTTCACGGCTCGGTGGCAAAGCGCTCTCGCAACGCCCACAGCCCCAATGCCGGGTTCGGCACGAAGAAGACCGGCTCCCCATCCTCCAGGCGATTGAAGCCCAATTGCAGCCGCGCCGGGTCCCAGCGGCGCATCGCCTCGGCCGGATCGGCCCAGGCGTAGCCAACGCCCTCGATCTCAGCCCGCGAAAGACCCCCGGCGCACCACACCACCCGGAAGCGCCCTTCCGTCGAACCGTGGATCAGGTGTGCCGCCGCGGAGAGGTTCGCGGCCAGTTCCGCGTCGCGCTCGGCCGCGGCCAGCACGGCCTCCGTCCCACGGTATCCGTGACGCCGGATCAATGCATCGATGCCGGCGTCCTCGCCGAAGCGATCCACCCCGGGGCCGAGAACGATCAACTCCCCCCCGTCCGCCATCGCCATCCGCAGCCGATAGATCGCCTTGTTGCCGAGCCACGTCGAATGGAACTCGGCCGGGTCCAGCCAGACCACCGCCCGGCGGATAGGGTCGTCGAGCAGGTCCAGATTCACCTGCTGGCACAGCGCCGCGCCGCGGTGGAAGCACTCCGTGTCGTCGCCCGCGTACAGGCCGCGAGTCACCAGGCGCCCGGTCGCATCCCGACTGCGCACCGTCAGCAGCCACGTGATTGGAAACTCTGCGAGAAACTCGGCCGCCATGCGGTCCAGCACCGCCCGCACAGGCGTCCGCGCGCGGCCCATGATGGACTCCATCCCGCACGCCGCGCCCAGGAAGTGCGTCTTGTCGATGATGTCCTTTCCGCCCGTGCCGACGAGGATGTTCTTGTTGTGGTTCGCGATGCCGACCACCTCGTGCGGCATCAACTGGCCGATCGAGACGATCCGATCCCATCCGCCATCAAGCAGGTCGGTGTTCAGCGCGCAGGCGATCGGATACGCAACCCGCCCGCCGGAGACTTCGCTAAGGAACTCCGCCGGCACGTGGCCGACTTCGCGCACGCCCGCGCGCCAGTCGTGCACCAGAAACGCCTCGTCCGGGATGCCGGGGAACATTGCGGCCCGCTGCGCGGCCGTCATCGGCACATGCGTGCCCAAAGCCGGCAGCACCCGCACGACGGCCGAATCACGCAGGGATTCGTACAGCCACACCGTCAGGAACCCCGCCCAAGAGTGCAACCGCGTGTGGTCAGGCGGAACGAGCAGTACACGGCCCACGCTGCCCCACGAGCGCACCAACTCGCCGAGCAATTCGCCCGCGCGCGCCTCGGTCACCTGCCCATCCGGCCCGCCCTCGGCGAAGTGCATCATGGGCGGCGCTCCCCCGCCCCGATGGCCGCAACAATGGCGACAACCACCGCCTCGGCGCTCTGCTCGAGATCAATCGTCAGCGCATCTTCCGGCGCTTCGAAGGTCGCGAACTGACTCTCGAGCAATCCGGCCTTCATGAAGTGGCCCGCTCGCGATTCAAGGCGCTGGCGCACCGTCTCCTGCGAACCCGTGAGATGGATGAACCGACACGGTGCGCCCGTCCGCAGCAGGGCGCGATAGGACTCCCGCAACGCCGAGCAGGCCAGCACGGCCCCGCCGTCGGCCTCCCAGCGGGCCATCTCGCGCGCCAACCGCTCGAGCCACGGCAGGCGGTCCTCGTCGGTCAGCGGGATGCCCGCGGCCATCCGGCGCACATTGGTCTCGGGATGATAGTCGTCGCCGTCGTGGAACGGCAGACCCAACCGTGCGGCAAGCAGGCGACCGACGGTCGTCTTGCCGCAACCCGCCACGCCCATGACCACGAAGATCATCGCGCCTCCCCGCGCGGCGACTTCAGGCCGGCACGCCCACCGCCTGTTCGTCCAACACAAGCTCCAGACGCGTTGCCAGCACCGTCGCCTCCGACGCGATCATGTCGCCCAGCAGATGACGCAGGGCAAGACCCGGCTCGAGGTACTCGCCCGCCACGAGAGAGACCTCCGCGCGGAAGCTCGCCGGTGAGTCGGGCTCGAGCACGATGGAGCGAATGCCCAGCTTCAGGTCACGCTGCTTCTTCTTGCCATTGCGCTCGAACTCGATCGCGAACGTCTCGGCGGCGTTGAACGCGTCGATGCGCCGGTCGGCCTGGGCGAGATCAAGATCGCCCGCTCCAAGCACCTCCAGCCGGTACGTCGCGGCGGTCGCCACGGCGGAGAGCGACTTGCCCCGCAGCGGCACCTCCTCGGCGGCAAGAAACGCAAGATCGGGCGAACTCACTTCACACAGTCGCTCGGCCAGCACCGACGGCTCGACGCGCTCGCAGAATTGCACCTCGAACAGTTCGCGCTCGCCCGCCGTGCCGACGCCCAGCGACGGCCCATGGCTGAGGCGCGGCGCAGGGTTGAATCCCTCCGAGTAGCTGACCGGCAGGCCGAGCCGCACAATGGCCATCTCGATCAGCCGGATAAGGTCCAGATGCGCCAGCCAACGCAGGCGGCCGCGCTTGGCGTAGGTGACGCGGATGCGCTGCACGGCCTCGTTCTCGCGCACGCCGCGCAACGGTTGGACCGGTTGGAGACGCGCCAGTTCGCGCTCGATCTCCTCGGGCGCTTGCGCGCCGCCTTCGCCCTCGAGGATGTGCGCATTGGCCTCCGCCATCGTGGCGCTCTCGCGGGCAATCTCATCCTTCAGGATCGAGGTGTGCTTCGCCAGGATGTTGTCGATCTTGTCGTCGCACACGTCGCACTGGGCGCACTTCACCAGGGCACAGTCGGGTGTCTCGCCCTCGCGCTTGGACTTCTCCCACTCGCGCAGCAGGAACTGCTTGCCGAGCGATGGATCCACGTGATCCCAGGGCAGCACTTCGCGCGGATTCCTCTCGCGATTCGCGAAGAACGTCGGATCCAGCCCGCAGTCCTTGCAGGCCTGCATCCAGGCGTCGAAACGAAAGCCCTCGCCCCAGGCATCGAACTTCGAGCCCAGTTGCCACGCGCGATAGACCACGCGCGCCACGCGCCGATCGCCCCGCGCCAGCACCGCCTCGACAAACGATCCCTGGAAGTTGTGCGCGCGCACCTGCACGTGCCGCGACCGCGTCCGCTCGCGCACGTACTCCACCCGCCGGTGCAACTCCTCGACGTCGGGTTGGGCATGCCACTGGAACGGCGTGTGTGGCTTCGGCACGAAGGGCGACAGGGTGATCGCCAGCGAGAATCCGCGGCCGTGCCGGCGCTGGCCCTCGCGCTCGGCGAACTTCGTCAACTCCACGATGCCGTCCAGGTCCGAGTCCGTTTCGGTTGGCAGGCCGATCATGAAGTAGAACTTCAGCGTCCGCCAGCCGCGCTCCAGCACCTGCACGATCGTGCGCCGGAAGTGCTCCTCGTCCACCGCCTTGTTGATGACGCGCCGCAGCCGTTCGGTCCCGGCCTCGGGCGCAAACGTGAAGCCCGACTTCGGCCCCTGAGCGATGATCGCCGCGATCTCCACGTCGAAGGCGTTGATGCGCAGGCTCGGCAACGAAAGCCCCATCTGGCCCGCGCCGAACTCCTCCTGCAAGAGGCGCATCGTCGTCGGCAGCGCCGTGTAGTCCGCCGAGCTGAGCGACATCAGGCTGATGTCGCGGTAGCCGGTGTTCGCGACCGCCTCGCGCGCGATCTCCAGAATCTGCTCGGGCGTGCGCTCGCGCAGCGGGCGGTTGATCATCCCGGCCGCGCAGAAACGGCACCCGCAGTTGCAGCCCCGCTTGATCTCGATCGCCACGCGGTCGTGAACCACGCGCACGTTGGGGATCACGGGCCGTGTCACGCCAAGGTCCGATCCGATGTCGAACAGGCGCTTGCGCACGAACGGGGCGATGCCCGGCTCGAGCGAGCGTGTCCCTGCCAGCGTCCCGTCCGCGTTCCACTCGAAGGCATGGAAGGCGGGGACGTAGCAGCCCCCGATGCGGGCGAGCCGCCGCAGCAGACGCCGCTTCAGGTCGCTCGCCACCGGGATCGTGCCGTCCGGCGCGAGACCGTCCTCGATGGGTCGGTCCGCATACGCGCCGGGAATGAAGGGCCCCTGCGGATGCAGCATCGCGGCAGGCACACCCTCGGCGGTCAGCTCGCGCTTGAACTCCTCGACGGCGAGCAGAATGTCGTCGAGCACCTCCTCGCCGTCGCCCGTCACGAAGACATCGACGAACGGCGCCAGCGTCTCGGGCGAGAGTGCTCCCTCCCCGCCGGCAAT
Organism: Candidatus Sumerlaeia bacterium; assembly: GCA_019634695.1. Lineage (GTDB taxonomy): Bacteria > Sumerlaeota > Sumerlaeia > SLMS01 > JAHLLQ01 > JAHCAW01. Next base: position 21,021 of record JAHCAW010000033.1, read on the forward strand.
CACGAGCGGGAAGACCTCGCGCCGCAACGCCGACAACGGCGCCAACCCCGCCAGATCCAGGGCGTTCAGGACGTTCGTGTAGTTCGACTCGTGCTGGAGCGTCGTTCCGATGACGTCGAACTGCGCCAAGGGGTCGAGGCTTTCGTGCGCCCACAGCGCGATCCCCGCGCGGCGCATCTCCGCATCCATGTCCAGCCACGGGCAGTACGCGCGCTCGGCCCACCACTGGGGGCGCGCGTTCACCCGCTCGTAGAGAATCTTGAAGCCGTGGTACGACATCCCGATGTCGTACTGGTCCGGAAAGAGCAGCGCGCATCGCACGGCCACCCCGGCCCGATCCTTGACAACCTGGTTCACCTCGCCGCCCACGTAGCGCCCGGGCTTCTCGACGCGCGGCAGAATCTGCTCGATGTTCGTCCTGCGATTGTCCAAGAAACGCTCTCCCTTTCGGGGCGCTGTCCGCCCCGGCCGACGATAGGCGACAGCTTCGCTCCGATTTCAAGCTGGAACTTGGGGTGTCGTCGGATCGCCGTCCGCGGTTACTCGCCAGGCGCTTCCGCCTCGGCGGACAACAATTGCTGGTGGAAGGCATGCATCTGCTTGAAGCGATACAGCAGGTGCTGTACCTGAAGGAACCGGCCATCCTTGCCCGGATCGTCCGCGAAGCGGTTCCGATCCCAGTCCTCGACGATGAACCCGATCAGCTCCACGCACCGCGCGTTCAGGTCCTTGAGGGTCTCCGGTGACAGGTCCTTTGCCGCCAGCAGGTGCTCCATGCTGTACTGCAGGATGGCGGCGGACCGCTCGTAGGCCAGCCACTCGGTGCGGTTGCGCTGGACGCTCTCGCCGACGGTGGCGAGCAGGCCACGGATCGCGGTCAACTCGTCGACCATCGCCTGCACCTGCGCGCGTCGCTCGTCGTCGATTTCGCGTGCCGCCTTGAGCGACGCCTCGTCCATCCAGCAGCCGGCGTTGAACTCCGGCCGATGCCAGCGGATTGCGGCCAGGCGCATCCAGGCATCGTGGAACTCGTCCGTCAGACCGCTGTGATGCTGGTGCACCAGATAGCTGGCGGTGAAGGCCTCCTCGTTCCACCCGCTGCCGGCCCAGGCGTGTGCCGCGGCGAAGGCGATGCCGGGCCACAAGGCGTCCGACATGTAACGCGTCGGCACCCAGATCGTCGTGTTGACACCGAGCAGGTCGAGGTCGCGGGCGATCTGCGTGAAGCGCGCGATGTTGTCGTAGTTCCGCCGGTCCGGCAGCACCATGTGCGGCGCCGCAACCAGCGCCGGCGTGGCAATCACGTCGAACCCGAGTTCCGTGAAGAAGTCCGCGGACTTGGGGCTCACGTCCGGCCGATAGTGCCAGTCGAAGATCACTGTCGTGCTCGGCGAGATCATGTTGATGACCTCGGGATGCGCCAGCAGCATGTCGCCCCACATTGCCGTCTGGCGGCCGCGATCCCATGCAATGCGATGGGCCGTGTGGAAAGCGGTCGTCAGCCACTCGACGTGGGTCTGCTCGCCGAATGCTGCCACACAGCGCTCGCACCGGCTCATGTCCACCTCGTCGAACCCGATGTGCAGCCACCCGTGCGGAAAGAGTTCTGCCGCGCGGGAGAACATCTTGGCCAGATACTCGCGCGCTTTCGGGCTGGCCGGGCAGAGCACGTTCGTCAGGCCGGGCAGGTCCGTTCCCATGAAGGACTGGTCCGGCCGCTCTTTGTTGGTTTGGTGCAGGTAGTCGGCATGATCGGGCAGGCGCTCGAACATGCGCGAGTGCCCGAGCGATTCGATCTCGGGAATCAGGTCGATGTGGCGCTCGGCGGCATAGGCGACCAGAGCCCGCACCTCGTCCGACTGCCAGGCGTGTTCGTGCATCAACTCCGGATAGTCCTCGTGAAACAGCGCCGAGGTCTGGTCGTCCGTCAGATGGACGAGGATCGCGTTGATCTTGTGGCGCGCCGCGAAGTCGATGAAGCGTCGATAGTAGTCCATGTTCTCGTTCTGCCGTGCCGGGTCCACCATCAGCATCCGGATCGCCAAGTCCGGCCAGTCGAGAATATCGCAGTGCGAGACGGTCGCTCCCTCCCCCACCAGTTGCAGGAAGGTCAGCAGCCCATAGCGAATGCCTTGGGCGCTGGCGCCCGTGACGCGAACGCCCTCCGGGCCGACGACCAGATGGTATGCCTGCCGCGCGATCGCCTCCGCATGGCGCGACTCGAGCGGCGGCAACTCGACCGCACCGACCTCCAGCCGCACGGCCACTCCCGCATCCCCCACCGCCATGCCATGCGCCGGCAACTGACTCTCCAGCCAGGCCCGCTCGCCCGCGAGGTCTTCCGGCGCTTCGATCCGGATCGTACCCAGAACCAACTCGTCCTGGAGCATCTGGACCCGCTTGGGTTGCGGCAGCAGCGGCGTGAACGCCCCGGCGCCTGTCGGGACAAGGCCCAACAGAACCCCCAAAAACAGGGGTACGAACCACACAGGGAGTCGCTTCATCGGACCGTTCCGCCTTTCCGTCGAGAGTGCCACCCGCAATTCATCACATCCCCAAACCGGGTGTCATTGGGAAACGACGGCCCGGGTCCCTCCTTGACTCACTCCCCGTGCGCATCCGACCTGATGGCGTGGCCAACGGATTGGCCGAATGGCAAGGGAGCCCGTATGTCGACGCATCAAGTGCTCACCTCTGCGGCAGCAATCCTTGCCCTGTCGGCGACGATGCTGCTGCCGGCCCAGACGACCCGCCTCGTGCGCACCGGCCCGACGGAGAAGATCGCTCAACTGACCGGCGACTTCGACCGCGCCCGCGGCGAGCCCACCCGCAGCCTCACGCAAACCCGCGCCGGCGTCGTCGCCACCGATCTCGGCAGCTCCTTCCTCCACAACGGCCGGCTGGTCTTCCTCTTCGGCGACACGTGGGGGTGGGCGCACGAACGCGACTCCGTGGCGTTCGCCGATCTCGTTTCGCCCGAGGAGCTCACACTCGAGTTCCTCAAGTCGGACGATGGCACCTACCTGCCCATCCATGTACCGGACATTCCTCTCGGCGCCTTCTGCGTGCCCTCGTATGGAATCAGTCTGGACGGGCGGATGTACGTCGCCTTCACCACGGACGTGGCCGGCCGGCACATGAGCCGCAGCCTGCTGGTTCGCTCGGACGACGACGGTCAGACCTGGACGCCGCTCTACGATCTCGCGCGCGACGACCCCGAGACGCCGGAATTCGAGGCCCGCTTCGTCAACGTGGCGTTCGCCCGCGACTCCAACGATATCGTCTGGATGTGGGGGTCGGGCGAGTACCGCAAGAGCCACCTCTATCTGGCTCGCACCCGCGCCGACGCCATCGAGGACGCCGGCGCGTGGCGCTACTTCGCCGGCAGCACGATCGAAGGCGAGCCAATCTGGAGTGCTGACCCTTCGGCGGCCGCTCCGCTCTTCGAGCATCCGGTCATCGGCGAACTTTCCTGCGCGTGGATCCCATCGCTCGAACGCTGGATTCTGCTCTACAACTCCATCGAGCCGCGCGGCATCGTCCTGCGCGAGTCCGGCTCGCCCGCCGGGCCATGGTCCGAACCGCTGATCCTCTTCGAGCCGTGGGCCGACGGAGGCTATGGCGTCTTCATGCACGTCTCCCACGACTTCCGGCGCATGGACGACGTCCACGATCCGGGCCGCGAGAACGAGTGGGGCGGCGAATACGGCCCCTACCTTATCCCGGCGCTTTCCACCGGCACGCCGGACCGCACCGAACTCGTCTTCACCATGTCCACGTGGAACCCCTATCAGGTGGTGCTGATGCGTGCCATGGTGGGTCTCGCCGGACAGGAGCCGCCGGTCGATGTTCCCGCCACTCAAGCCCCTTGACCGCAGCCAAGTTCCGACCCCACATGAATTGCATCGGAGTTGACCTGTCCGGCGGGGGCGTTCGGTGACGCACGACCAGATCACCATCATGTTCTTCGCGCTGGCCCTGTTGCTGGGCGTTGCCCGGTTGCTGGGCGAACTGGCCCGCCATTTCCAGCAACCCGCCGTCCTGGGCGAGATTCTCGCCGGCATCCTGCTCGGGCCCACGATTCTCGGCACCATCAGCCCCGGCCTGCTCGAGACGCTCTTCCCGCAACAGGGCACGAACGCCCAGGTGCTTCACGGCATCACGACGTTGTGCGTTGTGCTGTTCCTGATGGTCGCCGGCATGGAGGTGGATCTCTCCACAATCTTCCGGCTGCACCGCCCGGCCCTGCTGATTGGAATGTGTGGAGTCGTCGGCCCCTTTTTCGTCGGCTTTGCCCTCGGGCACTGGTTTCCGCGCTCCATGGGCATGGAGGCGGGCGCCAATCACCTCGCGTTCTCGATGTTCCTGGGGGTCGCGCTGGCCATCTCGGCTCTGCCTGTCATCGCCAAGACCTTGATCGACCTGCGCCTGTTCCGCACCGATTTGGGCATGGTCGTCATCGCGGTCGCAATCTTTCACGACATCGTCGGTTGGGTGCTGTTCGCCATCGTCATTGCCTTGATGAATGCCGACTCGAGCCGCCTCGTCTACGGCATCACCACCACCATCGGGCTCACCTTCCTTTACATCGGTGTGATGCTGACTGTCGGGCGGTGGCTCATCGACCGACTGCTGCCGTGGATTCAGGCCAACACGAGCTGGCCCGCCGGCATCCTGGGCTTCTCGACCGCGCTCGCGCTGCTGGGAGCCGCGACCACCGAGGCCATCGGCATCCACGCCATCTTCGGTGCCTTCATCGTCGGCGTGGCGATCGGCGACTCGCGCCACTTGCAGCAGCGCACCCGCAACACCATCGAGCACTTCATCTCAGCCGTCTTCGCCCCGATCTTCTTCGCGTCGATCGGCTTGAAGGTCAACTTCGTCCATCACTTCGACCTGCCCCTCGTGCTGCTGGTCATTGCCATCGCCTGCGCGGTCCAGGCGCTGGGCAGCGCGCTCGGCGCCATGTGGGCGGGCTTTCCGCGGCGGCAGTCGTGGGCGATCGGCTTCGCGCTCAACGCGCGCGGAGCCATGGAGATCGTGCTCGCGACCCTCGCACTCCAGCACGGCATCATCGGCGAGCGCCTCTTCGTCGCCCTGGTCGTCATGGCGCTGTTCACCTCGATCATCGCCGGCCCCCTGATGCAGAAGGTCATCCGACGCAAGACCGCTGTCCGGTTCCGCAAGTTCCTGTCCGCCCAGGGCTTTGTCGCGCAGCTTAAGGCAGCTACGGCACCCGAAGCGATCGGCGAGTTGGCCGCCGTCGCCTCACGCATCACCGGGGTGCCTGCCGACGACCTCGCGGCCGCGGTGCTCGAGCGCGAACGCATCATGTCCACGGCCCTGCCCGGCGGCCTTGCCGTGCCCCATGCGCGCATCGAGGGACTGGCCCGTCCCGTCGTCGTCGTCGGCATGTCGGAGAATGGCATCCCCTTCGACGCGCCGGACGGCGAGGCGGCACGCTTGGTCCTCATGGTGCTCGCGTCGCCCCTGCACTCCCAGCAACATCTCGAGCTACTCGCCGACATCGCCACCACCTTCCAGGATCCGGTGACGACCGCACGCGCCTCCGCCGCGGTCAGCATGACTCACTTCCTGGCTGTCGTGAATACGGCCGAGGAGAGTACGGGCCATGCGCCGGCTCCTCGCGTCAAAGCCGGGCACGCAGCATCCCCGCCGCAGCCTCGGGCGTGAGGTCACGCTGCGGGGTGGCCAGCATTTCGAAGCCCACCATGAACTTGCGCACCGTTGCCGAGCGCAGCAGCGGCGGATAGAAGTGCGCGTGCAGGTGCCAATGAGGATGCGCTTTCCCGTCGGTGGGCGCCTGGTGAAAGCCCATTGTGTACGGGAACAGGCAGGCGAACAGCGCATCGTAGCAGCGCGTGAGACGGCTCAGGATGTCCGCGAGCCCATCGCGCTCCGGGCCGTCCAGCAACGTCATGTCGGCCACCGCCCGGCGCGGCGCGAGCAGTGTCTCGAATGGCCACTTCGCCCAGAAGGGCACCCATGCCACCCACGAGTGGTTGGCGCAGACCACGCGCTCGCCGTGCGCGCATTCGAGCTCAAGCACCTCGCCGATCAGCGTCCGGCCGCGGCGGGCGAAGTGCTCCCGCTGGCAGGCGTCCTCGCGGGCCGGTTCGTCCGGCACGGTTTCCGTGGCCCAAATCTGTCCGTGCGGATGTGGGTTGCTGCACCCCATCATCTCGCCCTTGTTTTCGAAGATCTGCACGTAGCGCACGAAGTCGCGCGCCGCGAGTGCCCGGAACTCGTCCGTCCAGGTGTCCACCAGGCCGCGGATCGCGGAGAGGTCGAGTCCTGCCAGCGACAGGTCGTGCCGCGGCGAGAAGCACACCACGCGACAGATGCCGCGCTCCGTGCGCGCGATCAGCAGGCCGGACTCCTCGCTCTGCTCCGCCGCTCCCTCGGGCAGCAGCGCCGGGAAGTCATTGTCGAAGACAAACGTCCCCGCGTAGTCGGGATTGCGCACGCCGCCAGCCCGCGTGTTGCCCGGACAAAGGTAGCAGCCCGGATCGTGGGCCGGCCGGCTCTCGCGCGCCACGTCTTCGCGCTGGCCCTGCCAGGGACGTTGCAGCCGATGCGGGCTCACGAGCACCCACTCGCCGGTCAGCGGATTGAACCGGCGATGGGGTGTGTCCGCAAAGCGCATGATCGACCTGGGGCTCGGGGCTGTGTGAGGTGCTGCTAGCTCGCCCGACGACGACGGGACAAGCGCGAACGAGAGGTGCCCGCTGTTTGTGGATCGTTGTTCGCGGTTCGTCGGCCAACACCCGGTCGAACACGGCACTACCGCTCAATCGCTCCCCTTGTCCATTGGCTTGGCGAGAATGCGTCTGTGCTCTTTGTGCTCTCTGTGGCGGTTTCCGTGGCTTCAACAGGCAGCCGGGGAGAGGGCGCTCCAGTTGGCCACCGAGCACACAAAGAGCACAGGGGGGAGTCTCAACAGGCGGCGGGACGTCCGAGGCGCAATCCAGCAGAATGCAGCGCTGAAGGGCTACACTTGAGATCCGCACCAGGCAGGCAGCTTGCACGGAGTTGAGGCGCGCCCGCGCGAACGCCGTCCCGAATCTTTTGCTGGACAGTGTGCGCGGTGGCCTGCAGGAAGCGGGCGAAGGCGGCCGCTCACCCGATGAGGGCGCCGCCCAATCCAGCCGAGGAACCCGGCCCATGAACGAGCGCTTCGAGTCGGACTACCTGCCCGTCCTGCCCCTAAAGGACATGGTGGTCTTCCCCGGCGCGGTGGCGCCCCTGTTCGTTCTGCCGCCAGCTTCGCTGCTGGCCCTCGACGCCGCCCTCGGCCGCGACAAGCGCCTCTTCCTCACCTGCCAGAAGGACGCTTCCGTCGAGGACGCTGGACCGGACGACCTCTACGGCGTCGGCACCGTCGCCGACATCCTGCAAGTCCTGCGCGCACCCGATGGCAGCGTCAAGATTCTCGCCGAGGGCACCTATCCCGCCCGCGCCATCGAAGTCGTCCAGCGCGACAACTACCTCCACGCCTTCGTCGTCCTCAATCAGGTCTCCGGCACCGAGACCAAGACCCTGACAGCGCACGTGCGCACCACGCTGCGCCTGTTCGAAATCTTCGCCGAACTCTCCGAGCGCATCCCACCGGACCTCTACTCCACCATCCGCGCCACGCGAGATCCCGTGCGCCTGCTCTACGCCGTCGCCCACCACTCGACCCTCAAGGTCGAGGAGAAGCAGGAAATCCTCGAGTCCAACTCCATCGAGGAGAAGTTCATCCTGCTGAACCAGTATCTTGAGGCCGAGAACCAGATTCTCGAGCTCGAGAACCAAATCGCCGGCAAGGTAAAGGACCAGATCGGCAAGACGCAGCGCGAGTACTATCTCAACGAACAACTCAAGGTGATCGAGCGCGAGCTCGGCGTGGGCTCCGACGAGGACCCCGACCTGCGCGAACTGGCCACCGCCATCGAAGCCAGCAAGATGCCCGACGAGGCCCGCGAGAAGGCCGAGAAGGAACTCGGCCGACTCTCCCGCATGCCGGCCATGTCCCCCGAGGCCGTCGTCACCCGCACCTATATCGAGTGGCTCACCGAGGTGCCGTGGACCGCGCTCTCCGACGGCGAGATCGATCTCGACTCCGCACGCCGCATCCTCGACGAGGACCACTACGGGCTGCGCAAGATCAAGCAGCGCATCGTCGAGCACCTGGCCGTCATCAAGCTCGCCGGCCACGGCAAGGGCCCCATCCTGTGCTTCGTCGGTCCTCCGGGCGTCGGCAAGACCTCGCTCGGCCGCTCCATCGCCCGTTGCATGCAGCGCAACTTCGTCCGCATCAGCCTCGGCGGGGTCCGCGACGAGGCCGAAATCCGCGGTCATCGCCGCACCTACGTCGGCGCCATGCCCGGCAAGATCATCCAGTCCATGAAGCGCGCCGGCACGGTCAACCCCGTCTTCCTCCTCGACGAGATCGACAAGATGTCCTCGGACTTCCGCGGCGACCCTGCCTCCGCGCTGCTCGAAGTCCTCGATCCTGAGCAGAATCGCACTTTCAACGACCACTATCTCGAAGTGGACTACGACCTGTCCAAGGTCATGTTCCTCACCACCGCCAACACCACCGAGGGCATCCCGTACCCGCTGCTCGACCGCATGGAGATCATCCGCCTGCCCGGCTACACGGAGGACGAGAAGCTCCAGATCGCGCGCCGCCACCTGCTGCCGCGCCAGCGCGCGATGCATGGTCTCAAGCCCGGACAGGTGCGGCTCGACAAGGTTCCGCTGCTACGTGTCATCACGGCGTACACCCGCGAGGCCGGCGTCCGCGAACTTGACCGCACCCTCGCCACCATCTGCCGCAAGATCGCCGTCGAGATCGTCGAGTACGGCTCGCCGGCCGCCGCTCGAGTGACCCCCGAAAAGCTGCGCGAGCACCTCGGACCCGAGAAGTACCGCGACAATCCGCGCGAGCGCACCTCCGAGGTCGGCACCGCGCTGGGTCTGGCATGGACCGAGGCCGGCGGCGAACTGCTCCCCGTCGAGGCCACCCGCATGACCGGCAAGGGCAACCTGCTGCTGACCGGCAAGCTCGGCGAAGTGATGCAGGAGTCCGGCAAGACGGCGCTCTCGTGGGTGCGCGCCCACGCTGGCGAACTCTCCATCGATCCCGAGTTCGCCGCCACCACCGACATCCACATCCACGTCCCCGAGGGCGCGATTCCCAAGGACGGCCCGAGCGCCGGCATCACCATGGCCACCGCGCTTGCCTCGGCCCTTTCCGGCCTGCCGGTGCGCCAGGACATCGCGATGACCGGCGAGGTCACGCTGCGCGGCCGCGTCCTCAAGATCGGCGGCCTGAAGGAAAAGGCGATGGCCGCCCACCGACGTCGCATCCACGACATCATCATCCCGCGCGAGAACCTCGACGACATCGAGGAAATCTCGCCCGAGGTGCGCCGGTCGCTGCGCTTTCATCCGGTGGAGCGGCTCGACGAGGTGCTGGCGCTGGCGTTGATCCGGCCCGGTCGCGTCGGAACGCGGCGCCCCGCAGGCGGCAAGACTGCACGCCCGCGCTCTCAGGCACGCGCCGCGCAGGCTTGAGAGAGCCTTATCGCGTTTTGCATTTTGACAGCGCCAACGCCAGATGAGCGCTCCAAGTGTCAGTCCCGGCGATTAGCGTATGCGACTCTCGATTGCCTCATCTACGAGAGCACTCAGCACGCTTCAGCGTGCTCTTCCTTGACCCCTGCTTCAGCAGGCGGGGCTTGTCCGGCTAGACTTCCATGGAGCGCGCTTCAGCGTGCTTTCCGATGGGGGGGCGATCCTATGCATAAGAGGAAATGCGCTCGGACGGGCCAGAATCACGCATTGGAAGTCGCGCTGAAGCGCGCTTCAAGAAAAAATGCCTCAAGGACAATCCCGCCGGGTGAACCCGGGGGCAAAGAAGAGCGTGCTGAAGCACGCTGAGCGACTCGCAACGTCCGGCACAGCTGGGTGCCACGACGACTTGAGGTCTTCTGCGGCACAGAGCTCTGGCGGGGAAGGTGCCAAGAGTCTCCGAAAGGCGCTGCAAGTCGTCACGGGCCGCAGCGCGTCCGGATGGCGTCTGCCAGCGGAGCGAGCGGATCGCCCTGCACGCCGGCGGGCAGGGCCGCGTCCGCGCGCGCCAGCATCTCGGCCGCCTCCTCGCACCAGTCGGCGTCCAGCAGCACGAAGCCCGCGTTCGCCAGGATCGTCGGGTCTCGCGGCGCCGCTTCCACCGCCTTGCGCGCGAACTCCACCTGCTTGTAATAGTTCCGTTGATCGCGGTACGCCATCGCCATGTTCATCAGGGCATTGGGCTGGTCGGGCACCGCCTCGAGCACTGCCTCGAAATCCAGCCGCGCGTGTGCGCTCTCCCCCAGCATCCGCCGTCCCTGTCCGCGGAACAGGCGCGCCTCCCACAACTGGGGATGCTTCTCGATCAACGGCGTCAGGATCCCGACCGCCTTCTCCACACTCTTGCGCCCCTTCACCGGATCGTCCGAGACGGTGACCAGCAGGTTCTCGGCCTCGACCAGCTTCTTCAGGTCCGCCGGGTGTTCGAGGGCGAACAGGCCCTTCTCGGCGATGTAGGCTGTTTCGCGATCGCCCGCGACGCGCGCTTCGCGGCTCACCTGACGAAAGTGCGCGAGCGCCGCATCCTTGCGCTTCTCATCGGCAAGCACCGTCGCCAGATAGTAGCGAATGCGGAAGCTCTCGGGCGACCGCTCGAGGCCAAGCTCGTAGGCCTTGCGTGCGTCGGCCTTCCTGCCGCTGCGCAGCAGGAAGTCGCCCCACATCAGCACTGCCTGATCCTCGAAGCGCTCGGCCTTCAGGCTCGACTCGAAATGCCCGCGCGCCGCGTCTTCCATGCCCAGCGACAGCGCCGCCTTCAAGGCGTTGGCGTGCAGCACGCCCCAGTCCGGGCTGACGGCCAACGCCTCGACCCACGACCGGTACGCCTCGCGCATGCGCCCGAGCTGGGCGAGCGTCACGGCGATCTCGTTCAACTGAACAGCCTCCGGCGCGCCGTGCGCCCGGGCCTGACGGAATGCCTCGAGCGCACCGGGCAGATCGCGCTGACCGCGCTTCTTCAGGATGCCCGTCCAATACCACGCCGAATGCAGTGTCGGGTCCCGTTGCAGCGCCCGTTCGAAGGCCATCAAGGCCGCCTCGTCGGAGCCGGCCTGCATGCGCAACTCCCCGAGCGCGGCCCAACCCTCGGCGCGGTTCGGGTGTCGATCGACGATTGTCCGCACCCCTTCGATCCTGCCTTGCAGATCGAGGTCTTCGGCCTTCAGCAGCCGCATCGCCTCCTCGATGGCCGCTTCCTCGGCCGCCGGATCGGCGACCGGAGCCGGGGCGGCCTCGACGTCCTCCGGGAGATGGGCGAGCGATTCGTCCGCAGTCGCTCCCATAGGCATCCCACCCAGCAGAATTGCCGCGAAAAGGCATCGTGGAATCAGTCTCAAGTTGTTCAAATTCAGCGCTTTCTGCCACAAGGAGGGCGTGCTCTCCGGAGGCGGTCCCGGGAGTCACCCCCAGCATGGTCTGCACACCCGTGAGCGGACAAGTCCAGAAGCGTCCCCGCCCGAACGCGTGTGAAATGGGACCCGTTGTGCGCAAGGTAAGGATTGATTTTGCAGGGCCCTATGGCCTAGAAACCCGCGCCCCGGCGGGGAATGGGCGGCGTTTTGCCCTTCCTTCGCCTGACCGATCCAAGCCGGGCCGCCGGGCAGCAGCGGGTCTCAGAGTCGGCGCATCGTATCGACCGGCTCCGCGAACACCCAGACCGAGGTGAATTTCCGCGCATGTACGTAGAAGTCATCAAAACAGTGGTCAAGCATGGCCAGGCCGAAGCCGCCCGGCGCACTCTGGACAAGTGGATCGCCGCGGCGCGCAAGTCGCCCGGACACCTGTGGGCCAGCTACTTCAGCCCCGAGGATTGCGCCCCAGAGGCTGTCGACGGCTTCCAGATCGAGGATCCCGAGCGCACCTTCTTCGTCACCATGGCGTGGGAGAATGACGAGGCGGTCGCCGAATTCGTCCGCAAGTACCACTCCGGGCCCGTCAACCTTCTCCCCGGCCAGGACGTCTATGTCAGCGGGCACTTCAACGGCTGAGGCGACGCGCAGTCCGTCGCACGAGCCGGCCTCCTCCGTTTGCGGCCCCGGGCCCCAGTACGCCCGGGGTCGTGCCGTTTTCGCTCTGATCGCCCTCGTGCTCTGCCTGCTCGTGCGCCCCGCGTCGGCCCAGCTCGATGTCGTCGCCGCCGCCGTCGGCAACGACCTCATCACCCACCGAGACCTTGACTACTATCTGTTCGAACTGCGCCTGTTCGACGCCTCGCTCGAGGCGATCTCGGACGACGACCTGCGCCGCGAGGTCCTGCCTTCGGTCGTCGACGAGTTCCTTCTCTACCGACACTTCTCGCTCGATGGTGCCGAGCCGCCGCCCGAGCAGGTGACCGAGGCCCTCGAGGATGTCTGGCGCGAGTACGAAGGGCGCGCCGGCTCGCCCGAGCGCCTGCGACGCCTGCTCGCTTTCAACGAGCTGGCCGTCGAGAGCACCCGCGAGTGGGTGCGCCAGCGGGCGCTTCGATCGATCATCACGAATCGCGCGCTGGCCCAACGCCTCGACCCCGCCCTGAGCCGCCACATCGAGGATGGCCCGCGCAATGCCACACGCTTCCTGATGGCGCAGATATTCGTCGCTCCCCGCGCCGCGGGACCCGAGGCCCTCAACGAGGCCGAGCAACGCGCCCTGCGCATTTGGGTCGACGTCCAGACTGGCCTGGCCTTCGAGCGCGCCGCTGCCGTCTTCTCCGACGATCCCGCCTCGTCCAGCCGCGGCGGGCAGACCGGCTGGATAGACGCGGGGCTCCTTGCCCCTGCGGTGCGCGAGGCCGTCCAGACCCTCACGATCGGCGAGATCAGCCGCCCGGTGCAGGGCTCGACAGGCTTCCACCTGCTCAAGCTCCTTGATTACGAGACACCGCTGCGGCGCCAGCGCCTCGTCGCCACCCGCGCGGAGCGGGACCGCACCCTGGCCCGCCTGCGCCGCGAAGCCGACATCCACATCGCACCCGACTACGCGGAACGCTTCGAGGGCCCCGACGTTGATGTGCAGGAGCCCTCCGTCTGGCAACGCATCACCGGCCGCCAGGCCCACGTCACGACGGCTCCCGCCGAGGAAGTGACGGCACCTCCCGCACCTGCGGCGCCGTGAGGTGCCGTGGGTCTGCCCGACGCTGACGCTCCGGGTTCTGATTGTGGTGTGCGTCAGTCCTGCGCCTCGGGCGCTGCCCCGCCGCCGTCGAGATGTTCGCGAATGCGCTCGAGGAAGATCGCTTGGGCCGCGGCGCGCTTCTCGGCTTCGAGTTCGGCGCGAATCGAGTCGGCCACGGTCTCGAATGGGATCACGCTCTCGCGACTGTCCGCGATCTTCTCGACGATGAAGGTGCCGCGCGGCGACACGGCGGTGCCGACTTCACCCGAACGCAGCGAGAAGGCAAGATCCTCGAGTTCGCTGCTGAACGTGCCGCGCGCGAACGGTTCGAGTACGCCTCCATTGCGCCGGCTCGTGTGCTGGCTCAACTCGCCGGCCACTGTGCCGAAGTCCTCGCCGGCCGCAAGGCGGCGCCGCACGGTGTCGGCGTCGGCTTCCGTCGCCACAAGGATCAGGCGCACGCTGACGCGCGCCGGCAGCATGTAAAGGTCCGGTCGCTCGTTATACCGTGCGCGCACCTCCTGATCGCTGACGACCGCTTCGGCGGCGACGGCGCGCTCGAGGACGAGGCGCGCCAGTTCGCTGCGCAGCCGCTGGCGAGCGCTCGCTTCGAAGTCGGGATCGCGCAGCAGGGCGCCATCGCGCAGGTACTCGAGTATCAACAGGTCCTCGCGCACGCGGGCGGCGAGGGATTCGGCGTCTTCATCGACGGGTGCCTGACGCCGGGCGGCGTCCATCTCGCGCTGGCTCGCCGCGAGCGACCGCGTCTGGACGGCGAGCGCGTCGTTGCCCAGTTCGCCGGCCCCCACAAACAATCGCGGCCACGCGAGAGCACGCGGCTCGGTCGGCTGCGGCCGGGGCCGCGGAGTGGCGACCGGACCGGGCGCGGGTTCCTCCGCCGCATCCGGCGCCGCGATGACCACGACGGGGCACTCCGGGCAGGGTCGGAACAACCGACACCCCACCGCCAGCCACGTTATGGCAACCAGAACGAGTACGCGAAACATGGGAACACCAATCCGCTTCATCGGCCCACCTATGGGGCGCAGAGGTGCAACCATGTCAAGTCTCGTGCGCGACGTTTTTTTCGGGAGGCCACATACCACGCATTGATTGGCCTTGCGGCGTGGGCATCTCCGGCCGCTTCACCCTTCCGATCTCCCCGGCGGGGAGGGACTGGCATCCGCGAGGCCCCCTTGCTTGACCGCCAATCCGTGTCTGACGTGCGGCGCCTGCTGCGCACACTACCGCGTTTCCTTCTACTGGGCAGAAGCCGACGACGCCACCCCGGGTGGCGTCCCTGCCTCGCTCACCGAGCAACTCACTCCATTCCGTCGCGTCATGAAGGGCACCAACTGCCCGACGCCACATTGCACGGCCCTGGAGGGTCGCGTCGGCGAGGCGGTCAGTTGTTCGATCTATGCAAGGCGGCCGCAGGTCTGCCGCGAGATCATGCCGTCCTACTGGGACGGTGTCACGCCCAGCGACAAGTGCGACAATGCCCGGGCCACCCGCGGCATGGCGCTGCTGCGGCCCGAGGATTGGCATGATCGCGAGCCCGATCCCGACGTTCCACCCTTGGCGGCCTGAGGGTCAGCCGCCCAACGAACTCAGGATCTGGTCCGTCGTCGGCATGCCGCGTTCGGCGAAGACGATCGTGCCGGACTTGTCGATCGCGTACACGGTGCGAATCGGCATCCCGCCCGTTCCTCGGCACCCGTAGTCGCGCACCAGGTTCCCCGCCGTGTCGGCCAGCAACGGGAAGGGGAACTCGTGCTGGCTGGAGAACTTGCGGTGCGCCTCGGCATCGGCCGGGTTCACGCCGAAGACGACCGCGTCGATCTTCTGGTAGCGCTCGAAGTCGTCGCGGGCAGCGCACAGTTGCCGTGTGCAACCGGGCGTGTTGTTGACCGGATAGAAGATCAGGACCACGTTGTTCTTACCGCGATAGTCGGCAAGGCGAACGGTGCGCCCGAACTCGTCCTGCACCTCGAAGGCGGGGGCCTTGTCGCCGACCTCGAGGATCTGGGACGGGTCGCGGGGCTCGCCGCTGGGGGCCAAGGACCCCTCGCCCGGGGGAGCGGTGGCAACACAGGCGGCCAGAACGCCGGCGGCAGCGGCCGAAATCAGGGATGCGGACTTGCGGAGCATGGGAGGGAAACTCCTGAGAGAATAGCAGCAGCACACACCTTGCAAGAAGTCCGCCAACCGCGTCAATCCTCGGCCGTCCCGTCGTCGGCCATTCGGACAATCCGGGGCTGGAACTCGGCGACGATCTCGACCAGGTCCCGCTGGGCGGCCATGACTTCCCGGATCGGCTTGTAGGCCATCGGCGCCTCGTCGATCCCGGCCGAGATCAGCTCGACCCGCCGCTCGCGCAGCAACCGCTTCAGGTCTGCCATGGCCAGCGACTTGCGGGCCGCCGTCCGGCTCATGGCCCGTCCGGCCCCGTGTGCCGCCGAGTTTAGGCTCGCGGGCTCCCCCTTGCCACGCACCACGAAACCCGGGTCCGCCATCGAGCCCGGAATCACCCCGAGCGCCCCGACACCCGCCGGAGTCGCCCCTTTGCGGTGCACCACCACCTCTTCGCCCCCGTGCTCCTCCATCCACGCAAAGTTGTGGTGGTTCTCGACCACGGCAAGCGGCTCGAGCCCCGCCGCCGCCACGACGTGCCGGTGGATCAGTTCATGGTTTGCCGCCGCGTAGAGCCCCGCCAGCGTCATCGCGTTCCAGTACCCCTCCCCCGCCTCGGTGGCGAGGTCCAGCCACGCCAGACGCTTGGCCGCCGGCTCCAGCGGCGTTTGCTCCATCGCGGCCTTGGTGTAGAACTGGGCGATCTGCGCGCCGAAACCCCGCGAGCCCGAATGCGAGAGCAACGCGACATAGCGCCCCGCCGGCAGCCCAAGGTCGGCCTGCGGCAGGTCCAGCTCGCCCCACTCGACGAAGTGATTCCCCGAGCCCGACGTGCCAAGCTGGCTCCATGCCTTGTCCTTCAGGCCCTGGACCACCGGATGCACGCGGTCCCACAGGGGATCGTCCATCATGGCGTGCTCCCTCCGCTGACGGTGCTGAAAGCAGGCCCCCGCGCCGAAGCGCGTCTCCGCGATCAACGCCTTGCGCAACGTCTCACGCGCCTCTTCCAGCCCTGCCGCCGGCAGGTCCACGACCGTCAGGCGCATGCGGCAGGCGATGTCCACCCCCACGCCGTAAGGGATCACCGCGCCCCGGGTGGCCAAGACACCGCCGATGGGCAGTCCGTATCCGACGTGCCCGTCGGGCATCTGCGCCGCGGCGACCGCCACCGGCAGGCGGCAGGCGATCCGCATCTGGTCGAGCGTCGCGGCGTCCAGCGCCTCGCGCCCCCAAACGCGGAAGGGAATCGCGTGCTCGCGCAGAGTGGGCGTGGACGGCTGCTCGCGCTGGGCAATCAGCGCACGGGCAAGCGCCCCCCAGCGTTCGTGCCCGGCAAGCGCCGCCGGCGCCGCCCACAGCATTGCCAGGTCGCTGCGCAGCACCTCGCGCGCAATGCCGTCGGACTCCGCCTGCCGGGCAGCATCCAACGCTTCGCCCAGCAACGGGCCTCCCTTCCATCCCAACGCGATCAGGTCTTTTCCGGTGAAGCTCATGGTCGTCTCTCCAGAGGGGGAGCGATCCTCCACAAGCAGTCGCTGCTGTCAAGCCCGCCGGGGCATCGATCTTTGATTGCGGCGTCGCCCGCCGCCGGGCGCACCATGACTCTCGCATTGGGCAACCCGCATTTCGGATGCAGCACCATGAGCCAGCAGGACTATCCGCACGGACCACCTCCGAACGCTTACCCGCCCCCGCAGTATCCCGGCTACGGTAGCCCCGTCTATCAGCAGCCTCCGCCCCCGCCGCCCACATCCGGTGGCGGCAGCAAGCTCCTGCTGATTCTCCTCGGGTCTATCCTCGGCATCTGCGTGTTGTGCTGTGTTGGTGGTGTCGCCGGAGTCTTCTACCTAGAGCAGCGGGGCCTCGAAACGGCAGTCGTTCCCGGCGCGCAGGTGAGCACCCACCACCTGTCGCAGTTGCGCTCGGCGGGCTTGCTCCAACCCGGCGAAGAGATTCTGCACTTCTACTCCCCGGCTATCGTGAACGTGGATGGCGGCGCCTACTTCGTGACCGATCGCCATCTCGTGCTCTACAACAAGCAGTGGAGCAAACCCCGGCACATCATCACGTTCGACAAGATCACCAGCATCGAAGTTGACCGCAGCTCCAGCTTCTTCCTTGATTCGACGTTCGCGGTCCACTTGGAGGATGGAACGGTCCACACGTTCCCCGTCTCGGCCGAGGGTAACGGCGACATGCGGTTCCTGCGCGCAATCGAGGAACGCGCCCCCAATCTCGAAAGCCCCACCGTGCGCGAAGATTCCATCGGTCGAGAATTCGAGTAGTCCCGTCGCACCCACGAAAGACATCACCATGTCCCAGCCAGGCAACATCCCCGCCCGCCACGAGCGACTCTTCCGCGAGATCTTCCTCGCCCGACAGCGCGTCTACGCCGTCGGCAAGCCCACTCCGCTCGAGCGCCTCGAGTTGCCCGGTGTCGATGCACCGGTCTGGGTCAAGCGCGAGGACCTTTCGCCCATCCATGCCTACAAGTGGCGCGGCGCTTACAATCGGATGGCGCAACTGACCGAAGACGAGCGGGCCCGCGGCGTCATCACGGCCTCTGCCGGCAACCATGCGCAGGGCATCGCGCTCAGCGCACGCTTCCTCGGCATCTCCGCCCGCATCGTCATGCCGGTTTCGACGCCGCGCATGAAGCAGCGCGCCGTCCAGCGTCACGGCGGCGAGTACGTCGAAATCGTTCTGCACGGCGACTCCTACGACGACGCCTCGGCGTGCGCGCTGCGCGAGGCACGCGAGAGCGGCCGCATCTCCGTGCCCGCCTACAACGACTGGGCGGTCATGGGGGGACAGGGCACGCTCGCCGACGAGGTTGTCATGTCGGGCAAGGGCCCGTTCGACGTGGCGTTCCTCCAGATCGGCGGGGGCGGCATGGCTGCCGGAGTCGCCTGCTGGCTGAAGAGCTATTGGCCGGGCATCCGCATCGTCGGCGTCGAGGGCGTCGACCAGGCCTCGATGGCCGCGGCCGTCCAGGCCGGCAAGCCCGTCACTCTGGAACACGTCGACGTCTTTTGCGACGGCACCGCGATCAAGCGTGTCGGCGACCTGACCTTCGAGCCCTGCCGCGACCTGATCGACGAGTTCATCACCGTCACGAACGAGGAGGTCTGCGCCGCCATCCAGCAGTTCTGGGAGGCGAGCCGCTGTATCCCCGAGCCGGCCGGTGCGATGGGTCTCGCCGGCTTGCTCAAGCGCAAGGAATCCATCCGCGGCCAGCGCGCCCTCGTCGTCGTCTGTGGCGGCAACATGGACTTCGGACGGTTGGCCTGGATTGCCCGCCATGCCGGCATCGGCGCGGCGCGACGGCGCTACTATCGCTTCGAGATCGGCGAGGAGCCCGGCACGATGGTCAAGCTCCTCGAGACCGTGCTCGAGGGGATCAACATCATCGAGTTCCAGTACGGCAAGACCGACGCCCGGGTCGCCCGGCCGGTCATCGGCTTCGAGGCCTCGCCCATCGAGCTCGACCTCCTCGGCCGGCGCTTGCAGGAGTACGGCGTCGCCCACGAGGACGTGACCTCAAAGGCCGACGTCGAGTTCCGCATCATCAAGTACGATCCGCACCTCTTCCGCCATCCATGGTTCGTGCAGTACAACTTCCCCGAGCGCGCTGGCGCCCTGCACGACTTTCTGGTGCTCTTCAAGGACCGCGCGAATCTGTGCTACTTCAACTACGTGTTCACGGGTGAAGAGGTCGGCCGCGCGCTCATGGGAGTGGAGTTCCAGTCCGCCGACGACCGCGCCGCGTGCATCGCGTCGCTGCGCGAGTCGGGCCTGCGCTTCCAGGAAATCGGCGGCGAGGTTCTGGCCCGGATTCTCTGAAGTTCAGCCCGCCGCCTCGACGGTCGACGGGTTCTCGATGCCCAGCATCGTGACCACCCGTGCGTGCACTTCGCGTACTGCGCTCTTGCGGTTCGGCGCCAGCACAGGCTCGCCGAAGCACACCCGCACCCGCGCGCCACGCAGGCCCAGAAACCGCCACAGGTGCGGGCCGATCACGTGTTCCGGCCGCCAGTAGGCAACGTCCTCGATGATGTCCACGCCGGGTTGCTCGGTCGTCCACGTCAGCGCCACCGGCTGAATCGCCGCGCCGGCCTCGATCGCCGGCTGCACCAACGCCGAGCGAAACGGCAGCACACGGTCACCGCCCGTCGAGGTGCCTTCGAGGAAGATGCAGACGTTGCAGCCGTGCCCGAAAATCTCACCGAGCCGCTGCGAAGTCTCCGAAATCTCGCGCGAGGCGCTGCGCCGCACTACCGGAATGCGCAGGAAGCGCAGCAGCCCGCCAATCACCGGCCACGCGTAGACTTCCGGCTTCGTCACGAATGTGCAGGGACAGGACGCCGCCATGGCGACGATGTCCGCATAGCCGAGATGGTTCGGCGCGAGCAGCACGCCACGCGCCGGCGGTTCTCCCTCGACGGACAAACGGATGCCGAACACGACCGCCAGCCAGCGCCCCCACCGCTGCGTCCAGCGCCCCACCACCAGATCGCGGTCGCGACGCGAACGCGTCAACGCGCAGGCCAACGCCGTGCCCGTCATGAGCACCGTCGTGACGACCACGAAGCCGATCAGGCGCAGGCAGGCGCGGATTGGATTGGACCGTGCGCGCGGGGAGGCGCTCATCGCTCAGAGCCCCAGCAGCCGGGTGAGCGGCTGCGGCGTCATGCCGGTGAGCAGTGTCTTGATGTTGGCGCGCGTCGCGTCGAACAGAATCAGGAAGTCGACCGTGCGGAATTCGCGGTCGATGGCCGGTTCCGAGATCACCTTGACGCCGAGTCGCATGTAGGCGGCGAAGAGCTTGGGCAGTTTGATGGCCGGGCCAAGGTCGGGATCGAACTCGCGGGAGACCGGCCCGCAGGACATGGCAGGGCGGGCGGGGAGAAAGAGCGACTCGTGCAGGTAGCCGTTCGCGCGGATGGTCTTCAGCGCGCGCCATCCGTCGTCGGGATCCTGGCTCGTCAGCGAGCAGCAGCCGAACAGCCAGCGCTGGCGGTGATGCTGGCAGAATGCCCCGAGCCCGCGCCACAGCATGGCAAGCACGGCCACCGACCGGTGCTCGCGGGCAATACAGGCGCGGCCGCACTCGACGATCTGATCGAAGTAGGGCTGCAAATCCGACAGGTCGTATTCTTGAGCGGAATACAAGCCGCCCCCGCTTGCCATCGCGTGCATGCCGGTCTGCAGACGGTATGTTCCGACGACCGCGCCACTCGAGCGGTCGAGCACTACCAGATGCGTCATCTGGTGGTCGAACTCATCGCGGTCCAGCCCGGTCATGTGGGAGGTGGGCAGGCCTTCGTTGAGCTCGAGGTTGAAGACCTCGTAGCGCAGGCGCAGGGCGAGTTCAATGCAGCGATCCGAGGCAGCAAAGCCGACGACGTAGCGGTCCGACTCCTCGCCGGGCAACGCCCACAGGTCCGTGTCGCGCGAGAGCGCGCTGAGGACCGACGGATCGGTCAACTCGCGAATGACAAGCGCGTCGGTGCCTGAGGCCAGCTTCAGGTTCGTCATGACAGACCTCGGTCGAGCGGGGGGATGACTTCTGGCGTCACGGGGAGCAGGAGAGGGTCCGGGGGTTCGGGAGCGGGAGTCGTGCGACTGAGCCGCAGCCACAGGCGACGCTGCTTGCGTGCCACCACGATCTGGCTGATCACAAAGGCCAGAATCGCCAGTGCGGCGACCGGCCACTTCATGTCTCCCAGCAGAGGAAGCACCGCTTCCCCCAGCAGCGATGTCACGTAAAGAATCGCCAGAACCCACGGGACCACGGCCCCCACCGAGTAGAGCGTGAATCGCCAGAACGGCGCCTTCAGCATCCCCGCGATCAGATAGGTCGCCGTGCGCGAGCCCGGCACGAACCGTGAGACAATCACGGTGATCAGAAGGTTCTGCTTCATCCACACGGCCGGGCCGCGGAGCATCTCCTCCGACACCCAGCCCCAGGCAAGGCAACGCGCCCCCAGAAAGCGCCCGATGACATAGAGTCCCAGATCGCCTGCCAGAATGCCCACCATCAGGCCCCAGAGGGCCGTCTTGAAGTCCAGACTGCCGGCCGCCACAAGCAGCCCGCTGCCGACCGTTGCCGCGTCCTCGAGCACCAGCGTGCTGGCCGCCACAAGGATGCCTTGCAGCAAAGGCGAATCGCCCACGAGGAGCGCCTGTTCGGTCAACCAGTCCATGCGCCTCCTGCGCCCGCGCTCCCCACTATCAGAGCGCAACCGCACCGGAAGGGTTTGGCATGGGGCTCCCACCCTCGAAAACCCATGCCTCGGGCCAATAGCTAAGCGACACGCCGCCGTCCGCGTCTATGCGAATCTTGTCGCCGGGTGCCCAAATCGTTCGGGCCGCTTTACCCGTTCCGGCGGTCACATGTCCCACGGGCGCAGAATATCGCGGAAAGTGCGCTCGTAGCGCGCCCGTTTCAGGCGGCGCTCTTCGGCGGCATCCTCCGCGGCCCGGATCGTCTTCCACGATGTCGGCGGCTGGGCATCGCCCGCCTCCGCATCGGTCGCCCCCTGCTCCTCCCGCTCCAGCACCACATCGTGCAGGCTGTTCGCCAACATCACCGGTGCCACCACTCCGTAGAGGATCAAGCCGACGAACTTCAATGCGACGCCAATCACCAGCAGCGCAGCCAAGAACACGAATGTCCCTAGGGTTGCGCCGGGATACTTCAACGTCAGCACGAATCCCCATCGAATCGCCGCCCGCGCGCTCATCCCCCGCCGCACCACCAGCGGCGCCCCGTGCATACCGATCAGCACCCCCAAGACCATCAGCCAGAACGCGACCCCGCCCAGCACCGTGGCGGGCAGCGCCAGCGACTCCGGCAGCAACCCGCCCGCGAAGTAGAACCAGACGTTGACCGCCAGCAGGGCCTCCAGCCCCACCAGCGCCAGCACGAACCGAAGCATCCCGCCCGCGTGCCGTCGCACCCCCCGGAAGAAGTCCCCCAGCGACGGGTCCTTCTCGGCCGAAGAGAGCGCGCCCACGTGGAACAGCCCGGCCCACGTGGGCACGGCGCACAGCCCGAACAACAGGAACGCGGCGACGAGTACGAACGGCGCCCGGATGCCCGGCGCCACCCCCTGGGCCGTCACCACGACCAGCAGCATACCGTAGTACCCAACCACCATCAGAAGGAGGAACAGCGCGAAGTTGAGCGCCAGCAACCGCCCCAGCAGGTCGTAACTATCCCAAAAAGCCTGCTTGAGCACCTGTCGCACCACGGCCGCCACCGGGAGTGCACGGGTTCACCCGCCCGCGACTCCCGCCCTCCTTTGAATCTCCCGGATCACGGGAAGGTCGGCCTCCAGCCAATCGTAGAGGCCCAACCGTTCGACCACCTCCCACGCCACGACATCCACGCCCACAGGACGCGCCTCGCCCGCTACGATGCGCGCCTCCATGAAGAGCAGCAGCACCGGCTCCATGCCCGGGTAGGTGTGGCTGACCATCTCGAAGACCGAACCGACCTCGACCTCGACATCCAGTTCCTCGCGGCACTCGCGGCGCAGTGCCGCGGCCGGGTGCTCGCCGACTTCCAGTTTGCCGCCCGGGAACTCCCACTTCCCCGCGCCCCACCCCCCCTCGGGGCGACGGCACAGTAGATACCGGCCCCGCTCGTCGCGGATAATGCCGGCGACGACCACCTTGTGCCGCGGTTCCTTCTGCATCGGGTCAGAGTTCCATCACGACCGGGATAATCACCGGAAAGCGGCGGTTCGTGTTCTTGATGTGCCGGCGGACGGCGCGCTTCAGCGCGGCCTGCACTTCCGTCTGGATCGTGCGAGATTCCTCGGGCATCGCCTCGTAGGCTTCCAGCACGATCTCCTTCAGCGGCCCGAGCGTCTCGGCCTCGTCCTCGCCCGGCACGAACCCGCGCGCCACAATCTCGGGGCCGCTGAGCACTTCGCCCGACTCGTGATCGATCCCGAGGATGATGACCACCATCCCGTCCTCGCCCAGGTATCGACGGTCGCGCAGCACCGCCTCGTCCACGTCCCCGATGCCCTTGCCGTCAACCAGCACCCGACCGTGTGGAATCTTGCCCAGCACCCGTGCCCCGTCGCGCGACAGTTGCAGGCAGTCCCCGTTGGAGAGCAGCAGGGACTCCTCGGGCAGCATCCCCTGCTCCTGCGCCAAGGCGCAGTGTGCGTGCAGATGGCGATACTCGCCGTGCACCGGCACGAAATACTTCGGATTCGTCAGGTTGATCAGATGCTTCATGTCGTCGCGATAGGCATGGCCGGAGACGTGGATGAGCGCCATGCCCTCGTGGATGACGCGGGCGCCGCGCCGCGACAGGTGGTTGATCGCGCGATAGATGGCGCTCTCGTTGCCCGGAATGCGCCGGGCGGAAAGCACCACCACGTCGCCCTCCTCCACCTCGGCGTCCCGGTGCGTCCCGATTGCCATGCGCGCCAGGCTCGACATCGCCTCGCCCTGGCTGCCCGTGCACAGGATCAGCCGCTTGTGGCGCGGGATGCGTCGCGCCATCCGCGAATCGTCGTGGTAGGTGCACGGGATGTCGATCGCATCGAGCCCCGACGCGATGCGGATGTTGCGCTCCATGTTCAACCCGAGCGCGACGACCTCGCGGTCGTACTGCCCCGCCAGGTTCAGCACGTTCTGGATGCGGTGCAGCGACGAGGCGAACGTCGAAATGACCAGCGCGTTCTCCGTGCTGCGGAAAATGCCGTCGAGGCCGGGCAGCACCTCCATCTCCGACGGGCACGAGCCCCGACGGTCGACGTTGGTCGAGTCGCTGAGCAGCAGCAGCACCCCCTCGTCGGACTGCTCGGCATACTTCGCGAAGGCGTAGTGGTCGAACGCCACGCCGTCGGGGGGATTCGGATCGATCTTGAAGTCGCCGCTGTGCACGATCACGCCGACCGGGGTGCGCACCGCCAGGCCCACCGAGTCGATGATCGAGTGCGTGACAGCGATCGGCTCGATCTCGAAATGCTCGCCGACGCGAAACAACTCGCGTGGACGCACCGTACGAAAGCGCGGCGCCAGACCGTGCTCGCGCAGCTTCTCCTTCAGCAGCGCGACGGTCAGCTCGCCCGCAAAGACCGGCACCTCCGGAAACAGCGGCAGCACGTAGGGCAGCGCGCCGACGTGGTCCTCGTGCGCGTGCGTCAGGACGATGCCTTTCAGCCGGTCTTCGCGCCC
>JAHCAW010000034.1 GCA_019634695.1 Candidatus Sumerlaeia bacterium
TCTCGTAAAGCGAATGGGGAAACGCCACATCAAGCTCGTCATTCGCATGCACGGCACTGCCCCCTTCTGCATCGTCAACCTGCTCGCGCAGGAGCCGAAGCGCATCAGAGAGGTCCCTGTACTGGTTGTATCCATCCGTATCCCCGAGCCTGCCTCGATAGCGTGCCATCCATTTGGCTGTGTTTTCTTGCAGTCTCCAAGGCCTACCTTGCCAGTAGAATCGCTCGTCGGATTGTTCAAGACTCACCGTAAAGAGCGGGTCCAGCAACTCACACGCCTCTTCGTAGAGTCCGAGTTCGCCAGCGGCCTTCGCAGCCATCCACATTGCCATCGACTGTTCGCGCAGACGCCCGGGGTGGCGCGTGACAAATTCGCGCAGGTGTTCGATAGCCTGCTCCTTCTTCCCTTCGTGATACCACGACTCGCCGTACATCAGGTCCGCGACGGCGTGGGCGCGGGTGTATTCGCGCGGGACGTGGGCGAAAATCTGCTCGCAGGCGCGGCGCACCTCGTTGAAGTACGAGGCTTCGCTGCGGGCGAGTTCGAGCAGGCAGGCGGCGATTTCGACGCGGGCGCGCGCCGCCACGCCGGGGTCGTCGCCGTAGTGCTCGAGGATCTCCTTGTAGGCGCGGTAGGCCTGCAACGGCTTGAAGTAGTAGTAGTGCCAACTGTCGGCGGCGAGCCAGCAGGCTTCGAGGCGGAACTCGGGCGGGGCGGCGACGTCGCCGCGTGCGACGGCATGAAAGGCCTCGATGGAGGGCGCCGCGCGCAGGTCGCGCTGCACCTTGGCCCGGTTTGCGCGCACCAGCATCCAGCCCTTCAGCGGGTCCGCGTCGTCGAGCACGGTGGCCAGGCTCTCGGCCGCCTCGAAGGAGGCCGGGTCGCTGCGCCCATCCAGCGTGCGGAACAGCTCGAACGTCTCGACGGCGATTTCGGGCTGCCATTCCTCGCGGCCCGATTGCTTAATAGTACCTTTCTCCCCTGGCCGGGCCTCGAGCCGGAACAACGAATCGCCCGGCCCCCAGGCCTGTGTCTCGAAGTCGCCCTCGACCAGATGGCGGAAGGCCCGCTCGTAGGCGTCCGCGAAGCCGTGGGCACGCAGCTCGTGCTTGAGCAGAACTGCATCGGGCAGACGCTCGCACCGCCCGACCAACACGCGAATCCACTTCGAGTTCTCGTCGCGATGCGTCCAGACCGGACCGAAGCCGAGTCCTTCGAGCCGCGCGACGACGTCGGCGGCCTGCTCGGGCGTTTCGACCGAGGCGCACTGCACGGCCCGCACGGCAGAGGGCGGCGTCACCTGCCCGCGCGCCATCGCGCCGAGGCACAGCAACACCAGCACCAGCACGGAAAGACCTGTTCGGTTCATCGTGTGACCCCACCTTGTGATGGCACCGTCGGGACCCCTCCCGCCGGCACCGGATAACGCCCCAGATGTGCGCATGCGACATCGTGGGGGGGGGAGGTCAAGCGAAATCGTCAGCGCCTCGTGGCTGAGGCGCTGAAATTGGGGGCGAGTGGCGAAGGTCGGTTCGGTGGGCGGCGCCAGTCGCGCCCGTGCGATTCCTTTGTTTGACTTTGGGCGCGCGGGGGGGTAGGGCTTTTCACAACTAAGGCGGGAAGGCGCAGGAACTCCCGCCCGTTCCGTCCGGAGGGTATCCGCTTCACTTGAACGAAGAGATTCGTGCCGACAAGCGCCACTTTGGGCGCGCCGTGCTCGTGGGAGTTCAGTTTCCCCGCCAGACCCGCGGCGAGGTCCTTGAGCATCTGACCGAACTGCAAGCCCTGGTCGCCACGCTGGGCGTCGAAGTCGCCGCCACTGAACTGGTTCGTCTCGATCGGCCCTCGCCCAAGTTGCTGGTGGGCAGCGGCAAGGCCGAGGAGATCGTCGCGCTGCTCGAGGCGCACGACGCGGACGTGCTTGTGTTCGACGACGACCTTTCGCCCCCCCAGCAGCACCTGTGGGAGAAGACCGCCAAGCGCGCCGTGATCGACCGCCGCAAGGTGATCATCGACATTTTCGGCCAGCGGGCCCGCACGCGCGAGGCGCACCTGCAAGTGGACCTGGCGCGGCTGGAGTACACGTTGCCGCGGCTGAAGCGCGCGTGGACGCACCTGGAGCGCCAGCGCGGCGGCGGCGGGTTCGTCGGCGGCGCCGGTGAGGCCCAGATCGAGGTCGACCGCCGCATCGTGCGCGACAAGATCGCCCACCTGCGCCGCGACCTTGTCGAGGTGCGGCGCCATCGCGACAACCAGCGCAAGGGGCGCGAGCGCAGCGGCATCCCGACCGTCGCCATCGTCGGCTACACGAACAGCGGCAAGTCCACGCTGCTCAACGCGCTGACCGGCGCCGGCGTGCTGGCCGAGGACAAGCTCTTCGCCACGCTGGATCCGACGACGCGCCGCGTGGTGTTGCCCAACGGACAACCGGTCCTGGTGACCGACACCGTCGGTTTCATTCGCAAGCTGCCCCACACGCTCATCGAGGCCTTCAAGTCCACGCTCGAGGAGGCGACGACGGCCGACTATCTGCTGCACGTCGTCGATGCCAGCCACCCCAAGGCGCTCGAGCAATGCGAGGTGACGCTGGGCCTGCTCGAGGAACTTGGCGCCGGCGACAAGCCGACCGTGCTGGCGCTCAACAAAATCGACCTCGTCGAGGAGGGGCTGGCGCCCGAGACCTTCGCGCACCTGGCCGAACGGGTCGTGCCGATCTCGGCGCGCTCGGGCCGTGGCCTGGGCGACCTGGTGGAGAACCTGATGTGCCTGACCGGCGGCGGCATGGCGAACCTGCACCTGCGCATCCCGACCTCGCGCTTCGACCTGGTCTCGTCGATGTACCGCAACGGCGAGGTGCTCGAGGAGCGTTACGGCGGCGGGGCGGTGTTGCTGCACGTGCGCGTGCCGGCGCGGCTGGAGTCGCGCCTGGCCGAATTCGCCACCGCCCCGTGGTGAGGCCCTCCCGAGCCAGACGAGTCTGGCCCGAGCCACCAAGAACCAACCACTAACACCTAACAACCGAACAGCCCTCCTTGCCCTTGCGCTTCGCCAAGATTCCGCTTTCATTTGCCGGATGATGGGCGCTTTCCTTGTGGCACCCTGCCCCGTCGCGGGGGCAAAGGAGGCGTGACATGCCGGAGACGAAGAGGAGTCCCTTGCATGGGCTGCTGGCGCTGATCGCGGTGCTGCTGGCCCTGAACCTTGTGGTGTCGGCGCTGCGGCCGGCGGCTCCCGTGGCCGTGTTCCCCACCGCGCAGGCAAGCATGATCCTGAAGACCGAGGGCCCGCAGTTCATCACGACGAATCAGGAAGGCAACGTGATCCATGTGTGGGAGCTGGGCCGCTTCGTGGGCGACGGCTACGAGAGCGTCAAGGTGCAGTCGTTCAACTCCTCGGGTGGCCGGATGCGCTAGGATTCCCGGGTGGGGGCGGCGTTCCGCAAACCCGGAGCCAGGGCCATGTACATGTGCATCTCGGTGAGCGGCCGCAACCGCCAGCCGACAACCTATGTGTTCGACAAGCCGGAGATCCGGCTGGGGCGCTCGTCGAAGAACGACGTGCGCTTCGATCCCGAATCCGACGGCGCAGTCTCGCGCCATCACGCCGTCATCCGGCGCGACCCGGCCGACGGCGCCTATTACCTGCGCGACCTCGACAGCACCCAGGGCACCTACGTCAACGACGTGGCGATCACGGGCGAGGTGACGCTGCACTCGCGCGACTCGGTCGTGTTGGGCATCAACGGCCCGCGGCTGCGGATTTCCTACGAGGCCAACGACGCGAGCACGATCGAGTCCAGCGTGCTGGTGCACCAGCGCTCGGCGCTCCAGTTCCCGCTGGCCCTGTATCGGGACTTCCCGAAGCGCTTCGGGCTCTTCGTCAAGGTGGGCGAGGGGGGCTACGGGCAGGTGTGGAAGGCGGAGCCGCGCGAGGGCGGCGGCTGGTTTGCGGTCAAGTTCCTGCGCCCCGAGCTTGTGTCGGGCGAATCGGCGACGGCGTTTCTGCGCACGTCGAAGGCGGTGGCGCGCTTCGAGCGCGAGGGCGAAGT
Organism: Candidatus Sumerlaeia bacterium; assembly: GCA_019634695.1. Classification (GTDB taxonomy): domain Bacteria; phylum Sumerlaeota; class Sumerlaeia; order SLMS01; family JAHLLQ01; genus JAHCAW01. The sequence continues at coordinate 4,049 of JAHCAW010000034.1, forward strand.
CATGAAGCGCCTGTGGGAGAGCGGGGCTCACGGCATCGTTCGGGTGCACGAGGCGGGCGGCGACCAGAACGAGGGCTTCCTCTACATGATTATGGACTACGTCGAGGGCGAGCCGCTGGACCGGCTGGTCTCGCGCCGGCGCCAGGTGCCGGAGGCCGAGCTGCTGCCCGTGCTGCGCGGCGTTGCCGACTCGCTGCGCCGCGCCCACTCGATCGTCTGGTGGGACGCCGAGCGCGGGCGCGAGATGCGCGGCATCGTCCATCGCGACGTCAAGCCCGGCAACATCATCGTCCGCGCCTCGGACCAGCAGCCCATCCTGCTCGACTTCGGTATCGCGGGCATCCAGGAAGGCGGTGACCGCCTCACGCTGCCACAGTCCCGCGTCTCGTCCTACAAGTTCACCGCACCGGAGGTGTTGCTCAGCAACGTCATCTCGCCGGCCACCGACCTGTGGGGCCTTGCCGTCACCGCCTATGTCCTGCTCTCCGGCGGGTTCTTCCCTTATAGCGGAATGGGCATGGGGCCGACGCTGCGCAACATCCGCGAAGGCAACCTGACCCCCATCACCGAGTATCGCACGGACCTCTCGCCCGGCCTTGTCTCCTTCCTGCATCGTGCCCTCGACTCGGACCCCGCCCGGCGCCTGCCCTCCGCCAGCGATTGGATTGACAGCCTCGACGCTCTGTGCAGGGCTCACGTCACAGGGTCGGGTAACCCCAGCGGCTGATACCGGTCTCCCATGTTGGGGCGCCGGACGGAGAACCGCACCCGAGGCAGAAGAGCGCGCGATGACTCCTCCCAATCCGCCCACGGGCGAACACCAGAGCCTCGAAGAACTGGTCGCGATGCTCCATCGCGCCATTTTCATGCGCGAGAGCCAGCAGGCCGCCCGCGCGTACGAGGAGATCGTCGGTCGCAAGAAGGACTTTGCCTTGGCCGTCGGCCTTCAGTTCGACCTCGCCCGCCTGCTCGAACTCGGCAACGAGCCCCGCATGGCGCTGGTGGCCTACGAGCGCATCCTGACCACCTACGCCGAAGAATCCTGCTTCGCCCCCTCGCTGCGCGGCGCCGGGCATCTGGCCTACCGCCTCAAGAGCTTCAAGAAGTGCCGCGCCTATCTGGAGAAGTTCCTCCAGACAAACCCGAGCAATGCCGAACGCGTCGATGCCGAGAACCTGCTGACCCGTCTGCCCGACGGCAAGGGGGTGCCCGAGCGCCGCCTGTGGCAGAACGTCGAGGACAGCTTCGCCCCGGAGGCCCACGAGACCCCGCTGCCGTTGCCCAAAGCCGGCCGCCTCGTTCCCGACGAATACAAGGAAGAGGACCCCAAGGCCGGCGGCACCGGCGGCCCGATCTCGCTCCAGGACGTCTACTGCGACTCCGACGCCGGCCTGCCGCCGACGGGCGAGATCGACCCGCACGTGCTGCCCCAGCCCCCTTCGTCCGACGCCTTCTTCTCGGCGCCGACGCCGATCGAGCAACCCGCCCCCACCCCCGGGCCCTCGGGCGAGGAGTTCTTCGACAACCTTCCCCCCGCTCCCGCAAGGAAGGGGGACCTGCCGCCAACGGCTGACATCCCGATCCCGGCCGAGCCGCAAGGCCAGCCTTCGGCCGACCTGATCGACTACGACCGCTTCAGCGAGACGCCGCCGCTGCGCATCACTTCGCGCGATATAGGCGAGCGCCTCAAGACGCCAGCCCCCCCGGCACCCGCCGAGCCGCCCCCCACCCGTCCCGTCGTCGTGGCGGCGGTGGTGGTACCCCCTTCGTCGCCGCCCCCCGATCCGCCCTCGGACATCGGCCAGTGGGTCGATGTCGTGCCGGCCCGCACGCCCGCGGAGGCCGAGCGGGAACGCAAGGCCCGCCAGGTGGCCGCCGAGATTCCCGCCCAGACCCCCGCGTTCCTTGCCACCTGCGAGGCCTACCTGCGGTCCACCTTCGCCGTTCTGCTGCCCATCACCGAGGACATCCGCGTCGACTCCGTGATCCGCATCCTGCGCCGCACCGAGCCGCTCGGCGAGGAGGAGGCCCGCGAGGCCATCGTCCAGCGCAAGGGCCTGCTGCGCGAGAATCTGACATTCGAGGAAACTGTCGACTTCTACCAGAAGGCGCGGCGCAGTTCGCAGAAGCTCACCTACATTCGCGTCGAACCGGGCCACCTGCCGGACACGCGCCACGATGCCATCAAGGTGGACGTCATGGACCCGGGCCTGCGGCTGAAGACAGCGCGCGGCGTGCGCAAGACGCGCTGGGAACACATTCGCCTCATCAGTTGCGGACGGCTGGATCGCGAGCCCACCGTGGACCTGTTCTGCAAGGAGAGCTGCGAGCACCTGCGCCTGCGCCATCCGGCGGTCGACTTCCATGCGTTGGTCGAGCGCCCCGGCGAGGACGAGAGCCAGTCGTGCAAGCAGTTCCTGACCATGCTGGCGGACCTGTGCCCCGGCGCGATGCTCTCGCACACGGTGCGCAACCTGCTCTCCGGCAAGACCTACCGGCCGCAGAAGTTCGCCAGCGAGGACGAGTTCCGGCGCTACAACATGTGCCTGTTGCTGACGCACTACGGCACCGAGGTCGATCCGCGCGAGCTGCTCGAGGTCTCGCGCGCGGTTTCCGCCTCCGGCACTGCCCGCTAGCCACTGAGCCCCTGCCCATGTCCACCGTGCCCACGCGCATCAAGACCCTGTACGACGGGCGCTTTCTCGCCATGCGCCTTCGCGACGGGTGGGAGTACGCCGAGCGCCCCGGCATCACCGGCATCGTTGCCATCGCGGCCGTGACGGACGAGGGGCGCCTGGTGCTCGTCGAGCAGTATCGCATTCCGGTGCAGCGCGTCGTGATGGAGTTGCCGGCCGGTCTGGTCGGCGACGAGGGCCCGGTCGGGGAGTCGCTCGTCGAGGCGGCGCGGCGCGAGCTGATCGAGGAGACCGGCTACGACGCGGCCGACTGGCAACAGGTCGCCGTCGGTCCCCCCTCGCCCGGACTGTCGAACGAGGTGGTGACGTTCTATCTCGCCACGCGGTTGACGCGCGTCGGCGAAGGCGGCGGAGTGGATCAGGAGAACATCCTCGTGCACGAGGTGGCGCTGGACGAGGTGCCGCGCTGGATCGCCGAGCGCGAACGTCGCGGCGCCTACGTCGATCCCAAAATCTATATTGGCTTGTTCTTTGCGGGGAGGCACTGGCGAAAGGCGAACGGCTGACGGCGGCGCGCACGGAAGCCCGCAGGAGGCCTTGTTCTGCGAAGTCGCTTCAGCCCGTCTCGCGCCGGTTCAGCCAGCGCATCAGGCGCGTGGCCGCGGCGGGGCGCCAAGGACGGCAGGCGCCCGAGGCCACCATCCGGCCGATGTCGGCGAGCGATCCGGGGTGCTCCGGAAACAGCGTCCCTCCGCCTCCGATGTCCGCCGGCACGTGCGTGTCCGAGCCTCCGACGCCCGGCAGTGCCAACCGCTGCGCCAGTGCCCGCGATTCCCGCGCGACCTTCGTCCCATACCGCCCGTTCCACACCTCGAGCGCGGTCACCGGGAACGCGCCGGCATGGCGCCCGAAACCGATCATCGGCACCGACGGGTGCGCTGCGACGCAGAAGCCGCCGCCTTCCTTGAGCCGGCGGAAGACGTCGAGCGCCTCCATGCCATCGGCAAGGTCCTCGGTCGGGCCGTAGAGCAACAGGTCGCCGCCCGCGCCGCCATCGACGGAGGTGCGCGTCTCCTGCCCGGCGAAGAGCAGGAAATCGGCTCCGACGTCCGCGGCCCGGCGCACCTCCTCCAGCTCGGCCGGCTGCCAGGTGTGCTCGTGATCGGTGAAGACCACTCCCCCGAAGCCCAGTCCCGCCAGACGCGCGACGATCTCGGCGGCCGGCACCTGGCCGTCGAAGCTCTTCTCCTTCGTGTGGCAGTGCAGGTCGATCAGACAGGTGCCCATGCGCGCGCCCTCAAGCCCCCACCTTTCCTGCCTCGACCGGGCCGAGCGCAACCGCGACATCGCCCAAACCGGAGGGAAATTGTGCCCCGCCGCGGCATCGGCATCGTTCTTGCCTCTCCCCTCAGTCCGTTCATCCCCCCGACTGAGGTCCCCCCATCGTGATCGAAATCATCTCCGGAACCAACCGCCCGGGCGCCAATGCCCTCAAGATCGCTCGCCTGATCGAGCGCCTCTACGCCGAGCAGAGCGTCCCCGCCCGGGTGCTCAACCTTCAGGAGCTCCCCCGCGAGCTGTTCGACCCCGCCTCCTACGCCGAGAAGCCGGCATCCTTCGGCCCGATCCAGGACCGGGTGCTCGCCGCCGACGGCCTGCACATCGTCACTCCCGAATACAACGGCGGCTTCCCGGGCGTCCTGAAGTACTTCATCGACATGCTCAAGTTCCCCGAGAGCTTCGAGCGTCGCCCTGTCGCCTTCGTCGGCGAAGCCGCCGGCGTCTGGGGCGCCATCCGCCCCGTCGAGATGCTCCAGCTCGTCTTCGGCTATCGCAACGCCCACACCTTCCCCGCGCGCGTCTTCATCGACAAGGTGCACGAGAAGCTGGATGCCGACGGCAATCTGACCTCCGAGTACCATCTCAAGATGCTGCGCGAGCAGACGGTCGGCTTCGCCGAGTTCGTCCGCCGCATCAAGGGGGCTCAGGCCTGATTCCCACGGCCCGGAACCTCACATGCATCCAAATCAACTCGCATCCCAGCCATCCGCCCTGCCTGCCATGACGGCGCCGGAGAATCGCCTCCGCAAGCCGCTGAACTTCGTCGCCTTTCAGGTCGGCTGGTTTGCCTGTGTGCTGGGAGGCGCGCACGGGATGGTCTGGGCCTCGGCCCTCGCGGTCGGACTGTTGCTGGCGCTCCACTTCGTCTGGGTGAGCCACAACCGCCGGGAGGACCTGTTGCTGGCGCTCGCTGCGGCCGGTATCGGCGGGGCGGCGGACTCGGTGCTGGGCGCGGCGGGACTGATTCGATTCGCGTCGCCCTGGCCGCTCGCGTGGGTGGAGCCGCTGTGGATGCTGTTGCTGTGGGTGAACTTCGCGACGACGCTGGACGCATCGCTTTCGTGGATGCGGGGTCGGTTCGCGTTGGGCGCGGTGTTGGGTGCCATCGGCGGGCCGCTGGCGTACTGGGGGGGCGTGCGGCTCGGGGCGCTGGAACTGGGCGCCGCCGGCTGGCAGGTCTACGGGGCGGTTGCCCTCGCGTGGGCGGCGGTCATGCCGGTGCTGCTTCTGGTGGCCCGTTCGCTGTATCGGGACACGCGCTGATCCACTCGTGGCCGGCGACGTCGACGACGAGCACCCGCGGCGGCCTTGGTCCCCGCGGACCGGGCGCGCTCAGCCGGGGCAATTCCCCGCGGCGGGGCATGCGGCCGGCCGACCAGTCGTGCACAAACGGCCCGTTCGGATCGCCGGCGAAGTCCACCGCCCAGTAGTCCACCGCGTCGATGCCGCCGGGGGCGTCGAGTACTGACCACGAAACCGGCGCCCCGCTGGGCAGCACCTGGGCACGCGGCGCGCCAGCCGCTCCGCATCCGGCATCGCTGGTCGTCCAGACCTCGAACGCCGCACCGAGTTCGGCCAGCCGCTTGCGGCCGATATGCACGGCGGCGGGGTTCGCATCGACGGCGAGCCAGCGCCGGCCAAGTCGGTGCGCCGCGACGGCCGTCGTCGCCGCGCCGCAGAAGAAATCCGCCACCAAGCCGTTCGCCGGTGCGAAGGCCCGGACGAGGCGCTCGACCAACGCCAACGGCTTCTGCGTCGGATAGCCGGTCCATTCCGCCGAGTGGTTCGGCGGGCGCGAGATGTCCCACACGTCGCCGGCGACCTTGCCCTCCGGGTGGAACGCCGCCTGACGCGAGCGTGCAATCGCCGCATCGTAAGGCACGCGCATCTCCTCGGCGTTGAACGTGTGCTGCCCCGTGCGTGCGTAGACCATCAGGTTGTCGTGCTTGCACCCGAGTCGTTGCCGCGAGCCGCCACCCGAGCGATAACTCCACACGATGTCGTTCACGAGATGGTCGGCGCCGAACAGTTCGTCGAGCAGGACGCGCAGGTACGGATGGGCGCGATGGTCGACATGGACGACGAGAAGGCCATGGTCGGCGAGAAGTTCGCGCATGAGGAGCAGGCGTGGCTCGAGCATGGTCAGGTAGCCGGCGAGGCCACCTTTCCAGGTGTCCTCGAAGGCGGGCAGTTGTCGCGGGCCGTCGTCGCCAGCGGGCGTCACGCGTTGGTGGCGAGGCTTGCCCAAGGCGAAGGGGGGATCGATGACGATCAGGTCCACGCGGCCGGCGAGCTGCGGGCGCAGCGCCGTGAGCACCCCGTGGTTGTCGCCCAGCCAGAGTTGGTTGCCGCTGCCCGTGGGGCCGTGGCGATGAGCGACGCGACAGGCCGGCGCAGCGGGTGGCGCCGGCGGGTCGTCGCGACCCTGCCACTGCAGACGGACGGAGCGTCGGGCGGAAGTGGACATCGCAGGGTGGTTCCCGGGAGCAGGCAACGGACGTCTGGAGACCGTGTCCGTCTGAGGTACCCGGGGCAAGGGGCATGCCCGTGCATCAGCTCCAAGCGCATCGATCCGGTTCGTCGGGATGGTCGCGCGGGGCGTCCCTGATTCAATCGGGGCGAAAAGCGTTGACAGGCCTTGCCACCCGTCCCTGTCTTGGATCAGGAAGGAGCAGGGCAAATCACGTCAGCCGAAAGGTGCGCGTTCATGGCTCGCAAGGACAGGACGCTGCTCGTCGTGGTCCGCGAGGAGGAGCGGGGCTTTGCCGCCGCGGCGCATCTGCTGGGAGCGATCCCGGCATGGGGGCTCGTGTTTCTGGCCTGCCTGTGGGTCTACTTCAAGGAGCGCAGCCGCGAGGTCATCTTCCACATCCAGCAGGCGATGATGTTCCAGACGGTCTTCCTCGCGGCGGTGATGTTCTGGGTGCTGATGGAGCTTCTGTTGCTGCCGATTCGGGTGGTTCACGCCGGGGTGGCCGGTCTGCTCGAGAAGGCCAACCTGTTCTTCCTGGTCAGTTGTTACGTCGCGTATGCGGTGGTGTGCGCCATTGGGTGCGTGCGCACGATGTCGGGCCGGCCGTTCCTGTATCCGGCGGTCGGCCGCCGCATTCTGGAGGGGAGCCTGACAAACACACGCACGGAGGGCTGAGTCATGAAGCGCCAGTTGAACGAGCAGCAGCAACGATGCGTCGGCGCCATTCTGGCGCACATGAAGGAGTACCTCGACCTCCGGCACGAACTCTCGATCCGCGCCAACCCGCGCTTCGGCTCGCCGTGGGGCGACCTCCAGTTCCTGCTGCTGGCCCAACTGCGCAACACCCTCGAAAACGACAAGATGTGGGGGCCCAATCGCTTCGTGATCGGCGAGCTGCTGTGCAGCAGCGACAAGGCCAAGATCCGCGACATCTTCAGCCCCACGCACCAGTCCTCCATCCAGTCCGAGATCGTCGAGCGCACCGACAAGGCAGGCCACAAGACCTCCGATATCCTCGAGATCCACGACTTCAAGACCCTCTACTCGGCGATGGACCCCGCCATCGCCAACATCGCCAGCGTCATCCAGATCTACATGTGGTGGATACGGACGCCTGCGATCTGGCGCGCTTCCAGTTCCGGCGCCAACCCCTTCCGCGAGATTCAGCGCGGCGTCCCGCCGCACCTCGCCGAGTTCTATCGCGCGCTGATCCGCAAGCCCGACACCGCCGGCCCGCTCACCGGCGACGACATTCTCGACTTTGAAGCCTACCAGATGCGCGACGCGCTAGAGGCCTTCTGCGAGCGCCGCGAGGCCGAGCCGGGTTACAAGCTTATCCTCGCGCGTCGTGCCAGCGCCACCGAGGCCGGCTCCGACCAATTGATCGATGTGCTGGCCCGCGAAATCCTCCTGCTTCGCAAGGTCGAACGCGACGAGCCTCTCGACGACGCCATCCGCACCCAGCTCGCCCAGGCGATCGGCACTCCGGCCGCCCAGCTCCAGAAGGATGCCATCGTGCGCTACCTCAAGAGCGCCATCTCCGACGGCAAGCGGCGCCTGAAGACCGCGCTGATCGACGACACCGCCGGCGAGGTCTACAACTTCAAGGCCAGCCAGGCCGATGCCATGCGCCGCCACTACCTCGACATCGTGGGCGACCGGCACGAGAAGCTCCTCAAGCGCGAGGAGGAGGAACGCCAGAGCCGCATGTCGGGCGAGGCGGTCCAGAAGCTCTGAATGAGACCCCGTGTGCCGGCGCCCGTCGCGCGCGGCGTCCGTCGCGTCCTTGCCGCGTTCGCCTGCGCACTTGCCCTGCTCGTTCCGGCGCTTGGCGCGGATGTCGAGCGCCGGTTTGAGTCCGGATCGCACGAACTGGATGCCACGCTCGAGATCGCTGCGGGCGCACGGCTGCTGATTGCCGGCGAAGCGGACACTGTGCTGCGCGCTCCGTTGGGTGAGCCGCTGGCGCGCGTGCGCGGCACATTGCGCCTCGAGGGGCTGACGCTGGTCGGCCCCGGCGAGGCAATCGTGGAACTGGCCGCGGGTGGGCGACTGGAAGCGATCAACTGCCGGTTCGTCGCCGATGCATCCGAGGCGGCGATTCGGGGCGCGGGCGCGATCGATTTGCAGGGTTGCGTGTTCGTCGGCGGGGGAGCGGCGGTGCGTTGGCGCGGCGACGGCGAGGTCGAGGTGCTCGCGACCGATTGCGAGTTCCTGGGCACGCCGGACGCCCGCGCATCGATGCTCGACGTGCACGGTCCGGCGCGCGTGCGGGTGCGGGGCTGTCGCTTCGCATGGAGCGCCGGAGCGGTGCGCACCGAGGGCACGGCGGAACTGCTGCTCGAGAATCTGCACATTGCGGAGGCAACCCGTTCGGCCATCGTGGTGCGCCACCCGACCGGTGGTGTCCGCGTGAAGGGCATCGAGTTCCTCGGGCGCCTTGGTGGCGCGGGGATGCATGTCGTGGGCGCTCCGGAGTCGGGCGCCGCACTGCTCGATATCGCGTCCGTGCGGGCGCAGGACGTTCTCCTCGAGGGGACTCGACTCGGCCTGGTGACGCTGGTGGATCCGGGAGCGTTCAAGGGTGTGGCCATGACGGACCTTGCGGTGGCCGGTCAGGGAGCCGCGGCCGTTGCGATTCATGCTCAAGCCCGGGCGGAGACGGTGGGTATTGTGGTGGAAGGACTGGTCGCGTCGGGCTGGGAGGTCGGACTCGTCGCGAGGTCGGAGTCCGAAGCACGGCTGGCCGTCTATCTTAAGGACTCGCGGCTGAAAGTCTTGGGCGTGGGCGTGCAGGCAAGGGGCCCGACAACCTTCATGGGGAAGAAGCTAGTCCTGTCCGGTTGCGGCCGGGGCATGGAGGCTCTGGAAGATGCCACTATCAGCTTGTGGGAAACGGACATTTCCGATTCCTCGACGGTAGGGCTTGCGGTCGGTGACGGCGGCGGGCTGGGCATGCGGGACTCGGCGCTGCGAAACAACACGGTGGGCCTGCTGGTCGAGGCGGGCGCCGGCGTCGTGGACGCCGGCACGTCGGCAGAACCGGGCGGAAATTTGTTCGAGGTGCCGCAGGTGGGGCAGTCGGCGATTCGCGCGCGCCGGGCCGTGACCGCGCACGGGAACCGCTGGAGCATCGCGCGTCCCATCACAGGCCGCGTGGCGGTCGGCGATCTCCTCGATGCAGCGCCCGGCCTGGTGGACTACGACGTGCCGCCGCGCGATCCCTCCCCGCGCGTGCGTTGGGACATTGGAGCCACGCGCGCCACGCCGGGCTATGGCAGCGAGGTCTTCCGCGCGTTCGAGGACTTCGCCGACCAGTGGGATGCCCTCGAGCGCCTCGATCTCGGGCCCGGCGACTACGTTCTGCCGGCGCTGCCGACCACCATGCGTCACGTCGCCGGCGCGGGCCGCGCTCGCACGCGACTGACCGACGTCCTTCGCGTGACGGCCGAGCAACCGTGGACACTCGAAGACCTTGTGCTCACCGGCCCGGGTACGCTGCTGGACGCGGAAACGCCAGCCGCCGCGACGTTGCGTCGTGTGCGGTTCGAGGGAGCGGGGCCGGAATTGGCCCGCTTTTTCGGGGATCAGGAGCCGATTCATTTCGAAGGCTGCGAGGTGCAGGCGCACGGCACGCCGGCGGGCGCGGGAGCACTTCTTCCTCTCGGCCCGCGTCCCACGCGCCTGACGGCGCTCCTCGTCGAATCCTCCCTGGACGCCTCGGTGCTGGAGTGGAGTGGCCCGGCGCGGCTCGAGGCACGCGGCCTGACGGTCCGGCAGCGCGCCGACAGCGCCCGGCCGTTGCTGCTCCTGCGCGGCAGCGCCGACTTGCGGCATGTGCATCTTGAAGGTCCCGCGGGGGTCGCCATCCAGACGCACGCCGCCGAAGCGCCGCTCACGCTGGCGATCGAGCAGGCCCGCCTTGAGGGCTTTCGCGAGACCGGTCTGCTGCTCGCGGGCTCCGGCGAGCAGCGCGTGCGCCTGCAATCCGTTGCCGCGCGTCCCGTCGCCGACCCGGGCATTCGCGCCGCGGGGATCGTGATCGCCGACGAGGCCAGCGTGCGTCTGGAGTCGGATGGCTTCGAGTCAACCAACGCGCGTCCGGGCGTGCGGTTTGGCGGCCAGTACGAGACCCTGGCGTTTCGACGTGGCGTTCTCGCGCTCGAGCCCGCCTGGAACAGTCTGGAAACCGAGGAAGTGGGATTGGAGTTTTCTCTGCGCGGCGCGCGCAGTAGTCCGGTCGTCGCCGCCACTCAGGTCTCGGGCTTCGACGTCGGGTTGCTGATGGCAGCCGCACACGACGATCCGACGACGGTGCTGTTGGGCGGCCGCCGCCCGGTGGATGCGAACCGCTTCGTGCGCAACGCGGTCGGCGTGCGCGTCGCCTCGCCGTCGGCGTCGCTGGCCGTGCGCGAGGACCGCGGCCGCAATCGCTACGCGGAGAACGGCGCAGGATTCCTCGTCGAGGCGGGCAGTGTGCTGATCGAGAACGCACGCATCGAGAACAACCAGACGGGCGTGGTGGTGCGCGGAGGAATAGTGGACCTTGGCGGGGGAGCGCTTGGCTCGACAGGCGGCAACGTGCTCTGGCCGCAGGCCGGCGCGTTCGCCATTCTCAACGATTCGCCGGCCGAGGTGGCGGCGCGCTTCTGCCAATGGGGCGAGATGGGTCCGTTTGTCGAGACCGATGCGGCGCCGATTCGCGACCGCCGCCGCGATCCGGCCGTGGGGCCCGTCTTCACGGACCCGGCGCGGTGAGCGACAACTCCGCGGATTCTTCTCCGATCATCGAGGTCGCCTCCGGGCCCCAGACGTAGACGCGCTCCTGGTACGGGCCAAACCGATCGCGGATGTTCGAGCGCGCGATCGGAATCGTTCCGCCCTCGAACAGCAACTGCGCCGGCCGCGTTCCCGTGCCGCGCACGAAGATGGCGCTGTCAACAGCCTCGGGAGCCGTGTTGACCGCGATGGCGATTCCCCCTTCGCCGACCTGACGTGCCCGCACGTGGATCGCCCGATTGGAAACCCCTGTTTCCAGTTCCGTTCCCTCGGCCACCAACCAGGGGACCATGCGACGGAGATCGCGATTCAGGTCGCCGAGCGACCTCCACGTTTCCGGCGCCTTCGGCCAGTAGGAAAAGTAGAGGATGCCGGTCGAACCGTGCACGAGCGCGATGAAGGTCATGGCGCGCACTTCGCGCGGCGTCGGCTGTGCCCACTTGCCGCCTTCGGTCTCCGGCCCGCCGAACACTTGGATGCACGTCCAGTTCGGGCCGCCGTTCCTGTTCGTGGCGCGCGCCTGGGCCGCATGGATGCCCACGTTGAGCAATGGCACGTCGCGGTTCGCCGTCACCGGATAGACATCGGTGATCGAGAAGTCACGTGCGTCCCTGTAGTCCTCCAGGGCCTCGTACAGAAAATGGCAGAGCCCCACGGGGTGGGACGGGTCGATCTGCTTCATTCGCAGGTAGGCGAGGCGCATCTCCTCCGGCGTCCGTCCGTGGCCTTCCGGTTCGTCGTAGAGGTACCATGCCAGCAGCGCGGGATGATTTCTGGCGGCAGCGATCCACTCGTCGCCCGTGTGGCAGACCGCCATCAGGCCGTGCTCGTGGATGGTGTCGAGCTGGTCGGGACGAAATCCGTTCAGGATCGTGTTGAACCGCAGGGCGTGCATCTCGGCCAGAACCGTCGCGTCCAGATGGTACGTGTAGAGCCCGATGGGGAAGAAGGGCTGGCCGTTGACTTGGGCGATGCCTGCGGCATCGAAGACGACCCGGCTGCCGGCGCGAGGGGCGACGGGTTCAGCCAACGCCGGACCCGGGGCGACCAGAACCAGCAGGCCCGCCAGAACGATCTGAAGCAATGGGTGTGCGGATGCGCGCGCAGGCACGGACCGGCTCCTTGCGGCGCCGTCAGCGCCTTCAGTCCTCCGCCAGCGCCTTGGCGCCCTCGTCGTTGACGAGGTTGCGGCCGTCCTCGATGGCCTTCAGCTTTGCCGACTCGCGCGAGATGCCGAACGCTTCGATGTTCATGACCGGTTGTTGCTCGGTCACGTAGGCGCGGGAGGTGGTCGTGCCGGCGTCGGCGGAGTTCTCGCCCGTCGGCGCCGGAGCGGTCTCGCGCGGCGGCGGCGTCCGCCGGGCGGGTGCCGGGGCTTGTGCGCCGCGAATCTTCGCGTCGATCCGCTTCGACATCGCCTCGACATCGCGGTTTGGGGCCGTGAAGTACGTGAAGCCCGCAAAGCCGAACAACAACAGGTCGATGATCAGAATCACCAGGCAGACCCACTTCATGACGGCTCCTCCGAGCAGCTCTCAGAACTGCGACAGGAATCGGAGATCGTTCTCGTACAGCAACCGGATGTTGTCGATCCCGTACTTCAGCATCGTGATGCGGTCCAGCCCCAACCCGAACGCGAAGCCCGACCAGACCTCCGGGTCGATCCCGCAATTGCGCAGCACCACCGGATGGATCATCCCGCAGCCGAGCACCTCCAGCCAGCCGGTCTGCGAGCAGACACGGCAGCCCGACCCGCTGCAGAAGACGCACGCCATGTCGAGTTCGGCGCTCGGCTCCGTGAACGGGAAGAAGGACGGGCGGAACCGCGTGCCGACCTTGGCGCCGTACAGCGCATGGATGAACGACTCGAGCACCCCCTTGAGGTGCCCCATCGAGATTGCCTTGTCGACCAGATAGCCCTCCATCTGGTAGAACATCGGCGAGTGCGTCACGTCGGAGTCGCAGCGGTAGACCTTGCCGGTGCTGACGATGGCCAGCGGCGGCTCGAGTTCGGTCATCGTGCGGATCTGGTTGCCGGAGGTGTGCGTGCGCAGCACCTTGCCGCGATCCGTGAAGAAGGTGTCCTGCATGTCGCGCGCCGGGTGGTCCGACAGGATATTGAGCGCCTCGAAGTTGACCCACTCGGTCTCGACTTCGGGGCTTTCCGTGACACGGAAGCCCATCGAGCGGAAGATGGCCTCGACCTGTCGTCGGGTCTGCTCGATGGGGTGCAGGCGTCCGGTGGGGACGGCGGCGCCGGGCAGGGTGACGTCGACGGCCTCGGCCTCGAGGCGGCGCTCGATCTCGGCGCGCTCGAGCTGCTCGCGCCGCTCGGCGTCCAGTCGCACGATCTCGGCCTTGCGCGCGTTGAGTTGCTTGCCCGCCAACGGCTTCTCGTCGGCGGCCAGTTGGCCGAAGCGCTGGTTCAGCGTCGCCAGCCGGCCCTTCTTGCCCAGGTAGGCGATGCGGGCTTCCTCGAGGGCGGCCAGATCGCCGGCGCGGCCGAAGGCCTGCTCGGCGTCGGCCAGGGCCGTGTCGATCTCGGCCAGCAACTCGCGCAGGGCGGGCGAGCCGACTTCTTCGTTCAGGGCGGAGCCTTCCGTCATCGTTGGTGCCGTCGGGTTTCCGGGATGAGGATTCCTGCTTGCGGGGCGCATGGTTCGAATCGCCGCCCGGCCCCGTCAAAGGGATTCTTGGGTTTGGCCGCTGCGGGCTCAGTAGCCCATCGCGCCGTCGATGCTCGTGATGGAGCCGCTGATGAAGTCGGCTTCGCCGGAAGCCAGGAAGATGGCCAGGCGGGCGACCTCCTCGGGCTCGGCGATGCGGCCGAAGGGCACCGCGGTGGCGAAATCGCGCCGCGCCTGCTCCTGCGCCTCGGGGTCGTCCCGGCCCTCATAGAGCGCCGGCGTCGCGGTCGGGCCCGGCGCGATGGCGTTCACCCGGATGCCCAGCGACGCCAGTTCCTTGGCCATCACCTTCGTCAGCGTGTTCACAGCGGCCTTGCTGGCCTCGTAGACCCCCATGCCGGGGTCCGTCCGCGTGCCGGCGATCGAGGAGATGTTGATCACGTTGGCGCCCTTGCGCCCCTGCATCAGGTGCACCGCCTCCTTGGTGGTGACGAAGACCCCGCGCACGTTGCTGGCGAACATGAGGTCGAAGTCCTCGGTGCTCATGTCATGGACGCTGCCGGTGCGGAACAGCCCGGCGTTGTTGACCAGGACGTCGAGCCCGCCGGTGGCGTCGCGGATGGCGACCATCAGGCGGCGGACGTCGGGCTCCTGGCTGACGTCGGCGACGATGCGGTGGCAGGTGCCGCCGGACGCCTCGATCAGGGCGGCCGTGTCGCGCAGCGGCTCCTCCCGCCGACCCGAGATGAACACCGTGCCCCCCCGGGCCGCCATGGCCGCCGCGATGGCCCGGCCGATCCCCGTCCCCCCGCCGGTCACCAGCACCGTCTTGCCGGTCAGAAAAGCCGTCGATTCGCCCATGTTCGTGCCTCCCCGGCCCGTGGCCCTGGAAAGCTCCGGGGGCTCCCCGGCCCGTCCGCTCGAGCCCCCGGCAGCGCTTCCTGTCAGCCGGAATTGTCTCGCAAAGCCCGCCCGCTGTGAAGCAAAAACCCGGGTTCCCGGCCCCGGAGCGATTTGCGATCTCTTCAGCGCGAGAAGAGTGCTTGACTGGAGTCCGACAGTTGCAGCCTTATATCTTCATGCATTGGCTGATTAGATATAGATCACCAGTGATTCCCGGCCTGAGAACTGAACGACCCACCTTTCATGGAGGCTTGATAGATGACTAGGTGCCGTAGTCGACTGATGTTGTTGGCGGCAACGCTCTCTCTCTTCTTGGGTGCGGCCCCGTCGTTTTCGGCAGACACTTGGACCAATGATGCCCTGATCGACGCCGGATGTCAGTGGACCAGTGACGGGAATCGGGAGTCGGGATGGGTCCTGGAGGACGGCTTGGTGCTCCAACGGGCTGTGAATGAAGATAGCGCGGAGTGGGGGGATCGAGTCCTCGTGATCCCTGATGCATTGGCTGGCTTCCAGGCCATTGGCGCCGCAAGCGTTTCCGTCGACATGATGTTAAGCGACTATCAGGGGAAGAACGGGGTCTGGCAGGGCTTGGTCCTGTTCACGGATTGCGAGAGCCCGGAGCCGAGCCGTGCTATTGCGGTCGTCCTTGAACGTGCCGATGACGACGGCATTCACGGAGGACTTCGAATCCACTACCCGGGAGGCATGTCGGAGTTCTCTCCCGTCGGGCCTGAAGTTTACCACGGAATGTCACCTCACCACACTTGGCTCGATTTGCTTTGGGTTCGCCTGACTGCGAACATCGAAGTTCGGCAAGGGAACGTCCATGTCGAAGCATATGCCGTTCCGCTCGATGCTGGGGCTCGGAACTCCATCGTGGGAGTCGCATCGGTGGAAGTGCCTTCCCATGTACTACCAGGGCGGGCAGCAGCATTGGCGACATCGGCACAATATGGCAAGGGACGGAATCCCAGGGTCCGCTTCGACAATCTACAAGTTCGCGGCGGAGTCGTCGTACCGCGCGAGCGACCCTTCCGTCCGGTATCGATCACGATCGCTCAAGACTATCTCGCACCGGACTTGCCGTTTCTGGATCAATGCCCCGAGTTGATATGGGACCCAGCGCAAGCTGATCGGTATTTCTCCGAGCTGAACAGAAAGCTCTACCGTCTGAAGCACACGATGGTGCCGGATGAATTCTTGGCCGTGGGCGCCGCTCCTTCCGTGCGTGCCCACACGTATCTCGGTGGAATGGCGTATATCGAGGAAGTGCTGCCGGGAATCGTGGGCGACCGAGGGAGACCGTTGTCGGAGGAGGAGAAGGCCCGCCTTCTCGAGAGGAGCGCCGACTTGCATCGAGTGCTTCAGGCACGAGTCGCCAATCGACACGGCGAAATGGTCGACCGGGCCGAGGACTTCCTGAATCGGTATCCCGATGAACCCTTCCGCGAGGAGCTGCAGGTCGCCCGCCTGCATGGTCTATTCCACTTGCCAGACCGCCGGGACGAATACTGGGCGCTTGCGGACAAGTTGCTGGGGGAGATCGGCGAGGGCGACCTGCGTGATCGCGTGGCCTACAATCGCATTGTGCGGCTCCAGAAAGACAAGCGACTCGATCAGGCGCGCGCAGAGATCGAAGCCTTCTTGCTTCAACGTGCCGACACAGCCTACCGGCCGCTCCTGCTCTCGGAGTGGCACGGCATCCTGTATCTCGAGGAGGACTGGGATGCCTTGGATCGATTCGCAAGAGAAACCGAGCAGCTCTATGAGCCCGGCACGCGCGAGAACTGGGAGGCCCGCCTCTTTCAAGGCATCGTCACCCTCCGTCGCGACGGCGATGCCCAGTCAGCAATTGATGTATTCCTGAGTTTGATGGATGAGACCCCCCACCCGCCAGATCCTCATCTTCACCTGCCAACACAGGCAGCCGCCTGGGGGCTTGCCGCGTCCGACAGGCTCCAAGATAGCGCAGCAACCAAGGACCAGATCGTCCAGCGGCTCGTCGCATTCCCCGATGGCAGAGAGAAGTCTCGACTCTTGTTCCGTCATGCTCCCGCAGTCTTCGAAAGGCGCTATCCGGAACCTTCTCGGCGACTCTCAATAGCTAATCCTCGTATAACCGAGCCAGGAGAGTAGCTGACAATGATGACCGATGCATCGAATTCAGACCGGTATGGCCAAGTTATCTGCATCATTCTCAGTCTCTTGCTCTGTAGCTTGGCAAGTGCAGATATTGACCCTCCCGAATGCTGCCCGCCGACGTACGACCTGTACGCAAGCTACGAGAGCTCCTTGATGCTGTACGGCAAGTTCTTTGGTGCCGAATTCGATTCGGATCATCTCTGCCTCAGATGGGTGGATAACGCCAATGGTTACTTTGAGCACACAATTCACGAGGCCGAAGCAGCTGATGCAGATGCCTGCGGAAATGAGGACAGTTTTGCGATCGGCTCTTGGGTTCCGCTATTGGGCAAACTGCAGTGGACATGGTCAGGTGCGCCCGGGATCCCTGTCGCAGATGTCAACGGGAACGACAGATCTTTTCGAGTTCGTGTTCCGATCGAGGAAACTCAGTCCTATGACTTAAAAGTCGAAGTTGAGGATGTCGGGGGCGACTGCGCACCGGTCGATTCCGCGCCTCACCACGGTGAATCGACGGCCAGCGTGACGCTCGATATTTGGGCGCCAACTCATGAGATTGTTTGGACGTACAAGACTACAATCCCAACCCCTTATATTACTTTTGCTGGCAGGCACTTCAACGGCGGCACGAAGACTACGGTGAGCAGTACGACACGAATTGAGAAGCACACCGCCAATCTCTTCGCGAAATACTGCCGAATTGGGGCAGGCTCTGGCTCAACGGACGTTTGGCACGCGCTCCCGACGTTTTCAATCGGAACCACAAATGAGTATGCAACGTTGGGAGCCGTCACGGCCATTTGCGACTCTTGGGGAGTCAATGGCACGCCAGGCGCCATCATTTGCACAGGCACGGCAAACCCCGAGATCTGCGTGGACTACGAACGGATCAGTCAGGATGAGATAAAGAATGCCACCGAGGTGTCGGCCTCGAATCCATGTGTTGCGGGCCCTGCGATAGATGGCAAACTGACCGTGCGCTTGAGAGCCTATGTCGTCTGCAACTCCAGGCTACTCGTTTACCAGTTCATGCTTTCAGGCAATCACGACGGATTCCCTATGCATGAAGTGACAGTGGTGGGGACGGCCCCGCCATACGTGCATGACCCATGTGTAACGGGGGAGGGGCCATCGGCACTCTGGCCGCCCGCGGAACACAGCTTCCCTGCTGTGTGGACGACTTTCAGGAGCGTATCATTCTGATGCGGACTTGGTTGACTCGAATCGGGAGTTGTGCAATAATCGCCGCTGCGTGCGGGCTTTGGTCGCCCGGCATCGGCCAGGAGCCGCGCAAGGTGCGGACGCTGGCCGACTATGAGAGCATGGAGACCGGCGAGTTCCTGCGATTGCTCGAGGAAAACCCCACCGATGGGATGCATCTGGCCTACCTGGGCGCGCACGATTGTCGCGACGGAGTGGCGGAGTATCTGATCGAAAGTCTGAAGCGCGCGGACCTGCCGCCGGAGTATGTCGAGGCGGCGATCAGGAAAGTGTCGACCTGCTACATGGCGCGCCAGCGTCCGGAGGGGGCGTTCGAGTTGCTGGTGCGCGCGGCACTCGAGGACCCAACGCGCTGGAACATTGTGCACTCGTTGGCGACGGCACCGGTCGAGCGGCAGGCCGACGTCGTGGCGACGTACAAGAGCCTGCTGCTCTCCCGGGGCGCGGAGCTTCCGGATACGGTTCTCGGCAAGATCGCGACCTACTTCGCGGAGCGGCGAGTCGTGGACCGCGAGGTCTCGGCGGCGGCGGCGCGGCTGACATCCTCGCCCTCGCGCGCCGGTCGGCTGCATGCGCGGATGCTGCATCTGTCCGCATTGGAGCCGGAGGCGCGAGCGGCCTATCTATACGAGGCACAGAAGGAGCGGCCCGCCAAGCAGGCCGATATTCTGGAAGCCGTGGCCTACGTCTGGATGCACGCGGGCGGTGTGGACGAACGGACCCTGTTGACCCCGGGCGAACAGGAGGTGCTGCGCACGGCGGCGATGCGGGCATTCCGCGCGTGCACTCTGGAACTCCCACCCTCCGACGAGGAGTATCTGAGCGCCTATGGGATTGCGCTCAGCGCCATGACCAGGGAGTACAAGGCGGTCGACCCGGAGCAGGGGGACGGCGTCTATCTCCTGTCGGGCACCTCGGAGTCGCACAAGGCGGCCCTCGAGGCGGCCGCGAAGGACTTTCCGGAGGGCCAGAAGGCCAAGGTCATCGCGGCTGCCCTCGAGTGGCTGCCCGGACTTATCGAGCCGCGGTAGATCTGCCCAAGGGGCGCATCGGGCAATTGATTCGCAGAGGGGATCGCGTCACCGTTTTCCCGGTGGAGCCTAAAGAAGTGCCGGCGGGGCGGCCGCGCCCCTTTCCAGCGCCGGTGCCAAGATTCGCCCGCCCTAGAGCCCCGGAGGGGGGTCCGAACCATTCGGTTGACTCGCGCCGAACCCGCCCCCCACAGTGCCGGCTCACTTCGCGGCAGGCGTTCGACTCGCCCTGCCGCCCGGAAAGGTTGTGCGCCATGACGATACCTTTCGTCAATATGTGCCCCGTCAACGACGGAGTACTCGACGACTTCATCGAGGACCTGCAGGGCATCTTCAAGTCCGGCGAGTTTGTCCTCGGCAGCCATGTCTTGCAGTTCGAGGAAGCCTACGCCCGCTTCATCGGCACCAAGTTCTGCATGGGGGTTGGCAGTGGCAGCGATGGCCTGCTGATGGCCCTGCGTGCCATGGGCGTTGGCCCCAACGATGAGGTCATTTGCCCGGCCTTCGGCTATGCTTCGGCGGCCGAGGCCGTCGTCCGCGTCGGCGCCACCCCGGTCTTCGTCGATGTCCGTTCCGACTCCTACACGCTGGACCCGGACAAGACGCTGGCCTCGATCTCCTCGCGCACCCGCGCCATCATCCCGGTGCACCTGTTCGGCCATGCCGCCGAGATCGACCGCCTGGTGACCGTCGCCCGCACGTACAGCGTCCTGGTGATCGAGGACGCCCGCCAGAGCACCGGCGCCCGCAACGGCCACCGCCGCCTGGGCACCTACGGCGACGTTGCCGTCCACTCCTTCCATCCCAGCGCCCCGCTGGGCGGCGCCGGCGACGGCGGAGCCGTCACCACCAACGACGAGCAGCGCGCCCAGACCATCCGCCAGCTTCGCCACCGTGGCTTCGACGTCACCACCGAGCACCACGAAGTCGTTGGCTACTACAGCCTGCTCGACTCCGTCCAGGCCGCCCTGCTGCGCCATAAACTCGCCGACCTCGACGAGAACAACGCCGAGTCGATCGAGAATGCCCGGCTCTACACCCAGATGTTCGCCGGCACCCCGGTCAGCACCCCGCGCTTCGTCGACGAAGGCAACTACATCTACAACTCCTACGTGGTCGGCGCGCCAGACCGCGACCGCCTCGTCGCCCACCTGAAGGAGAAGGGCATCGGCTACTCGATCCCCTTCGCCCGTCCGGTGCACATGCAGCCCTGCTTCGCCTACCTGAACTATCAGCATGGCGCCTTCCCGATCGCCGAGGACCTGACGACGCGGGCGCTGTGCCTGCCGATCTGGCCGGGCCTGAAGAAGCGCCAGGTCGAAGAGGTCGCCAGCGCCGTCCTCGAGTTCTACGGCGTCAAGATCTGACCGGGTCGCAGTTCCGTGGCTTCACCCCGCCGGCCGCCAGAACATGGCGGCCGGCTTCTTGCATCCGGCAGGGGAATCCCCTGACGGGAATGGACCTGTCCGTCCGCCCACGCTACGGGTTCTGATGATGATCCCCCGACTTCGCCTGATCCGATCCCTGTTCGAGCCTGCCCCGCCCCCGGGGCAGCCGCCGGCCCTTGAGGACGAGATCGCGGCCGGCGCGGGCCGGTTCGGCGCTTGGGTGGGCCGGGGGCGGGCCAACGCCTGTCCGGTCGCCGCCGACTCGCTCCCCGCCGCCGAGCGCGCCGTCGAGGCACTCCTCGCCGCCCGCCCGGGCGAACCCCTGCCCGAAGAGGCCGCCTCCGACGCCGCGGCCTTTCTGGGTGAAGTGGTCCGGGTCACCCACGGCGGGCATTGGGGAGACGACCCGCTCTTCGGCTTGGCGCTGCTGGACGTCGGCGGCTTGCCGGGGGCGCGCCTGCTGCCGTTGGCGCTCGTTGAGAAGAAGCGCCAACTCGGCACGCGCCTCTCCTGGACGCGATTCTTCGAGACGCTGCCGGCGCGGCTGGACGGCGAGCGCACCCGGCCGATGGCCGACCCGGGCCCGATGCTGCCGCGCCTGCTCGCCGCGGAGAGCCCCGTCGGTGCCGTCCAGCGCGAGGCGGCCGCGTTCGGCCGGGCATGGCAGGATCGCTTCGGCAGCCCGCTCGTCCTGTCGCTGCAAGGCGTGCGCGAGCTGGAGCGCTTTCTGCGCTCGCAGTTCTTCCTCTGCGGCCTGCCGCCGGATGCCTTCGTGCAGGCCGGGTTGTTCGTGGGCGAAGTCGGCCGGGGCCTGTTCGGCGGCGAGTGGGATTTCGCCGAGGCGCGTGAGACGGGCGAGCCGGCCCGCATCGCGCTGCGTTGGCCGGAGCTGCCCTACTACCCGGTCGGCCGCGTTCTGCGCCTGTTGACCGATCAACCCGAGGGCGAGGCGCTCGACGAGTATCTGCGCCTGATCCCCGCCGCACGGAAGGAACTCCGCGGCACAGCGCCTGAACCGATCTGAGAGCAGGTGTTGCCTTGACAGCAGGCGAGAGGGGGGCGGACAAGTGCCGCGCATTCGGCATGTTGCCGGATCGGTTCGCCCCCGAGCGCAGGCATTGGCCTCGGGGGCCTCGCAAGAGGGAATCCGGTGCGAATCCGGAGCTGCCCCGCAGCGGTAAGTGGAAACGACCGCCGTCATCAAGCACTGGCCCCTTGGGGGCTGGGAAGCGACGGCCAGTAGGAACAGCGGCCCTTCCGGCCGCCCGGTCCACAAGCCCGAAGACCTGCCGACCCGGTGTCGGATGTTTCGACTGGAGCCTTCGCGGGAAAGGCGGGTCGTCTCATGGTCTTCGGCATTTCAGCCGTTCTCCTCGGACACCAGGACAAGCCTTTGCAGCGCCGTAGCGGTGGGGCGGTCGCGCCTATGCCGTCGGGGGCTCCCTTCTCGCTCGCGGGAGCGGGAGTCGGGCTTGTCGCTGCGGGGCGCCGTGCGCGGTCCGCGGGGCGGTTCTACTCCCCACTGAGAGAGTGAGCGCAGCACTCCGGGGCCCGTCCATGTACGGGTCGGGAGCAACTCATTCTTGAAGGGGTAGTGCGCATGTCTCGTTTGGTTTCCTCCCTGTTGTGCGGCCTTGGGGTCGCGATGTGGTATTCGCCGGCGACGGCGGACTGGACGGCCGTCCATCGCGACGGCAGCGGCAACGCCTTCGTGCCGGTGGCGTCGCTGGTGACGGATGTGTCGGTGACGCCGGCTTGGTCGACCGGGCCGGGCAGTTTGAACACCGGCGCGCGGGTGCTTGACTTCGACGGACGGGTGTATGCCGTCGAGTTCACCTCCGGCCCGGATGCGATCCGCATCAAGGGCTTCAATCGCCAGACCGGCGTGCTGGAGTGGACGAGCGCCGACCTCGACGTCGGCGACAGCATCGCGTTCGGGTCGTTGTCGGCACCCGCGATCGATGCGTCCGCGCGGGCAATCTTCTACGGTTCGGGCGAGTCGATGCACCGGCTCGATCTGGATGCGGCGATTCCGGCGGCGTCGCTCGTGTGGGCGACGACGATCACGGGCACCAACACGAACGCCAACGGCGAAACGGCCATCATCAACAGTTCGGCGGCGTTGGGTGCCGGCAACGTCTACGCCAAGACGTTCAAGGGCTTCCTGTCGCCGAAGTCGAGCCAGGTGGTGGCGTTCGATGCCGTGACGGGCGCGGTGGCATGGCATGCGATGCCGGCCGGGCCGGGCCAGGCGACGCCGCTCTTCGTGGATCTGGGCGCCAGCAAGCTGGTGCTCGTCGATGCGGCCGATGGCTCGGGCAACGGCGGACTCGTGGCCTACGACGCGTTGACCGGAACCGAAGTGTGGAATCACGCGACGGTATCGTCGCCGTGGAACACAGCCGGCAAGCAGTTCTACGGTGACCTCGCCCTGCACGGCGGGTCGGTCTACGGGTTCACCTACGACTTCAGCGCGTCGGGCAACCTGGTGATCGTCGATCCGGCAACGGGCGCGGCGACCATCCACGCATCGATCGGCACCGACTGCGCGCCGGTCGTCGTTGGCTCGACTGTCTATGGCATCGGTGGCGCCTACGGCGATGCGGACATTCGTGGCTACAACGCGGCGTCGGGTGCGCAGCTCTTCACCGCCGACCTCTTCGGCGGCCTGCACTACAACTTCCGCAACTACCTTGCCGCGACGACCGACAGCCTCTACGTCGCGACCGACAACGGCTTCGGCTTCGCGCCGAACACGTTCCTGCTGCGGCTGGATCCCTCGAGCGGAGCGACGCTGAGCTCGTCCGTCGCGGCCACCGACTACACCGGCGCGGTGACGGTCGGCGACGACGGCGCGGTGTTTGCCTTCCGCCAGGGTGGCAGCCTCAACGCGCTGGGCATCTCGGCCCCGTCGAGCGTGTCCAACTGGGGGGTGCTGGGATGGTGACCCTGCTGCGCCTTTCCGCGGCGGCGTTGGTCGGGGTGGTCGTTCCGACCACCCCGGCTCCGGCCGCGACACTCTTCTCCGCTCCGCAGGTCATTACCGACGGCGCGGCGCCCTATCGTCTGGCACGCAACCCGAACCGCACGCTGGCCTTCGATAGCGCCAGCCGCCTGCACCTCGTCTACTGGTCCGGCGCGTTCCTCGAAACCTCGATTGCAGAACCCTCCTACGTCTACCATCGCGAGTGGACCGCCGGCGCGGGCTGGAGTCCGCAGGTGTCGATCGACGACTCGACGATCGACAGCGGCAGCGGCCCCCAACACGTTGGCGGACGCCATCCGTCGCTGGCCCTGACGCCCGACGACACGGTCTGGGTCGTCTGGCACGACCACCGCCACACGAACGAGGCCGGCAACAATATCAACAATCTGGAAATCTACGCCGACCGCAAGCCGGCCGGTGGCAGTTTCCTCGCCGGCGACATCCGCATCTCGACAACGACAAACACGTCGATCGCCGGCGACAATGGCTACGCCGCGCGCGTGGCGGCGCTTCCCGACGGGACCATCGCAGTCGTGTGGTACGACTTCACGCGCGGCCTTGGCAACAACGCCGACATCTACGTGCGCCACTCGGACACGACCGGCAACTTCGTCGGGACGCCGGCGATGGAGGATCTGCGCCTGACCGACGCCGCCGCGCAGGGTGCGCTCTTCGCCTACTCGATTCCGGACGTGACGGTGGATGCCGCGGGCAAGCTGCTCGCCGTGTGGACGGCGGGCTTCGGTGGAGCGGCACCGGTCTACTTCGCCGCGATTCCGCAACCGCCCGCGCCGGTCACGGTGGAGACGCTGCGCACGCAGACGGCAGGTTACGACGACGCGGCCAAAATCGTCACCGCGCCCAATGGCGACGTGTGGATCGTGTTCACGGACCGCACGGGCGGCGGGCATGACGTGCGCGCGCTGCGGCGTCCCGCCAGCAGCACTGCCTTCGAAGGCCCCATCGCCTTTGCCGCCAGCCCAACGCACATCGAGCGCCACGGCGCACTGGCCGTCGCGGATGATGGCGCGGTGCATCTGGCGTGGGTGGATGAACGCGACGGCGTGCACGTCTATCACGCGCGGTTCGCGCCCGGCACGTGGGCACTGGAAGAAGAGACGCGCCTGACGACGGAATCGGGACTGTACGTCCGCCCCGCTCTGGCACTCGACGGCGACGGTCGTCCGCATGTCGTCTTCGAGGAGGAGATCGGCTCCGGTGTCGGCGCGATTCATCATGTGCGCGCCGTCGAAACCGCCTCGGCGCGGGGATGGGAGTTGTACCAATGAGCACCGAGACTACTGCGCGCCGGCACGCCTTCACGCTGATCGAGCTGCTGATCGTCGTCGCGATTATCGCGATCCTCGCCGCCATCGGCATGGTGAACTTGCGGCTGGCGATGGAGCGTGCGCGCAAGTCCGCCGACGCTGCGAACATGAAGACCATCGCCGCGGGACTTCAGTTGTACCTGACCGACTTCGGGCGCCTGCCGCCCGCCGACCGACTGGCCGGTCCTTTCATGTCGCATCAGGGCTTTGGCCTGCCGGTCGGCAACGGTCCGGCCGCCGGCGGCTCGTGGGACGGTGTCCCGTGGCTGCTTGTCGAGTATCGCTACGTCTCGAACTGGCAGACGCTGTTCACGCCGAAGTACCTCAAACTCTACCCCGGCGGCAAGACGCTCGGGAACACGCACCCGCGGTTCCACAACTTCCGCTACGCCTACAACAGCTCGGCGATCTCGACCGGCGGACACGCCGGCGGATTCGGCAACATCGAAAGCGGCGAGGTGTGGATGGTGCGCAACCTGTGGCTCGGCCCGCAGATGGGCTGGCACGCATCGGCGTATCCGAACTTCCCCGCGGACTATCGCTATCCGTGGGGCGAGGGCGACGACATGGAGACACTCGAGCACGCCATGTACGCCGACTTCCGCGTGCGCACCGTGATCGGCGGCACGGACACGGCCGCGCCAGGATGGCCCCAGTGATGCCCTTGCTGCGATTGCTGCTCGCGATGTTGCTGCTGATTGCGGGCCCCGCCCGACTCGCGGCGGACGATGGCGCGAGCACCGCAACGCTGCGCGTGATCTCGCTCGCGCCCAGCATTACCGAAATTCTCTTCACGCTCGGCGCGGGCGACCGCGTTGTCGCCGTGACGGATTTCTGCCGCTACCCGGAGCAGGCCGCCACGAAGGCGAAGGTCGGCGGCCTGCACGACCCGCGCTTCGAGCAGATGCTGCTCCTGCGTCCCGACGTCGTGTTCCATCTGCCTTCGAACGCGCCGGTCGTGGGGCGCCTGCGCGAACGTGGCATCGAGACCATCGCCGTTCCGAGCGAAACCGTGGCGGACATTCGGACGGCGCTGCGCACGGTTGGCGCGCGCCTTGGCGTCGAGGCAACCGCGCGCGACACGATCGCGGCCATGGACGCCGGCTTGGAGCGCGTGCGTGTGCGCACTGCCGACCGCGCGCGCCCGACAGTGCTCTTCGTCGTCGGGCATCCGCCGGGCGTGCTGCGCGAAGTCTACGGCGCGGGGCCGAACACCTTCCTCGACGAGTTGATCGCCGTGGCGGGCGGGAGCAACGTGCTGGCCGAGTCGCCGGTGCGCTATCCGGTCGTTGCGCGCGAGACGCTGATGCGCACGCCGCCCGATGTGGTGGTGGAGCACAAGGCCTCCGGCGAGCCGTGGACGGAGCGCGAGCGCGAGACGCTGCGTGCGTTGTGGCTCGAGTACCTTGGCCCCGCCGCTCGCGGCCGCACCCGCGTGCTCTTCCTCGACGATCCGCAGGTCACCGTGCCCGGCCCGTCCGTGGTGCGGCACGCCGAGGCACTCGCCGCCCTGCTGCATCCGGTGGAGTGATCCGCCTTGCCGCGAACGCCGACGGTGGGAATCGTGGACGCCATGAGTGACGCGCTGTTTGACATCGAACGCCTGTCGTTCGCCTATCCGGGGCGACCGCCCGTGCTGCGCGACGTGAGTCTGCGCATCGCGCGCGGCGACTTCATCGGCCTGATCGGGCCAAACGGCGCCGGCAAGTCGACGATGCTGAACCTGCTGACTGGTTGGTTGCGGCCGACGTCGGGGATCGTGCGGTTTCGCGGGCGCGCGCTGGGGGAGTGGTCGCGCCGGGCGCTGGCGCGCGAGATCGGCGTCGTCGCCCAGGCCGAGGAGGGCATCTTCCCCTTCACCGCCGAGGAGGTGGTGTTGATGGGGCGCTACGCGCACCAGCCGCCGCTGGTCGGTTTCGACGACCCGGAGGATCGCGCCATCGCACGCGGCGTGCTGGCGCTTGTCGGGCTCGAAGGCTTCGAGCAACGTCCGGTCGGCCAACTGTCCGGCGGCGAGCGCCAGCGCGTCTTTCTCGCGCGCGCCCTGGCACAGTGCCCGCAGGTTCTCCTGCTGGACGAGCCGACATCGTCGCTCGACCTCAACTACAAGCGCGACGTGTTCCGCCTGCTTGAACGGCTCAACCGCGAGCAGGGCCTCGCGACGTTCGTCGTCACGCACGACGTGAACCTGGCGGCGTTGTACTGCCGCACGGTGATCGTGTTGCACGATGGGGCGATTCGCGCCGCGGGCCCGCCCGACGAGATTCTCGACGAGGCGCTGCTCGACTCCGTCTATCGCACGACGGTCGAGGTTCTGCGCGGGGCCGATGGCGCGCCGGTGGTGACGATTCGCCGATGACCGATCCCGCCTCCAACTCCACGGCGTTCCCTCCGCGTGCTCCGGTGCCGGCCGGTGTGGCAGCGACTTCGTGGTCGCGTGCGTGCGCCGTGTGGGGCGCGCTGCTGGTGCTGGCGGCGCTGGCCTTGTTGCTGGGGCCGCTGGTGGGTTCGACGAGGCTGGACCTCGCGCGCGCGTTCGGGTTCGGTGTCGCGCCGGACGAGGTGAACATCGACGCGGTCGTGTTCTGGAGCGCGCGGTTTCCGCGGGCGATGTTCGGGTTCCTTGCCGGCGGCTCGCTGGCGATCGCGGGTGCGACGTATCAGGCCCTGTTGCGCAACGACCTTGCGGAGCCCTTCACGCTCGGCGTGGCGGGCGGCGCTTCTGTCGGCGCATTGCTGGCGCTCAACTTCCTGCCGCTGCACATCGCCTTCTGGGTTTCGCCGGTGCTGGCGTTCGCCGTTGGCGGACTCGCGGTGGCGGTGATCTACGGCCTGACGCGGATGCGCGGACCGCGCTCGGCACCCGCGACGTTGATCCTCGCCGGCGTGACGATGAACTTCCTGTTCGGTGCGGCGATCCTGCTGATTCAGTACATCAGCGACCCGTATCAGACGATGGCGATCGTGCGGTGGCTGATGGGCGGGCTGGACATCATGTCGTGGCGCGTGTGCGTGGCGGCGGCCGTGCTGCTGGTGCTGGCCGGAGGAGTGCTCGTCGCGCACGCGCGGGCGCTCAACCTGTTGGCGCTCGGCGACATGACGGCGCATCATCTGGGCGTATCGGTCGAGCGTACGCGCGTCGTGACGCTGACGGCGTCGTCGTTGCTGGCGGCGTTCGTCGTGGCCTACGCCGGGCCGGTTGGGTTCGTTGGGTTGATGGTGCCGCATGTGCTGCGTCGCGTTGTGGGCGCGGACCATCGCGTGTTGTTGCCGGCAACGGTGCTGGCCGGCGGGAGCTTCCTCGTCGTGTGCGACGCGGGCGCGCGGGCACTGCTGGCGCCGGGCGAGTTGCCCGTCGGCATCCTGACGGCGTTCCTCGGGGCGCCATTCTTCCTGTGGCTGCTGTTTCGCAAAGGGTGACGCGCAGGAATGTGTGGGACGTGTCCGCGCTCACGCTCCGGATCTTGATTGGGTAGCGTCGAGCCGCGCGCGGAACTCGTCGAGCGTCCGCACGGGCAGCTCGCATGCGCGATTGCGGCACACGTAGGCAACGGCTCCCTGCGCCGGCGCGGCCTGATCGTGCGTGAACGGTGCGAGCCGCAGAATCGCCGCGTCGTCCCCGGGCGGCCGATGCAGCAGCACCGCGCGCGGCAGGAAGCGGCACCGCGCCTCGCGCGCCATCGCTTGCAGCGTTGCGTCGGTGCGTTCGCCCGCCAGAACGATCTCGACCGGTGGGCCGAGCAGGAAGTCCAGCGCGATAAGCATCTGCGAGTGCCCGAGCGACTGCTCGACGAGGCTGGCCCCGAAGGCCGCCAGCGTTCCCCATGCAAGGCGTTCGAGCTCCGCGTCGCCGGTCAGGCGCGCCAACCGAGCCAGGTTGCACGCGGCCACGCCGTTGCCGGACGGAATCGCGCCGTCGAAGCCATCCTTTGTGCGCACCAGCAACGCCTCCGAGTCGTCGGCCGTGTGGAAGAACCCGCCGCCGTCGGCGTCGTGGAAGTGGCGCACCATGCGCGCATTGAGCGCGACGGCCTCCTCGAGCCAGCGCGCCTCGAAGGTCGCCTCGTAGAGTTCGAGCAGCCCCCAGACGACGAAGGCGTAGTCCTCGAGGTGCGCGGGCAGGCCGGCATTGCCGCCGCGGGCGCGCTTCAGCAAACGGCCGTCCGCGTCGCGCAAGTGCCCGAGCACGAAGTCCGCCGCGCGGTCGGCCGCCGCGACGAACTCCGGCGCATCGAGCGCCGCGCCCCCGCGCGCCAGGGCCGCGATCATCAGCCCGTTCCAGTCTGTCAGCACCTTGTCGTCCTTGTACGGATGCACGCGCTGCTCGCGCGCGTCGAACAGCTGCTGGCGCATCGACTCCCATGCCGCCTCGAGCTCCTCGGGTGTGCGGCCCTCGGCCTCGGCAAGCGCGGCGAGCGGCTGGCGCAGGTGGGGGATCGACTCGCCCGTGCGGCGACCGGTTGCCTCGTCGGCGAAGTTCCCGCCCTCGACGATCTGGAACAGGCGGCAGAAGAGCGCCGCATCGTCGGCGCCGAGCACCTCGGCGACTTCGCCGGGCGTCCAGACGTAGAACTTGCCCTCGACGCCTTCGCTGTCGGCGTCCTCGGCCGAGGTGAAGCCTCCCTCGGGCGCGGTCATGTCGCGCAGCACGTACGCGAAGATTTCGCGCGCCGTGCGGGCATACTCCGCCTTGCGCGTGACGACGAAAGCGTCGACGCACGACAGCGCGTGCAGCGCCTGGTCGTAGAGCATCTTCTCGAAGTGCGGCAGCAGCCACACGTCGTCGGTGGAGTAGCGATGGAATCCGAAACCGACGTGGTCCCAGATGCCGCCGAGGCGCATGTGGTGCAGCGTCTTCTCGACCATCGCGAGGGCGTTGGCATCGTCGAAGCGGCGATGCAGGCGCAGCAGCAGCGACTGGTTGTGCGGAACGGGGAACTTGTTGCGACCGCCGCCGAAGCCGCCATGGACGCGGTCGAACGCGGCGCCGAAGTCCCGCAGGGCGCCGCGCAGGGTCTGCTCGTCGGGAGCGTCGCCGGGATGCCCGCCGCCCAGGCGGCCGATCGCGTCGGCGATCTGGTCCGCACTCGTCAGCACCTTGGCGCGTTCCTGCTGCCAGGCGCGCGCCAGTGCCGGCACGAGGTCCATCATCCCCGGGCGGCCCCAGTTGCCCTGCTTCGGGAAGTACGTGCCCGCAAAGAACGGCTTCCGGTCCGGCGTCATCACGACGGTCATTGGCCAGCCGCCCTGCCCGGTCATCGCCTGCGTAACGGTCATGTAGACATGGTCGATGTCGGGGCGTTCCTCGCGATCCACCTTGATGGCGATCATGTGCTCGTTGAGTACGGCGGCCACCTCGGGGTCCTCGAAGGACTCGCGCTCCATGACGTGGCACCAGTGACAGGTGGAGTAGCCGACGGAGAGGAAGACCGGTTTGTCCTCGGCGCGGGCGCGCTCGAAGGCCTCGTCGCACCAGGGCCACCACGCGACCGGGTTGGCGGCGTGCTGGAGCAGGTAGGGGCTCTGCTCGAAGACGAGCCGGTTCCAGTCGGGTCCGCCGTCCGGAGGGAGGCGGCGCAGGTCGTCGCCGGCGGGAATGGTGGGGCGCGCGTGCGGGGCGGGCGAATGGGTCATGGGGTGTCCGGTTGGCGGGGGAGTGGTGCGTCGGGGAGAGCAAGAGCCATTCCGGGCGTCGCCGGTTGTTGTCTTGCCGGGCTGGATGCCGGCGGTGCCGGGCTGGAGGTCTCGGGCTGGAGGTCTGGCCTTGACTCGACCGCCCATTGGCCGCACGAAACGCGGCGACGTGCGGCGGGTGCCCCGCCAGTTTCGGACGACACGTTCATTCCCTCGCCGATGCCCCCCGCGGGCGCGGCCCGGACGGAGGCACTCTTGGCCATTCCGCAGGCGCTCAAGAACATGGAGTCGTGGAAGGTCTCCGACTCCATCGACACCTACAACATCCGCCTTTGGGGCAACGGCTACTTCGACATCAACGATGCCGGCAACATTGAGGTGCGTCCCCACAAGCGCAAGACCGAGGCGATCGACCTGCTCGAACTGGTCGAGAGCCTCAAGCGCCGCGGCCTCGATCCGCCCCTGCTCATCCGCTTCCCCGGCATCCTCGAGCATCGCATTCGCGACATTCGCGAGGCCTTCTCCCGCGCGATCCGCGACTACGAGTACCAGAACGACTACACCTGCATCTATCCGATCAAGGTCAACCAGCAGCGCCACATCGTCGAGGAGTACCTCGAGTTCAGCCGCAAGTACAACTTCGGCATCGAGGCGGGCTCGAAGCCCGAGCTGCTCGCCGTGCTGGCGATGACCGGCGGCACCGAGACCCCGATCGTCTGCAACGGCTTCAAGGACGACGAGTTCATCGAGCTCGTCGTGCTCGCCTCGAAGATGGGCAAGGACATCACGCCGATCGTCGAGAAGTTCAGCGAGCTGCGCCTGATCGTGAAGTACTCGCAACTGCACGGCTGCCGGCCGAAGATCGGCGTGCGCGTCAAGTTGGCCGCCCGCGGCTCCGGTCGATGGGAGCTGTCCGCCGGCGTCCGCAGCAAGTTCGGCCTCACCCTGCCCGAGATCCTCCACGCCGTCGAGTATCTCAAGCAGCACGACATGCTCGACTGCCTCCAGATGCTTCACTTCCACATGGGCAGCCAGATCACGAACATCCGCTTCGTGAAGACGGCACTGACGGAAGCCGGCCGCATCTACGTCGAACTCGCCCGCCTCGGCGCCAACATGCGCTACATCGACGTCGGCGGCGGTCTGGGCATCGACTACGACGGCTCGCAGACGAACTTCGACTCCAGCATGAACTACACCCTGCAGGAGTACGCCAACGACGTCGTCTTCCGCATCAAGTCCATCTGCGACGAGGCCGGCGTGCCGCACCCGCGCATCCTCTCCGAATCCGGACGCGCCCTCGTCTCCTACAACAGCCTCCTCGTCTTCAACGTGCTCGGCGCCTCCTCCTTCCGCGACATGCCCGTGCCCGACGCGATTCCCGACGATGCCCCGGACCCCGTCCGCGACCTGCGCGAAATCCACCAGTCGCTCGGGAAGAAGAACTACATCGAGCACTACCACGACGCCCTTCAGGCACGCGAGGAGTGCGTCAACCTCTTCAACCTCGGCTACCTCACCATCGACCTGCGCGCCATGGCCGACTCGCTCTTCTGGGCCATCTGCCTCCGCGTGCAGGACCTCATCGACGAGGCGAAGTATGCCCCCGACGACTTCGAGGGCATCGAGGAACTCCTCTCCGACACCTACTTCTGCAACTTCTCCGTCTTCCAGTCCATGCCCGACAGTTGGGCCATCAGCCAGCTCTTCCCCATCATGCCGATCCACCGCCTGAAGGAGGAGCCCACCCGCCGCGGCGTTCTGGCCGACATCACGTGCGACTCCGACGGCAAGGTCGACAAGTTCGTCGACCTCAAGGACGTCAGCAAGACGCTCGAGCTGCACAACTTCCAGCCCGACCGCCCCTACTACCTCGGCGCGTTCCTCATCGGCGCCTACCAGGAAATCCTCGGCGACCTGCACAACCTGCTCGGCGACACCAACGCCGTGCACGTGTCGATCGACGAGGAGGGCGAGGTCGTCATCGACCACGTCATCAAGGGCGACACGGTGCGCGAGGTGCTCTCGTACGTGCAGTACGAGCCCAAGGTGCTGCTGGACACGATGCGCCAGAGCGTCGAGCGGGCCGTGCGGACCAGGCTCATCACCGTCGAGGAATCGGCGCTGATGATGCGCTACTTCGAGGACGGCCTGGACGGCTACACCTACCTCGAGTGAGCCGGCGTCGTCATCCCTTGCGTTGCGCGACGAAGACGACGTGGGCGGATTCCTCGTCGTCGAAGTCCGTTTCGTCGTAGTCGCCGTGGCACTCGATCACCTGCCAGCCGGCGCGGGCGAGTTCCTTCTCGAGCTCGTCGGCCGCGTAGAGGCGCAGCTCGAAGTTCCATGACTGCTCGCCCGCCGACGTCTGCCAGACGCCGCGGCCCAGCATCGCGCGCCGCCGCCCGTCGTAGGCGTACTCCTCGCTCATCGTCGCGCCGCCCATGAAGGTCTGCGAGGGCTCGTGCTCGCGGACGATGTCGGCCATCACCGGCCGGTGCGGCGCCTGGAGCACCAGTCGCCCGCCGGGGCGCACGACGCGCGCCCACTCGCGCAGCACGCGCTGGTTGTCGCGATGCTCGAAATAGCCGAACGTGTTGAACACGCAGTAGAGCCCGGCGAACGCCCCGTCGGCGAACGGCAGCGTGCGCATGTCCGCGGCCACGGCTCGCCGACCGCGCGCGGGCTGCTCGCGCAACAGGTGCGCGAATCGATCCGTGCCCACCACGCGATGGCCACGCTTGCGCAACGGCACCGCATGCCGGCCGAAGCCGCAACCGACGTCCAGCACCGGCCCGTCGCAGTCGGCGAACCGACTCGCCAGAAAAGCCACCTCGCGCTCGGTGCCGTCCGCGTCGAACA
Organism: Candidatus Sumerlaeia bacterium; assembly: GCA_019634695.1. GTDB lineage: Bacteria > Sumerlaeota > Sumerlaeia > SLMS01 > JAHLLQ01 > JAHCAW01. The sequence continues at coordinate 37,403 of JAHCAW010000034.1, forward strand.
GCGGCCCGCGATACATGCGCGCATAAAGCGGCGTGAAGAAGCCCGGTGCCCAATCGTCCCGCGTGGGTTCGGTCATCGCGGCGCGTCCGAGGCTTCGATCATCGCCACCAGCGTCGCGAGGTCGGGCACGGTGAGATGCGGCTGCGCGTCGGAGGGCGCCGTCGCGCCGCCGCCGGCTTTGCCCTGACGGCGGTCCACCCACACGGTGGTGAAGCCCAGCGCGCGCGCCGGCGCGATGTCGTGGAACCGGCTCTGCGCCACATGCAGCACACGCTCGACCGGCAGGCCGGTCAGCCGCAGCGCCTCGTCGAAGTGCGCCCGTGCCGGCTTGTAGGACTTGATGTCCTGTGCGGAGACGAGCAGGTCCGGCTCGATGCCCAGATGCGGAACCGAGAGGGCGAAGAGATCGCGGTCGATGTTCGACAGCACGCCGAGTCGATAGCGGCGGCGCAGAGCGGCCAGCGCGGTCCTCGTGTCCGGAAACGCCGGCCAGTTGCCCAGCGACTCGGCCAGCGTCTGGTCGTCGCCCGGATCGAGCCCGAAGCCCAGCCGCGCGGCGATCTCGTACACCACGGCCCGCAGCACCGCGCGGTACGGCATGTACGTCTCGGACTGGATGGCCGACTCGCACGCGCCGTACAACTCGAGCAAGGCGTCGTCGTCGAGCGCGCGGTCGTGCTTGGCCAGCAACGGCCGCAGGGCATCGAGGATGCCGCGTTCCCAGTCGATCAGCGTTCCATAGCAGTCGAAGGTGAGCAGTTCGAAGGTGTCGAAGGGAAGCGTCATCGGAGTCCGGTCCGTCGTTGGGCGGATGGGGGTGTCGTCGTCGATTCGCGTCGGACTACTTCGCGCCGAGTTCGCGCAGCACGCCAAGCACCATCTCGTCCGTCACGTCGCGGACGACCTCGACCTCGCCCAGGCGCACCGGCAGGATGTAGCGCACCTGCCCGTTGCGGGCCTTCTTGTCGACGCGGGTGCGGTCCAGCAGCGCGGCCGCGGTCATGCCGGCGGGCACGCGCACGGGCAACTGGGCGAGCTCGACCAGCCGCACCAAACGCGCGTGCTCGGCATCGGTCCACTCCGGCGACTGTCCGCGCCGCAGGGTCAGCAGCGACGCCGCGACCATGCCGATGCCGACTGCCTCGCCGTGGCGCAGCGCCCCGTAGCCGCCCTCGGCCTCGATGGCGTGCCCGATGGTGTGCCCGAAGTTCAGGATGCGGCGCAGGCCGTCCTCGCGTTCGTCCGCTGTGACGACCTCGGCCTTGATCTCGACCGAGCGCCGCACCACCGCGCGCAGGTGGACGGCCTCGCCCGCCTCGAACAGGTGCTCCACATGCTCCTCGAGGAAGGCGAAGAGCTGTGCGTCGCGGATCACGCCGTACTTGATCACTTCGGCCATGCCGGAGTGGCGCTCCCCGTCGGGCAGGGTGCGCAGGCAGTCCAGGTCGGCCAGCACAAGGCGGGGCTGCCAGAACGAGCCGACGAGGTTCTTGCCCGCCGACAGATTGATGCCCGTCTTGCCGCCGACGCTGGAGTCCACCATCGCCAGCAGCGTCGTGGGAATCTGCACGAAGGCGATGCCGCGCAGGAAGGTCGCCGCGGCGAAGCCGGCCAGATCGCCCACAACGCCGCCGCCCAATGCCACGATCGCCGAGTCGCGCGTGAAGTCCGCCTCGGCCAGTGCGTTCCACATCGCCGCCACGGCCGCCGCGCTCTTCGACTGCTCGCCCATCGGCACCTCATGGACGAACACCATGAAGCCGCCTTCCTCCAGCAGGCGCCGGACGCGCTTCATCCACGGCGAGACAAGCGCCGCATCGTACACCAGCATCACCCGCCGGCCCTGCAACACCTCGGCGATCGACAGCGCCGCCGTGTCCAGCAGCCGGTTGCCGATGTGGATCGAGTACGCCCTTTCGCCCAACTCGACGCGAACGCTGTCCACACCCTCGGTCGTTTGCACCATGTCCCGGAGAATCCTCGCGACGTGAGTTGCCCGACCCCTCGCCCCGCACCCCGGACCGGCTCAACAGGAACGTGCCCCGTTGGCGGGTCTGCGGCGACAAAAAGCTCTTGGTTCGCCAGAAGGCAATCCCGTGGCCGATTCAGCCTTGGCCGGCGAGAACCGCCCCGCGCCCGGCCAGATAGCCGCTCGACCAGGCCCACTGGAAGTTGAAGCCCCCGATGCGCCCATCCACGTCGAGCATCTCGCCGCACAGGTGCAGCCCGGGCACGCGGCGCGACTCCATCGTGCGATGGTCCACTTCGCCGAGCGCCACGCCGCCGGCCGTCGTCTCCGCGAAGGTGTAACCGCGGTCGCCCGTGACGGGCAGGGCGAGCGCGGTGAGAGCCCGGGCGAGTTCGCGACGCTGCTCGCGCGTCATGTCGGCCAGCAGGCCGGCGCTGGCCGGCATCGCGTGCGCCAGCCGGTCGGGCACCAGTTCGTGCAGGGCGCTGGTGACCTGGCGCCGCGGTGTGCGCGCGGCCTCCGCGACGAGCCACTCGTGCGCCGCCTGCTCGTCGCCGAGCTGCGGGTGCCCGAGCGTCACGCGCAGGTCGCGCGCCGGAGTCTCCAGCCGTGCGCGCAGCCAGTGGCGCGACAGGTCCAGCGCCGCCGGGCCGCTGAGCCCGAAATGCGTGAAGAGCAGCGAACCGGCGCGCTCCTCGAGCCGGCGCCCCGAAGGCTCGCGCAGCGCCAGCCGCGCCTCGCACGTCACGCCCTGCAGCGCGGCGAAGCGCGCCGCCTCAGGCCCGCCCAGCACCAGCGGCACGAGCGCCGGCGTCGTCGGCACCATAGCATGCCCGAGGCCAGCCATCAGCCGCAGACCCAACCCGTCGCTGCCTGACTTCGGCAGCGACAATCCGCCCGTTGCCATCACGACGCGTCGCGCGGCGATACGCTCACCGCCATCGAGCACCACGTCGAACCCCGCGGCCGTCTGCTGCACCTCGCGCACGCGCGCCGCGGCGCGCACCTCGGCCCCGAGCTCCCGAACGCCGCGCAGCAGGGCGTCGAGCACCGTGCGCGCCGAGTCCGAAGCCGGGAAGTACTTGCCCGAGGGCTCCAGCTTCAGCGGCACTCCCAACTCCGCCATCCAATCCAGCGTGCGACGCTCATCAAACGCGCGCAGGACGTTGCGGATCACCGGCCGCGGGCCGCCCCAGTAGTCGTCCGCCGTCACGCGTTCGTTCGTGACGTTGCAGCGCCCGCCGCCGCTGACGAGGATCTTCGCCCCCAGTTTGCGCGCGCCGTCCAGCACCACGATCCGCCGCCCCGCGCCTCGTGCTGCTTCGCCCGCGAAGTACGCCGCCGCCAGCCCCGCCGCGCCGGCGCCGACGATTGCCACGTCCCAACGTTGTCCGTCGCCCGATGCCATCATGCCGCCACGGCAGGCGTCGCGCCGGGCAAGGGCAAGAAGGAAGGACAAGGGCCGAAGGATGAATGACGAAGGCGGCGATAGTCGTTGACGATTCGCGGCGGGCACGGCCAGCAAGGGACTGTCCTGTGCCCGCCCGGCAAGACATGCTATCCCCCGACTGGAGAACTCCGGTGAGCAACTCCTCTCCCGATCACGGCATCCTGATTCTCGAGGCGATCCACCAGGAGGAGGTCGAGGCCGACCTGCTGGTGGTGCACCTGGAGCTGAAAGGTTCGACGCTTGTGCAGGGCAACGCGGCGCTCAAGGAAGTGAAGGAGCTTGCCGACCTCGTCAAGCGTGCCGCCTACGTCGGCATCAAGCCCGACTCCTTTGTGGTGCACAACATCCAGGCCGACACTTCCACCGGTCTGGTCGGCAAGACGACGGTGGTCACCTACACGCTTCGGCTGCTGCTCGATAATGTTGGCCTCGTGCCGGCCGCCATGCGCGCGATTTCCGAAACGAAGAACGCCGGGATCACGCTGACGCGCTGGGAGTACACCCAGATCGAGCAGGTGCGGAACAAGTTCATCTGCGTCTGTCTGGCGACGATCATGGAGCGGGCGCGGTTGATTGCCGAAAGCGTCGGCGCGCGGCTGGGCGGCATCCATCGCCTGACGGAGAATTTCGAAGCCGGCGACGACGAGATGATGCGCTACATGCCGATCCGCGAGCGGGTGGTCACGTCCCGCGGCGACGGCGACGGCTCGGGCAAGGAGGCGCTGCTGGGTTTCTCGAACTGCCATCGCGAGCGCATGGTGCAGCGCGTCACCGCCGAAATCCGCCTGCTGCCCGCCGAAGCCTCGGCGCGCCCCGCCGGGGGATGAGGCGCCCGCCGGGCCGACGCATTTGCCATTGCCGGGCCCGGCGTGCCGGCCCCAGACTCCTCGCCAGTCGGGTGATTCCGCCCGCCACTGCCAGCCATGGGCCGCCGCGTGAGTCTCGCCAACATCCCCCTGCGCCGCCTCGTCAACACCGCGCTCAACGCGGGCGACAAGCTCTTCGCCCTCGAGCGCGTCCGCGCCCGGCCCCTGCGCATCCACATCGAGGTCAACGACCTCTGCAATCTCAAGTGCCCGCACTGTCCGCGCGAGAATCCCGCGATTCCCAAGAATACCGGGCACATCCCCTTCGAGGCCATCGAGCGGCTCGCGCCCTGGTTCCGCACTGCCAGCTACGTCGGCCTGACCGGCAACGGCGAACCCTTCCTCCATCCGCAGATCATGGACATCCTCGAGCTGGTCGTCGCCTGCGGCGCCACGCCCTCGGTGATCAGCAACGCGACGCTGTGGAAGCGCCTGGGCATTGTCGATCGCTTGGCCGGCATCGGGCCGATGCTGCTCAACGTCAGCATCGACGGCGGCACGAAGGAGACCTTCGAGAAGTGGCGCCTGAAGGCCAACTACGAGGAGGTGCGCGAGAACCTGCTCGACCTGCGGCGCGCCCGCGAGCGCACCGGCACCCCCTTCCCGATCACCACCTTCAACGTCTGCCTGATGAAGGACAACATCGAGGAGGTCGAGCAGATCGTCGACTGGGGCGCCGAGGCCGGCGTCGCCGTCATCAACTTTCAGAACATGTATCCCTACGTCGGCGGTCTGGAGGACCAGCGCGTGCGCGACATTGACGTCAGCCGGCGGGCCATTGCCCGCGCCCGCAAGCGCGCCGAGCCCCACGGTATCCGCATCGACTGGCTGCCCATGAGCTTCGATATCACCGACCGCGACGGCACGGAAGGCGGAAGCTACGGCGCCATGACCGCCGCCGAGGCCGAGAAACGCCTCGAGCGCACCGGCGAAAACGGCTCCCATGCCAACGGCCGCGTCAGCTATCACTGCGACAACGTCTGGAACCAGGTGCACATCACCGTCGCCGGCGAGATCAAGTTCTGCTGCTTCTGGACCGAGGGCGCACTGGGCCAGGTGCTGGACAGCGAACTCGGCGACCTGTGGAACGGTCCCGAGTGGGTGCAGCTCCGCCGCGACCTCAAGAACGGCGTCAAACCGGGGCCCTGCACGAACTGCCACAATCTCGTCGAACGCGACCGCGGTTGCCTGCTGCGCACCAGTCTCGGCGAGTTGCGCGACCTCGCCCACCGCTGACCGCGCCCGCTACACCTTGCCCTTCCAGGCACGCACCAGCAGCACCGCCACGCCCACGCAGATCAGCGAATCCGCGACGTTGAACACCGGGTAGTCGTAGCTGCCGATGAAGGCGTCGAACATGTCGATCACATAGCCCAGCCGCACGCGGTCGATCAGGTTGCCGATCGCGCCGCCCAGGATCACCACCAGCGCCCCGCGGCCCCAACGCTCCGACGGCGGCACCTTGCGCCACCACCACACCAGAAATCCCGACGCGATCAGGCTGACGATCGCCAGGAAGTTCACCTTGCCCGTGAAGATCGAGAACGCCGCCCCGGTGTTCTCCGCATAGCGGAGCTGGAACACGCTTGGGATCAGGACGATGGTCTTGCCGGCGCCGTCCGGCGGCGGCGCCAGCGCCAGCACCGAGATCCACTTCGTCACCTGGTCCACCAGCACGAGCAGCGCGACGAATCCCAAGGCGACCGGCCAGCCCTGCCAAGAGCCGGCAAAGGCGGGCGCCTGCTCCGCGGAAGTCTCTGGCGGCTGGACTTCCGGGTCTGTTGGCAGGGTGGGTGGGGGAGGTGTCTTGGGGCGATTGCGTCGGGGCACGGCGCGCTCCTGTCCGGCGGTCGGGCGCCAACGTCGTTGCCCGGGCGGACTGACGCAAGGGCTTCCCGGCGCCTGATTTCCGCCCGTTCGCCGCGGGGCAGCCCGCACGGCCCTGCCCGGTGCGCGCGCTCAGGGTTCTGATTGCCGCCCGGCCGCAGCGAGGCGCTTACTGCCACCCGCAAGTTCGACGTGCCAGTTCCTATGTTGGGGAGAGACTGCAATGACTCGTTTCTGGATACCGCTCGCGGCAACCGTGTTACTCGCGATGCCGATGGGATGTGCGGTTCAAGCGCAGGATGCCGCGGCGGCGGCATGGGCCTTTGAGAAGGAGCCCGACATTCGCGTGCGACTGGTCCACACGCTCGATGAAATCATGGCCACGCCGCGGGCCGCTTACACGATCTACAATACGAAGGGCGAATGGGCCGGGCTGCTCGAGGCCGACCAGGAGTTGCGCGTCGCCGCCATCGACGGCAACGTGCTGATCGAGATGGCCGAGTCGGGCGAGATCGCCCGCGCGCCCTTCCTGCGCATCGCCAGCGCGACGCCGCAGGCTTCGGTGCTGCTCAAGGGTGTGCCCTATGGCGTCGGCTGGTGGTGGGAGAGCCTCGAGGATCGCGCCTACGAGGGCGCCCTCGAGTTCCGCGTCGGCCCCGAAGGCAAGCTCGACATCGTCCTCGTGCTGCCCGTCGAGGAGTACCTGCGCGGCGTTGTGCCGCAGGAGATCGGTCCCG
>JAHCAW010000035.1 GCA_019634695.1 Candidatus Sumerlaeia bacterium
GCAGGCGCTCATCCAACGGCAGGGGCTCGGGCGACGACGGGTTCATTGGAATCACCGCCGCAAGCTTCCCCGGCGTCCGGCGTTTCGTCAAGTCCCCCGGCGCGCGGCCAGCACCGGTGCCAGCGCTTCCATGATGTGCCGCATGTGCGACGAGCGGTTCAGCACGTAGAAGTGGATTCCGGGCACGCCGCGCTCGAGCAACTCCGTCGCCTGCGCCACACATTGCCGCACGCCCACCTCCTCGGCGCGCGCGTCGTCGTCGCCCGCCGCGTCCAGTTCCGCCTCCAGGGAAGCCGGAATCACGCACCCGCACATCTGCGAGATGCGGCGAACCTGCTTCACCGACACAATCGGCAGCAGCCCCGGCACGATCGGCACGCCGATGCCCGCCGCCCGTGCGCGGTCCACGAACGAGAAGAAGTTGCGGTTGTCGAAGAAGAGCTGCGTCACGACGACGTCGGCGCCCGCGTCCACCTTGCGCTTCAGGTTCAGCATATCCGTCGCCAGGTCCGACGCTTCGATGTGCTTCTCCGGATAGCCGGCCACGGCAATGCCGAAGGGTTCGCGGCCCGTGCGGGCGATGAACTGGCGGATGTGCGCGACAAGTTCGTTGCCGTGCGACAGGCCGTCGGCCGGCGGGACAAATTCGGTCTCGCCCTGCGGCGGGTCGCCGCGCAACGCCACGATATCGCGAATATCGGCGTCGTGCATCTCCGCCAGCAACTCGTCCAGTTCGGACCGCGAAGCGCCCACACAAGTCAGATGGCACGCCGCGCGGATGCCGTGGCGCTGCTGGATCTCGCGCGCGATGGCCAGCGTCTGGCTCCGCGTCGTGCCCATCGCCCCGTAAGTGACCGTGAAGAACTCGGGGTGCAGCTCCAGCAGCTCGGGGATCAGCTCGTGCAGGCGATCCATCCCTTTGGCGGTCTTGGGCGGGAACAACTCGAAGGAGATGAGCGGACGGCGACGGGAGTCGTCGGCATAGTGGTCGAATCGCACGGGATCGGATCTCCGCGGTGGGGGAGTGCGCCGCGGGCCGCGCCCGCGAGACATTTCAACATATCATGATGCGCTGATGCGGCCGTCAACGCCAATCTGCCGCCCTCGGGCACGAGGCGTCGATCCGCATGAACTGAGTGCCGTCAAACTGTTTGATAGCAAGGTTCTTGAACCGGGCAAGCCTGCCCGGCACTACTCGCCCGCGGGCCAGCCCAGGGCCGCGCGGACCGCCTCGACGCGTGGCGCCAGCGCCTCCCGATCCGCCGCCGTCACGGTCACATGCCCCACCTTGCGCCCCGGGCGGGGGGGCTTGCCGTAGGCGTGCCAGTGCGCCCCGGGCACGCGCAGCACCCCGGCGGCGTCGGGCAACTCCCCGATCAGGTTCAGCATGCACGACTCGCCAATCGGTGCGGTCGAGCCCAGCGGCATCCCCGCGATGGCGCGGACGTGGTTCTCGAACTGGCTGGTCGCCGCCCCCTCGATGGTCCAGTGCCCCGAGTTGTGCACGCGCGGGGCCATCTCGTTGACCAGCAATTGCCCGTCGCGGACGAAGAACTCGATCGCCAGCACCCCGACATAACCCAATTCGTCGAGCACGCGTCGGCCGGCGTCTTCGGCTTGGCGCACCATCGTCGGCGAGCACTTCGGCGCCGGCGCGCGACTCTCCCGCAGGATGCCCCCCGCATGGCGATTCTGCACCAGCGGGTAGAACGCCGTCTCGCCCTGCGCCGACCGCACCGCCAACAGCGACACCTCGCGGTCGAACGGCACGAACTCCTCCAGAATCGACGGCGCGCCGGCCACCGCCTGCCAAGCCCGCGGCACATCGTCGGGGCTCCGCAGGACGAACTGCCCCTTGCCGTCATAGCCCAGCCGGCGCGTTTTCAGCACCGCCGGCACGCCGATCTCCTCAAGCGCCCCGGCAAGGTCCGCCACGGACGAAACGGCCCGAAACACCGGCCCGGGAATGCGCAGGCCGAAGAAGAACTGCTTCTCGATCAGGCGGTCCTGTGCCGTGCCGAGCGCATGCGGCGGCGGCCAGACGGGAACGCGGTCGGCCAAGTGGCGCGCCAGGCGCTCGGGGACGTTCTCGAACTCGCAGGTCACGACGTCGAGTCCGTCGAGAAAGCGCGCCAGCAGCGCCTCGTCCTCCCAGTCGCCGACGATCAGCTCGCCGGTCTGGCGCGCGGGGGCCTCGGGCGAGCGGTCGCGGAAGCGAAACTCGAAGCCCAGCGGGATGCCGGCCAGCGCCAGCATCCGCCCAAGTTGCCCACCGCCGAGGACTCCGATTCTCACGCCGACTCCCGCGGGTCGGGTGCCGCCAGCACGGCCCGCGTTTGCTCGTCGCGAAAGCGCGCCAGCGCCTCGCGGTGCTCCGGGTACTTGCGCGCCACGATCGCCGTGGCCAGCAGCCCCGCGTTCGCCGCACCCGACGGCCCGATCGCCAGCGTCCCCACCGGCACCCCCCGCGGCATCTGCACGATCGACAGCAGCGAATCCACCCCATGCAGCATCTTCGATTCGACCGGCACACCCAAGACCGGCAGCAGCGTCTTGGCCGCCGCCATCCCCGGCAGGTGCGCCGCGCCGCCCGCGCCCGCGATCAGGACCTCCAGCCCCCGCGCCTCCGCCGTCCCGGCATACTCGAACAGCAGGTCCGGCGTCCGGTGCGCCGACACCACCCGCACCTCGAACGGCACGCCCAGCATCTCCAGCACCGCCGCGGCCTGCTCCAGCGTCGGCCAGTCCGACCGCGAACCCATGATGATGCCCACAAGGGGGCCCGTCGAGGCCGTCATCGTCGTCTCGTCTCCCGTCGCGCAAGCCGTTTCGTTGAAGTCCCGGGGAGGCTCCCCTTTCACGGCCGCGGATTCAACAGCAATCCCCCCCGGGTGAGGCACGAACCGAATTGCCGCGCCCGCCTGCCGTTTCGCCTTGCCGGAACAAACCCGCTTGGGGCATCGTCAAATCGGATGCTGTGGGGAACACAGCGAATGGGTCCGTTGTCACACCCACCGGAAGTAAGGACCCTCGACCGTCCCCCGCAAGGAGAGACCCCTACCATGAACGGGCCGAAGAAGACCGCTCTCGCACTCCTGTTCGGTGGCGCCCTGTGCGCCGTTGCTGCCCCCGCTCATGCCGACCGTTGGTACAACTCACGCGCCGCTTGGGGCGTCTACGGCTTCGGCGCCGGAGTCGTCACCGGATCGATCCTGACGGACTATCACTATCGGCATCATCGCCCGGTGTACCGTCCGCACTATCCCGCCTACACCTACTGCCCGCCTCCGCGCCGCGTGTACTATGCGCCGCCCCCGGTGGTGTACTGCCCGCCTCCGCGGGTCGTCTATGCGCCGCCGGTCTATCACTACCCGCCCACGACGGTGATCTACTACAACAACGAGGCCACCACCCAGTACCGCTCCGAGCCCGTGGCGTCGTATCGCGACGAGTCCCGCGTCGTCTACTACGAGCCCGCCCCGCAACCCTACACGAGCTACCGTGAGGAGCGCGTGTGGCCGTTCTACCGCAAGGTCGAGGCGGAGACGATTCCGCAGCTCTCGCAGCCCCAGGGCCGTCCCGCGGCCGTCTCGCTGGCGGACCGCTACAAGGCCGCCAAGGCCGCACCCGCGCCCCGCGCCGCCGAGAACGTCAACATCACCATCCACTCCGACAAACTGAACATCGAATCGAAGTCCAGCGACGCCAAGCCCGCCGACGTGCAGGAAGACACCCGCCTGACCCCGTCGTCGAACCAGGCCGGCCTCGTCCGCGTGGCCTACTCGAACCGCGCCGGCGGCCACACCGCCGCCTCGCTCGCCGTCGTCTCCGCCCCGGCCAACATCGCCGACGAACCCGCTTCCGGCATCCGCTATGTGGACCATCGCACCACGACCGCCGCCCCGGCCCCCAGCCGCACCGCCCTGCCCTCCAACGTCTCCCACACCAGCACCGCCAGCCAGGGCGTGTGGTACTGACCCACAAACCCAAGACCGCGCACACAATCGGCCCCGATGGATTCGTCCATCGGGGCCGATTGCATGATAGGCGGTTTGCAGTCTTTGTGGCCCGCAAGACTCTGGGGCGATGGCACCCACGAACGTCGGGAAACGCATGAATAGGACGCATGGGTCCCATACGACCCATGTGTTCCCAGGGCATTCTGCAGTTCTGTAACGGAGCCTGTTCGACAGGCCTTGGGCGATGCGTCCACGACTTGCCATTTTCGCGTTCGCGGCGAACCGCACGCGGACTACTCCGCCGCTCCGCCTCCGCCGCCTTCCTGTGGGCGTCCCTTGCGCTGGCCTCGGCCGCCGCGACGGCGGCGTTTGGTGCGACCGCCTGACTTGTCGCCCTCGCCTGCGGGCGCTTCGGATTCGGTGCGGAACTCGCCCGACTCGGGGACGGCGGTGGCTCCTGCCGGCTGGTCCTCGCGGCGGCCCTTGCCGCCCCGGCGACGGCGGCGACGGCGCTTCTTCTCCGCCTCCTCGGCCGACTCGCCTGCGGCGCCCTCGACCGGTTCGACGCGACTCGGCGGGGGAGCGGTCTCCTGCTTGTCGCGGTCGCCGCCGCGACCCCGCCGGCGCTTGCCGCGACGCTCGCCTTCGGGCCGCGCGTCGGCTTCCGCTGCGGGCTCGGCATCGGGACGGACTCGACGCCCGCCCCGGTCGGAATCGCGCGTGCGTCCCTCGCGCGCCGGCGGCGGGGGAGTCTCCTCGTCGCCCTTGAAGAACCGGGCCATCTGCTTCATCTGCTCGGGAATCTGGGCCTGGCCGATTTCCTCGTGCTTCACCACGCCGGTCGCACCGTCCTCGAACTGCACCTGGTAGGACTGCGTGATGATGTTGCGGTCCATGATGACGCCCTTGCGACCGCCGGCTTCGATGGTGGCGCCCTTGGCGAGCAGTTGCTTGCCCATCTCGCGGTACTGGTCCACCTCGTAGGAGAGGCAGCAGAGCAGACGACCGCACAGGCCCGAGAGCTTGTTGGGCGGCAGGTTGATGTCCTGTTCCTTGGCCATACGCAGGTTGATCGGGCGGAACTCGGTGAGCCACGACGAGCAACAGGTGCGCAGGCCGCATTCGCCAAAGCCGTCGATCAGGCGGGCCTCGTCGCGCACGCCGATCTGCCAGAGTTCGATGCGCGCCTTGAGCAGTGCGGACAGCTCGCGCACGAGTTGCCGGAAGTCCACCCGCTGCTCGCTGGTGAAGTGGAAGACGTAGCGCCCCTCGGAGGGGTCCAGGCGCACGGTCGAGATCTTCATCGGCAGCCCGAACTCGCGTGCCTTCGTCTTGCACAGGCCCATCGCCTTCTGTTCCTTCGCGCGCCGCAGGAAGAAGGATTCCTTCTCCTGCTCGCTGGCCCGGCGCACGAGCGGCTTGTACGTCGTCCGCCGCAGCTTGAGCTGCTCGGTCGAGACGTACTCAACCGCCGCCACGAAGGCGACGTCCTCCTCGCCATCGCGCGGGGCGACGACGAACTCCTGCACCTGCACGTCCTTGAGCGGACCGCAGGCAAAGAGCTTCGGCATCTCGCGTTCGGAGAACTTCAGGCTGACCAGTTGCGGCATCGCGGACCCTTCACTCCCGGGAAGCGGACTCGGGCACTTCGATCTGCACCACCTCGCGCTGCAAGGCGACCAACTGGTCGATGCCCTGTCGCGCCAGCGCCAGCATCGCGTCAAGCTGGCCGGCGTCGAACGGCTCGCCCTCGGCCGTGCCCTGAACCTCGACGAAGCGCCCCCCGCCCGTCATCACCACGTTCATGTCCGTCTCGGCCTGCGAATCCTCCAGATAGCACAGGTCCAGCACCGGGCGTCCCTCGACGATGCCGACGCTGACCGCGCCGACGTAGTCCTTCAGGATGCGCGCGTTGCGTCCGATCTGCTGCTGGGCCCGCAGGTTCTGGATCGCCAGCGCGACCGCGACAAAGCCCCCCGTGATCGCCGCCGAACGCGTCCCACCGTCGGCTTCGATCACGTCGCAGTCCACCGTGATGAGCCGCTCGCCGAAGGCGTTCAAGTCCACCACCGCCCGCAGCGCGCGCCCGATCAGGCGCTGAATCTCGATCGACCGGCTGTTGGGCTGCGAGCGGTTGCCGTCCCGCGTGATCCGCTGCTTGCTGGACCGCGGCAGCATCGCGTACTCGGCCGTCAGCCACCCCTTGCCCTGGCCCGCCATCCAGCCCGGCACCCGCCCCTCGACCGTCACCGCGCACAGCACCTTGTTGTGCCCCCACTCGATCTGGCACGAGCCTTCGGCGTAGCGCAGCGGATTGGGCACCAGGCGCACGGGGCGCAGGTCCCCGGGTTGTCGCTTGTCGATCCGCATCGTCGCAGTCCCCTTCCGTATCGTCCCCCGCCACCCGCGCCGCTTGACCGCCCGCGGCGCTCCAGCGACAAGGGCTTCGACCGTAGGGACCCGCCCGCCCGCGATGCAACGGAGAATGACGGGCCCTGTTGGACGGATTCCCTGCCGGACTCGGGCCGTGTCCATGGACCCCCAACGCCTGCGCCTGTACGTCATCCCCGACGCCGCGTTCGGCGGCGGGCGGTCGCTGCTCGATCAGGCCGAGCGGGCGCTCGCCGGGGGCGCCACGGCGATTCAGTTGCGCGACAAGGCGGCCGGCGGGCGGGCGCTGTACGATCTCGCCCTCGCCTTCAAGGCCCTGTGCCGCTCTCATGGCGCACTGCTGTTCGTGAACGACCGCCTGGACGTGGCGCTCGCGGCCGGGGCGGATGGGGTGCACCTGGGTCAGTCGGACCTGCCGGCCGCCGGGACGCGTCCGCTTGTGCCGCCGGGGTTTCTGATTGGCGTGTCGGCCTCGCGTCCCGAGTGGGCCCGCGCCGCCGAAGCCGACGGTGCCGACTACCTCGGCGTCGGGGCGCTCTATCCCACCGGCACCAAGGGCGACGCGCGTCACATTGGGCTCGACGGCCTGCGTGCCGTGCGCGCCGCCACGCGGTTGCCCATCGTTGGCATTGGCGGAATTCACTGCGATGCGGTGGGGGAGATTCTCGCCGCGGGCGCCGACGGCGTGGCGGTGGTCTCGGCAATCGTCGGCGCGCCGGACATCGCGGCCGAAGCACGTCGCTTCCGCCAGCGCCTCGACGAAGCGGTCACGCCTCCTCGATGAGTCGCTCGATCATCGGCGTCACCAACGCCGGGTTGGCCTTCCCGCCCGTCGCTCGCATGATCTGACCCATCAACCCGCCGATGGCCTTCTTCTTCCCGCCCTTCAGGTCCTCGACCATCTTGGGGTTCTCGGCCATGACCTTGCGCACGATCGGCTCAAGCGATCCCTCATCCAGTGGCTTGAGTCCCTTCTCCTCGACGATGGCGGCCGGCGACTTGCCGCTCTCGACCATCTCGGGGAAGACCTGCTTGGCGATCTTGCCGGTGATCGTGCCGTCGTCGATCAGGCGCACGAGTTCGGCCAGCGCCTGCGGCCGCACCGGGAAGTCGTCGGCCGTGGCGTCCTCGCCCATCTCGTTCAGGCGACTCTTCATCTCGGTCATCATCCAGTTGGCGATGGCCTTGGGATTCGCTTGGGCCGCCACGGCGCTCTCGAAGTATTCGGCAAGCTGGCGCTGGCTCGTCAGCACGCGGGCGTCGTACTCGGGGATCTCGTAGCGCTCGATGAAGCGCACGCGCCGCGCGATCGGCAACTCCGGGATCATCGCCGTCACGCGCTCGCGCATTGCCGCGTCGATCGCCACGTCCACAAGGTCCGGGTCCGGGAAGTAGCGATAGTCGTACGCCGTCTCCTTCGACCGCATCGTGCGCGTGACCATCTTCTCCTCGTCCCACAGGCGCGTCTCCTGCGCCACACGCCCGCCGCCGGCCAGGACCTCCGACTGGCGCTCGATCTCGGCGTCGATGCACTTGAGCACCACCGCCATCGAGTTCAAGTTCTTCACCTCGACCTTCTGGCCCAGCACGTCGCTGCCCTTGGGCCGCATCGAGATGTTCAGTTCGAAGCGCAGCCGACCCTCCTGCATCTTGCAGTCCGAGGCGTCGAGATACTCGAGGAAGGCCTTCATGCCGCGCATGAACGCCTCGGCCTCCTCCTTGCCGGTGAGGTCCGGCCGCGTGACGATCTCGAGCAGCGGCGTGCCCGCGCGATTCAGATCGACCAGTGAGTAGTCGACGTGCGCCTGGCCCTCGGGGTGGATGTTCTTCCCGGCGTCCTCTTCGAGGTGAATGTTGTCGATGCCGATGGTGCGCGCCGAGCCGTCGGGCAGCTCGATGGCAAACTCTCCGTCGCGCCCGAGCGGCGCGTACTGCTGGCTGATCTGATAGTTCTTCGGCAGGTCCGGGTAGTAGTAGTTCTTGCGATCGAAGTTCGTGCGTTCGGGCACGTCGCACTTCAGCGCCAGCGCCACCTTCAGCGCGATTTCGAAGGCTTGGCGATTGAGCACCGGCAGACTGCCGGGCATGCCAAGGCAGACGGGGCAGACCTGGGTGTTGGGCGGTGCTCCGAAGCGCGTCGAGCAGCCACACCAGACCTTCGTGCGCGTCTTGAGTTCGGTGTGCACCTCGAAGCCGATGACGGGCTCGAATTCCATGCGACGTGGTCCAGGCGGGAAAGTGGGCTCCGCGGGGGCGGGGCTGGTATGGGGGGCCGGGGGGATGGGGTCAAGAGCCCGGTGAGGCCACGGGCGGCCGGCCCTCGAAACGGGTCAAGGAATCCCTGTCCAGCTTCAGTATCGCCAGCGGTTCGCGCCCGGCGCTCGTCGGAAGCCCATTCCAGGCCCGCAGGCCGCCGCGCTCGCGATCCTCCTCCAGGGTCAGGTGGGCCGGCGTCTCGTTCAGGCGCAGGCGCACGCGAAGCAACTCGCCGTCGCGCGGCAGGGCCCGGGCCGGCGTCTCGCCGCCGGACCAGACGAGCAGATGTGCTTCGTGGCCTGTCGCCTCGGCCCGCGGACGGGATCGGCTGACGCGCAGGCGTGGCTCGCCGCCGGGTGCCGGCTGGATGGATTCCAGCGACGCCCCGGCGCGATCGGTCGCCAGCCGCAACGCTGCCCACGTCGCTGTCGGGGTCGTCGAATCGTCCGCCCGATGCACGACGGCCACCTCGACGGTGTCGCCGCGTTGGCCAACGATTCGCATCTCGAAGAAGCTCTCGGCGTGCGTCGCTGCCGCCAGCACCGTCAGGCAGCCCACGAGGAGACCACGGAGCAACGCGGTCGGACTCACGGGCGGCGCACCCCTTGGATCTCCATCTCGACGCGGGTCAGTTCGGTTGCCGCGCTGCTGCCCATCGCGCCGCGCGGGGCATCCTCGGGACGCACGGAGTTGAGTACTACCCAGCCGCGTCCGGTCACGGGAGTGGCCAGCCCACCCCGGACTGTGTTAGGCAACGGCATGGCGGGCGTCAGGCGGAACAGCGTGGCGCTGTTGTTGTCGTAGATCGCCGGTGTGAAGACCTGATCCGTCTGCGTCTCACGGCGCACGATGTGGGAAACGACGACCGTCGGCTCGATGTCGGGTGACTCGAACGGCAGGCGGAAGGTCAGCACACCCTTGCCCTGCCGCATCTCGATGCGGGGCTCGGTGCCGCGCTCGGGGATCGTCAGGCGCGCCGGGTCCGAATCGTAATCCTGCAACTCGATCTGCACGAGTTGCGGCGGAACCACGAAGGGCCCGGGCGGCGGCACGGGATTGAGCTGCACCATCACGACGAGCGACCGCGTGCCGAAGTCCCGGTCCAGATCCGTCGCGACCGTGATGTCCGGACTCTCCGCAAGGCCCACGAAATACAGCCGCCCCTTGAGTGGCGCGATCAGGTTCGTCAGGAACTGCGGCTCGAAAAGTCCCCCGAGCACGACTCCCGCATTCTCCTGGTTGAAGGCCGAATCGGTCTCCGATTCGGTGTCCTCGGCGTTTATGAAGTCGAAAGTGCTCGCACGGACGGTCTTCCACCGGGTTTGGCTGCGCGAGGACTGGGCGAGGTAGAAGGGCCGCACGGTCTCCTGTTGGGTCAGGCGCAGGCTGTACCCGGACGGCATGGGTTCCAACGGCAGCCCACGATCGCCGATCACGAGCATCGTGTGGTAGAAGTCCAGCCCGGTCTCGTTGCGCAACTCGCCCTCGAACCAGAAGGTGGAGTCGCGCGCATCGGCCCGGTAGCGCAGCGTCGATTGCACCGCACCGGCGAGCCGCAACGGCCCACGCTGCTCCATGATCGTCGAGTCGAACGTGCGCAACGGCCAGTGCTGCACGGAGACCGACTCGGTCTCCGACCGCATCACCGGATTCGCCGACGCGAAGCCCAGCGCCGTGCCGGTCGACAAGTCCAGAAAGAAGCCCTCGAAGAGCCCCTCGATCTTGTACCAGCGGTCACTGTCGGCCACCGTCTGCCGCGGCGCCTGCGGTTCGCCCCGGAAGTCGCCTGACCGGCGCGTGAACAACGAGACGTAGCTGCGTTGCTCGAAGTCGCGCTGGCCCTCGAAGCCATGCAGGATCGCCACCTCCCGCGCGATCGACTCGCCCCCCTTTGTCCACGAGCCGATCGTGTAGATCAGCGACGAGAAGAAGAACACGATGATCGGCACGGTCAGCCATGCCCAATGGACCAGATTCCGGCGGCCGAGCAGATAGAAGTTCAACGGCCCCACCGCGGCCGTGTAGATGATGCACAGCAGAATAATCAGCACCGGATTCGGCGGGCGCGCCGTCGAACTCTTCACTGTCTTAATGCGGTCCCTCATTTGGTGCAGGCCGTACTGTGCCCCGACCATGTTGGGCACGGGCATCACGGCCTGCCAGTAGGGGAGAATCGCTTGGCGGAACTCGGCGGGCATCGCCTCGAAGTCCACCGCGGCGAACAGAATCTGGCCGCGGCCCTGGCGCCGGCGCACGATCAGCGGCACCGAATCGCCGGCTTCGAAGAGGACCTCGCTGCCCGGCTTCAGGCTCGCCTTGCTGACCAGGAACCCCTGCGCGGCGGCAAGGTCCGCACCCTCGGGCACGCGCTCGATTCGGTCACCGGTCCAGCGGAACTGATCGCTGCTCGACACATAGACGGGGAACAGGTCGGAGTCGGTCGCCGCCGAGTACGTGTTGGACTGGGCTCCGCCGAGGAAGACCAGCGTCCCGCCCATCGTGACCCAGTCCTCGAGGGCCTGGGCCCTGCGACCCGTCAGGCCGGCCTCGGGCCAATTGGGGAACACCAGAACGTCGGCCGGATCGTACGCGGCCCAAAACTCGGGCAAATTCCGCTGCGGCATCGTCGCGCGGGCCACCGGGTTGATGTCCACCGACCGCGCCTGGGGCAGCACGATCCGGCGCATCTCCTCCGAGACCGTCACGACCAGCACCTGCTTCTTGCCCAGCGGCTGAATCTCGATCGGGTGAACGGAGAGCAGCCGTCCGCTGCGCGCGCGCACCTCCAGCATCGGGCGCGAGCCCCCAAGCTCCTCGGGGAACCGCGCATACAGGATGAAGCGCTGCGTCGAGAAGGCCGGGACCTCGACGTCGCGAATGAACTCGTACGCGTTGTGGCGGCTCCGGGCGGCCGAGGACTTGACGATCAACTGCCCGGCGAAGTCGAGAGAGCGGTCCCCCACGCGCCCGTCGCCGGGCTTGTTCTCGATCGACACGATCACCGGGTACCACGCCCCCGGGCGATAGTAGCCGCCGAATTCGTTCGCCACCCGGATCGACAGATCGTCGGCCGCGGCAGGCCCTGCGGCCAGCAGGCTCAGGATCAGCAACAGCACGGAGACGAATCGGGCGGACAGGGGCAGGGGGTGAAACGGATGCGGCATGGGGTCTCCCATCGGGTTGCAGGACCGCGCGGGTGTCTGGCACAGACTGGACCGGATGTCCATACGCGACTCAGCGGACTGCTATTCGGTGGCGATTGCGTTCGATGATTCGAGGGCCGATTCCTGAGACACGCGTCAGGTCCTCCGCGTTCCGAAACGGCCCGCGCCGAATGCGATCCTCAATGATGCGCGCGGCCAGCGCCGGCCCGACCCCGTCCAATTCGGCGAGTTCCTCGGCGGTGGCGCTGTTGATGTTGATGAGCTGCGGCAGGGTTGGAGTGGCCTGGGGCGCCGGCGTAAGCGCCTGTACGGCGGCGACCGGCTCGGCCTCCGGCGGCGCCTCCACCGTGATGTAGGGCAGCAGGTTCTGGAGCGTCTTCGTCCCGATTCCGGCAATCCGCAGCAAGTCCTCGGGCCGTCGGAAGGGGCCATCGGTCTCGCGCGAGCGCACGATGGCCTCGGCACGCGTCGGGCCAATTCCCGGCAGCGTATCGAGCAACTCCACCCCCGCGCGGTTCACATCCACGCGTCCCTCGACCAGCCCCTCGATCAGCGCCGGTGGGTCTTCCGCTCGGGCCGTCAACTCGCCCGGCGCATGGTGCAGCACAGGCCCGGAAAGCACCGCGGTCCTGGAAGTCTCCTGCCGGCGCGAGTGCACCGTCGCCCCGACGACGACCATCGCCACGATCAGCAGGCCGAAGCGGAGTTCGGTACGCGTCAGGCCACGAAACATTGCACCTCATCCACGGGACGGAACCTTGTCACCGGGCCGTCGGCATCGTCTTGTCGAGAATCTCGAGCAGAACCCGGTGCAGGGGAGAAAGCGACGAGAAGCCCCCGCTGCGCGCGCGCTCGACCACCTCGAGCAGCTCGTCCATCGGATCGGACGCGCCCTCAGCCCGCGAGGGCGGTGTGAAGGTCACACAGGCCAGCACCGTTTCGATGACGTCGGCAAACTGGACGATGTCGGACTGGAGTTCGGAGGTCGGAATGATGCGCGAGACTCCCGTCGGCGCCGTCGAGTCCTCCGAGCGGATTCGGTGCACGGGAAAGGGCTTGAGGGCGAAGTCGACGAGCTTGACCAGGTTGTCGTGGCCAACCATCACGTTTTCGGGGCGCAGGTCGCCATGCATGATGCCGTGCTTGTGAGCGGCATCGAGTCCGGCCGAAATCTGCAGGAGCATCCGCAGCGCCAGCGGCAGCCCCAACTGGTCCAGCCGTCCCAGCAGCGCCATCAGGTTGCCGCCGCTGTGGAACTCGGTCACGATGCGCACGACGGGACCGAAGCGGTCCGCGAAGGTCACCTTGCTCACGTTCGGATGATTGACGGCTGCCAGTGCACGAATGCGCGCCCGGATCAACTCGTAGTCCCGCTCGCTTGACGAGATGCGCGAAAGGCGTACGGCCACCGGATAGTCCAGCAGCCGGTCGATTCCCTCGAACACCACGGAAGTCGGGCGCTCGCCGACAAGGCGCACCAACTCCAGGCGCGCCGACGTCGAAGCAAGCGAACGCACGGACACCGGTACCTCGGTGTCGCACCCCCCCAGAGCCAGATGCCCCACGATGACCTCGTGCGGCTCCAACTGCCTGTCGACTTCATGGCGATGGTGCTGCGTTGCAAGGCCTTGTGCATTCAGATCGGGAAGGGCGACGGCGTCTTCCGAAAGCGCCGCCGAAAGGAAACTCTTCTGCACATCCGCAGGTGTCGAAATGGTGGGGAGCTGCGCCAGATGTGCCAGCTTCGTCAGATACACCGCACGGGTCGCGGCGTCGCCGATCGCGCTGTTCATCAGGTAGGCACCATCGCACAACTCGAGTGCCAACTCGAATTCGCCCACGGCCTGAAAGCAGCAACTCAGCGCATGCAGGAAGCCGGCAGTTGCCTTGAAGCCACCGGGCAGATCGTCCTGCCGAATGGCCTCGAGCAACTCGCGGGCTGCCTCAACCCTGCCCAGATCCAGCAGGGACTGGATGAGGAGTAGACGCAACGACTCGTCGAGCGGCTCCTCCACCAGCGCGCGTCGCAGCAACTCGACAGCGTTCTCGGTGTCCCCGAGCGCCAGTTCCAGTTCGGCCACCTGGCGGGCCTCGCCCTGACGACGCAGGACCCGCCGCGCGGACACCAAATCCGCCCGACGACGATAGAGTTCGGCGGCCCGGGACCAGTCACCCCGCGTCTCGGCTTCCAGCGCCTGCTCCCGTGGCGGAATGCCAGTTGAACGCGGCGTCTCCTCCGCGGGGGTCGTGGAAGCCAACGGCATCGTTTCCTCGTCGGCACGAAGGGGCGGCTTTGTGGGTGTCGAAGCATGCGTGCTCGGCTGCTCGGCGAGTGTCGGGACCACCGCGACCGTCGAGTCGCTCGCCGCCCGTCGGCGGTTACGGTCTCGCACCAACACGACGATGGCCGACCCGAGACTCAGGATGGCCACGGCCACCAGAATCAGGGAGACCTCAATGCCCATGGCCGCCCCCGCGAGCAGAGACGGGAAGCAGGCAATCAGCTCTTGGGGACCGCCGACTGGCATCGTGCTTCCCGCTGTCTCCTGTCTTGCCCGGGTATGCCGGGGCGGTATAGGGTCAGGCCAATTCGCAGTCCATGGACACGCGTGGCAATGTGCCGTCTTTCTTCGACAAAAGGCCCTCGAAGTCCAACAGTGTCAAGCCGTCAATCGCCCGACGCCGTTGGACTTGCGGTGCCCGGTTGCCGCCGTGCGAACCCGTTCCCAGCCCGTCGTCCGTCACGGCATCTCATGCCAACAATCAAATGGAGGCACGGCGGGGCAACGAGCAAGCGCAATTCCGAACCCCTGAGATTTCTTGCGCGCCTGATCCCGCTGGTTTGCCTGATCGCCGTCACCGCCTGCGCCACAGCCCCCCGGGCAGCCTCCCCAAAGACGCCTCCGGATCGCACGGTCGCCCGACTGCAGGACGATCTCCAAGCGCACATCAAGCAGCACGGCCTCGACGGGGCGGTCCTGACGATCCTTCTGATGCCGGACCGCACGCTGCGCCTGCACGCGGTTGCTCCCGGGCGTAGCGTTCCACCCTCCTTCCGCCTCGCTTCGATCTCCAAGGTGATCACCGCCCTGACGCTTCTGGCACTCGACGACGCGGAGGTCCTTTCCCTCGACGACCCGATCGCCAAGTGGCTGCCGGAGTTGGAGGAGGCTCGAGTGCCGAGCTATCCACCACCGACGATCCGGCACCTGCTCGAGCACACCTCCGGCCTCGTTCGGGGACCCGGTCAACCCGCAGCCGGATGGCGCGCTGTCACTCCGCCGGGCATGCGCTACCTGTACTCCAACGAAGGCTATGATCTACTGGCCCGCGTCGTCGAGGTGGCCACCGGCCAGTCCTTCGCCGACTGCGCACGCCAACGGGTGCTGGAGCCTCTTGGTCTGGCAGCGACCACACCGTGCGAGACGCCGGACCCGGGACTCGGGATCGGCGCGGGAGGCTGGTGTTCGACCGACGAGGACATCGCCCGCCTCGCCCGCGCGCTGCTGGATCCGAGCGCCGCGTCGAACCGGCTGCTCGCCGCGGCCGAGTCCTCCGTACACCCGCCCTGCTTCACGGTCGGCCGCGACCGCCGGGGGCGCCCGATCTGGCTGCGCCAGGCGGGGTCGGCACCGGGGGCCGGGGGAGAGTTGGTCCTCTTCCCGCGCGAGGGAATCGCGGTGGTTCTACTCACCGACCGACGCTATCTGCCGCCCTTCTTCGATGCGGTCTGGCGCAGTCTCTTCCGGCGGCTCGACCTACCTCGAAGTGCGTTTCGCGTTCGCGAGACAAGCGCTTTGCCTTCAGTCTTGTGCGCAGGCTCGTATGAGTCCGAGGCGGGGCTATTGGTTGTCCGTGCAACGGGCGATGGACTGCAGTTGGTCATCGCCGACGGCCCGCCGCGCGCGCTCAAGTTGCTCGAGGGTTCCCGCTACGCCATCGCGGAACATGACGAGGACATCGAGGTCCTGGCCGCGCTGGCACGGGCCCATGCGGCGTCCATCGTCGAGTTCATCCTGCACGAGGGCCGTGCTGAGGGTTGCCTGTTCGAGGAACGCTTTCACCGGCGCGTCACGCCGCCGGCACCAACCCGATGAAATTGCCCAGCATCCGCAGGCCCACCGCCTGACTCTTCTCGGGGTGGAACTGGGTCGCGTGCAGTCGCCCGCCATGGATCGAGGCCACGATAGGACCGTCGTAGTCGACCGTGGCGGCAACAACCGCATCCCGCGCCGGCGCGACGTGGTAGCTGTGCACGAAATAGACATAAGCTTTTTCGGGCAGGCCTTCGAACAGGGCGTTGCCCTGCTGGCGCATCTCGAGCGCGTTCCAGCCCATGTGCGGCACCTTGCGGCCCGGACGCACGAGACGTGGGCACGAACCGGCCACGACCCCCAACCCCCGCACGCCGGGGTCTTCCTCGCCATCGGGCACCAGAACCTGCATCCCAAGGCAAATCCCAAGGAAAGGCCGGCCGCCGTCGAGCGCCTCGGCCGCACGCGCACGCACCACCTCGCGAATGCCCCGCGCCTCCAGCTCCCGCATCGCGTCCCCGAAGGCCCCCACGCCGGGCAACACCACGCCCGGGGCGGCCTCGAGCACGGAGGCCTCGGACGTCACCTCGACGCGGGCCCCCAGGCTCTCGAACGCATTGCGCACGCTGTGCAGGTTCCCCATCCCGTAATCGGCAATGGCGATTCGCGGCACGCCGCCCGGCGTCGTCATGGTCGTTGCACTCGTCAGGAGGATTTCTCGCCGATGGCGATCAGACTGTTGGAGGAATGGAACGGGAAGCGCTCGACGAAACGGATCAGCGGCAGCAGCAGTTCGAAGACCGCCATCTGTCCCGGCGTGATCGTGCGGCGACCGAGCACCTTGCCCGACAGGCGCCAGCCGAGTCCGCCGACCCGATTGAAGCCCTTGCACTTCACCACCTTGAAACCGGCGGCCTGCATCTTGGTGGTCAACTCGCCGCGCGTGTAGCGCCGGCAGTGGCCGAGTGCCTCGTCCACCCCGGTGAAGAGCGCCGGATCGTGCGGCACCAGCAGGACGACACGCCCTCCGGGCGCGAGCAGATCGTGGAAGTGCCCGAGCACCTCCTCGTCCTGCTCGATGTGCTCGAGCACGTTGACGCAGACGATCGAATCGACGGGCCGGTCCTCGATGGCTGCCCGCAGGTCGGCCCGCTTGGTCAGGTCGGCGCGGCCGATCCGGAAGTTCGCCAGGTAGCCGTAGTTCTGGGCAAGGCGATCGACGTAGAAATCGTCCAGATCCACGCAGACCAGCCGCTTGCGATCCAGCATCAACTCGGTGAGATTGCCGATGCCGCATCCGGCCTCGAGCACCTGGTCGCCCAGATACGGGGAGAACTGCGAGAACAGCCAGCGGTTGAATCCGCGGGCGCGGCGCAGCGACTGCAGGATGACGAAGCCCTCGTGGCGGGTGTAGACGACGTCGAAGTAGCGATAACGCACCATGGCAAGGAACGCACGCACCGCATCGCGCGGGCCGATCTTCTTGCCTTCGGCGTAGGTGCGACCGCGGTACGAGATCGGGACCTCGTAGATGCGCGCGCCCCACCGGGCGAGCTTCGCCGTCAGCTCCGGCTCGAGGTCGAAGCCCTTTGAGCGGATAATCAGGTTCTTGAGAATGTCGGCCCGCACCAGCTTGTAGCAGGTCTCCATGTCCGTCAGGTTCAGGTCGTTGAGCACGTTGCTGGTCAGCGTCAGGAGCTTGTTGACCATCGTGTGCCAGAAGAACATCGCCCGGCGGTAGTTGCC
Organism: Candidatus Sumerlaeia bacterium; assembly: GCA_019634695.1. GTDB lineage: Bacteria > Sumerlaeota > Sumerlaeia > SLMS01 > JAHLLQ01 > JAHCAW01. Next base: position 17,551 of record JAHCAW010000035.1, read on the forward strand.
GGTCAGGAAACGCGAGCCGAAGACGGCGTCGGCCACGCCTTCCTGGACGGGGACGAGCAGGCGGGCGTAGTCGCGCGGATCGTACTCGAGGTCGGCGTCCTGAATGATGGCCCAGTCGCCGGTCATGTGACGGATGGCGGTGCGGATGGCGGCACCCTTGCCGCCATTGCGCTTGTGGAGCACCAGCCGGATGTTGGGCCGGTTGGCGGCGAACTCGGTCAGAAACTCCCGGCTGCCGTCGCGCGAGCAGTCATCGACGATGACCAATTCGCGCTCGCACGGCAGGGGAGCGTCCAGCACGCTCTGGAGCAGGCGCTCGAGCGTGCGAATCTCATTGTAGACCGGAATCAGAATGCTCAGCTTGCGGATGCGGCCGGGCGAGTCCATGCGCGCGGTCCCTCGGACGGGGCAGGTCCCGTGGACCGGCGGGGGAGCAGGGCCGGGCGCGACGGGGCCCAGACTGTCCGGGCACCCCGCATCGCGAGGCAAGCGCGAGTTTCCCCGCTGCGTGCGCCGGGGGTGCTCGCCGGCCCCTCGAAAACCCCTTACCCACCAATCGGCAACCCCTGATTTTCCTTGCCGTACCGGCGAGCCGGCACCACCCTTTCCCCAGCACGAACGCCGAGGTGAGGCATGTCCCGAAAGACTCTTCTCCAGATCGCCGCCGTGGCCCTGTGGGCAGCGCCTGTCGCCGCCCAGTTCGGCGATCCCTTTGCCGACCCGATGTCCGCGGATCCGTTCTCGACTGCGGACCCATTTGCAATCTCGGCAACCTCTCCGGCAGACCCGTTCGCCAGCGCTCCCGCTGATCCCTTCGCAAGTGCGCCGGCCGACCCATTCGCCAGCGCTCCGGCCGACCCCTTTGCCAGTGCTCCCGCCGATCCGTTCGCCAGCGCCCCGGCTGCCGATCCGTTCGGCACTGCCGTGGCCGTCCCGGCACCCTCCGCAGGACCCGATCCCTTCGGTCCAGCTCCGGGAGCTGGTGCGTCCTTTGATCCTTTCGGCAGCACCATCACGCTCGATCTCAGTTCGGATTCGGTCAACCCCGACGGTATCGACCAGTTGTGGGACTTCCGCTACGAGCGCCGGCTGACGTGGGATGGCCGTGAGGTGATCGTCCGCCGCCGACTCTCGCGCGAAGACGCCCGCGACTACGACGAGCGTCGGCGGGAAGCCCTCGTTCAGATGGCCAGCCGCGGCGAGCTCCAGAACTACGACGGTGTCTCCGACATCCACTCGTGGTCCATCTGGGCGCTCTACGCCGAGCAACTCCAGATGTGGAGCGAGTATGTGGATGCCGTCGTCTTGGGCGGCAATCCCTCCAGCTCCGACCTCTACTCCCAGATCAAGTGGCCGGGAACGCCGGCGCAACCCGGTGCCGCGCCGGGGGCAGGGGGGCAGGGCGGAGGAGCCGGCGCGCAGTTTGCCGATGCCCGTCCCGAGAACCTCGTCGCTGCCAACCAGAACCGCAGCCTCGACAATCAGGTGGGCGACTTCAATCCGTTCGCGGGCGTCGGCGCAGGCATGGCCGGTGGCCCCGGCGGCAACTTCCGCCCCGATACGATCATCGATCAGATCGTCCCGCTGTTCCAGGAGAAGCGCGATGAGTTGCGCACGATGGAAGAGCGTCAGGAAGAGTTCATGCTCGCCTTCGAGGGACGCCTGCTCCAGCGCCAGACGCAGCGACTTGCCTACATCGATTGGCTGGACGATCGCCGCCAGATCGTCGAGGAGTTCGTCGAGGACTGGAACCGGCGTTACAGCGGCGACGTCACTGTCATCGGCGGCGTGCGCTACGAACTCTATCGCCCCGGCAACGTTCCCCGCAACGTCCACAAGGACGCCACGGTCATCGTGACCGACCATCGCCTGACACCCTACGACATTCTGAACCCCGAGGACGGAACGCTCAAGGCGGCCTCTCGCAACTGAGCGCACCGCTACCCGGCTCCACAGGATACAGACCAGTGAACCCAAGCCCTCCGCCCGATGCGGAGGGCTTTGAACATCCCGCGACCCCCGAGGAACACCCCCCGTGGCCCAGACCAAGAACAAGAACCGACGCTCCGCTTCCTCCTCCGCCGAGTCCCGCTGGCTGCTTCAGCCGTTGGCGGCTACCCTCGCCAATCATCTCGGCATTCACTTCCCGATCCCTCAGCCCCGCCGCGAGACCGATCGCCTTCATCGCGGCGCCTTCTCCAACACCGAGCTGGCCAGTTGGATCGCCTCCTGGCTCGCAGAGAATCCCGGCGCGTCCAACGCCGAGCAACTCCGCGCGGCACGCACGCAACTGCTCGAGATGGAAGAAGCGACGAAGCTGATGGAGAATCAGAACTTCGCCGCGGCCCAAACGCTGCTCGAGCGCTTCGTCCCGGCCCACCCGGAGTGTCAGGGAGGACGCCTCAACCTCGCCGACTGCTACAACGTGGCGGGGGAGGCCCAGAAGGCGATCGAGACCCTGGATGCCGGCGGTGAGAAGGTCGCCACGCTCACCCGCGCCCTGCTCATCCGGTCGCGCGCCCTCGTGGCACTCAAGCGGCGCGATGAAGCCGCCGCACTGCTGCGACCCGCCTATGCCCGCAACCCCAAGAACACCGTCCTGCGCGACGAACTGGTCCGCATCGGCGAGCTCTTCCCCACGGGCGACGCCCAGGGACGCCACATCGATCGGCCCACCTTCCGCAAGCAACTGCAAGCCGCGGCGACCGAGCGTCTCGAGGCGGGCAATGCGACGGGTGTGCTTGTCGTCGTCCGCCAAGCCGTTCAGGTCGGTATGCTGGACGTTGCCTATGAGCTTCTGGATCGGCTCGACGCCCAAGACCCCAACAACGTCGCCGCGCAATCCGAGCGCGCACTGGCCCTCATGGAAGAAGCGCGCTTTGCCGACGCCGAGGCCCGCTACAAGGCCTTGGCCGAGGCCGGCCAGGAGGTCAGCCTCCAGCTTGGTGTTGCGGTGGGTCGCCAGGAGGGACGCCGGGACGAAGGGGCCGCCATGCTGCTGGGGCTTCTCGAAAAGGAACCGGACAACCTGCCCGTGGCCGAGAACTACGTCCTGCTCCACGAAGGCGACGAGGCTCGCCTCGAAGCCAGCCGCCGGCTGATCGAGAAGTTCCCCCAGTCCTGGGCGGCCCTCAAACTGCTCGGCGACATGGACTTCCGCCTCGGCGACTTCGAGGACGCCCTGCTCAAGCATCGCAAGGCCTACGAGATCTCCCAGTCCGACGATGCCCTCACCATGCTGCTCCATGACCTTGATCGCCTCGAGCGCGTCGAGGAAGCGGTCCAGGTGATCGGAACGCTTTCCAACCTGCCGGAGCGCTCGGGCACCGTGCGGTGGAACGCGGCGAACATCTACCTGCGTTCCGGCCGGGTTCGTCCCGCCGTCCAGATTCTGGAGGGCATCATCCGGGACGTGCGCCTGCCGGCCCAGCTTCGGCAGGCTGCCACCCGTTTGCTCACCGACGTCCGCGCCAGTGTTCAGGGTCGCCGCTGAAGTCAATGAACGAGAGCCCTTCAGGGGGCGACGGCCCTGCCGCCTCCGAGGGGCTCTGCCCCCGTCCAATCTACTTCGTTAAATCATCATTATTTACAAAACCGGTCAGGCAAGCCTTCATGCCCTCCCGAACGGGGTTGACGGTCTTCCCGGCCCTCCGCCACCCAGTCGCCCATGGACGTCGCCCCGGCCATCGATGCCTTCGTCGAACACCTCCGCGTCGAACGCGGTCTGGCCGCCCACACCCAGAAGGCCTACCGCAGCGACCTCGAGCACCTGTGGCGCTACCTGAGCCGCGACGGCAAGGAGCGCCTGCGCCTCGACGACCTCACGCCCCTCTACGTGAAGGACTTCATCGCCCACCTGCGCGACGACTGCCAGATGCGTCCGGCCAGCGTCGCCCGCGCCATGAGCAGCGTCCGCCGATTCTGCGACTATTGCGTCAAGCGCGAGTGGCTCGACGCCAGCCCGGCCACCGGGCTGCGCAACCCCCGCATGGCCCGCAAGCTGCCCGTCTACCTGGTCGATGATGAAATCCCGCGCCTTCTGCGCGACGGGCTCCCCGACGAAGAGACCGCCGAGCGCGACCGCGCCATGCTCGTGACCTTTCTGTTCACGGGCGTCCGACTGTCCGAACTGGTCGGTCTCGACGCCGGACAAGTCGATCTCGGAGGCAATTGCCTGCGCATCTGGGGCAAAGGCTCCAAGGAACGCCTGGTCCCCATGCACGAGGTCGTGCGGTTGGCGCTGGCGCCGCTGGTATCGTCGCTCCCCCACGACGTACCCGTCTTTCGTCAACCGGACGGCAGTCGCATGACCGCCCGCATGGTTGGCTATGTCGTCGAGAAGGCGATTCGCCAGGCGGGGCTCAGCCAGCGCATCACGCCGCACAAGCTGCGCCACACGTTCGCCACCCAGCTCCTGCATCGCGGGGCGCGCTTGCTTGAAATCAAGGAACTCTTGGGGCATTCCCGCCTTGCAACGACGAGCATCTACACGCACACTCACGTGGACCGCTTGCGCCGGGCGGTCGACGAGATCGATCTGGCGACCGGAACGGCGCCCGGTGCCCCTGCTGCCTCCCGCCCAGGGCGCTCCTCCGGCGGGGTGACTTAAGGTTCCGACCATGAAATTCTTCCTGCGGTTCTTTGCGATCGTCGCGGTTATCGTCGGTCTGATCATCGGCATCTATCACATCCTTGCCGCCGCGCCCGGCGCCAGCCGCCGGCTCGAGTCGGGCCTGTCGGCCACCTTCACGGACAAGAATCGCCCGGCTCCGGCGGCCACTCCCCCGCCCGCGGCCACCCCCGTTGACTATGGTGCCGCCGCCCAGCAGGCCGCCTTCCGAGCCGGCGTGCAGCTCGTCTCCTTCGCCCCTCAAGGACAACAGTATCTCGCGGAGGTTAAGTGGACTGGATCCAATGCGGCGAAGGGCGGTGACTTTCTCGACGCCCTCACCAATATGGGCCGACTCCGCGACTTCGATCAGGTGGGCGATGTTCAGATTTCGAAGGATAATCGCGGGGCGAATACCTACACGGCCAAGTTCAGGCTGACGATGAGGTAAGGCCATTTAAGATGCCTGAATTCATGGCTCGGCAGATCGACGAGCGGCGGGATATGCAACTTCCGCTGGCGCCGGCGTCGAACCTGTGGAGTGGTGGCTACGATCAACTCGGGGCGACAGGGAGAGAGCCATGACGGCACTTCGCACAAGGGCCGGCCAAGAGGTCCAGATATCCGACTGGCACGGCGACACGCCGGAGACGCTGGAGCGTGTGCTCGCTGCGGATGTGGTGCTGGACGACCTCGAGGAAGCCGATGCCGATGTGGAGCCCGAGGCGTTCGCCGACGACGTGGCCAAGTACGTCGCGGAGACCTTCCGGGTGAAGCAGGCCCCGGCGGTTCGCTTCGAGACGAAGGGGCGGGTCGGCGACGTGGCCTACTGGGTCTTCTCGGCCGAGCCGATTGCGGGTGAGCCGGTGTTTGCGATGCTGGTCCGCAACGAGGCGATTTCTGAGCTGGTCTGCGTTTCGGCAGAGATGGAGTCGGGCGGGACGCTGCGCCGTCTGACGGCCGCCCAAGCGGCGCTGTGGGACTTCTGTGTGACGGATTACCGTCGTCCGAACGCTTAGGGGTTGCGTTCATTCGGGTTTGGGCGACCATGTGGTGCAGTCTTGCGACGTGGGGACCGGGTTGCCGGGGGGAGCGGTTGACGACTCGGGCGGGGGTTGCGCCCGAAGAACGGGCATCGGAATCGAGCGACTATGATCGATCTGGACGTCGGCGATGTCATCGCCGGGAAATATGAAATCAAGAAGGTGCTGGGCGCCGGTGGCATGGGGAAGGTGTACCGTGCCCGCCAGGTGGACTTGGGCCGCGACGTCGCACTCAAGGTCCCGAGCGAAGCCGTCTTGCAGTCGCCCGACATCATGGCCCGCTTCTCCCGCGAGGCCAAGACCGTCGCCAAGCTCATGCACGACAACATCGTGCAGGTGTACGAGTATTACCAGGACCCCGAGATGGCGTTCATCGCCATGGAGTTCGTCGAGGGCGACGACCTGAAGAACACGGTCACCGCCTCCCCGCGCGACATGACGGTCGGCGACATGGCCACGATCCTCGAGCGGTCCTGCGAAGGCCTGGCGCACGCCCACGAATATGGCATCGTCCACCGCGACATCAAGCCCCACAACATCATGGTGGCGCGCCTGCCCCGCGGCAAGTGGCGCGTCAAGGTCATGGACTTCGGTATCGCGCACGTGGCCGCCAACGCCCAGTTCACCGAGATGGACGGCGGCCAACTGACGCAGACCGGGCAGGCGCTCGGCACACCCAGCTACATGGCCCCCGAGCAGATTCGCGGCACCGGCGTCTCGCACCTGAGCGACATCTACAGCTTCGGCTGCGTGATCTACTTCTGCTTCACCCAGCAAACGGTCTTCACCGGCTCCGGCCTGACCGTTGCCGTGGCGCATCTCAACGAGCAGCCCCCATCGATCCGTTCGCTCATCCCGACGATCTCGCCGGAGTTCGACCATCTGATCCTGCGCTGCCTCGAGAAGGATCCGTCGAAGCGCCCGCAGGATGCCTCCGAGTTGGGTCAGGCCATCAGGCGCGCCCTCGAACCGATTCGCGACGTACCGATGGAGCAAATCTGGCGCGAAACCCGTCAGGCCTCCAACGCCACGATTCCAATCATCGCCTCGCCCACGACGCCCAGCGCCGCAGGTGGCCCCAGCCATCGCTTCGAAGAGGTCAAGACCCAGGGCACGATGGGCCGCACTGGGCTGACCGATTCGGAACGCCAAGGTGCTGGCGAAGCCGCCACCATGGCCGGTGGTCCGATGGCCGAGGCCCCGAAGGCAGGAGCGCCGCAAGCAGGCGCCACGCTCGCCGGGGCGCCGCTGATCGAGGCGCCGCCCTCCTCGGCATCGGTCGCGTCCGCGATCCCGACGAAGAAGAACATGGGCCTCGTAATCGGCGGCGTGGCTGCGGCCTGTCTCGTGGTTGGCGTCGGCGCCGTTGTGGCCATCAAGAGTCTTGGCGGCGGCGGTCAGACGAACGGGAACAACGGCGCGCAGCCGACGGCTCAACCGACGATGATCGTCGCAACAGCCACTCCCCCACCGACGGCAACGGAGAACGGCGGCGCGTCAACGCCGACACCCGAGGCCACCCAGGTCGCCATCGCCCGTACGCCGACGCCCACTCCCGAGGTGCGCGTCACCCCGCCGCCGACACCGACCGTGGCCCCCACGCCGGAGGAACCCGTCTACGAGCGCCAACTCAATGACTTGCAGTTCCGCCTGCGCGATGCGCGCGCCTTCACCGACCGGCTTGGGCATCTGCGCGAGATCGCCAATCTTTGGACAGGTATCGATCAGGCCTTCGATCGACGGGTGGTTGAGGCGCACGATGCGGCTGCCGTCCAAACAGCCCGTACACCGGACCTTGTCAACGCACCCTCCGGGGCCTTCACGATGGGCAACGACGAGGGCGAGGCCGATGAACGGCCTTCCCGCAATGTCCTCCTGAGTCCCTTCCAGATCGGCCGTTATGAGGTCACCGCACTCGAGTTCTCCGCCTTCCTCAACCAGAACACGTCACGCGCCAAGGAACTCTACGAGGTCACCGAAGCAACCAACATCGAGTTCCACGATGGCATGCAGCGCTACATGCCGCGCGAGCGCCGTCACTTCCACCCGGCGAACAACGTCACGTGGACGGCGGCGAACGAGTACGCCAAGTGGCTGTCGGAGCAGACGGGCAAACCCTTCCGCCTGCCGACCGAGGCCGAGTGGGAAAGCGCGGCCCGCGGAGGATTCACCGCCTTGCCGTTCCCTTGGGGCCGCGACACCCCTTCGGCACAGCACGCCCACTACCAGCAGACCCGCGGAACGATCGAGATCAACCTGATGACGCAGGGGCGCTCGAGCACAGGCTCGTTCCACATGGCGGGCAACGTGGCCGAGTGGTGCCTGGACTGGTATGCCGAGGACTACTACGCGACCGGCGAGCGCCGCGATCCAAAGGGCCCGGCATCGGGCGAGCGCAAGGTTCTGCGCGGCGGCAGTTATCTTTCGTACACGCCGCGCGAGATTTCCACCACCCGGCGCGAGGCGCTCGAACCGGATCGCGCGCGACGCGACGTCGGCTTCCGTCTGGTGCTGGCAGAGTAGAATCGAAGCGAAACACCGGCGCCCGCATGCGCCGACATCACGGAGCGAGGCATCCATGAAGACCACCACGCACTTCCTCCTGCTGGCTCTGCTGACACTGGTCGGAATCGGCTGCGGCAGCAAGGGCTCGTACCGGCCGCTGGAGGCCACCGCGCAGTATCCCACGATTCCCGCCCGTGTGATCGTCACCGACTTCCGCGACGAGCGCGAATCGGTGCGCACGGCCGCCGCCATTTCGAAGGTCCCGCCGCTGACCTTCAGCCGCCGCTTCGAGTTCAGCCACCCGGACAACGTCTACTCGGGCAGCATCGACCCGGTGCCGACGCTGATGGCCAAGAGCTTGGCCCGCTCGCTGGCCGACGGCCGCCAGTTCGAGGAAGTCACCTACATCTCCCGCGACGAACTCCCCCCCAAGGGCGACCATGACCTGTTGATCACCGGCCGCGTCCGTAACTCGCGCATGACCGGGCGCGCCTACTTCTATTCCCTCGTCTTCCCGCTGGGCGTTCAGTTCTCCGACGTCCTGTGGTACATCGGCTTCCCGAAGATGACCCGGCGCTACAACTTCGACGTCAGCATCGAGATGCTCGACTACTACCGGGACACCCCCATAGCAGCGCCGATCGAGGCCAGTCAGGTGACGTCGAAGAAGACCTTCCTGCACTACGCGCCGGAGAACAAGCTCGACGACCTGAAGGTGAAGGTGACAGACGTGTGGAACGACGTCGTCGAGGCAATGCGGCGCGACGTGCCCACGGGACAGGACGCGCAGTACTGGGCAAGCCTTCGCACGACGGGTCAGTCGTATCTGGCCTCGCTCGCGCTTGAAGCCGAGCGCATGCGGCTCGGCACTCCCCCGGTCTTCCAGTTCCTGTCGCCATCCGAAGGTTCGATGCATCGCACGCCGACGGTGACGGTGCGCTGGTCCGCCGCGATTCCCAACGGCCTGCGCGCGATCGACTTCGAAGCCAATGGCGAGGCGCTGGCCACCGGCGTGCGCTCCACCGACATGATGGAGGAGTCCACCGCCCGCCGCGACATCCCGGCCCGGGACGTCGAGGTGAAGCTCAACATGGGAAGCAACCGCCTCTTCGCCCAACTCGTCGACTTCCGCGGCAACGTGACGAAGGCCGAGTTGCAACTGGACCGCCTCCCCCGCCTCCTGAATCCGCAGGCGCGCCATGCGTTGCTCGTCGGTTCCGGCCCGGCCGAGGCGGGCGCCACCGTCGAGCAACTCCGCACGGCGCTCACGGATCCCTTCGCGGGCCAGTTCTCCGCCAACGCCGTCAAGATCTTCACCCCCGCCTCGCTCGACCGCGCGGCACTCGAAGAGGCGGTTGTCAACACCGCCCTGTCGGCGCGCGCCGGCGAACTTCTGGTGCTCTACATTGCCGCCCGCGGCGATGCCGCCACCATGACCTTCGGCAACGGCATCCCACTGCGGGAGTTCGCGACGATGCTCCAACGCTCCGTCGCCACGACGGAAGTCGTGCTGCTGTTCGACATCGACTGGGATCGGACGGTGGATGGCTCGCGCGTGCTCGCGTCGCTGGGCGACCTGCCGCCGCGTTGGGCGATCGGCGTTTCGAGCGGCACGCCCGCACCGGCCGCGCGTCGGGACGGGCGGCTGGCCTACGGTGACGCGATCGCCGCCAGCATGCGGCGCGGAACCGGACGCCTGACCCTTCGGGGTATGCTCGATGCCGCGGCTCGCGAGGTTGGCGCTCTGGGCACCGTGCGCGCCGACAGCACGGGCAGCTTCGACACCGCCATCACGATGGCCGAGTTCGAGTAGACTCGCACTCTTCAACCCGACACAGGGAGTCGCCACCATGCTCATCCTCGGAATCGACATCGGCGGCAGTGGCATCAAGGGCGCTCCCGTCGATACCGAGTCGGGGCAACTGACCGCCGAGCGCATCCGCGTCAAGACTCCCGAAGTCTCCGACCCGGCGGCCGTCACGGAGGCCGTTGGCACCGTCGCCGAACACTTCGAGTGGTCGGGACCGATCGGTGTGGGTTTTCCGGGCGTGGTGCGGCGCGGCGAGATCGGCACGGCCGCGAACCTCGACAAGTCATGGCGAGGCAACAACGCTGCCGAGGCGTTTGCCCGGCGGACGAGCTGCCCGGTCGCCGTCGTCAACGACGCCGACGCCGCGGGCCTTGCCGAAGCGCGCTTCGGCGCCGGCAAGGGCGTGCCCGGTGTGGTGATCCTGGTTACCCTCGGAACCGGCATCGGCACCGCCGTCATCTGCGACGGCATCGTCGTGCCCAACACCGAACTGGGCCACCTCTACAACAATCAGGGCGTGGACTGGGAGCTGATCGCAGCCGAAGCGGCCCGCACGCGCGAGGATCTCAAGTGGGCCGAATGGGGCAAACGCGTGAACGCCTACCTGCAGGACCTGTGCATGTTCATGAATCCCGACCTGATCATCCTCGGCGGTGGCGCCAGCCGCAAGTTCGACAAGTTCTCCGACAAGATCGACTGCGGCGTGCCCGTCCTGCCGGCCGAACTGCGCAACCAGGCCGGCATCATCGGCGCCGCCCTGTACGCCGAAACCCACGCCCCCATGCCTCGCCTGCACCAAACCGCCAGCTTCCCCGGCGCCGTGCGGTAAGCACCGAACCAGCAGCCCCAGAAATCGTCTAACGCCCGCTCCGCACGGGGTGGTGGAACAGCGGAAGTCCCGGCACGTCCACAACCGTTCGGTAGACAGAACTCGACTCGTCCTCGGTGACGAAGAGCGTCCTCAGGTCCGGGCCGCCGAAGTCCACATTGCTCGGCTTGCTGCCGGGGGTCTTCAGCTTCCGAACGACCGTGCCGTCCGGTGCGACGACCCACACGTGTCCGCCGCCGAAGTGCGCAATGTAGAGATTTCCCGATTCATCGAAGTTCATCCCGTCCGGGTCGCCGCCCGGCATCTCGACGAAGACCTCGGGCTCGCCGAGGGAGCCGTCCGCCAGGACCTCCAGCTTCAAGACCCTGTTCCAGGCCGACTCGGCCAGGAACAGATGACGCCCGTCGGCCGAGAATGCCAGACCGTTCGGGAAGCAGAATCCTGCCCGCGCGACGCTGACCCGATTCGTGGCCGCGTCGATGCGATAGACAACGCCGTCGGGCTTGTCGCGTGCGTAGGACTTCGGGTCGGTGAAGTAGAGGTTTCCCTGCGGATCGAAGATCAGGTCGTTCGGGCGATTGTAGCGCGCCCCGTTGAAGTCTCGCGTCAACGCCTCAATGCGCCCATCCGGCTCGATGCGCAGGATCGCTCCGCCCGTCTCGGCCCACTCGGCCGCGTAGATCGCTCCGTCGGCGCCGACCGTCAGGCCATTCGTTCGCTGCCACACATCGGGCTGCGACGCGGAAGCAACCAGCACCGAGAAGCCCGACGCGTCGATCCGGCCGACGAAGTTGCCGCGACAACTCGAGAAGTACAACGTGCCGCGTCCGTCCCAGGCAGGTCCCTCGGGAAAGGATAGATCGCCGGCAAGGAAGGTCCACTCCGGTTCGACAATCGCGCCGGCATCGGCATGCAGGGGACTCGTCATGAGAAGCACCAGAAGCAGCGACCAGATTGGACGCATGGGATGGCCTCGCGGGGCATGGGTGTTGGCTGCATGCGGGAGGTTCCTCGTCCGATGGCTCCCGGCGCAAGCCCCGACACACGCCTGTTCAGCCATCCGCGTATCGCCGAAGGATCGCCAGACACGACGCGTGGTAGCTGCCGCCGAAGAGGTTCAGATGATTCAGGAGGTGATACAGGCGGTAGATGTCCAGGCGCGCGTCGCTGCCGGGAGCCAGTGGCCAGATCTCCTCGTAGGCGCGATAGAAGTCCCGGGTGAAGCCGCCGAAGAGTTGTGTCATGGCAAGGTCTGCCTCGCGCCGGCCATAGTAGGCCGCCGGATCGATCAGCACCGGCGCGCCCTGGCAGTCCGCCATGGCGTTGCCGCCCCACAGGTCACCGTGCAGCAGGCAGGGGGGCTCGGCGGGTTCGGCAAGGAACTCGTCCAGCCGAGCGAGCAGCTTCTCGCCGAGCCGGTCCATCCTGCTGTCGCTCAGGCCCTTGCGGCGCGCCAGAGCGAGCTGAAATCCGAGACGTCGCTCGCGCCAGAACGCGATCCAGTCGTCCGTCCAACCGTTGGGCTGGGGCGTCGCACCGATGTAGTTGTCGTGCTCGAATCCGAAACGTGGTGCGTGCGTCTCGCGATGCAGGCGGGCGAAGCCGTGCCCCAGCTCCTGCTGATAGCGCGGGCCCGGAGCGCCGGGCTCGATCCACTCCATCACCAGAAACGGGGGAACGTCGGACTCTCCCCCGCCGGTGCCGACGGGGTGCGGCACGCGAATCGTCCCCGCTTCGGCAAGCGCGCGCAGTCCAGCCGCCTCACACTCGAACAGTCGCGGCAAGGGATCCGGGTTCGACTTCAGGAAGAAGCGTCGGCCATCGTCGAGCGACACGGTCTCGGCGTTGTTGATGCACCCGCCGCCCGACGCCGTGCGGCCCACCACGCGGCCGCGTCGTCCGGTCTCGCGGGCGATCAGCTCTTCGACCGCGCCATCGAACGCTGCCCGGTTCACGGCTGCTGCTCTTGCAGGCGGGTCAGCAAGCCCTCGCAGGACTGCTCGATCAAGTCCAGCACCTCCTCGAAGCCCTTCGGCCCGCCGTAGTACGGATCCGGCACGTCGAGCGTCCGCGGCGCCGGATGATTTTCCAGCATCAAGCAGGTCTTGTGGCGATAGCGACCGCCGGGATCGAGCGCCCGGATGCCTTGCAGATTGCTGCGGTCCATGGCGACGATCATGTCGAAGCGCTCGAAGTCCTCGGCGGCGAACTGCCGCGCGCTGCCCGTCAGATCATACCCCCGCGCCGCGGCGGCCCGACGCATGCGGCTGTCGGGGGGCTCGCCGGTATGATGACCGATCGTGCCCGCCGAATCGATCTCGAACCGGTCGGCAAGGCCGCGTTGCGCGACGAACGCGCGGAACAGCCCCTCCCCCGCCGGCGACCGGCAGATGTTGCCCATACAGACAAATAGCACGTGCTTCTTCTTGTTCTGTGCCATCGTGTTCACCGCCCCGCGATGGAGTCTTGCGAAAGTCAAGACGCAGGGACGGTCGGCGGCAAGGCGGAACGCTCTGGGCTGGTGAGGCCCAGACGCTTGCGCAGACCAAGCCACTTGCGCTGGAGGTGGCGCTCGGCAAAGAAGAGGTTCCGTCGGAGCGCGCCGACTCGTTGCCACCGCATGTGCGTCTCGGGAGCGACACGCGTCAGAATCTCAAGCCAACCCGCCCGAAGCTGCTCCGGCGCGAGTTCGGCAGTGGCACGCGCGCGGCCGTGGGCAATCATCGCCGCGCGCAAGGCGGCATCGGTGCGCAGCCGATCCAACGCTGTCAGGATAGTCGGCACGGAGTCCGCCTCGAGGTAGTCGAGCGGCGAGCGACGCTCCGCGCGGTAGGCCGACTCCGCTCCGAGCACGGCCGGTACCCCGGCCAGCCAGGCGTTGTAGAGCTTCGTTGCCGGCTTGTGGTCGTGCAGATGGGCGGTGCCCATGCTCCGGATCGCGACGACAGCATCCACGTCCGAGTAGTCGTGCCACGTCGTGGGACCCATGCAGACCCACTCGATGCCCCGGCTCGCAAGGGTAGCGGCCCATTGGGCGGACCGCAGCTCGGCGGCGAGATTCGCGGGCTTGCCGAAGTAGCCGACGCGCTCGAAGCGTGCTTCCCGGGTCGGATCGCGAGGGATCAGATCCGCTTGCGGCGGATGCCGAAGGAAACGCTCGAGAGGCAAACCGGTCATGCGGGAGACTCCGGTCTCGCCTACCTGCGCGGCGTTCTGGTAGACGAGAACCTGCGCATAGGGCCGGCGCGGCGAGTCGGCCACCGTGCAGACGAAAGTCAATTCGGTCGGCGGCTTCCACGTGATGGGAATGCTGCACGCGCTGGCCACCAGGATGCCCTCCTTCGGCAGGTCGGTAGAGAGACGGCAGTCAAGCCCGGCCTGACTTGCCAACAGGTACGGATACAGTGTCCAAGCGGTTACGACGCGATCGGCCAGCGGCGCGAGCACGCGCTCGGGATCCAGACCGTCCCGGCTGCCGCGCTCGATCAGCGGCGCGGCAATGGCCAGGTCTTCAGGGCCGACGACAAACGTGATGCGGGTGCTCGACATGACGACTCCCGCGAGTGGCCACCGCCGGCGGGCATCTCCAAACTCGATGCGCGTGCTCGAGGGCGTCAATCGCTCAACGGCCCGCCGCAAGGGGTTGACCCGCACTTCGACGCCCGCCTAGAAGCACCGTCATTCCTGAGGATTGGACCTTCGCGCATGACTCTTCCGGAACTGAACGCCATCGTCATCCGCCGCGTCGATCTCTCCTCGACGCTCTTCTACCTGCGCGTGGCGCCGGTGGGATGGGAGATGCCCGAGTTCCGACCCGGCCAGTTCGCCGTGCTCGGCCTGCCGCCCGATGCGCCGCGCAGCCTGACGTCGGCCCCGGAGGAGACCGCTCCCCCGCCCAACAAGCTGATTCGCCGCGCCTATTCGATCGCTTCGTCCTCGCAGGCCCGCCACTTCCTCGAGTTCTTCATCGTCCTCGTTCCCGACGGTGCCCTGACGCCAAGACTTCATGCCCTGCGCACGGGCGACCCTCTGTGGCTCGGCCCGAAGATCACCGGCATGTTCACGCTCGAGGACCTTCCCGAGGACGTCAACGTCGTCCTCGTCGCCACCGGCACCGGTCTGGCCCCCTACATGAGCATGCTGCGCTCCCACGTCTCGCATCACCTGTGGAAGCGCGTCGCCATCCTCCACGGCGCCCGCCAGAGCGAGGAGCTTGGCTACAGCGACGAGCTCTTCCTCCTCGCCCGCCATCGTCAGGACTTCACCTACCTGCCCACGATCAGCCGCCCGCAGAACGAGCACATCCCCTGGCAGGGGCACGTCGGCTACGTCCAAAGCCTCTGGACCGAGAAGGCCCTGCACCAGGCATGGGGCTTCGACCCCACCCCCGACGACACGCACTTCTATCTCTGCGGCAACCCGACCATGGTCGAGCAGATGCTCGCCACGCTCACCGCCGACGGCTTCAAGGAACACAGCCGGCAGAAGCCCGGGCAGATCCACGTGGAGAAATATTGGTAAGAGTTATTGGTTTTTAGTGGCTAGTTGTTAGTAAAGTGAATACATGGAAATTCAGGGATGAGGTGTGGAGATCGCAAAGAGTTGATCGCGCATTATCCCGCCAAATCGCTTGGACACTAAAAACTAAAAACTAAACACCAATAACTCTCCCTCACCACTTCCCCGACTCCAGATACTCGTTGATGCTGGCGGCGGCGCGGCGGCCGTCGCCCATGGCGAGGATGACCGTCGCGGCGCCGCGGACGATGTCGCCACCGGCGAAGACGCCGCGCTTCGACGACTTCATCGACTCCTGGTCCACGACAATCTGTCCCTTGCGGCTGACGTCGAGATCGGGTGTTGTGCGCGGGATCAGCGGATTCGGCGCGTTGCCGATCGCGATGATCACCGTGCCCAGCGCCAGATCGAACTCGCTGTCGGGAACAGGACTCGGACGGCGACGCCCCGAGGCATCCGGCTCGCCCAATTCCATCCGTTGGCAGCGCAGCGCCTGCACCCAACCGGTCCGCGCGTCCGACAGAATCTCGACCGGATTCGTGAGCAGGTGGAACTCGACCCCTTCCTCCTGGGCGTGGTGGACCTCCTCGGCGCGAGCCGGCAGTTCGTCCAATCCGCGCCGATACACAATCAGCGAGCGCTCGGCACCAAGCCGGAGCGCCGTCCGCGCCGCGTCCATCGCCACGTTGCCGCCACCGATGGTCGCCACGACGTTCAGGCGCTGCACCGGCGTGTCGTACTCCGGAAATCGCCACGCGCCCATCAGGTTCGTCCGCGTCAGGAACTCGTTGGCAGAATAGACACCCAGCGCATTCTCGCCCGGGATGCCCAGAAACCAGGGCAGTCCGGCGCCGGTGGCCACGAAGACCGCGTCGTAGCCTTCCTCGACAAGCAACTCGTCGATCGTGTCGGTCATTCCGATGACTTCATTGCAGCGAATCTCGACGCCCATGCGTTCGAGCAGCGTCAGCTCCGCGTCGATGATGGCCTTCGGCAGGCGGAATTCAGGAATACCGTAACGGAGCACCCCGCCCGGTTTCTGGAGCGCCTCGTACACGACGACGCGATGACCGGCGCGCGCGACGTCCGCCGCGCATGTCAGCCCCGCCGGTCCCGACCCGATGATCGCGACCTTTCTGCCCGTGGGCGCCGCGCATTCGGGCACCTCGACCGCGCCGCTTTCCCGCTCCCAGTCGCCGATGAACCGTTCGAGCCGGCCGATCGCGATCGGCTCGCCCCTCTTGCCGATCACACACAGCGCCTCGCACTGCGTCTCCTGCGGGCAGACGCGCCCGCAAATCGCCGGCAACAGGTTCGTCTCCTTCATCGTGCGCGCGGCGCCGGCGAAGTTCCCCTCGGCGATCTGGCGCAGGAAGGTCGGGATGTCGTTGCCAACCGGGCAGCCTTCCATGCAGTGCGGCTTGCCGCAGGCCAGGCAGCGCTCGGCCTCGACCATCGCCTGCTCGGGACCGTATCCGAAGGGAACCTCGAGAAAGTTGCGGGCGCGCTCGAGCGGCGGCTGTTCGCGCATCGGCGGGCGCGGCGTGCCGATCTTCTCCTTGGCCGTGCGCTTTGGGGGCGGCGTCGGTTGCGTCATGGCGGTCAGACTCCTTCGAGCTGACAGGTGTGGTCCTTGGCGGCGAATCGTTCCATCGCCTGCCTTTCCTGCTCGCGATACATCGCCTGCCGACGCATCAGAAGATCGAAATCCACCAGATGGCCGTCGAATTCCGGACCGTCCACACAGGCGAACTTGGCCTCGTTGCCCACCTGTACGCGACACCCGCCACACATCCCCGTCCCATCCACCATGATCGGATTCAGGCTGACGATCGTTGGAATCGCCTGAGGCCGCGTCACCTCGCAAACGAACTTCATCATGATCGCCGGTCCGATCGCCACCACCTGATGGATGGCCTGACCCGACGCCATCATCTCCCCCAGCGCTTCCGTCACGAAACCCTTCCTGCCACGTGAACCATCGTCGGTGCACAGCGTCAGGTCAACGCCAAGCGCCCGCACTTCCTTCTCGAGGATCAGGTACTCGACCGAGCGCGCCCCAAGGATGACGCTCACCTTGTTGCCGGCCTGCTGCATCGCCTCCAGGATCGGATAGAGCGGCGCGATGCCGATGCCACCCGCGACCCCGACGACATGCCCGAGACGCACGATGTGGGTCGGCTGACCCAGCGGCCCCACGACGTCGGTCAGTTCATCGCCTGCCTCCAGCAGGGCCATCTCGGCCGTCGTCTTACCCGCCTCCTGCACGATCAGCGTGATCGAGCCCTCATCGGGGTCGGCATCGCTGATCGTCAGGGGGATGCGCTCGCCATGCGGATGGGGACTCACCAGCACAAACTGGCCCGCCCGGCGCTTGCGGGCGATCTTGGGTGCGGCAACCACGTAGCGGCGAATGCGGGGCGCGAGAAGCTCGGTGCGCAGGATTCGGGGCATAGGAGCAGAGTTCCAACGTCGGCAAGAGGAATGCGAACAAATGCTATCCGCATTAGACGCATGTCCCGGCGCGCAGCGTCAAGGCGGATGGAGTGGCGCGCTCCGAATTGCAAGGCCGGCTTGAGATTCGGCGATAAGCGACCAAACCGCAAGCCTTCGCGACCGTCGCCGGTGCTCGTCGGTGTGAGTGGGGCCATGTGCGCGGAAGCGGATTCGCTTGCCCTTGGCGCGCCTGACTCTCCATCCATGACCTCGGATGGGGAACCCGGCACAGCGGGCCCGCCGAGGCATTCGGGCGGCCCCGATTCTTTGCCGACGAGACCAAGGCAACCGACGATGCGAATCGCAGTTCCCATGGAGCGGCGCGCCGGCGAGGCACGCGTGGCCCTGACCCCGGCGGCGGCGAAGAAGCTGACCGGCGCGGGAGCCCAAGTGTTCGTCGAGCAGGGCGCTGGACGGGCTGCCGACTTTCCCGATGCGGAGTACGAAGCAGCCGGCGCCCGGATCGTTGCCGACGACGTCTTGGCGAATGCCGAGATCATCCTGAAGGTGCGCTGTCCGCTGCCGGACGAGGCGGCACGCCTGCCGATCGGAAGTCTGCTCGTCTGCCTGCTGGATCCCTTTGGGGAAGGCCGCGACCTGTTCGACGTTACCGCAGCCCGTCGCGTGAGCCTGCTCGCCCTCGAGCGCATCCCCCGCATTACGCGGGCGCAGACGATGGATGTCCTTTCCTCGCAGGCCAACATCGCCGGCTATCGCGCGGCGCTGGAGGCGGCCGCACGATTCCGCAAGATGGTGCCGATGATGATGACCGCAGCGGGTTCAGTGCCGCCGGCGCGCGCGTTCGTCCTCGGCGTCGGGGTGGCCGGCTTGCAGGTAATCGCCACCCTGCGTCGCATGGGCGCCGTGGTGGAGGCCTTCGATGTGCGTCCCGAAGTGCGCGAGCAGATCCTGAGCGTCGGTGCCAAGGTGCTCGATCTGGGAATCGAGGAGTCCGGCGCCGGCGAGGGAGGCTACGCGCGCGAGTTGTCCGCCGAGGGCAAGGCGCGCCAGAAGGCGGCGCTGACGCGCGAACTGGCCCGCGCCGATATCGTCGTCACCACCGCCCTGATCCCGGGGCGGCCAGCGCCTGAGTTGGTCACCGAGGAAGCCGTGCGATCGATGAAGCCCGGTTCGGTGGTCGTGGATATGGCCGCGGCCGCAGGGGGCAACTGCCCGCTGACCGAACCGGACCAGGTCGTCGAGCGCCATGGCGTCACGCTGGTCGGCTTCACCAACTACCCAGCCCTCGTGGCCCATCACGCCAGCCAGTTCTTCGCGCGCAACCTGCTCGCGTTGCTCGAGTTGATCGTCACGCCCGAGGAGGGTTCAGGTGCCAAGCGCACGCTGAACGTCGGGGACGAAGTGCTCGACGCTGCGCTCGTGGTGCACGACGGCGCCATTCGCTGGTCACCTCCGAAAGGAGCCGCCGGATGAACCCCGTGCTTCTGTTGGCCGCAGCGGAAACCGCGTCGGTGTCCCCCTTCATGACGGGACTGTTCGCCTTCGTGCTGGCCTGCTTCGTCGGCTACCATGTGATCTGGAACGTCACGCCGGCGCTGCACACACCGTTGATGTCCGTGACGAACGCGATCTCGGCGATCATCCTTGTCGGCTGCATTCTGGTCTGCGGCAACGAGGCGTCGCCTCTCTCGGCGCGGGTGCTGGCGTTCGTCGGCCTCGTCGTCGCGTCGATCAACGTCTTCGGCGGGTTCCTGGTCACGCAACGCATGCTGGCGATGTACAAGAGGAAGGGCTGAGGCGCGCGTGTCCGCCGAGGAAACTCCATGAACCTGCATCCCGACCTGTTCGCTCTGGCCTATCTGATCGCCTCCGTCTGCTTCATCCTCGGGTTGAAGGGACTGAGCTCTCCGGCCACTGCGCGCCGTGGGAACCAGATGGCCATCGCGGGGATGGTGCTCGCGGTGGGCGTGACGCTCGCGCACCCGACCGTCGCGTTCGCCAACCTGGCTTGGGTTCTTGGCGGGCTTGCCTTGGGAGCGATCATCGGCGTGCCAGTGGCTCTGAAGGTCCGCATGACGGCGATGCCGGAACTGGTGGCGATCCTGCACAGCTTCGTCGGACTGGCCGCGGTATTGGTCGGCATCGGCACTTTCCAACTCCACCGGGCGCATGGCGATGCGATCGGCACGGTGCAGACCATCGAGGTCTTCGTCGGCGTCTTCATCGGGGCGATCACGTTCACCGGTTCGGTGGTGGCGTTCGGCAAGCTGAGCGGCCGGCTGGGGTCGGCGCCAGTGGTCTTTTCCGGCCAGCACGCGCTGAACCTGGCGCTGGCCGTCTTGATGATCGGGCTGGGCGTGGCATTCAGCGTGACGCTGAACACGGCGTGGCTGTACGCGATGACGGCGGTCGCGTTGATCCTCGGCATCACGCTGATCATCCCCATCGGCGGGGCGGACATGCCGGTGATCGTGTCGATGCTCAACTCGTATTCGGGTTGGGCGGCGTCGGCCACGGGGTTCATGTTGAACAACAATCTACTGATCGTAACCGGCGCACTAGTAGGCTCGTCCGGCGCAATCCTGAGCTACATCATGTGCCGGGCGATGAACCGCTCGTTCCTCCACGTGATCCTGGGCGGGTTCGGCGGCGACGAAGCCGCGGCCGCGGCGACGGCCACCGGCAAGACCACGAAGGCCGCCGCCGTCGAGGATGCCGTCTTCATGCTCGCCAATGCGGCCAAGGTCATCATCGTGCCGGGCTACGGCATGGCCGTGGCGCAAGCCCAGCACGCCGTAAGGGACTTGACCGATCTGCTGCAGGGCAAAGGCGTCGACGTGCGCTTCGCGATCCATCCAGTGGCGGGGCGCATGCCGGGGCACATGAACGTCCTGTTGGCCGAGGCCGACATCCCCTACGACATTGTGTATGAACTCGATGAGATCAACAACGAGTTCCCCGGGACGGACGTCTGTCTGGTGATTGGAGCCAACGACGTGGTGAACCCCGCAGCAAAAACGGACAAAACGAGTCCCATTTACGGCATGCCCATTCTGGACGCCAGCAAGGCCCGGCTGGTCTACTGCGTAAAGCGTTCCATGAAGCCGGGTTACGCCGGGGTGGAGAATGAACTGTATTACGCCGACAACTGCATGATGATCTTCGGGGACGCCAAGGCCGTGTGCGAGCGATTGGCCGGGGCCCTGCGGGATTAATGGGCGCGGCGGGGCCCGGGTCGAATTCCGCCGAACTTCCTTCGGGCTTTTTTGTATTGTCTTGACATCCGACCCGCCGGATGGGCATTTCGACACGGCTTCCATCAAGAAACTTTCGGAAGTCGCGGAGCGAAGGAGCAGGGAATCTGCCGCAGCGAGGCGACAAATGAACGTGCGCAAGAATGGCCTGATGATGCGGGGCGGCGCCAGTCGTCAGGCCGACGTCCTGTACCAGCTCTGGAAGGAAGGGCCCATCTCGCGCGGTGCACTCGCCGATCTCATGGGCTTGAATCTGCCGACAGTCTCGGCGGTGGTGCAGGATCTGATTCGCGCAGGCGAGGTCATCGAGGAGGGCTTCGCCACCTCGACCGGCGGTCGCAAGGCGCAGTTGCTCGACGTCAACCCCAAGCGCGGCGGCGTCGTCGCGATCGAGTTCAGTTCGCGCGGCATCCTGTCCGCCTCGAGCGACATGAAGGGACGCCTGCACAACCACGTCATCCGGCCCTTCAATCCGGCCCTCGGACGCGAAGGCACCATCCAGGCAATCATTGATGCCATCGAAGATCAGCGCGTCTTCCTCAAGGAGGACGAGGGGCTCGAGCTGGCCCGCATCGGCGTCGTGCTCTCCGGCCTGATCGACGAACAGAGCGGCATCTCCCTTTCTTTCCCCCGCTTCGAGGACTGGAACAAGGTCCCGATCGTCGAAATTCTCCAGAACCATTTTGGCGTGCCCGTCAATCTCAGCAGCCATGTCACCGGCACGACGCTCGCCGAGAGCATCTTCGGGCGCTTCAAGGAGAAGCGCAATTTCCTCTATGTGCATCTTGGCCCCGGGCTGGCTGTCGGGATGGTCTTCGACGGCATCGTCTATCAGGGCGTCAAAGTCACGGTCGGCGAATTCGGTCACCTGACGGTGGACGACAACGGGCCGATCTGCTACTGTGGCAACTACGGTTGCCTCGAGACGGTGGCCAGCGATTGGGCACTCGTCCAGCAGGCCGAGTCGGCGATCAACGATGGCGTGCAGACGCACATCCCCGAGCACGTGGACGACACGGGCAAGATCACGCCGGCGGCCATCTTCCAGGCAGCCGAGATGGGCGACCGCCTGGCAGGCAACATGATCGACAAGGCGGGGCACTACATCGGCACGGTGCTGGCCGGGGTGGTGAATCTGGTCGCGCCGGAGGCGCTGGTCTACGGCGGGTCGATGGTCGAGGATGGCGAGCGGCTGATCCGCGCCATCCAACACACGATCAAGCGCCGGGCGCTGGAGGCGCTCGAGCGCGACATCCAGGCGGACCTCGGGTCATTCGGTCTGCAGGCCGGTGTGTGCGGCGCCGTGGCGATTGCGCTGCACTCGCACTACAGCAGCTTCATCGGCAAAGGCGAAGACCTGGGCTGAGGCGATCAGGCCGCGGGCGATTCGGCCCGGATGCGCTCGTAAAGTTCCTCGATGCAATCGACCGCGGCGTGCTGCAGGCGCCAATCGACGCGCGCGCGCAGGGCAGGCACCGCGTTGCTCGGCGCGGCAGAGCGCGCACACAGGCGCATGAAGTGCCAGTCGCTCTCCGAGTCGCCCAGACCAACCATCTCGTCGAGGTCGATCCCCGTCAGGCGCGACAGCCAGTCGAGCGCGGTGCCCTTGTTCACGGCGTGCGGCATGTAATTGACCACGGCGGTGGTCTGGTCGGTGGCGAAGTGTTCGCTCCAGCGCGCCGAGAAGGACTCCGCCCGTCGGGCCAGTTCGGGCACCGTGAGCGGCGGCTTGGGGTAAAGCGTGAGCTGACAGACCTTGCCGGCCTCGATCAGCACCTGCCCGTCGCCGTTGGCGATGAACTGCTGCTCCGCCTCGGCGAGCATGGCCTGATAGCGGCGGCGATCCTCCTCCGAGTAGGCGGGATGAATGCTGTGGTGCTGGTGGACAGGGTCCCAGAGGACGGCGCCGAACTCGGCGATGGCCGGGTGATGGCAGGCGCATGCCTGCTGGAGCGCCTGGACGTAGGGCAGGGGGCGCCCGGTGCAGAAAGTCATGGCGGGGACGCCAGGATCGGTGCGCGAGGCCCGATTGCGCTCGGCAATGCGCTGCATCATGGCCAGGTCGAAGGGTTGGCGCCCGCCGCGGGTGACACAGCCATCGACGTCGGCAACAATCAGGCGAATGGGGCGTGCGAGCGGTTTCATGGGCGAGGAGGGTGGCGACGGGACCGGCGCGAGACAAGGCGAGAATCGGTTTTCCGTTGCGCAGGGGGCGTGCGCTGGCCGCATTGGTGGAGCGGCGCGCACGACGCCGGCAGCAATGATCGCCCACGGGCGGATGAAACGGGGAGCGTATGGCTCGAACGGTCTTGCAGGGACGCAACGCCCTGGTGCTGGGAATGGACACCGCCTTGGGGCGCACCTGCGCCCAGCAGTTGTCGCGCTCGGGATGCCGCGTGGTGCTGGCCGGACGGAACGTCAAGCGCCTCGAAGAACTGGCCGACCAATTGGCCCGCAAGGGCGGCGAGCCCAGCATTCAGCCCATCTCCTCGAAGCCCAACGATCTGTACGAGGCGATCCGCGAGTCGCGCGAACGCCTTGGGCATTTCCATTACGTCCTCAACGCGTTGGCTTTCGACTACGAGTCGGCCGACCAGCGCTCCCGCGCCGAGGCTTTGTCCCAGCGCGCCGACGAGGAAATCGCCGCGCAGGTGATGGAGCATGGGCCCACCAAGATGCTGACGCTCTGGCCGGCGGACCGGGACACTCCCCCGCCGATCCGGCCGCTGGCATGGCATGGCTACATGATCCTCGGCCCAGTCCAGCGACTCGATGCCGAGACGCCGGCACAACTCGACGCCACCGGCACGCTGCACCTGCGCGCCGGCAGCATCGGCGACACGGTCGCCTTCCTGTTTCAACTCCCACCGTCCGCACGTCCGGGACGCATCCATCTCGAAGCCATTCCGTCGCCCGATCGCAAAGGAGCCGCCTGAATGCGGAATCTGTCCATCGAGAACCTGACCCGCCGCGCCGAGATTCTCATCGAGGCGATGCCCTACATCCACAAGCACCGCGACAGCATCGCGGTGATCAAGTACGGCGGCGCCGCGATGATCGATGCCGACCTCAAGCGCGCCGTCATCCAGGACATCGTCCTGATGCATCAGGTAGGCATCCAGTTCGTGCTCGTGCATGGCGGTGGCAAGGAGATCACCGACCTGCTCGGGCAACTTGGTGCCAAGACGCGCTTCGTCAACGGCCAGCGCGTGACGGACAGTCAGGCCTTGGACGCGGCGGAGATGGTGCTTTCGGGGCGGTTGAACGGCGAGATCGTGGCGGCGCTCAACACGTCGGGAGCGCGCGCGGTCGGTATCTCCGGCAAGGGGGGCACGCTGCTGCGCGCCCGGCCGCTCGAGGCGGACGAGGACCTGGGCTTCGTCGGCGACGTCGAGCGCGTGGACCCGACGATCGTCCAGGTGCTGACGGGCAATGGTTTCATCCCGGTGGTTTCGCCGCTTGGACTTGGAGCCGACGGGCAAACGTACAACATCAACGCAGACACGGCCGCGTTGCGCATCGCAGTCGAGGTCAAGGCGCGCAAACTGATCTTCCTGAGCGACATCCCGGGCATCCTGCGCGACCGGGAGAACCCGGAGTCCGTGATCGGCACGATCCACCGTGAAGAGATCGAGCCGCTGATTGCCGAGGGTGTGATCCAAGGCGGGATGATTCCGAAGGCGCGCGCGGCGGCCAGCGCCCTGGACGTCTGCGAGAAGGTGCACATTCTGGACGGTCGCAGGCCGCACAGCCTGCTGCTGGAGCTTTTCACCGACGAGGGGATCGGGACTCAGATCGTTCGCTGAACGGTTGACCAACCGTGCTGCTACCCCAGGTCCAGACCAGGCTGGAGCGCTGGTTCCCGTCCCTGACGCGGATCGTTCGATCCGAGCACTTCGTAATCCTGCTGAGCGCGGCGTTCGTGGGGGTCTGCGCGGCCTACGGCGCCATCCTGTTTCGGGCCATGATTCTGGGCTCGAGTTGGATGTTCTTCGGGCCGGCGTATGGCGACCTCGAGGCGGTGCGCGAGTTGCCATGGTGGCGCAAGCTGCTGTTGCCGGCGCTGGGAGGGCTTCTGATCGCCCCCATCGTCGTGCGCTTCGCCCCCGAGGCGCGGGGCAGTGGCATCCCGGAAGTGATCGAGGCGGTGGCGAATCGCGGCGGGGTGCTGCGACGGCGCGTGGTGGCTCTCAAGGCGCTGGCGGCTTCGATCTGCATCGGCAGCGGCGGATCGGCCGGGCGCGAAGGTCCGATCGTGCAAATCGGAGCGGCGATCGGCTCGTGGATCGCGCAGACGCTGCGCCTGAACGCCAAGCAGATGCGAACGCTCGTGGGGTGCGGAGCGGCGGGGGGGATCGCCGCCACGTTCAACACACCCTTCGCCGGGGCACTTTTCGCCGTCGAGGTGGTGCTCGGCGATTTCGGCGCCGCCAAGATCAGCCCGATCGTCATCGCGGCAGTCGTGGCGACGGTGATCAGTCGCCAGTTCACCGAAGAGTTCCCGCACTTGCAGGTGCCGCCCTTCGACGAGACGATCGGGCTGAGCTCCGTCCCGCCTTACATCATCGTCGGGATCACGTGCGCGCTGGTGGGTACGCTGTTCATTCGCTCGTTGATGACAGGCTGGAGAGTCGCGGATCGGTGGAAGTTCTCGCCGTACCTGCTGCCGGCGACGGGCGGGTTGATCGTGGGCGCCATCGGCATCTTCCGGCCGGAGGTTTACGGCGTCGGCTACGAGACGATCAACGGGGTGCTGCGGGAGACTCCCGGCGTCGGTCTGCTGGTGGTGGTGCTTGTGGCGAAACTGCTGGCGACTTCGGCGACGCTGACGAGCGGCGGCTCCGGCGGCGTCTTCGCGCCGTCGCTCTTTCTGGGCGCTGTGACGGGTACGCTGGTGGGCATCGTGACGGAGATCGTGGCTCCCGGGGTGATCCAGAGCCCGCGGGCGTTCGCGCTGGTCGGAATGGGCGCGATGGTGGCGGCGACGACGCGAGCGCCGATCTCGGCCGTGCTCATGATCTTCGAGCTGACCCGCGACTACAACACGATCGTCCCGCTGATGGCCGCTTGCATTCCGAGCGTCCTGCTGTCCGCGGCCCTGCATCCCGACTCGATCTACATCGCCAAGCTGCGCCATCGCGGCGTGGAGCTGCTCGTCAAGAACGAGGTGAACCTGCTGCGCGGCCTGAAGGTGCGCGACGTGATGCACCAACGCATCGCGACCGTACCGCCCGCGACCCCCATGAGCGAACTGATCGATCGCTTCATGGCAACGCCGTACTCGGTCATGTGGATGACCGACGCGAACGGCAGGGTCCTTGGTGTGATCGAGTCGCGGAACTTCCAGGCGGCGCTCGTCGAGCGCGAGGCGCTGATGGAATTGATC
>JAHCAW010000036.1 GCA_019634695.1 Candidatus Sumerlaeia bacterium
GAGCGCGCCACGCGGGTGGACCCGCTGAACCCGGACAACTGGATCGAGTTGGCGCGCGCCCAGCGCGAGCACGGCCGGCGCCTTCAAGCCCGCAACGCCACCGAGGGGCGCGGACAGCTTGAGCGCGCCCGCGGCGCCTACGAGCGCGCCCTCGAGTTGCGCCCGGACCACACCGCCGCCCTTGTCGGCGCCGCCCAGGTCCACGTCTTCCTCAACGACCGGGAGAACGCGGTCCGCAAGTACGAGCGCGTGATCGGCATCGCGCCGGGCAGCGCCGAGGCGACGTTGGCCCGCCAGCACCTGCGCCAGCTCACCGGTCGCTCCTGATCGCCGCGGCTACTTCCGCAGGGTCTTTTCCCACTCCACCAGACGTGCTTCCTGCTCGCGGGTTTCGACGCTGCCGGGGCGTTGGGCACGCACCTGCTGCAGCGCCTCCTTGGCCGGCATGCCGTGGGCGATCAGGTAGGCGGCCAGCATGGTGCCGGTGCGTCCGATGCCGGCCCGGCAGTGGACGAGGACCGGGCCATCGTGGTCGTCGACGAAGCGGGTGAACTCTCGAAACTGCTCGAGGGACGGAGGGGTGAAGTCCACGACTGGCAAGTGTCTATAGACGAAGCCCCGGCACTGGACGTCTTGGGCGGGCAGGGGCCGCTCGGTCAGGCTGACGATCGCGGTGATGCCTTCGGCGCGGATCTCGTCGAGGTCGTCGTCGAGGTACTGGGCCCAGCCGGGCAGGCCGGAGGCGGCCAGCTTGCCTTCGATCAGGAACGAGAAGTTCTCCGGCATGTCATATCCCTTGAGTCGAGCCTCGGGGGGACCGGACACTGGGGCGTGATCGGTCGTCGAGTCCGCGATGAGACCCGCGCGGCCTCCGGGATTTCAACGGGAAAGCCCTCGGGGCAAAGGCCTGCCATCGATGTCGTCCGGTCCGGAAGTCTCGTCGCGCCTGAAGGCCACCAGCCAGCGCCTGCGCGGTATGGCGCTGGTGCTGCGCGAGCACGACCCCTCCGAAATCGCCAGCCCGGTGGCCCGCTGGACTGTCAGCCTCCTGCGCTTCTTCTACATTCTGTTCAAGGAAGCACGCAACGACCACATCTGGCAGCGCGCCAGCACGCTCACCTACACGAGCATCCTGGCGCTGTTCCCGCTCGTCATCCTGCTGACCTCGATGGGGTCGCTGTTCTACACCACGGAGCAGGAGGGCCAGCTCATCGAGTTCATCGAGCGGCGCCTTCTGCCGCCGCCCGACGCCGGGCTGCTGTCGCCCGGCCAGATGCAGGAACTCGACGAGCGCCTGGTCGAGATCGCCTCGCTGACCTCGCGCATTCGGGAGATGTCGGCCAACTTCCGCGAAACTGCACCGCGGGTCGGCTTCGCCGGCTTTTTGGCGCTGTTGATTGCCGCCTACATTCTGTACCAGTCCATCGAGTCCTCGTTCGAGGCCGCCTGGGGCGAGTCCCGGCATCGCGCCTCGCTGCGACGGTCCATCACCGGATTCGCCTTCCTGCTCGTCTTCGCCCCGGTGCTGATCGGTGGGTCGATCACCGCCTCGTCGTTTCTCGTGTCGATTCTCGGGCAGGACGAGGCTGTGCCGTTGGTCGAAGGCGTCGAGGCGGCGACCGGCGAGGTCGCGCCGAGTCCGGGTTGGGAGCACTCGCCCGCCGCGCGGACCGAAGCGCCGGCCGCCACCGTGGGACCGCCCCGGCTGGCTCCGCACCGCTCCGGCCGCCCCGTCGGCGTGCTGCTCAGTCTTCTGCCCTTCCTGCTCAACAGCCTCATGCTGGCGCTGGCCTACATCCTGATCCCGCGCGCGAAGGTGAAGTGGCACTACGCGTTGCTGGGCGGGCTGGCGGCGGGGCTGCTGTGGGAACTCGCCAAGGTCGGATTCTTCTACTACGTCTATCTCAGCGCGTCGCGGCGCCAGATGCTCCGGGCGTTGGGCGCCGTGCCCATCTTCCTCGTCTGGCTCTACTTCACGTGGACCGTCTTCCTGCTGGGCAACTATCTGGTGTACGTGTCCCAGAATCTGGTGAAGCTGCAGCGGCACTACTTCGGCAAGCGGTCGGCGACGCTGCTGGACGGGCACATCTTTGCGGCGATCGCGCTGATCGTGTGCGACGCCTTCACGCGCGACGAGCGCGGCGTGCGCCAGAACGATCTGGCCCTGCGGATGCGCGTACGCTTCGACCAGCTCGACGACATCCTGTACCTGATGCGCCGGCATGGATTCCTGTCGCTGACGGCGGAGGGCAGAATCGTTCCGGCCCGTCCGCCCGACCACATCGCCGTGCGCGATTTGCTGGACTTGGGCTGCGATCCGCGTTACCTCTGCCTGCAGGAGGAGTGGCAGGCCCGGCCCCGTGTGGACAAGGCGCTGCAGGACATGGTCGAGCAGCGCCGCGACCTGATGAAGGGCAAGACGGTGGCGGACCTGCTTGGCCCGGGCCCCAGCCGACTGGCGCCGGACAGTTCGCGGGTGGACCTGCGGCTGCTGACCGACGCGGAACTCGATGAGCTGGAAGAACGCGACGAGGTGGAGGTTGAACAGCGCTGATGGCCAAGCAAGCTCCCCCGCGTGTTTCGAAGGCTGTGGTCGCCAAGGCCTCGAGCACCGACATCCCGAAGGCCCCGACGGGTAAGGAAGCCCGCAAGGGCACCGTCTTCGCCAAGTACAAGGCCGACACCCGCCGCACGCCGATGCAGCAGGTCGTCTTCTTCGGCGTCTGGATCCTTGTCCTGGGAGGGCTTGGGCTTGCCGCGTATGGATTGTTCTTCAAGCCCGCCGACGGGCGCATCGGCGAGCGCTCCACCCCGGACAGCGTCTACGAGGCCTACTCGAACTTCGTCCGCCCCTACGTGCCTCCCTCGACATTGTCGCCCACGCAGGATTCGGTGAACCACTGGCTGGGTTTCTTCGATTCCAAGTCCAGAAGCTGGTTCGACCAGAACGTGGACAAGCTCTCGTTCCTGCAGAACCGCACGCGCCCGGACGATTGGCTGGACATGCCCCGGGCGCGGCGGCGGATGGATGCGATGCAGTTTCTGCTGGTGCGGGGCCCCCTGCGCGGCGGGGTGGTCGTGAGCCAGCGGCTCGATCCCGACGGCGCCGGCGCCTCCCTGACCGTGTCCGCCGGACGCGGCAACAGCACGGTCTACCTGCGCAAGACCGGTCGGTCGTGGGAGTTTCAGGATTTCATGGACGTGATCACCGAGGTGAATCCCCAGATTGACGGCGTCGTGCTGCCGACGCGTTGAGCCCCCTCGGGGTTTCACGTTGATATCCCGCCCACCCTGTGCAGTCTCACCCTTGCGCGTTCTCAACGAGACCCTTGCCCGAAAGCCCTTCCCTCCATGTCCAAGCCCCTGGTCGGAGTCGTCATCTCCACCCGTGCAGAGTTCAACGTGATGCGCCGGGCGCTGGAGGCCCTGCGCGTCATGGGTGTGCCGTACCGGTTCGAGGCGCTCTCGCCGTGGCGGTCGCCCGAGCGCCTCGAGCGCTTCGCCAGCGAAGCGGCCTCGAACGGGATGGAGGTGCTGCTGGTCGCGTGCAGCGGGTCGGCACTGCTGGCCACGCATCTGGCGGCCTACACGAACCTTCCCGTGGTTGGCGTGCCGATCGACGCGACGCCGTTGCGTGGCCAGGATTCGCTCTTCTCGATGGCGATGGTGCCGCCCGGCATGCCGATCGCCACGGTGGGCATCAACAACTCGGAAAACGCGGCGTTATTGGCGACGCAGATTCTGGCGCTGAAGCACCCGCACCTTCGGTCGGTGCTGGCGCATCGGCGGGCGGTCGGCGCCCAGCGCGTCGAAAGCATGGAACGCGAGCTGGCAGCCGAGTACCCCGACCTCTGCCTGCCCGAGCGCACCAGCCCCGACCTGCCGCCCACTGAAGGGGACACGGACCCGGGCGACCTGTTCGCCGAGGCGGTGACGCCGGCGCCCCCCAACAAGGCCGCCGAGCGCATCCAGCCCGGCGCGACCTGGCGCGAGCGCTCGTCGGGAGCGGTGGCGTTGGTCCCCACGCCGGTCCCGCAGGAGCCGGCAGTGGTGGGAAGCGCCGAGCACGGCAATGGCCACGACCAGGAGACGCTGGACCTGCGGGCGGTCGAAGATACCCCCGACCAGCCCTACCTCATGCCCGACGTTTCGCCTGCCTCCCGGGACGACGTGAGCCTGCCGGCGGCGACCGTGCCCGGCGCTCGATTGGCCGCGCTCGAGTCCGAACCGGACCTCGACACGAAGGTCTTCAGCGTTGATCGCAAAAAGCTTAACCTCGATCTGATCGACCATGTCATGATGGTGCTGCTCGAGGGCGGCATCGTGGCGATCCCGACCGATACGGTCTACGGACTGGCCGCCGACGCGACGAATCGCGAGGCGGTCGAACGGCTGTGCCACGTCAAGGGGCGCCAGCACCAGCGCACGCTCGGCGTCCTGATTCACCACCCGGACCTGCTGGACCAGGTGGTGCGCGAGGTGCCGCCGGCGCTCGAGACCGTCATTGCGCAGTGTTGGCCCGGGGCGCTGACGATCATCTTCCCGAAGGCCCCGGGGGTGCTCTCGGCCGTCACGCGGTCGGACCGCATCGGGGTGCGCATCCCGAGCGACCCGGTCTGTCTGGAGGTCATCTCGCGGATCGGCCGGCCGATCGTGACACGCAACGCGAGCCTGTCGGCCGACGAGCCGGCGACCTCGGCCGACGACGTAATCCGCCACTATTCGGGCCATGTGGACTGCATCCTGGACGCGGGCGACTGCCCCTCGTCGGGAGCCTCGACGGTCCTGAGCGCTCTGGGCGACGACTTCGAGATCCTGCGGGAGGGGGCCATTCCGCGCGAGCGGCTCAAGGCCCTGCTGGGCGACAAGCTCAAGGGCTGATACGGCTACTGGAGATGGATGGCAGCGCCCGGCCCGTTAACTGTGGCTTGGGCGTCTCGCCCAAGTCCGGGGGATCACGCCAAGAGCAGGGCGTTCCAAGCCCAAGGGGGCTGCTGAGAGTTCCCTTCGAGCGGGTCGGTCCAAGCGCAAGGATCGCAACCACGCGCGTGGCGTAGCTGAACTTGGGCGAGACGCCCAAGCCACAGTTAAGGACTCTTGGCCCGCGTCGTGTTGCTGGACAACTGTCATCGGTCTTCCCAAACCGTATGAGGTTCCGCGCGGGGGTGTTCGCGGGCATTGACAGGGTCCGCCGGCTGGCCCCAGTTTTGCGCTCCTGAACGCGCGGCATCGGGCTTGCCCGGGCCCCGCGAGCTTGTGCCGTCGAATCCTATCTTCAGGAAGCCGAACACATGACGTTCTGGCACCGCGCTCCCAAGTCCGACCGCTTCTTCTTCATGGCCTCCATGGGGCTGCTGCTTTTATCGCTCACCCTTGTCGGGGTGCGCGACCGGCAGGTGCACGCCGCCAGCGAGGACGAGGAGTTCTACCGCTTCATCGACGTGGCCTCGGAGATCTACAGCGAGATCCGCGGCAAGTACGTCGAGGAGGTCGAGGCCCGCCGGGTGCTCGAAGGTGCCCTGAACGGCATGTTCGGAGTGCTGGACGAGCACAGCCAGTACATGAACCCGGATATGCTCAAGTCGCTCGAGAAGGACACGAGCGGGGAGTTCAGCGGCATCGGCATCAACATCGGGCGTCGGCAGGGCGTGCTGACCGTGATTGCGCCGATTCCGGGCTCGCCGGCCGCCGAGGCGGGGCTGCTGCCTTGGGACCGCATCATCGAGATCGAGGGCGAATCGACTCAGAACATCGACTTGCAGGAGGCGGTGCGCAAGCTGACCGGCCCGGCGGGCACGAAGGTCACCTTCAAGGTCTTCCGCCATGGCGAGCGCGAGGAGCTGGAGTTCACGATCACCCGCGGCAACATCGAGATCCAGAGCGTCTTCCACAGGATGCTCGACGAGAACATCGGCTACATCCGGCTGGCGCGCTTCAGCGAGAACACGTCGCGGGACACCCGTCGCCTGATCCTGAACATGAAGAGCCAGGGGATGCAGGCCCTGATTCTGGACCTGCGGCTGAACAGCGGCGGCCTGCTGCGCGAGGCCATCGACATCAGCGATCTGTTCCTGGAAAAGGGCAGCCTGATCGTGGCGACGAAGGGTCGCATGCGGAACCAGAACCGCGAATACTACGCGCAGAGCGAGCCGCTGACGCGCGTGCCGCTGTTCGTGCTGGTCAACGACGGCAGCGCCTCGGCCAGCGAAATCGTCGCCGGCGCGATCCAGGACCACCGCCGCGGCGTCATCCTTGGCCCGGCCGGCGAGAACACCTTCGGCAAGGGCTCCGTCCAGACGATCAGCAACCTGAACTACAGCATGATGGACGATGGCGACGGCAACCCGCTCGAGAGCGCCATGCGCCTGACGACGGCGCGCTACTACACCCCGTCCGGCCGCACGATCCACCATGTCGGCATCACGCCGGACATCGGCGTGCCGATCACCCGGCGCCACAAGATTGAACTGATGCGCCACGGGCTCTTCGGCGAGCCGTTCACGGGCGAGGACTGGCGCCTGCCCGAAGACGCGACGCCCGACGAGGAGGACGAGCGCAACGGCGGCATCGAGCTCCAGGGCAACCGTGAGGAGCCGTCCTCTCCCCGCGATCCGAACGAGCCCTTCTACGCCGTTCCGCCGCCGCAGATGGTCGAGGACAACTTCGTGGACATCGTCCTCGAGGAAGCGCACAAGCAACTCAAGATCTACATGATCCTCCAGCACGGCACCGACACCATGCCGGCCGAGACCATCGCCCATTCGTCCAGCCCGTCCGGCAATCGGGTGAACTGAGGCACCACGCCATTGGGGCTCGGGCAACCCGCCCGAGCCAGTGGGGGCGAAGATGGCGGGAGACGTGAAATGCCAGACGGCCCGGGCCAAGGCATTCCGCCGGGCGCCCCTGTCGAGCGCGTTGGCGTTGGCCGTCGCCTTGGGCGCCCCGGCTGCGGCGCAACCCGACCTGTTGTGCCTGACCGATCTCGGGCAGGTCTGGATCGCGCCCGGCGAGACCAATGGCCTCTTCGGCGCATCCACGTTGCTGGGCGACACGTCGTTCGCCCATGACGCCAGCAATCATCAGCAGGCACTCGCCGGCAGCTTCCTGCCCAACGGCCGCACGGACCTCGCGATGGTCGACCGGGGCGGGCAGTTGCTGGTGGCCGAGAACCTTGGCGACGCCTTCGCCGAAGCGGTCGCGCAGTCCGATGGGTTCGACTTCGACACGTTGAACGGCGACGTCGTCCTCGCCGGTGATGTCGATGGCGACGGCCTGACCGATCTGATCCAGATTCGCACGTCGGGCGACGTGGAGTTGGCGCTCAATCGCGACGGTCTGTTCGAGGCGTTGCGCGTGGTGCTGTCCGGTCAGGCGCCGTTCGATTTCGGGGGCGGGAGCTGGGTCGGGCTGGGCGATCATGACGGCGATGGCCGCGAGGATCTGCTGCGCGTCTCCGGTCCCGAAGGGCGCATCCAGTGGTGGCGCTCGACGGGGGACGGCTTCGAGCCCGCGCGCGAGATGGGGCCGTCGGGGTTTCGCTTCGACCTTCTCGCGGGCTGGGGCATTCGAACGGGGGACTTCAGCGGCAACGGCAAAGCCGACGTCTTGTGCCTCACTGAATTCGGCGAGGCCTGGGTGATGGTGTCCAACGGGGCGGGCTGGGAGAGTCACGGCAACTGGGGGGCGCTGGGGTTTCACGACGCGCCGCTCAAGGGGCGGGGCTGGACGGTGTTCGTGGCCGACATGGATGGGGACGGACGGGACGACCTGCTCTGCCTGACCGAGTTCGGCGACGTGTGGTGGGCGCGTTCGACCGGTTCGGCCTTCGCGCCACCCGTTCGCGCCGCGTGGACCGGATTCCAGAGCCACCCGGCCGGCCCGTTCCAGACCTTCGTGGGGCGCTTCCGCTGAATCGGTTCCTGTTTGCGTTGAGTGTCTGGGCTGCGTTGACCGGCGCGTTGGCGTGCCAGCAGTCCGCTTCCGGGGAGTTCACCATGCCTCTGATCGTGGCACACCGCGGGGCCTCGGCCGACGCGCCGGAGAACACGATGGCGGCCGTGCGGCTGGCCTGGGAGCAGGGCGCCGATGCGGTCGAGGTGGACGTGCACCTGACGGCCGACGGGCGCATCGTCTGCATCCACGACGAGACCACCAGGCGCACGACGGGCGAGGACCTCGTGGTGCGCCAGTCGACTTGGGAGCGTCTGGCGCAATTGGACGCGGGGCGCTGGAAAGGCCGCGCATTCGAGGGCGAGCGGATTCCGCTGCTCGACGAGGTTCTGGACGCCCTGCCGGCGGAGAAGGGGCTGTTCGTGGAGATCAAGGCCGACCGGGCGATCGTCGGTCCGCTGACAGAATTGCTCTCCGGGCATCCTGCCGCGGAACGGACGACGCTCATCTCGTTCGACGTGGATGCGTTGGACGCGATGGGGCGGGCGCTGCCGCAGGTGCCGCGGGTCTGGATTCTGGACGCCGAGCGCGAAAGCCGGTTTGGTCCGTGGATTCCGGTGGAACCGCGTGTGGCGGCCCAGGCGCGTGCGTGGGGCTTTGCCGGGATCGACGTGCGCCACGAAGGAGCGTCCGCGGAACTGGCGGAGGCCTGTCGGGCCGAAGGGATCGAGTTGCACGTCTGGACGGTGGACGATGGAGCCCGCGCGCGCCGACTGGCTGCGATGGGGGTGGCGAGCCTGACGACGAACCGGCCGGGGGCACTGCGAACCGCCCTGGCGGGGGAGTGACGCCCGGGGCGGCAAAGGCGAATCGCCTTGAGCCCGGCGGCCCGTGGCGGTGCGATGGGCCCGCCCACGGGGCGACGTGACACGAGGAGACAGGGGGCGACCAACCATGAGGACATTCTTGATGAGCGCGGCGGTGGTGCTGACGCTGCTGGGCTGTTCCGGCAAGGGGACGGCGGAGCTGGTGCCGGCCGCGCCGCGCAACGATCTGATGGCGGCCATGCCGGTCACGCGCCCGGCGTCGGACTTCACGTGGGTGGAGAATGCGATCGTGCGCGGGTCGCGCGACGAGAAGGTGATCGCGCTGATGTTCACCGGCGGCAGTTGGGGCGACGGGACGATGGACATCCTCGACACGCTGGAGGAGCGCGGCATCCTGGGCTCGTTCTACTTCACGGGCGAGTTTCTGGCGAATCCGGAGAACCAGGCGGCCCTGCGGCGCATGATCGCGACCGGTCACACGGTGGGCGCGCATGGTCACGGGCATCTGCTCTACGCCCCTTGGGAGGATCG
This sequence comes from Candidatus Sumerlaeia bacterium, assembly GCA_019634695.1. Taxonomy (GTDB): domain Bacteria; phylum Sumerlaeota; class Sumerlaeia; order SLMS01; family JAHLLQ01; genus JAHCAW01. Next base: position 9,249 of record JAHCAW010000036.1, read on the forward strand.
CTCCCAGACGCTGGTCACCCAGGAGGATTTCACCGAGGACCTGTTGCTGAACATGGCGGCGCTGGAGGCGCTCGGCGTCTCGCGCGAGCGTTCGATCTGGTGGGTCGCCCCCTACGAGTGGTACAATCGCCAGCATGTGGAGTGGTCGCTGGCGATCGGGATGCGGCTGTTCAACTTCTCGCCGGGCACGGTGTCGCACACGGACTACACGGAGTCGGACGCGCCGAACTTCCGCACCAACGACACGATCTACCGCAGCATCGTGGACTTCGAGGCGAACCAGCCCGACGGGCTGAACGGCTTCGTGCTGTTCACGCATGTGGGCTCGAGCCCGAAGCGACTGGAGAAGTTCCACACGCGCCTGCCGGAGCTGCTGGACCACCTGCTGGCGAAGGGCTACCGGTTCGTGCTGGTCGAGGATCTGCTGGAAGGGGCGCCGTTGCTCCCGGAGTGACGGCAGGCCGGGAAGGCGATGCTTGACGCGGTCCGGCCGGGGTCGGCCTGATCGCCCCACGAGGCGCACCATGACCGGCGGACCGTGGCAGTTCTACAGCCAGAGCGGCGAGGACTACCTGCTGAAGGAATTCTTCGGCGGCAAGGGCGCCGGCTTCTTCGTCGATATCGGCGCCTTCGACGGCGTGCACGTGAGCAACACCTACGCCTTCGAGCGGGCCGGCTGGACGGGTATCTGCGTCGAAGCGAATCCGACGATCTTCGAGCACTGTCGCCGGGCGCGCCCCGGATCGATCTGCGTGCATGCGGCCTGCGTGGGCGACGGCTCGGTCGGGCACATCCGCTTCCTGCAGGAGCCGCTCGGCCTGCTGTCGGGCGTGGCACCGGACGAGGAGGACGTGCGGCGCCGCTATGAGAATCGCGGATTGAAGTTCGATGACTTCACGATCGTCGACGTGCCGGCGCGGACGCTGACGGCGCTGCTCGACGAGCATTGTCCGGCCGGCACGCCGGTGGACTTCCTGTCGCTGGATGTCGAGGGGACCGAGCTGGAAATCCTGCGCGGATTGGACTTCGCGCGGCATGCGCCGCGTGTGCTGGTGGTCGAGGCGAACACGGCCGAGGCGCGCGCGGAGTTGGTGGAGTTGCTCGCGGGCCATGGCTATGTCGAGGCGCGACGCCTGGAGGTGAATTCGTTCTTCGTGCGCGGCGAGCAGGATGCCGAACGCCTGCGCGCGATTGTGCTGGATTGCTGGCTGGAGGCGACCGAGCATCCGCTGGGTCCGGAGTTCACGATGGCGGCGGCCCGCACGCGGCGTCACGTCGGCCCGGAGACCGAAGCGCGCAAGAGCCGACGCGAACGCAAGTCGCCGCTGCACCGCCTGCTGAAGCGTTTGGGTCTTTGACCGGGCCCCGCCATGATCCGCATCGCCCATATCGTCAACCCCGTGCAGGTCAAGCCGACCTCCGACCTGTTTGTCGCGCAGCCCGTGACCTTCGAGGCGATGCGCCGCGCGCGCGCCTTCGCCGCGGGCGAGGTGGACGTGCGTCTGCTGACCGCGCAGTATCCCGAGGACCATCCGATAGTGCCGAAGGACTTCGAGGCCACGCCGGACCTCGAGCGCTCGATCATGGACCTGGGCACCTGGCAGGTGCCGCGCAAACTGCCCCTGCTGCGCGACATCCTCGGCCGCATGGCGGAAGCCGCTCCCGACGCGGACCTTTACGTCTACACCAACGTGGACATCGCGCCGATGCCGGCGTTCTACACGGCCATCGCGCGGCGCTACGAGCAGGGACTCGATGCCTTCGTCATCAACCGTCGCACGATCGAGGCAACCCCTTCGAATGTCGCGGACCTGTCGCTGATGATGGCCCAGGCCGGCCAGCGCCATCCCGGGCACGACTGCTTCGTGTTCGCGCGTGCCGCGTGGCCGCAGTACGTGCTCGGCGACGTGTGCATCGGCATCAACTGGGTGGGCCGGGCGCTGATCCTGAACCTGTCGGCGGTGGCGGGCAACTTCCGCGAGTTCAAGCACGATCATCTGACGTTTCATCTGGGCGACGACCAAGTGTGGCGCAGCGACCGGTTCGCCGACTACGTGGAGCACAATCGCCGGGAGACGATCCGCACGCTGGAGGGTCTGGAGGCGCGCCTCGGACCGATGGCGACGCGGCCGGCCGTGGTGCCGTACTTGAGCGGCCTGCCCGGCGATCCGCGGCCAACGCGACGCCCGTCGCTGGGCAGGCGCCTGCGCGGCGCGCTGCGCGGTGTCCTGGGCGCGGATAAGCCAGACCGCGGCGAGTAGGGGCTTTCTCCTTGACCGATCCGGCACCGGGAGCCCTATAAGTCCCTCCCTTTGCGGGGTGCGGTACCCAAGTGGCCCAAGGGGGAGGTCTGCAAAACCTCTATTCGCCGGTTCAAATCCGGCCCGCACCTCCACTTCTTTCCCGTTGTTTGTGGCTCGTGGTTCGTTGCTCGAGGGGTGGGATCGTTTCATGATCCCACCGATGCTCGTTATTGCATCCGCGCTTGCCTTCGGGGCGGGTTGTCCGCACAACCGGGGCCCGTCCGGCGCTGGCCGGGCGGCACTTCCTGTGACCAGCGGATGGCGACGCCATGACGACCCGGCCGGACTTTGAGACCTTCTGCGAGCGAGCCCGCGGGGGCAATCTCGTGCCGGTGTGGGTCGAGATTCTGGCCGATCTCGAGACACCGGTGTCGGTGTTCCGCAAGCTGGCCGACAGCCCGTACGCGTTCCTGCTGGAATCGGTCGAGGGCGGCGAGCAGGTTGGCCGCTACTCGTTCATCGGGGTGGACCCGTTTCTGGTCTTTCAGGCGCGCGGCGCCGAGCAGACGCTGGATTTCCTGCACGGCGGCCGGGGCGAGTTCGAGGTGGCCGGGACGCCGGTCGAAACGTTGCGCGGCATTCTGCGGCACTATCGCGTGGCGGGCGATCCGGGGTTGCCGCCGCTGACGGGCGGCGCGGTCGGCTTCATGTCCTACGACACGGTGCGCTACTTCGAGGAGATCCCCGACACGAATCGCGACGAGTTGGGGCTGCCCGACTGCGTGTTCCTGCTCGCCGATTCCATCGTCGCGTTCGATCACGTCAAGCATCGGATGGTGCTGGTGGTGAACGCGCGGATCGATGGAGGGGCCGACCTGCGCGCGGTGTACGATGCGGCGACCTCGCGGCTGGAGGCCCTGCGCAAGCGGGTGACGGCAATGCCGTCGGCGGCGCCGCCGCGCACCGGCACGCCGGCCGTTCCGCTCGAGACAACGTCGAACTTCACGCGCGAGGAATTCGAGGAGGCCGTGCGGCGCTGCAAGGAGTACATCACCGCCGGCGACATCTTCCAGGTGGTCATCTCGCAGCGGCTCTCGACGCGCTTCACGTGTCACCCGTTCGACGTCTACCGGGCGCTGCGGGCGGTGAATCCGTCGCCCTACATGTTCTACCTGAAGTGCGGCGAGTTCATCCTGGCGGGTTCTTCGCCGGAGATTCTGGTGCGGTGTGCCGACGAGAAGGTGACCGTGCGCCCGATCGCGGGAACGCGTCCGCGCGGTGCCACGCCGGAGGCGGACAAGGCGTTCGAGCAGGATCTGCTGGCCGACGCGAAGGAACGGGCCGAGCACGTGATGCTGGTGGACCTGGGCCGCAACGACATCGGCCGCGTCTGCCGCTACGGTTCCGTGCACGTGGACGAGTTCATGGTGATCGAGCGCTACAGCCATGTGATGCACATCGTGTCGAACGTGCAGGGCGACCTGGCGCCGGACAAGGACGCGCTGGATGTGTTGGGCGCCTGCTTCCCTGCCGGCACGGTGAGTGGTGCGCCGAAGATTCGTGCCATGGAGATCATCGACGAGTTGGAGAATCTGCGCCGCGGACCCTATGCGGGCAGCGTCGTGTACTTCAACTTCGACGGCGACATGGACTCCTGCATCACGATCCGCACGGCCGTGATCGTGGGCGACCGGGTGCACGTGCAGGCAGGCGCGGGGATCGTGGCCGACAGCGTGCCGGCGAACGAATACGAAGAGACGCTGAACAAGGCGCGCGGCCTGCTGCGCGCCATCGAGTGGGCCGAAACGGGGCTGGAGTAGAACCTCACGCGTCTTCTCCGCTCCTGCCGGGCCGCCCGTCGGCAGCGCTTTCGCGGGCCGGCCGGGCGGCGCTCCGGTTTCCCCTTTCCCCGGGGGCCCTGCGCGGGAATCGTCCCGCTCGATTTAGGCCAACGTCACCCCTTCCCACCATCCTCCATGACTTCCTACCGCTGCCACGTTATTTCCAATACGCACTGGGACCGCGAATGGCGCTACCCCTTCCAGGGCTATCGCGCGGACCTCGTGGACCTGATGGACGGATTGCTCGACCTTCTCGAGCGCCGGCCGGATTATCGGGCCTTCTTTCTGGACAGTCAGACCGTAATTCTCGAGGACTACTTCGAGATTCGTCCGGAGAACGAGGAGCGGGTGCGGCGCCAGGTCGAGGCGGACCGCATCCAGATCGGCCCGTGGTACACGTTGCCGGACCAGTGGGGCTGCCCGGGCGAGGCGCTGGTGCGCAACCTGCTGGTCGGTCATCGCGTGGGGCGACGCTTCGGACCCGTGTCGAAGGTGGGCTATACTCCGTTCTCGAACGGCCAGATTTCGCAGTTGCCGCAGTTGTACCAGGGCTTCGGGATCGACTCGTGCTTCTTCTATCGCGGCGTCGGCAAGCACGTCGCCAAGTCCGAGTTCCTGTGGGAAGGGGCCGACGGCACGCGCGTCTTCGGCTTCAAGTTCGGCGACTACGCGCGCTACAACTACTACTACCTCGTCTATCGGCCGGGGCTGCTGGGGCGCTTCGCCAAGGACCGCGACTACACGTGGAACCCGGACGAAGTGCCGTATCGTGTGGCAAATCCGAACATGTCGCAGGATCGCCAGTACGGCTGGTTGGAGCAACGCCTGCACGTGCACGAGGAGAACCTCGGCCGCGCGCTCGAGGATGCCCGCCGCTTCACGATCAACGATGCGACCACGCGCCATCTGCTCTACATGATGGGGCACGACCACTCGTTCGCCGCCGAGGAGGAAGTGGATCTGATCGACGCCCTGCGGCGCGCGTCCGGTCCGGAGGGCGACGACGTCTTCCACAGCACGTTGGCCGACTACATGACCGAGTTCCGGCGCGACGCCAAGGACTTGCAGGTGCTGCGCGGCGAGATGCGCCACGTCAACAAGGAGGGGCTGTGGACGAACCTGATGGGCCACATCCTCTCGTGCCGCCTGTACCTGAAGCAGCGCAACGCGACGGTGAACGCGGACATCCTGACGATGGCCGAGCCGCTGGCCGCGATGGCGTGGCTCACCGGATCGGCGTGGCCCGGCGCCTTCCTCGACGTGGCTTGGAAGAAGATTCTCGTCAATCAGGCGCACGACGCGATCGGCGGGTGCAGCGTGGACCGCGTGCACGAGGAGATGCTGGCGCGCTGGGGCGAGGTCGAGACGATCGCCGAGGAGCTGTCCCGCCGCGCGATGCGCGACCTGCTGCGCACCATCGACGGCTCGGCGCTCGCGCGCTCGGACTTGCAGCTCACCGTCTTCAACACGCTCCCCTTCGAGCGCACCGACGTGGCCGAGTTCTGGATCGACCTGCCCGAGCGCGACGCGGCGACCCCGTTCCGCATCGAGGACACGCGCGGCCGCGAGGTCGCCTGCCAGGTGCTCGACTCGGTGCCGTACGCCGCGACCGTCGAAGGGCCGCTCGAGTTGACCATGCCGCTGAAGGTGCAGCGCGTGCGGGCGCTCGTCGATCTGCGCGACCTGCCCGCGGGCGGCCATGAGGCCCTTGCCGTGCAGGTGAACCGCCAACCCGCTCCGCCGCAGGCGTCGCTGTGCGTCGGCGAACGCGAAATCGCCAACGAGTTCCTGCACGTCGCGGTGAACGACAACGGCACGCTGTGCGTGACGGACAAGGTGGCGGGCTGCACGTTCGACGGCATGGCCCTGTTCGAGGACACCGCCGAGTTCGGCGATCCGTGGAACCGGGTGCTGCCGGCCGACCATGTGCCGCTGACGTCGGCACGGTGCCGCGCCCGCGTCGAGAAGGCCGTGGCGGGACCGCTCGCCGCGACCCTGCGCGTGCGATTCGATTTCGAGGTGCCGCGCGGACGCGATGGCGACCGCCGCAGCGCCGAGACCGTCGCGTTGCCGATCACGATGCTCGTGACGCTCAAGCGCGGCCTGCCGGCCGTCGAACTCGACGTCGAGCTCGACAACCGCGCGACCGATCATCGCCTGCGCATGCTCTTTCCCTCGGGCGCCGTGCGCGCGACGCACGCCGTCGCGGACAGCCAGTTCGACGTGGTCGAGCGCCCGATCCAGTTGCCCGACGCCACGGGATGGCGCGAGGCGCCCTATCCCACGCAGCCGATGTGGAACTGGGTTTCGGTGAGCGACGGCACGCGCGGGCTCGCGATCGTGAACAATGGGCTGATCGAGTACGAGGCCGTCGACGACAGCAACCGCACGCTGGCGATCACGCTCCTGCGCGGGTTCGGCAAGTTCATCTACGAGCGGCCCACGCCGGGCTCGCAATGTCTGGGGATGCGGCGCTATCGCCTGCTGCTCCATCCGTTCCGCGGCACCTGGCAGGACAGCGACGTCGTTCGCCTGGCGCAGCGCCATGTGGCGCCGCTGCCCGCGATGCTGTCCGCGCCGACGCGCGGCACCGGTCCGCGGCGGCGGAGCTTCTTCGCCTGCTCGAACGATCGGCTGGTGCTCTCGGCCGTCAAGCGCGCCGAGGAGGGCAACCGGTTGGTGCTGCGGTTGTGGAATCCGCGCGGTCAGGCCGAGAAGGCGACGTTGTCGTTCGGGCTGCCGGTGCGTTCGGCCGCGTTGCTGACGCTCGAGGAGCTGCACGACAAGGACCTGACCGTGCGGGGCGCGACGGTCGAGGTGGAGTTGCCGGCCAAGCGCATCGCGACGGTGGCAGTCGATCTGGACACTTCGCATCGGGAAGGAGAGGGCTGATGTCCGACGGCATCGCGGGAATCGGCACGCTGCGGGCGGAACATCGCGGCGACTTCGTGGACATCGAGCAGACGGCGGACGGCAGCTTCGCCGTCGGCGAGGAGGGCGTGCATCGCATCCTGACGCCGCGCGACCGCAAGGTGGAGTTCATCTGCTTCGCCGACAAGACGCTCGCACTGGTCCGATCCGCGATGGGTTATCCGGCGTTGTATCCGCTGCTCGATGCGCGCTTCGAGGGCCCGGCCGAGGCGGTGCTGATGGACCTGGACGGCACGAGCGTCCACAGCGAGCACTTCTGGATCTGGGTGATCGAGCAATCGACCGCGCGGCTGCTGGGCAATCCGGCGTTTCAGCTCGAGGAAGCGGATTTGCCGCACGTTTCCGGGCACTCCGTTTCCGAACACCTGCAATACTGCATTGGCAAATACTGCCCGGACAAGTCGGTGGAGGAGGCGCGGCGGCACTACTTCGAGATCACGCACCACGAGTTGGCGGAGATTTCCGCCGGTCGCGGACGGCCGGACGCGTTTACGCCGGCGCCGGGCTTGAAGGAGTTCCTGCTCGAGCTGAAGGGCCACGGCATCCGGATCGGGCTCGTGACGTCGGGGCTGTACGAGAAGGCGTGGCCGGAGATCCTGTCGGCCTTTCGTTCGATGGACCTGGGCGATCCGCACGAGTTCTACGATGCGATCATCAGCGCGGGCTTCGCGATTCGCCGGGGACAGGTCGGGACGCTGGGCGAGCTGGCGCCGAAGCCGCATCCGTGGCTGTACGCGGAGACGGCGCGCGTGGGGCTCGGGATCGAGCCGGCGCGGCGTCATCGCGTGATCGGCTTCGAGGATTCGTCGGCCGGCGTCGTGTCGATCCGGCTGGCGGGCTTCGCGGCGGTCGGGGTCGGCGGAGGGAACATCGCGCAGAGCGGCGTGCGTCCGCTGCTGCTGCGCGAGGTGCCGTCGCTGATGGACGCGCTGCCGATGGTTCTGGGAAAGTAGATTTGCCTATTTCTTGAGTTCGCCTTCGTCGGCGAAGGAGTAGAACCGGTCGCCCGCGACGATGACGTGGTCGACGACCGGAATGCCGACGATTTCGCCGGCCTGCACGAGCTTGCCCGTCACGACGCGGTCCTCGCGACTGGGTGCCGGGTCGCCCGTGGGGTGGTTGTGCACGAAGACGATCGCGTAGGCCGCGTCGCGAATCGCCTCGGCGAAGGACTCGCGCGGGTGCACGAGGCTCTGGTTGAGCGTGCCGGAGGTGACGAGCACGCGGCGGATCAGGTCCATCTTGGTGTTCAGGTGCAGGGCGTGGAACTGTTCGGTCTGCATGCCGACGAAGAGGGGTCGCATGTAGTCGAAGACGCGGCGGCCGCTGTTGAGGCGGACGCGCTGACCGGGCGCGGGGGCCTCGCCGATGCGGCGGGCCAGCTCCAGCGCCGCCTTGACGGTGGTGGCCTTGACGACGCCCATGCCGGGGAAGCGGGCGAGCTCGGCGACGGACAGCGCGGCCAGGCGGTCGATGCTGCCGGCGGCGTGCAGGATTTCGTGCGCAACGTCGAGAGCGTTGCGGCCTCCACCGCCGGTGCGCAGCAGAATGGCAAGGAGCTCCTCGTCCGACAGGGCGCCGGGCCCGTTGGCCTGGAGGCGCTCGCGGGGGCGCTGTTCCAGGCGCATGGTGGCTTGCAAATTGCGCGAACGGGCCTGCAGGGCGCGGCGATTGGTGCGGAAGAACGGGCACTGGGCGGTGAGCGGGCAGGCGGTGCAGCGCGGCGTCAGCGTGCAGACGGCGGCCTCGCGCGCGGATGCCGGGCCCACGCCGGCGAAGGTGCCGGCGATTTCGTCGAATTCGGCGGGGGAGACGCCGAGCGTGCGGGCGAGTTCCTCCATGCGGCGCTGGGCGTCGTCGATGCCGGCGCGCGTGCGAGGCCGCTCGTCCATCCATCCCAGGCGGGCGAGCAGGCGTTGGCGGGCGCCGTCGGGCACGATGGCGGGGTAGCCGACGGCGGCGAGCCACTCCCAGGCGCGGATGCCATCGAGCGCGGGGGCCTTGCGGCGCAGCGTCGCCGCGGCGGCCACGGGACCGGTCGCCGCGCGAAGCCAGCCTGCGGGCGACTCCGTCGCCAGCCATTGGAGGCTGGTGACGAGGCGCTGGCGGGCGCGCGGGGTCAGGCGGGTGGCAAGGTCGGTCGGCGGTGTCTCCCGGACGACGTTGGACGATTCCCCGGCCGCAGGGGCGAGCAGGTCCTGCACAAGGCGGCGGGCGCGCCGGCGTTCGGCGGCGTTCTCGCGGTCGAGATCGAGCGCCACCATGACGGCGCAGACCTGTGCCTCGATGGGGCGCAGCGCGCGCCACGGCTCGGCCTGCCGCTCGGTCAGGCGCAGGGCCATGCCCGGGGCATGCTCCAGCACGTGCGCCTTCAGCAGCTCCCAGGTGTCCAGGCGGGCGTAGGTGGTGGTCATACCGGGGGCTCTCCGGGCGGTCGTGCCGGCAACGGGCAGGTTGCCCGGGCCCGTGGGGGCGACTCAACGACATCCTGCACGGGGGCGCTTGATTGAAGGGCGCGGAGGGTCGGCGCCCCTCTTCCTTGACCCCCACGGCGGGCATGCGGGAACAAGGCGTCGCTGTTCCTCACCACGCCCGGTGGCCCGCCCTATGCCCTACGATCCCCGCCAGATGTTCAGCCCCGACCGCGTCGTGGACCTGCACGGCAGCACGAAGGACGAAGTCCTGACCGAGCTGTGCGCCGTGCTGGCCAAGTCCGACAAGGTGTCCGATCCCAAGGAACTGCTCGCGCGCATCATCGAGCGCGAGAAGACGCTCTCGACCGGCGTGGGCGTCGGTCTGGCCTTGCCGCACGTCAAGATTCCGTCGATCGCCGATTTCGTGATCGCGATCGGCCGCCATCTCAAGGGCGTGGACTTCCAGTCGCTCGACAACAAGCCGGCGCACATCATTGTCATGATCGGTTGTCATGAGTCGCAGTCGGCCGACTATCTGAAGGTGCTGAGCAAGTTGGTGCGGGCGCTCAAGGAGCGCGAGTTCCAGAAGAAGATTCTGCTGGCCGGTTCGCCGCAGGAGATCGTCGACCTGTTCATTGGGGACGGGGGCGTCTTCGTGTCCTGAGCCCGCCGGCCGGGACTGCCCCATGGCCCTGTCCTGCCATCATCTGCCCTGCCATCATCTGGTTGTCGATGCGCGCACGGTGCGTCCGGGGGCGACCGGTGTCGGGCACTCTGTCGCGGGCCTGCTGCTGGGGCTCGAGCGGGTGCTCGCGTGCGATGCGACGTGGCGGGTCACCGCGCTGCGGCTGGCGAGCCCGGACCGCGGCTCTGGCTGGCCCGCCGACTTGTGGGCAGCCTTGACTCGCGTCGCGGTTTGCGAGGTGTCGGCCGACTACGAGCATCATCCCGCGGGCGATGTGTGGTTGCATCGCGAGTTGCCTCGCGTGATGCGTCGCGTCGAGGGCGACGTCTTGCTAAGTCCGGCGTTTCTGGCTCCGGCGGGCCGACGCGCCTTCGCCCGCCTCGTGGTCGTGCCGGATGCAATCGCCTGGGACGAGCCGGACAACCTCCCCTTTGGCTTTCGGCACTACCTGCGTGCGGCGACGCGACTCGCGGCGTGGGGCGCGGACCGCGTGCTGACGCTCTCGCCCGACGCGGCGCGGCGTCTGGCGCGGCGGGGCGTGCGCTGCGCAGGGCTGCTGCCGCCGGGGATCGATCCGACGCTGTTCCGGCCGCACGTCGATGGCGAGACGGTCCTGCCCGATGGAACGTGCAAGGGTGGCCCCGTGGTGCTGTATACCGCCGCGCCGGAAGCGCGGAAGAATCACGTCGTGCTCTTCGAGGCCATGCGGCGTCCGGAGCTGGCGCGGCTCGATCCCGAATTGGTACTGCTGGACCGCCGCGCGGGCGAGGGAATGGCGCGGTGGAGCAGGCTGACGTCGGGCCTGCGAGTGCGGGCCGTCGCGCCGCGCGGCCCGGCGGATGTCGCCGCGTGGACGCGCGCGGCGGATGCCGTCGCCTTTCCGTCGCGGGCCGAGGGTTTCGGCATCCCGGTGGTCGAGGCGATGGCGTGCGGACGTCCGGTCGTGGCCTCCGACATCGGGGTGCTGCGTTGGCTGACGGCGGGCGGGCGGGCGGCGCACCTGGTGGCGCCCTCCGATCCCGCGGCATGGGCGCAGGCGTTGGCGTCGGCGCTGGAGGCACCCGACGACGCGCGGCGCCGCGCGGGCCTTGCGCGGGCCCGGCGTTTCACGGTGGATGCCGCTGCCCGGCGACTGCTGGCCCACGCGAGCGATGTGCTCGCACGCCGCGGATGAATTCGCTTCGCCATGGTGCATCAACGGCCTTGCCACGCGGCGGGTGGGTGGCATGCGATTCCATGCCTGACATCCATGTCGCGAGGTGATTCTGCCATGAGTCTGAATGTCGCTGCGGTGCGGACCCAGTTTCCGGCGCTGGACCTGACCGTCGCCGGCCGACCCGCGATCTTCTTCGACGGGCCCGGTGGCACGCAGATGCCGCAGCGCGTGATCGACCGGATGGTGCGCTACCTCGTGCACGAGAACGCGAACACCGGCGGGCCGTTCGCCACCAGCGTCGCCAACGATGCGATGCTGGCAAACGCGCGGGCCGTCTTCGCGGACTACTTCAACTGCGCCGCCGACGAGGTGGCCTTCTGCCACAACTCGACGACGATCTGCTTCAAGCTGGCACAGGCCATCGCGCGCGACCTTCAGCGCGGCGACGAGATTCTCGTCACCGACATCGACCACGAGGCGAACCGCAGCCCTTGGACGGTGCTCGCCGACCGCGGCATCGTCGTCCAGAGCGTGCGCGTGAATCCGCAGACCTGCACGCTGGACCTCGACGACCTGGCGGGCAAGCTGACCAAGCGGACGAAGGTGGTCGCGTTCAACGCGGCGTCGAACGCGGTGGGCACAATCTCGGACGCGAAGGCGATCGTGCGGCTGGCGCGCAGCGTCGGTGCGCTGACCGTCGCCGATGCGGTCCACTATGCGTTGCATCGCGTCATCGACGTGCAGGACCTCGGCGTGGACTTCATGTTCTGCTCGGCGTACAAGTTCTTCGGCCCGCACGTGGGCGTGCTGTACGCGCGGCGCGAGCGGCTGGAGGCGCTGCGCACGCTCAAGGTGGTGCCGCAGAAGGACTACGCCCCGGACATGTTCGAGACGGGGACACTGAACCACGAGGGCATCGCGGGCGCGGCCGAGGCAGTCGAGTTTCTGGCCGACGTGGGCCGCCATCATGCGGGTTCGGTGGCCGGGCCGGAAGCGGGCAACGAGCGCCGTCGGGCCATCGCGCGCGGCGTGTTGGCCATGGAGGAGCACGAGCAACCGCTGGCGCAGCACTTCCGCGAGCAGTTGGCGCGCATTCCGGGCCTGCGCCTGTATGGCCCGCCGGCCGGTCATCCCTGCACGTCGACGATTTCGTTCCGGCTCGGTTCGTGGCATCCCGACGCGCTGTGCCAGCGACTGGCCGAGCGCGGCATCTTCACATGGGCGGGCAGCTTCTACGCGGTGCGTCTGGTGGAAGTACTGGGTCTGCGCGAGTCCGGCGGCCTGCTGCGCATCGGGTTGGCGCCGTACAACACGCGGGACGAGGTTGATCGCGCGCTGGTGGAAATCCGGGCGCTGGCCGCGGAAAGCGCGTAGTGGCAGTTGCTCAGGCAACCGGCTCGATCGGTTCGGAGTCCGGGGCGGGCGGCGGGGCAAGCGACTCGGCGAACGTCCGGATGGCCTTGTGCGTTCCGACGACCAGCAGGCGGTCGCCTTCGCTGAGCACGTCCTTCGCGCCGGGCGTGGAGATCTCGGTGCCATCGCGCCGAATGCCGGCGATCATGACGCCGAATCGCGTGACCAGGTTCAGTTCGCTCAGCGGCTTGTCGACGCAGGGGCACGCCTCGGGAACGAGGATCGACTCGGTGGCCAACTCGTCGAACAGGTCGAGCCAGTCAGGCGCGGACGAGCGTTGCGCCAGGAAGGCGGTGGCCTGCTTGAGGGCGTCGCGTGTGCCGAGCAGCAGGAGGGTGTCGCCGGGGTAGAGCCGATCGGCGGGTGTCGGGCTGTTGATGGCGAAGCCTTGGCGGTCGATGCCGACGATCGAGCAGGAGAAGCGCGTGCGCAGGGCAAGATCGAGAATCCGGCGCCCGGCGTGCAACGAATCGGTGGGCAGGACGAACTCCTCGAGCGAGAGTTGCCACGCGTCTCCCTTCGTGAAGTCCTCGAGCATCCACGAGCGCTTGGCGATCGCGTCGGTCGAGACGCCCTTCAACTCGTCGTGCAGGATGTTCTCGATGCGCGACTGCCAGAAGATGAGATTCTTCCACTGCAGGACGGTGACGAGCACGAGGATGGCGAGGAGCGCGACGAAGACGGAGAGCGGAACGACGTCGGTGGGCAGCAACACGGAGAGCCACAGGATAACGAAGCCCAACGCGCCGGCCGTGAACAGGCGCCGGATGAGGGGGCGGGTCTTCATGGCGGTGCGCTTGCCCTGCGTGGTGGCCTCGGCGACGATCATCGAGAGGGCTCCGATGTTGCGCCAGACGGCGACGAGGGGCGGCAGCAGCAGGATGCCGCCGGCGAGCAGGAGCAGCAGGGTCGTGCCGTTGGTGACGAGCAGGTCGGGGCCGATCTGACGCTCGAGCCACTGCGAGGCGGGAGCCAGGACGGCGATGCCGCCGCCAATGGTGAGCAGTTGCAGCATGGTCTGGCGGATGCGCGGAGCGATGAGCTTCCAGGCGAAGCTGCGGGCGCGGGCGTTCTGCAGGCGTTCGAGCCACGCCTGCCAGGTCGCAAGGCCACGTTCGAGTGGGCCGGGCAGGCGGCGCTCGAAGCCAGTGGCGAGGGGCTCGGCGTGACGGACGATGCCCGGGAAGATGAGGCAGGTGAGCAACGAGGCGCCGACGGCCGCGGGGTAGAACGACTCGGGCATGATGCCGGAGCGAACGCCAAGGAAGGCGATGACGAAGGAGAACTCGCCGAGCGGCGTCAGCGCCATGGCCGACTTGACGGCGTCGCGGATAGGAGAACCGGTCAGCACCAGCCCGACGCCGAGTGCGGGACCACGCAGCAGCAGCGCCGCCGCCGTCAGCGCCAGCAGTCCCGGCCAGAACTGCCCGATTGTGCGGGCATCGAACATCATTCCCATCGCCACGAAGAAGACGGCGCCGAACAGATGGCGCATGCCTTCGAAGAGCCGCTCCACCTCGGAGCGTTGCGGCGTGCTGCCGATGACGGCCCCGAGCACGAAGGCCGACAGGGCCATCGAGTAGCCCATGCGCTGCGCACCCCAACCGAGCAGCAGCAGCATGCCGGCGACGATGAGGATCCGCAGTTCGCTGCCCACGCGCTGGTCCAGCCAGCGCAACAGCGCCGGCACCAGCAACAGGATCAGAACCGTCAGCAGGATCACGAAGCCCGTGAACGACGAGATGACGTACCAGATGGACTCCTCGTTGCGCGTGCCGATCGTCACCATGGACGAGAGCAGCGTGAGCATCGTGATGGCGACGATGTCCTCGAGCAGCGTCACGCCGAGCGCGAGCTGGCCCCAGCGCGTGTGGTTCTCCTTCGATTCCTCGAGCACCTTGGCGATGATCGCCGAGCTGGAGACCATCAGGGCGCCGGCAACGAACAGGCCTTGCTGGTCGCTCAGGCCGACGAGCGAACTAATTGTGCGGCTGGCCAGCAGCACCAGCAGCGCGCCCAGCCCGGTCGTCAGCAACAGCGATGTTCCCATCCGGCGCATGCGGCGCAGGCTGAAGCCCAGGCCGATGCCGAAGATCAGGAAGATCAGCCCAAGGTCGGCTAGCATCTGGACGCGTTCGGGGCTCTGGACCAGTTCGATGCCCGCGATCGAGGGGCCCATCAGGATCCCGGCCACCAGATAGCCCACGATGGCGGAGAGCTTCAGCGCGCGGGCCAGCATGCCCGCCACGCCGGCGATCAGCGCCACGACACCCAAGTCGAGGATGAACTGGATTCCGACCATCGCCTGACCGCTCTCCGAAGGAGTTCCCGACTGCTGGCGGCAGGCTCAGCGCCGCCGCCCTCCGGGGCAATCCGCAACGCTCTTGCCACCGCCCGCCGGGCCGACCGCGAGCACGCCGAACCATGCCCGACGACGCAGCCCGGGCAGGAGAGCAAACAAGATGCGGTCCAGTCGCAGCAGCACGCCCTCGGCAATCCGGAATGCCGCGGGCAGCGGTACGAGGAACTGAAACACTCCCGCGAAGAATCCGAGGAAATGGAACGCCCGGAAGCCCAGCCGCCGGCGCGGTGGCTGGCGGGTGGCGGCGCGGAACGGATGGGCAAGGGTGCGGAACTCGCCCGGGCCGAAGTAGGTGGTGATTTCGCGCCAGATGGCCGGTGCGGCGAGCCGGCGATAGAGGTTCACGAACGGATTGCGGCGCATGGGCTCGATGAAGGCGGCCCGGCCCTCGGGGCGCAGGACCCGGGCGCACTCGGCGGCCGACTCGCCCAGGCGCGTGTGGATCAGCACGCTCTTGGAGAAGAGGCGATCCAGCGAGGCGTCGGCGAAGGGCAGATGCTCGGCGGAGGCGACCACCAGATCGACGCGGTCTGCCAGGCCGAGGCGCTCGAGGTTGGCGCGGGCGCGCTGGAGGCGGGGCAGGCTGATGTCGGCGATGGTGACCCGCGCGCCCCGGCGGCAGAACAGGACGGCGGCCAGGGCGAGCCCGCCGCCGATGTCGAGCACGCGGGCGCCGGCCAGTGGCTCGAGTTGGTCCATGGCCCAGACGACGTCGGCGGTCTCGAACAGGGAAATCTGGCGATCGAGCGCGGCGGGCTGGCCGTCGCGGGTCAGGTTCTGGGCGTCGAGCGTGACTTCCCAGTGGCGGCGGTTGCGCGCCCAGCGACCTGTGCTCTCAACTCCCGTCATGTCAGGACTCTCCTCGGCTGGGCGGATATCCCCAGCTTCCGCTTCCCGCGGATTCCCTTGCGCGGGTGGGCCGGGCTGGGTCACGCTGGGCGAACGGTTGCTCCCGGGACAGTGCCCCCTGACTGGGACCGGATGCAACCGGGCACAAGCGCGACGTGACCGGCCGGACGCGGCCGAGCCGTCGACGGCCGGGCTCTCTCCCGCTTTCCCACCCGCCGCCGAGCTCACCTTCTCGTCCACCGGCAGTGGACGAACGCTCGGCGGGGCACTCGCTGCCCGCTCCGTTCTCCCTCGTCACACCACGAACCCGAGGCATGTCCCCATGGGATTCCGGGACGCGAAACACTTCATCGACCGCGAGCTCTCCTGGCTCGCGTTCAACATGCGGGTGATGGAGGAGGCGCTCGACGCCACCACGCCCCTTCTCGAGCGGCTCAAGTTTCTGGGCATCGTCGCGACGAACCTCGACGAGTTCTTCATGATCCGCATCTCGGGCGTGCAGGAGCAGATGCGCTCGGAGGTGCGCCGGCGCAGTCTGGCCGGCCTGACCCCGGCGATGCAGTACCGGCAACTCCACGAGGAGTGCCATCGCCAGTTCGACCTGATGTACAAGTGCTACCGGGAGGAGATCGTTCCGGCGCTGGAGGCGCACAAGATCGTCGTCCAGAATCCGGCGACGCTGTCGAGCCGCGCGCGCAAGGAACTGCGCGAGCGCTTCGAGCGCGAGATCTATCCGGTGCTGACGCCGCTGGCGGTGGACTCCGGGCACCCGTTCCCGCGGCTCAAGGGATTGTCGCTCAACATCATCGTGCGGCTGGAAGGAAAGCGCAAGTCGCGCGGCGGCGAGCCGCTGGTCGCCATCGTGCAGGTGCCGTCGGTGCTGCCGCGGCTTGTCGAGGTGCCGCCCGGTCGCGACCGCGCGCGCTTCGTTCTGCTCGAGGACTTCATCCTCGCCCATCTGGACAGCCTGTTCCCCGGCATGAAGGTGATCGAGGCGGCCCCGTTCCGCATCACGCGCGACGCGGACATCGAGTACCGCGAACTCGAAGCCGACGATCTGCTCAAGTACATCGAGACGGAAATTCGCGAGCGCGAGCGCGGCTCGGCCGTGCGCCTGACGATCGACGACCGCGCCTCCGACATCCTGACGACTTTCCTGATGACCAACCTGTTCCTCACCACCGAGCAGGTCTATCGCGTCAAGGGGCCGCTGGCGCTCAACGAGCTGTCGGCCATCTGGAAGATGGAAGGCCTGGACCACCTGAAGGAAGAGCCCTTCGCGCCGGCGGTGCGCCGGCCGCTCAAGGGCGCGGGCAGCGTCTTCGGCAAGATTCGCAAGGGCGACGTGCTGCTGCACCATCCCTACGAGTCCTTCGCGCCGGTGGTGGAGTTCATCAGTGCCGCGGCCGTCGATCCCGGTGTGCTGGCCATCAAGCAGACGCTGTACCGCACGAGCGGCGACTCGCCGATCCTGCGCTCGCTCATCGAGGCGGCCGAGAACGGCAAGCAGGTGACGGCGCTCGTCGAGCTCAAGGCACGCTTCGACGAGGAGAACAATATCGTCTGGGCGCGGCAGCTCGAAGAGGCCGGCGTGCATGTCGTCTACGGGCTCGTCGGCCTCAAGACGCACAGCAAGGTCGCGCTCGTCGTCCGGCAGGAGCAGCACGGCATTCGACGCTACGTGCACCTGAGCACGGGCAACTACAACCCGACGACCGCGCGCATCTACACCGACATCGGGCTGTTCACCTGCGACAAGGGCTTCGCCGACGACGCGTCCGAGTTGTTCAACCTGCTCACGGGCTACGCGCGCTCGCCCAAGTGGGAGCGCATGATCGTGGCTCCCGACGACCTGCGCGACCGCACGGTGGCCCTCATCAACGACGAGCGCGAGAAGGCCGAGAAGGGGCAGCCCGCCCGCATCCGCGCCAAGATGAACTCGCTCGTCGATCCCGAGATCATCGTCGAACTCTACCGCGCCAGTTGCGCCGGCGTCCAGATCGAGCTCTGCATCCGCGGCGTCTGCTGCCTGCGCCCGGGCATCAAGGGCATCAGCGAGAACATCCGCGTCTGGTCGATCGTCGACCGCTTCCTCGAACACAGCCGCATCTTCATCTTCGGCGAAGACCCCGACGCAAAGGTCTTCCTGTCGTCGGCGGATTGGATGGACCGCAACATGGACCGGCGGATCGAGGTGATGTACCCGGTGCTGGATACAGCGGCCCGTCGTCGCGTCATCGACGAGATCTACGCCGCGTGCGCCAAGGACAACGTGAAGACCCGCTTGCTGGGCAGCGACGGGCGCTATCGCCGCGTGCGTCCCAAGGCGGGGGAGACACCGTTCCGCTGCCAGGTGGAACTGCTCGAACTCGAGGAGCAGCTTCAGCTTCAGGAGAAGTGGGACGTGTCGCTGGTGAAGACGAAGTCGGACGCGCCGATGTCGCTCGCCCAGGCGACGCTGGCTCCCGGACCGGCAAAGAAGGAGAAGAAGGACGGCAAGAAGCAACGCGGCAAGTCGTCCGCTCTGCCGACCCGCGCCGACAACGCGGCCGAGGAATCCGCAAACGACGCGGGGGTCCTGCAGGAAGTGAAGAACTGACACGATTTCGGGGATTTTGCGACTGTCCACGGACGAGCTGTCCCGGGTGGCGGGCTGTACCAGTCGCTGGCGCAACCCCTTCGGGATTGTAATGGATATTGCCTTTTTCCCAGGGTGGCCTCGTTCCTCGGCAACCCCGGGTTAGTGGACGGAACCTCTTCGAGGTTCTCCAGCCCTTCTGTCGCCGCTCGCGGCCTATCGCAGGCGCTCGATCTCCATGTCGATGACGTCGAGGTCGAACTCGTCCTCGCGGCCTTGGACGATGCCGAAGACGATCTTGCGGACGCGTGCATCGCGGGGTTCGTAGCCGCGGGCGTACAGCGCGGTCATCTCCTTGGTGGCCATCAGGGCCACCGCCTTGGGCGAGAAGACGAGCACCTCGTAGTAACCCTCGCGCTGGACGTTCGTGAAGGTGCCGTCCTCGAAGGTGGCGGAGTTGAGGAACTGGCGCGCGTTCTTGTCGGGGTTGACGTGCTTGTACTCGACGCGGATGCCGTAGCGCGTGAGGACGGGCTTGATGGCCTCGGGGGGATAGCCCTTGAAGTCGAACGTGCGGATGACGCCGGCCTTGCCGCCGTCGGTGTTGAGGAGGAACTCGCGGCCGGCCGACTCGATGGCCAGGCGGTTGATGTCGGCCTTCAGGTCGGTCTGGCTGGCGTCGAGGCGTTCGCCGTAGCGCGTGACCTGTTCGCGCAGGGCCTCGACGAGTTGTCGGTCGCCTTCGGTTTCGGGGCGCCATGCGGCCAGTGTCGAGGATCTCGAACGCACGGCTGCGAGCACCGTCTCGGGCGCGCGCAAAGCCTCGGCCAGCGGCGCGTTCTCGGACGGATTGGCGCTCGTGGCGGCAACCTCGGAGAGTTCGGGGACGATGGGTTCGACGACTTCCTGCGGGGCCGGCTCGACGATCTCGGGCGGAGGAGGGACCGGACGGAAGACGATGCGCGTGACCGGGTCATTGGCGATCGGACGCACCGGTTGGTACACTGTGACGACCAGCCATGCGTAGGAGGCGATGCCGACGGCAAGGGCGACGAGGGCGCCGCCGTGGCGCTCGGCCCAAGTGGTCGGGTCCACCGGGCCGGTCGAGGGCAGCAATTCGTCGAAGAGACTTGCGAGCGACACCAGCCGTGCTCCTTGAACAACCTCGCGGCGTGTCGGTCGTGGCGACGGAAGCGGGCCGTCAGTACCGGCCCGTCACGGTCGGCCGCAGGCTCTCGATCTGGTAGTAGAGGACCATCTCGGTGACGTCGGCCGACGGGTCGCCCTGATTGTCGATGTTGTCCTCGCCGGTGCTGTAGACGATCCCGACGATGTTGTCTGCCTGGCCGGTACGGCGGGTCAGGTAGCGCATCGGGCGTCCCCAACTGTCGAGCGGTGGCAGCAGGCCCTTGATGTACGGGCCCTTCCATCCGTTCCACTGGCCGGTGTTCTGGCGCAGCACCGAGAAGGCCTCCTCGGTGCTGGGCACATGGCCGGTGTCTTCCGCGAATCGCAGGAAGCCTTCGGCGATCGTGCGCAGGTAGCCCTGCAGGTCGTTGATCGAAACCAGATTGGAGAGCGGATCGACTTCGCCGGGCATCGCGGTGCGGTCCATGCGGAACCACCAGTCGGCCTCGAGCGAATCCCACTCGACGTCCTCGCGACGCACCTGACGCGTCAGCGCCAGCGGCTCGGTGATCGCACCGTCGGGACGCACGACCAGCATCTGGCCCGCCTCGATGATCGTGCGCGCCTGTGCCACGCGCGACGTGACCGGCAGGCTGCCCTCGACGACGGCGACGTGATAGCCGCGATCCAGCGCGTCGGCCACGCGGAACACGCCGCCCCGGCTTCGCAGTTCCGCGTTGGTGGTCAGCAACACGACGCCATTGCCGGACGATTCGGCGACCTCGACCCAGACGCTGCCGCGCCGCAGTTCAATGACCGACTGCGTCGGCACGGACTCGACCAACCGAATCGAGGAGTGCGGCGACACGCGCACGACGTCGCGGCCGTTCTTGAGCACAATCCGCGCACCGCTGTCGGCCGTCGTCAGCTCGGCGCCGGAACGCAGCGACGTCTCTTCGGAGACCTGCTGCATCGGGGCATCGGGCTGGATCGAGACGGAGACGAGCCGCTCGGCGGGAATCGAATAGAGCACCGCGTCCCAGGCGAAGGGGACGTTCGGGCGCGCGACGACCGGGCGTTGCGCCATGGGCTCGGGTGTGGGTGCGGGCGTGGGAATCGCCACCGAGACGGAGCCGTTGGTGGAGGGAGGCGCACCGAAAGGATTCCCGCCGGTGCTGCCGAACGGGTTGCCACCCGTTGTGGTGCCGAACGGCGAGCCACTACCCGGACCCGACGAGCGGCGAATCTCCTTGATGTCCAGACGACGGAACCGCAGGTCGCCGTAGTCCTTGGTTCGAATGGTGACGGTGTCGGCGGTCTCGGCGACAATGTCGCCTTCGACGCGTTTGCCCGAAAGGGTCACCAACGAATCGGCCACGGCGACCGACGTGATGGTCAACGCCGCCAGCAGGGAAGTGCCGAGTATCTTGTTCCACCTCACGATTCGTCGCTCCAGAGGCCCAAAGCGGCCCGCGAATCCAACCCGCTCCATCCCAGTCCCGGCAGTGCGCCCCCGTCAAGGGATTCACGGCCGGATGTCACGGTCCCGATGTCAAGCGCGGCCAACCTGCGTGTCGGTCCGACGCGGAACAACGGGAAAACACCCGGGGCGCCCCACCGCGCCCTCTTGTCGGACAGGCGCTGTCGTCCCCGGGTTCCCTTGCGTCAGATGTGGATGGCAACGCCGGCCGCCGCGGCCGCCGCTTCCATCATCGCCTCCGACATGGTCGGGTGGGCGTGGATCGTTCCGTGGATGTCGTCCAGCGTGGCCTCCAAGGCCTTGGCCAGCCCCAGCTCGGCGATCATCTCGGTGGCTTCCGCGCCGACGATGTGCGCGCCCAGAATCTCGCCGTAGCGCGCGCCGAACAGGATCTTCACCATGCCCTCGGCTTCGCCCGAGGCGACCGCCTTGCCCGAGGCTCGGAAGGGGAACTTGCCGACCTTGTACTCCAGGCCCTGCGCCTTGCACTTCTCCTCGGTGAGTCCCACGCTGGCGACCTGCGGCTGGCAGTACGTGCAGCCCGGAATGTTGTCGTAGTTGATCGGGTGCGGGTCGTGACCGGCCAGCGCCTCGACGCACACGACCGCTTCGGCCGAGGCGACGTGCGCCAACCACGGCGGCCCGATCACATCGCCGATTGCGTAGAAGCCCTCGACGTTCGTGCGGCAGAAGCGGTCCACCTTGATGTGGTTGCGCTCGACCGCGATGCCGACCTGCTCAAGGCCGATGTTGGCAATGTTGCCCTGCACGCCGATGGCCATCAGGCACTTGTCCGCCTTCACGGTCTCGGGCTTGCCGTCCTTGCCCTTGCGGAAGGTCACCTCGACGCCGCCGCCGACCTTCTGGACGCCGTCGACGAAGGCCTCGGTGCGGATGTCCACGCCGCGGTGCTTGAGCGACTTGTGAACGACGGCCGAAATCTCGCGGTCCTCGATCGGCAGGATGGAGTCCTGCGCCTCGAGCACCGTCACCTTCGTGCCCAGCACCGAGTAGAAGTAGGCGAACTCGATGCCGATGGCGCCGGCGCCGATGACGACCATCGACTTCGGGCACTGGCCCAGGAACATCGCTTCCTTGCTGCTGATGATGAACTCGTGGTCGAACTCGACGCCGGGGATCGCGCGCGGGCGGGCGCCGGTGGCGATGATGATGTGCTTGCCCTCGATGTCGCGCCGGCCGTCGGCGGTCTCGACGCGCACCTTGCCCGGGGCGATGATCTTGGCCACGCCGTAGATCGGCGTCACCTTGTTCTTCTTCATCAGGAAATCGACACCGGAGGCCATCTTGTCGGCCACCCGCCGGCTGCGCTCGACGATCTTCTTGAAGTCAAAGCGGATGTTGTCGCACTCGATGCCCCACTCGGCGCCGTTCTTGAGGTGGTCGTAGAGTTCGGCGTTCTTGAGCAGTGCCTTGGTGGGGATGCAGCCCCAGTTCAGGCAGATGCCGCCGAGGCGGTCGCGGTCGATCACGGCGGTCTTGAAGCCGAGCTGCGAGGCGCGGATCGCGGCGACGTAGCCGCCCGGGCCGCCTCCGATCACCACGACGTCGAAGGAGGAGGATGCCATGAGGGGGAGAACTCCTGGGGGAGTGAGGTGGGGCGGGGCGCGGGGCGCCCGGCGCCGACGCGCGCGACTCGACCCCCCGACGCCCCGGGGGGTCAAGCAGCACCCGGTTTCACCGCCCGGCCGCCACGGCCACTCCGGCCGACTCGCCCCGCTGGGCCGCGATCAGCTCCCGCGCCAGCGGCGCCGCCGCATCGCCGCCATGCGCGCCGGTGTCCTCAATGACGACCACCACGACGAACTCCGGCGCCTCGCGTGGATAGAAGCAGGCGAACCACGCGTCGTTGGTCCCCTTCGAGTTCTCCGCCGTGCCGGTCTTGCCGCACACCTGCCAGTGGCGGGGGAAGCGCGCCCGAAGCGCCGTGCCGCCCGGTTCGTTCACCGCGCGCCACAGCCCCTCGATCAACGTCTCGCGCGCACCCGCCGGCAGGTGGATCGACTCGCGCTCGCGCACCGGCGCCCGGCGCGTGGCGCTGCCGTCGCCCGCGCGCGTCTCCACAAGCAGGCGCGGCTCCAGCACCCGGCCCCCGTTCGCCAGCGCCGCGTAGGCCACCGCGACCTGCAAGGGCGTGGCCACGAAGGCCCCCTGGCCGATCGCCAGATTCATGATCTCACCGCCGCGTACCGCCGCAGGTTCCCGGATCGTGCCGCCGATCTCACCCGGCAGGTCCAACCCAGTGGTGCGCGCAAAGCCATACCGCCGGGCCTCGGCCACCAGCGCCTCCGCTCCGATCTCCTGACCCATGGCGTAGAAGGTCGCATTGCAGGAGACCTGGATGGCACGCACCAGATCCACTCGTCCGTGGCCCGAGCGGGCGTCGCACCAGAAGGGCTGCTGCCAGCCCGGCCAGGTGCTGCGCCCGGTGCAGACGACTTCGTGGTCGGCCTGCCAGCCTTGGCGGACTGCGGCCGCGGCGGTCATGAGCTTGAAGGTCGAGCCCGGCGGATAGCCTCCGCGGTAGGCCCGATTGAGGAACGAGACTGGCTCGCCGGCCAGTTCGGCGCGCCACGGGGCGTCGGGATCGAACGAGGGCGCCGTTGCGAGCACGAGCACGTCGCCGGTGTTCGCGTCCATCAGCACGGCGGCGCCGTGGTGGCCGGCCAGCAGTTCGGCCGCGCGCATCTGAAGGGCCGCGTCGAGTGCCAGCACGAGGTCGTCGCCCGGGCGGGCCGGCTGCTCGATGATGGGCTCCTCAAGCAAGCCGCCGCGGGCGTCGCGCTTGTGGCGCTCCCGACCGGGCTTGCCGACCAGTTCCGCCTCGTATTGGCGCTCGATGCCGGCGCGGCCCACCATGTCGTCGGGCAGGTAGGTCGGTCGCGGAAAGCGGTCGCCGTCCTCGGCCACGATGCGGCTCATGTACCCAACAACGGGCGCCAACGGCGGGCCGAAGGGATACTCGCGGCGAGCGTCCTCGTGGACGCGCACGCCGCGGAAGTCCTCGGGACGTTCCAAAATCGCGACGACCTGACTTTGCGTCAGGCGACGGGCGAGCGAGTGCCGGGTCCAGGAGGGGCGGGTTTCGAGGATTTCGCCCTCGCGCGCGAGCAGGTCGGCGTCCAGGAGAGCACTCAGCCGTCCCAAGGTTTCCCGGACCTCGGCGGCCGACCGACGATGGCGCGAGTAGGTGACGGAGTAGGCGGCGCGGTCGAGGGCGACGGGGCGACCGGCGCGGTCGTAAATGCTGCCGCGAGAGGCTTCGAGGCGGCGCAGCGACTGGAGGTTGGCCTCGGCTGCGCGGGCGTATTCCTGCCCGCGCACAACGGTCAGCCAACCGGTGCGGGCCAGCAGGGCCGCCAACACCAGTGCCACCGCGATTCCGCTGACGCAGGCGCGGCGGGCAAAGTGAGGCGAGCGGCTGAGGGGCTGCGAACGATATTCCACGGCGGCGACGACAGGGACAGGGGATCGGGAGCACGGGCCGCAACGCCCCGAGTCCTCGCCACGCGGCCCGAACAACGGCAAGAACTTTCGCGTTCCGGGACCGGACGCACCTCAACTCCGTGCAAGCTGCTTGTCTGGTGCCGAACTCAAGTGCAGCCCTTCACCGCGGCATTCTGCTGGGTTGCGCCTCGAACGTGCCGCCGCCTGTTGAGACTCCCCCTCTGTGCTCCTTGTGCACTCCGTGGCCAACTGGAGCGCACTCTCCCCGGAGGGGCTGCCTGTTGAAGACACGGAAATCGCCACAGAGAGCACAAAGCGCACAGACGCAGGGGCGCACTCGACTCCCTGGAGCGGCTTGCAGGTGCGGACCTCAAGCGTCGCCCTTCACCGGTGCATTCTGCTGAGTTGCGCCCTTGGGCGCGTCGAGCCGCATCTCGGCAGGCACCGAGCGGCCTCAGGCAGCTTCGCGTCCCCTTGACCGGGGGGCCCACTTTCGACGAGAATCCGGTCTCAGGTTCTGTCAGCTTGGAGTTTCCGCATGTCCACTCCTGCCGTCCAGCCCCGCAACTTCACCCTCCAGGACGTGCTCGACACGATGGGCGAAGGGGTCTACGTCGTCGATCGGGAGCGCCGCATTCTCTACTGGAGCAAGTCCGCCGAGCGCCTGACCGGATGGACGCGCGAGGATGTCGCCGGCAAGGCCTGCTGGGACAACCTGCTGTGCCATGCCGACAAGGACGGCCACCAACTCTGCGGCGAGGAGCACTGCCCGCTGTATCGTTCGATCATCACCGGCAAGCCGACCCGCACGCCGGTCATCGCCTACGCCCAACACAAGCAGGGCCATCGCGTTCCCTTCGAGGTTTCGATCTCCCCGCTGCGCAACGAGCAGGGCGATGTTGTCGCCGCCGTCGAGTCCTTCCGCGACATCACCGACTCGATCACGGACCTCGAGCGCGCCCGCCACATTCAACGTCAGGCGTTGCCGCGCGAGTTGCCCGTTGGCCAGCGCGTGCGCTTTCGCGTCCACTACCAGCCCCACGAGATGATCGGCGGCGACTTCTACGCGCTGAAACAACTCGATGACGGGCGCTTCGCGATCTTCATGGCCGACGTGATGGGCCATGGCTTGCCGGCCGCACTGCACACCATGTATCTGCGGTCACTCTGGCACGAGCACCAGTCCCTGCTGGATAACCCGGTCGCCTTCATGTGCGCGCTCAATGACGGGCTACACTCGCTTCTCCACGGCGACGATTCCTACGCTACCGGCGTCCTTCTGCTCTTCGACGAGCGCGCGGGCGAGTTGGCTGTCGTCGGCGGTGGCCATTGCAGCCCTCTCGTGTTCCGGGCTGACGGTGCCGTTGAGAAGATCGACGCCTCCGCGCTGCCCCTCGGGCTGCTGCCCGACGCCCCCCGGGAAGTCTCGATCCATCGCTTGGCAGAAGGTGATGCCCTCGTTGTCTACACCGACGGCGCGATCGAGGTGATGGACTCAACCAGCACCGAACTGGGCGAGGATGGGCTGGCGCGCCTGCTGAGTGGCTTCGGCGCCCCCGGCGTCCCGATTCCCTTCGAGCGGCTCGACCAGGAGCTGCTGGCGTTTTCGAACACGATTCGACTCGAGGACGACGTGATGGTGCTCGAGATGCGGGTGACCGGCCCGGTCTGACGGGGGCACGGTTGCCGGAGTTTCCTTTTGACCCGTGGCGGCGCGGGCTGCAAGCGGTTGCGTCCCCCCGGGGAAAGGGAGGCCCATGAAACCCGACGCCCGTCACATCCGCCAGATTCACGTCGTCTCCAACACGCACTGGGACCGCGAGTTCCGTCGCACCTTCGAGAAGACGCGCCGCCGCCTGCTCACCATGATGGACGTCACGCTCGACATCCTCGAGCGCGACCCGGCCTACCACTCGTTCACGCTCGACGGACACTCGATCATGCTCGACGACTATCTGGAGCTGCGCCCCGAGCGCCGCGAGCAGGTCGAGCGCTTCATCCGCACCGGGCGACTGGTCATCGGGCCGTGGTACACATTGCCCGAGACGATGAGTATCTCGCACGAGGCGCTGGCGCGCAACTTTCTGCGTGGGCGGCGGATGATGGAGCGCTATGGCGCGCCGGCCGCCACGGTGGCCTACACGCCGGCGTCGTGGGGCCAGACCGGCCAGTTGCCGCAGATTCTGAATAACTTCGGCCTGACGCGCGCGATGTTCTATCGCGGCATCTCGCATCACGAAAGCGACGCCGAATTTCGTTGGTGTGCCCCGGACGGCAGCGAGGTCGTTGCCAGCCGCTTCGCCGTCTACGCGCGCTATAACTGGTACTATCAGGTGCACCGTGCCGTCACGCGCGGGCGCACGTTCTCGAAGGACTACGTCTGGGGCGAATTCGACGAGGCACCGTTCCGCTTTGCCGACGGCCTGGCCGGCGAGGATCTGGCCTTCGACCTCAAGAGCCCCTCCGTCGACTACGATGCCGGCGGCCTGAAGGAGGCGATCCAGCAGATGATCGCCACCGAGGGACCGCACTTCACGACAGAGGTTTTCCTGGCCATGCACGGCCACGACATCTCCGTGGCGCATCCGCTCGAGTCGCGCGTCCTGGCCGATGCGAAGCAGCTCTTCGCCGACACGTACACCATCCACCACACGAACCTCGAGGAGTACTGGAACGAGCTCGAGAAGCACCTCGACCGCGACGCGTTGCCGGTGCTGCACGGCGAGCGACGCGCCCATCTCGTGCGTGGCATGTGGACGTATCTGCTGCCGGCTTCGATCAGCGCCCGCACGTATCTCAAGCTGATGGACTTCGACGCGTCGTCCGCATTGGTTCAGCAGGCCGAGCCGCTCGCCGCCCTCGCACGCGCGTTCGGCGTCATCGAGGATCGCACCGCCGACATTTACCTCGAGCGTGCCTGGGACTTCCTGCTCTCAAACCACACGCACGACGCCAACGGCGGATGCGCTCCCGACGAGGCATGCCTCGACATCGAGTACCGCTATCGCAAGTGCCGCGACTGCGCCGACATCGTCGTCGAGGACGCGATGGGCGACATCGCCCGCAATCTCTCGCCCGAGGGACAGGGCAAGGAGGCGATGCAGCTCGTCGTCTTCAACCCGTTGCCCTTCGAGCGCGATGTCGTCGCACGGGTGGATCTGGAAATCCCGGCGAAGCATCGCGCCCGCGCCGCACGCCTGGAGGCACCCGCGGACCCGGACGTGCCGCGGCAAGCGATCTCCGACGAGAAGTCCAGCTCGTTCGTCGACAGCATCTGGGACGTGCCGACGATCCTGAACTCGCACCGCGTGCAGTTCCATGCGCGGCTGCGGCGCCTGCCCGCGCTGGGCTGGCGCGCCTACGCAATCCACCCCGAGACGGACGAGCTGCGCGCGCCGGGCGGCCTGGTGACCGGCCCCGACACGATGGAGAACAACGTCGTGCGCGTGCGCGTCGCAGGCAATGGCACCGTGCGCCTGGAGGACAAGCGCACCGGTCGCGTCTACGACGGGCTGAATCTGATTTCGGATCAGGGCGAGTGCGGCAACGCCTGGCGCCACGTGGCGCCGCGGCAGGATCGGCGCTGTGTTTCGACCGGCGTCGCGGCTCATGTTTCCGTTGTCGAGAACGGGTCGCTGGTGGGTCGTATCGCGGCGGAGTTCGATTTCGCCGTGCCGGAGGACTACGCCGATGGGCAATCGCGCAGCGCGCGCTTGGTGCCGTTGCCGGTGCGCGTCGAGTATCGCCTCGAGGCCGGTTCGCCAATGCTTCAGGTTCGGCTGACGGTGGACAATCGCGCCAAGGATCACTGGCTGCGCGTCAACTTTCCGACGGGCCTGGCAACCGATCACTCGATCGCCGACAGCCACTTCGACATCGTGCGCCGGCCGATCGCGGTGCCGGACTCCACCGGCTGGGTCGAGCGCTTCGAGCCGACGCATCCGCTGCGCACGTTCGTGGCGCTCGGCGATGGCCGCGATGGTCTGGCGGTCTTCACGAAGGGGCTCTTCGAATACGAGGCCCGCGACGATGCCGCGCGCACGCTGGCGATTTCGCTCGTGCGCGCCTGCCGCATCAAGCTCGCCGTCAGCGAGGAGAAGCAGACCGAGCTGCCGGACCAGGGCGTGCAGTGCCCGGGCGTGCGGACGTTCGACTACGCCGTGCTGCCCTTCACCGGACCGTGGCAGGAAGCCGGGCTGCCGAATCGCGCGGCCGAATACGCCGTGCCTGTGCGCGCCGCGATGACCGGTCGCGGCAAGGGCAGCCTGCCGCTCGAGGCGAGCCTGTTCGCGCTCGACAACGATGCGCTGTACGTCACCGCGGTGAAGGCCGCCGAGGACGGCGAGGGACTGGTCGTGCGTCTCTACAACGGGACGGACGCCGCACAGCGCGGCACCCTGCGCTTCGGGAGTCCGGTGAAGGCCGCGATGGCCGTGCGCATGGACGAGAGCAAGCTCGGACCGCTGGAGGTGGCGGGCGGCGTGGTGGCCTTCGAAGCCGCCCCGCGCCGGATTGTCACGATCCGCGTCACCTGAGGCAACGGCCGGCCCCCCGCGCCAATCCGCGTTGACGCCGTGGGGTGGCCGGCGGAATGCCATGCCTCCCTTGCGCGGGAAGCCCCTGCGGCCGACCCGCCAACGCCGCCACGCCACGGAACCGTGCCATGCCCGACTCGCGCATTCTCGCCATCGTCTCCGTCGTCGGACAGGACCAGAAGGGCGTCGTCGCCCGCGTCTCCACCTATCTGGCCGAGAACAGCGTCAACATCGAGGACATCGAGCAGCGCGTCCTGCAGGGCGTGTTCATCATGAACATGCTCGTGGATCTGTCGGACCTCCAGATGTCGCTCGACCAGATGATCGAGGGACTTCGCCAGGTCGGCACCGACATGAAGATGGACATCGAGGTGCGCCTGCTGGGCAGGCGCAAGGAGCGCCGCTTCCTCGTCATGGTGACGCGCGAGCCGCATTGCCTGACGCGCATCCTGGAGGACCTCGACAAGGGCGCCATCACGGGCGAGGTCGCCGCCGTGTGGTCGAACCGCGACGACCTGCGCTGGATGGCCGAGGAGCGTCAGATTCCCTTCCGTCACTTCGCGGAGACCGACCGCGCCGAACGCGACGCCCGCATGCTGGCCGAGCTCGAGGAGCTGCGCCCCGACCTCATCGTGCTCGCGCGCTACATGCAGATCCTCACGCCCGAGTTCGTTCGCCGCTGGCGCAGCAAGGTCATCAACATCCATCCGTCCCTGCTGCCCTATCACCCGGGTCCGCACGCCTACAAGCAGGCCTTCGACACCGGCCGCCGCGTCGCCGGATGCACCGCCCACTTCGTCACCGAGGACCTGGACGAAGGGCCCATCATCCTGCAGGATGTCTTCCATATCAACTACGGCGAGGACACGCTCGACGACGTCAAACGCAAGGGCCAGGAACTCGAGGCCAAGGTGCTCTCGAAGGCGATTCAGCTCTACCTCAACA
Organism: Candidatus Sumerlaeia bacterium; assembly: GCA_019634695.1. Taxonomy (GTDB): domain Bacteria; phylum Sumerlaeota; class Sumerlaeia; order SLMS01; family JAHLLQ01; genus JAHCAW01. Next base: position 39,274 of record JAHCAW010000036.1, read on the forward strand.
ACGAACTGCTCGTGCAGGACAACAAGGTCGTCTTCAAGCCCGGACTGGACTTCTTCAAGAAGTCGTCGCATGCGTTGTAGGGCGACGGAAGTTGTTTGTCTTTAGTTATTGGTGTTTAGTGTTTGGTTGTCCATGGCGACGGGCATCCGTGGGCTCGCTGCCGCATGGGACTGCACTTGGCGATCCACCCCCATGGCCATGTGGGCCGGAAGGCCGAAGTGCCCACCGCTGTCCTGCAGATCACGATGTACCAGCCAACAACAACCAAGCACACCTCACTAACAACCAACAACTAACCACCAACAACTCCCTCTCACTCCATCCTCAACACCTCGCCGATCCTCTCGAGCGCCCAGTCGACCTCCTCGCGCGTGATGACGAGCGGCGGCGCAAAGCGGATGATGTACATGTGCGTCTCCTTGCACAGGATGCCGCGGCGCATCAGGGCCTCGCAGAAACGCCGCGCGCCGCGCGCTTCGGGGTGCAGCTCCACGCCGATCATCAGGCCGCGGCCGCGCACCTCCTTGACGTGCGGGCTGCCGATCGCCCGCAACTGCTCCATGAAGTACGGCCCCAGCACCGCCGCGTTCTCGACGAGCCGCTCGTCCACCAGCACCTTGAGCGCCGCGCGCGCCACCGCGCACGCCAGCGGATTGCCGCCGTACGTGCTACCATGGTCGCCGGGCGAGAAGACGCCGAGCACCTCCTTGTTCGACAGCACTGCCGAGATCGGGTACACGCCGCCCGACAGCGCCTTGCCGATCAGCGTAATGTCGGAGACGATGCCCTCGTGCTCCTCGGCGAAGAACTTGCCCGTGCGCCCAAGGCCCGTCTGGATTTCGTCCAGCACGAGCACGACGCGCTGCTCGTCGCACAGTTGCCGGATGCGCGGCAGGTAGCCCGCCGGCGGAATCACGATGCCGCCCTCGCCCTGGATCGGCTCGATCAGCACGGCCACCGTGTTCTCGTTGAACGCCGCCTCCATCGCCGCCATGTCGCCGAACGGCACCATGCGGAAGCCCGGCGTGAACGGGCCGAAGCCGCGCTGGTACTGCTGTTCGGAACTGAAGCCCACGATCGTGATCGTGCGCCCGTGGAAGTTGTTGCTCGTCACGATGATCTCGGCCTGGTTGGCCGGAATGCCCTTCTTTTCGTATCCCCACTTGCGCACCGCCTTGATGACGGTTTCGACCGCCTCCGCGCCGCTGTTCATCGGCAGCACCATGTGCGAGTTCGTCAGCGCGCACACCTCGCGATAGAAGAGCCCGAGCTGGTCGTTGCGGAACGCGCGCGACGTCAGCGTCAGCTTCTGCGCCTGCTCGACCAGCGCGCCGACGATCTTCGGGTGGCAGTGCCCCTGGTTCACCGCCGAGTAGGCCGACAGGCAGTCCATGTAGCGGTTGCCCTCGACATCCCACAGCCAGATGCCCTTGCCGCGGGCAATGACGACATCGAGCGGATGATAATTGTGCGCGCCCAGATCGTCCTCGAGCGCGATATAGTCGGCCGTCGTCACGGGATCGGGCATCTTCAGGTCGGTCGGCATGGTCGGTTTCATCTCCGTGGGGTAATGTCGGGGCGCCCGAAGGCAACCGCCGCGGGGCACCTTGGGCAACCCTAACCCGCCGCCCGCCTACGGGGCGAGCAGCCCCTTTTGGATCGCTCAAAACCCTGCCGGCCAGCCTCTGCCTCCCGCGCAGCCCGAAGAAGCAGTCGATCCGGTCCACCGGGTCCCTCGCGCCTATTCGTTTCCCGCCGCACGGATAACAGATTTCTCTTGCGCCCCCCCCCCTCGCAATCAAAGAGGCGATTACAAGACAGCAAGGCGCTGAACGGCGGGCGGGGTGAGACCCGGGCCCGGCGGTCGGTGAAAGAACGAAGGAAGGGGCTATCCGATGACGCGACGCATGGGCGTGTGGGCATTCCTCGTCGCCCTGACGGCGACAAGCGCAACAGTCACTCCCGGATGGAGCGAGGAACCGGCACGCGGCGCTCCTCGCGAGGCGCAGGCGCCGACGGCGGAGGAACTCGCCGCCGCCCGCGAGGCGCGCTTCCGCACGGTCTGGTCCGCGGCCGACGCGCCGCACCAGGCCGGCGACTACGCCGAATCCGAGCGGCTCTACAAGCAGGTGCTCGCCGAGTTCCCGGACTCGCAACGCGCCGCCCTGCGCGTCGCCATCGCG
>JAHCAW010000037.1 GCA_019634695.1 Candidatus Sumerlaeia bacterium
CTGCTGCTTCGCGAGGCAACCCGGCCGCGGCGCGGGGTTCTGGGATTGCTGGTTGCCGCGGTCTTCATGGGCTACGCCGCGTGGCTGACCGTTGGGTTGGCGCCGAAACGGTTTGTCCTGCCGATGACCGGGGTCTTGGCGGCGATCCTCGGCCAGACCCTTGCCGGTCTTCGCCGGCGCGACCTGATGGGGCATGTGCTGGTTGGAGTGCTTCTGGCCTTGGTGATTTCGACTGCGGCCCCGAACATGCGCAGACGCCACCTGCTGCCATGGCGGGGGGACGTTTGGCGAATGCCGCTGACCGAGGACATGGTGCTGGCCGCGCGGGAGGCCGCCGGAGAGGGGCGGGTGCTGCTGCTGTTCGAGGCCCGCGGCCGTCCGTTCGGCCCCCGAGCGGAGATCACGACGGTTTGGGATGTCCCGACATGGACCGGCGAACTGCGCGCGGCCACCGATGGCCGGGATTTCGCTCAGCGCCTTGCCGCGGCCGGCTATGGCTCGGTCGTCGTGAACGAGTTCGAGCTGGGTCGCCTGCTGGCCTTCTACGGCGGGGTGGAAGCCGATTGGCGGGCGGGCCCGATCAGCCTTGCCGGGGGGGGCGAAGAGGCCGATCGCCTGCTGGCCACCTACCCTCCGGCCCGATTTGCGGGTCTGGACAATCGTGACCGGGGCGTGCTCCTGCAATTCCTCGACTTGTCCCGGCGTGGGGCGCTGTCGAGAATCCCCGCCGGTCAGTCCGCCGAAATCTGGGTCAGCCCCCTTTCGGCGCATCTTGTTACTTCGGAGTCCCGATGAACGTCGTCTCCTGTCTGCGTGCTGCCGGCCTGATTCTGATACTCTCCCTCGCCGTGGCGCCCGTGCGCCTGGACGCGCTGGCGATTCGTTCCGAGGATCCCGGCCTGGCCATCGGCACCGAGGACGGGAAGTGGGACGTCACGCCGGGTTGGGTCGGCTTCGGCGGTGCCATTACCCGGCCGGTGCTGGACATCACGCAGCCGCTGCCGCATGACGCCAGCCGGGCGCTGGGCCTGCGCATTTCGTCACGCAAGCCGGTTGTTGTCTGGTTTCTGGGGGTGCGCACCGATGGCAATCTTGAAGTGTTCCCCAGCCGCCTTGTCCCCGGCGACGGCCAGATGCACTCGCTGCTGTGGTCCATCGATGCACGGGTGGGACGGGGCTCGGAGTTCTCCGGCTTCAAGCTGGCCGTCGGGCAATACGAACCCTTGGCCACGGAGGACTACTTCGCCGTTCGCGTCCACGAAATCGCCGTGCCCGGTCTAAGCGTCCTATCCGACGAAGACTACCTCGCCGCGAGTTCGTACGCGCCGCTGACCATCCAGTACGCTGCGCCGCAGGCGGACCTCACCTCGCAGGAACTGGTCGTCTCGATGCCTTCGCCGATCGCCGCCCGCCAGCAGGGCAGCCGCATCGTCGTGCGCGACGGCGACGAAACGGTCGCGGAGATTCCGGTCGACGAAATCGAGACCACCGGCCGACGCCTGTTCCAGAAGACGATTCCGCTGCCAGTGCGCGGAGTGGCCGGCGAGCAGCGCACCGTGCGCGCGTTGCTTCGGCGGCTCGATGCGTCGGTGATGGAACTGGGTCAGGTGAGCTATCGCCCCGCGGCCCCGGCGGAGGTGCGTCAAGTTTTCGAAGTGCCGAATCAGTCCATCGTTTCCTATGCGCTGTTCGACGCGGGGCCCGACCTCGGTGTGATCACCGTTGTGCGCGACCTGTTCGCGCGCGACGAACCCGAGGGCGCCCCGACGATGACACACGAGGTGCACGTCCATCAGGTGAGCCTGCGTACTGGTCGCGCCGAGACGCAACCCGCCTGGCGCGTGCCCGCCTTCGCCGTGTGGGCCGAGGCGGGCTTCCGCACGATCAACGCGATCGAGGCAGGCGATGCGACGGCGATCTTCGTCACGGGCACCGATGGCCAGGGGCTCGAACATCTGGGCCTGGCAAGCACCTCGCGTCGCAGCCCCGTCCGCCCCGCGATGAACAATCCGATCTTCGCGCCCGCGCCCGAGTTCACCGGCTGGGTCGATGGCTGGCCCAGCATGATCCGCGGCGCGGCCTTCGCCCCGTATGGACGCACCTTCTTCATGATGGCGCTGGCGCAGGCCGCCGAGGAATCGCCGCGCGTGCTCGCCGCCCTGTCGCCCGCCTTGCGCGACTTCGCCGACGCCGGCGTCCTCGATCTCGATCTCCCCTGGAGCCACAAGGGCCTCGGCCATCTCGACCTGTTCTGGCGCGGCGACTATTACTATCTGCTGACCGACGACCCGACCGTCCTGTGGACCTCGCGCGATCCCCTGCGCATCTGGCAGCGCCACGATGTCGCCCTGCCCGCGGAGTGGCACGCGTTCCGTCTGCGCGAAGTCGACGGCAAGCCCTTCCTGTTCGGACTGTTCGAACACGAGGGCAAGACGCTGCTGCGCTGGACCCCCGTGCAGTTCGACGGCGAGCCCGTTGCGCTGCCCGTCATCACTCCTCCGGCGCCCTTCGCGCGTCAGGCCACCGAATGATCCCGAACCCCGACGACATTCTGGCGCTGCTGAGGCGATGGGACACGCCGATGCCCACGCGCGATCTCGCGCGGGAACTTGACGTCGCCAAGGGCGAACGCGTCGACTTCCGCGCGTTCCTCAAGACCCTCGAGCGCCGAGGGTTGATTGAGCGCGTTCATGGCCGCGCGTGGCAGGTGGCCCGCAGCAAGCCCGAGACGACACGCCTGACCGGCACGCTGTCGGTCAACCGTCGCGGCACGGGATTCGTGCGTCTGGACGCCGAGTGCATCGAACGCGTCGAGGGGCATCGCGATGTGTTCGTCTCCGAACTCGACCTGGCCGACGCGCTCGACGGCGATCGCGTGGCCGTGGCGCTGTCGGGCATCACGTATCGCGGGGCGCGAGGTCGCATCGCGGAGGTGCTGGAGCGCGCACACGCCCGCTTTGTCGGCCAGTACCAGCTCACCGGTCGCGGCCGCGGACAGGTGACGCCGCGCAATGCCTCGATTCACCGCATCGTGCGCGTGCCGGAACCCGACGCGGCGCTCGGTGTGCAGAGTCTCGATTGGGTTGTGGTCGAGCTGACCCGCTATCCGGCGGTGCCGGAGCCGCTGGTGGGGACGGTTGTCGAGCGCCTGGGCGCCTCGCACGACCACGGGATCGACGTGCTGCTGCTGCTGCGCGACCGCGGAATCGTCGAGGAGTTCCCCGTGGCGGCCGAGCGGGCCGCCGCTGCGCTGACCGTCGACTGGAAGGCGGAACTCGCCTGGCGCAAGGACCTGCGCGACCTGGTCACCGCGACCATTGATCCAATCACGGCGAAGGACTTCGACGATGCGCTGTCGATCGAGCCGCTCGGAGCCCGCGGCTGGCGCCTGTGGGTGCACATCGCCGACGTCTCGCACTTCGTTCGCCCGGGCGAGCCGCTCGACGATGTCGCCCGCGAACGCTCCACGTCCGTCTATCCGGTGGACCGCGTCGTGCCGATGCTGCCGGAACGGCTCTCGAACGACCTGTGCAGCCTGCGCCCGAACGAGGATCGCCTCGCGATGACGGCCGAACTGCTCGTTGGCCCCGACGGCGTCGTGCACGAGGCGTCGTTTCATTCCACGGTGATCCGGTCGAACCAACGTCTGGCCTACGAGCAGGCGCAGGCCTTCTTCGAGGAAGCGCCCGGCGGCGCCGAGGCCATTGCCCCGGAGGTGCGCGACGCGCTGCTGCACCTGCGGGATTGTGCCCGCGCGCTGCGCAAGGCGCGCTTCGCCCGCGGTGCCCTGGACCTCGACATTCCCGAACTCGAGATCGTCTTCCACGAAAGCGGCGAGGTCAGCCACATGCGGCTGCGCGAACGCTTCGAGGCGCACATGCTTGTGGAGGACTGCATGCTGGCCGCCAACGAAGCGGTTGCGCGCCACCTGAAGACGCATCGCGCGCCGACGTTGTATCGCGTGCACGAGACGGCCGAGGCGGAACGACTCGACCGGTTGATCCCGATGTTTCAGGCGCTCGACATTCCGCTTCGGCTCGGCAAGGGCGGGGTGCTGCGGCCGCAGGACTTGCAGGGGGCCATCGCGGCGCTTGAGAAGCGGCGCGGCGGCCACATTCTGCGTCGCTACGTCCTGCGCGCCATGCAACGCGCCCGCTACGCCGTCCAGAACCTCGGCCACTTCGGCCTGGCGTCGGAGTGCTACTGCCACTTCACGTCGCCGATCCGTCGCTATCCCGACATCGTGGTGCACCGGCAGACACGCGCCCTGGAGCGCGGCCAGCCGCTCGTCTGGCCCGCCAACGACGAGGGCATCGAGCAGCTCACCGCCCTGGCCGAGCACACGAGCTTCCGCGAGCGCGGCGCCGAGGATGCCGAGCGCGAGTCCGAAACCATCAAGGCCATCGAGTTCCTCGCGCAACACGTCGGCGAAACCTTCGAGGGGCTCATCTCCGGCGTGCAGCCCTTCGGCCTGTTCGTCGAGCTGCAACCGCATGGCATCGACGGGCTCGTCTCGATTCGCTCGATGAGCGACGACCGCTACGAGATGGACGACTTCGGCATCGAACTCGTCGGGCAGCGGTCCGGCCGACGCCTGCGCCTGACCGATCGCGTGCGAGTGACTCTCGTGCGCGCCAATCCTTTCGAGATGCAACTCGACCTCGAACTGGTCGAGGGCGGCGGCCGTGGGAAGCCGGGCCGGCGTCCGGGCAAGTCTCAGCCCTTCTATCGTCCCTTCAAGGGCGGCAAAGGCAAGAGTGGCAAGAAGCGCGGCCGTTGAGTGTCGTCGCCCGCACAGCAACCCATGGAAGGTGGTCTCATGAACATTCCCCTTACTCTCAGCGTCTGGATCCACATCACGAGCGCGGTGCTGCTGGTCGGCGGCATCTTCTTCTTCCGGGTGATCCTGCTCCGGCATGCCGCGCGGATCGGCGGCCTGAGCGACGAGTTGCGCGATGCGCTCGCCTCGCGCTGGCTGCATGTGGCGGGCATGCTGCTGATCGTCCTGCTCGTGTCCGGTCTCTACAACTTCACGCAGAGGAATGCACTGTGGAAGGCGAGCGAGGCGGCGGTCAGTCCGCACGCGATCTTCGGCGTCAAGTTCCTGCTGTTCCTCGCCGTGTGCGCGCTGACGGCGCTCGCCAGCGTCTCGCGTGGGCCGAAGTTCCACGGACGCCGCAAGATGCTGATGGCCGTCAACACGGTCCTCGGCCTGCTGATCGTGTTCCTGTCGGTTCTGCTCGGGATGTCGTACTGAGCGCGGCCGGTCAGCAGACGCGATACCACAGCCAGCTCGCTCCGGCCGGATCGCCGCCGAGTGCCTCGCGGTAGGCCTGCCCGTGCGCATCGGCCAGCCAGGCGCCCGCGTGCAGCACGCGCACACCGGCATTGCCCGTCAGGAACATCTGCAGCAGCGCCTGCTCGGTCCAACCCTGCGCGCGCTCCTCGGCCGTGTAGTCAAGCGGCAGCCGGACGCCGCGCACGCCAACCAGCACGCCGGATTGCAGGTGCGGCAACACATGTTGATAGAGGTAGAGCACCTCGCCGGCCGGCAGGGTGACGTGGGTCAGGTCGAGCACGAGCATCTCGTTGGCTCGCAGCATCTCGAAGTCGGACCGGGGCAGCTCCTGGACCGGCTGATTCAGTTCGGCGTCGACCGCTTCCGTGACGTCGCACCGCGGCTCGGGATCGATGGTGATCAGTTCGCCGGGGAGATTGCGCGAGGCGAGCCCGGCGCGCAGCATCCACGTCGTCGCGCCGCAGCCCACCTCCATGATGCGCGTCGGTTGCAGGTGCGCGACGAGGGCATGCACGACCACCGCGTCGGCGAGGGACAGGTTGCCGCGGCTGGGCAGGCGCTCCCACGCGGCGCGCGCCTCGGCGGCATTGGAGGCGATGCCGTCGCGTAGCAGTGCCAATTGCTCGGCCTCGTTCCAGTCAATCCCCGCGCAGGCAATGCGGCCGCCGGCAGGCAGTGCGGCCTCGCCGGCCCGACGATGCCGCAAAGCCTGCTGCACGCCGTCACCGGACCAGTCGAGTTGCGTTGGCGACTGCGGCGCGGCGGCGCTCGCCTCTTCCGACGGCTTGCTTCCAAACAGACGCTTGAGCATCGAGGCTATTCCTTGAGGTCTTCGGTCAGGCGCTTGACCGGTTCGCGTTCGAGCAACGCGCGTGCCGCGCGCAGGTGGCCGGGAATCTCGTCTCGAAACGGCGAGCGCGCAAGCGCCGGCGCCAGGTCCACGTCGTCCATCTTCGCCGCGTTCTCGCCGGGGAACCAGTGCCCCGCGTTGCCCAGCAGGTTGTATCGCATGCGGCCGTAGTCCACCATGTCCCACGCGCGCGCCATGTTGTAGAGCCAGAGGATCACCTGAAGGTTGATGTTGCCGGGCACCTGCTCCCACGGGGGGATGCCCTCCAGATAGCGACGCGCGTAGTCCGCGCCGACGATGCGATCCATCTCGGCCTCGAGGCGCGCGATGATCGGCGGCAGCAGCTCTTCCCGGCGGTCGTAGTACTCCAGCGCCTCGACGTGCAGATCGAAGTCGCTCGGCCGCGCGGCGCCAAGACTGAGCGTATGAACCTCCGGGCGCGACAGGCAGAACAGATCGTTGAACTGGATCGGATGGAGCGGCGCGGTGAGCTGGCACAGCTTATCGGAGGGCTTCTGCAGGAGGCCGCCCTTGTCCGTCGGGCTGATGATGAAGACGCCCATGTCGCGGGCGGTGGCCTCCTCGATCGCCTGCCAGTTCATGCGATTGATGAAGTACCAGTGCACGTTGATGTAGTCGAATCCGCCGAATGCCTCGGTGCGCACAGCATCGAGGATCACGTCCGGCGCCGCGTGCGTCGAGAAGCCGATGTGTCGGGCGAGCCCTTCGGCCTGGATGCTGCGGGCCACTTCAAGGCACCCGCCGGGGCGCAGCGAGATGTTTAGCAGCTCGCGCGTGTTGATTCCGTGCAGGGCCAGTAGCTCGACGTGATCGAGCCGCAGGCGCTCGAGCGACTCGAGGAACTGCCTGCGGAACAGGTCGCTGTCCTCGCTCGGCACGAGCTTCGTCTGGACGATGAGGGAATCACGCGGGAACGTCGGCAGCACGAGCCCCAGTTGCCGCTCGCTTGACCCATAGCCCCGGGCCGTCTCGATGTGATTGATGCCGACCTCGACCGAGCGCCGGATCGTCGCTTCCAGATTCTCCTGATTCTCCTTCGGGATGCCATCGAGCGGTTGATCGGCTCCATGCTGATAGCGCATGCCGCCGCAACTGAACACGGGCATCTGGAGACCGGTGCGACCGAAGCGTCTGTAGAGCATGGTTACGAAGCCCTCCAAGTTCACAGCAGAAGTTACTGAGCCGCAGGGCTCTTAACTGTGGCTTGGGCGTCTCGCCCAAGTTCCGAAAATCCACACAGCCACCCGCGAATGCCAAGGGCTGGCGCAAGCGATTGAAGCTTGCGTGCGGAAGTGCTTGGGAAGTCGGGACCAATAGGACGGCGCGTGGCGTTGTGAAACTCGGGCGAGACGCCCGAGCCACAGTTAACGGATGCCGTGTCGTGTGGGTGCGTGCTTCCGGCCGCACGACCGAGCATCCCACGGTTGGACACGCTTTCGATCATCTGCAGGTCCACCCCTCTCGCTACTCGATGCCGATGGTCGGGTCCGCGTCGGCGGTGTCGTTGTCGGGTTGGCCGGGCGTGGCGGCGACGCGTTCGAGCACCAGTTGGGCGATGCGCTGGATCACGCGTGTGTGCCCGCCTTGGTCGTTGGGCATGTTGGTGAAGGCGACAACGATGATCGCGCCGCCGTCGGGAAACTCGAAGATGCCGGCGTCGTGCCGGTTGTTGCCGGTCGACCCGCCCTTGCTGTACAGCGTCGCCCCTTCCGGGATGGCCGAGGTGAAGAAGCTGCGGTACTGGGCATCGCGCTTCATCAGGTCGAGCATCTCCTCGGACGCCTCGCGGTCGATCAACGCGCGGCGCCGGATCAGGTAGAGCAGGCGCGCCGTGTCGTCGGTGGTCATGCGGTTGGAGCGCTCGAAGTTTGGCCCGATGAACTGTCCGAGCGCGTCACGCTCGCGCCCATACAGGCGCACCGATCCCGCGTAGGTCTTGTTGAAGGCAAACAGGCCGTCGAGGCCGAGCTGCTGCATCAGGCGGTAGGTTTCGAGGCGCTTGTGGACGAAGGCCTCGCGGGCGGCCGGGTCCTCCAGCGACGGGCCGAAGCCTGTGTTGCTGATGCGGTCGACGATGCGGCTGGTCGCCTCGTTGCTCGACACGCGGATCATGCGGTCCAGGTCACGACGCAGTGCATCGTCGAGTGGCAGTCCGCGCGTGCGATTGTGGTCGTAGGCCGCCACCATGAAGCAGAGCTTGATGACGCTGGCGGGGTAGACGGGCAGGTTGCCGCGATAATGCCCGAGACGCGGGTCGCGCGGATCGCGGCAGTCGATCACCGTCGCCCAGGTGGAGTCGTTGGTGACGACGCCGCCGCCCAGTTCGGCGACGGCTTGCAGGGAGGCTTCGCGCACAAGTTCGTCGAGCGCGGCGACCTGCCGCGGCTCCTGAGCCACCAGGCGCGACTCGGCCAGCGGAATCGCGCGCCAGTGCGTCGCAGGTGCTTCCACCGGCGGCGGCGGGGGAGGAGGTGGGACGGAAGAAGGATCCGACGAACCCACCGAGCCAGAGATCTGGCAGGCTGACAGGACGAGAGTTGAGAGCAGGGCAAGAAAGCAGGTTCGCATGGCGGCGTCCCTCGCAAGGCAGTGATCTGCTCCCAGCCTGAAAAGCGGCGCGCCCGGGGGCAAGCAGGGCCTCCGGGCGCGCAGGGGAATTCTTGGGTGGGGTGGAGGGCGTTCAGCGCCGGCTGGCGATTTCGCGCTCGGTCAGGGGTGCCGGAATCTCCCGGGCGGGGATCACCTTGGCTTGGGTCAGGTCCTGCTTGCCCATGATCTTCAGCGACGTGCCGATGCCGACGAGGTCGAAGAGTTCCTCGACGTCGGAGGTCTTCATGCCGATGCAGCCGTTGCTGGCGTAGTGTCCGACCGTGTCGGGGTGGATCGTGCCGTGGATGCCCAGGATGTCGCCGTCGAAGGCCATCCAGCGCGTGCCCAGCTCGTTGTTCGGATCGCCGGGCAGGTAGGTGCGGCCGTCGCCCGGGCGCCAGGTGGGTCCGGTCTTCTTGTTGAGGATCTTGAAATCGCCCACCGGCGTGGTCCCGGCCACGCGGCCCGTGCGCACCGGGTAGCTCTTCAGGAACTCATTGTTGGCGTAGACGTGAAGCTGGTTCGTCGAGACGTCGCACACGAGCGAGAAGGCAACCTCGGGGATGCGCAGCGACTGGCCGACGCGCAGGCGGGCCGGGTCGTCGATGCCGTTGACCTTCATGAGCAGCTCGGGCGTCAGGTTGTGCCGGCGCGCCAGCACCCAGATACTGTCGCCGCTCTTGACGGCGTAGGTGGCTTCCTTCACGGCGGGGAAGTTGCCGCGCAGGAGGGCTTGCAGGTTGAGGTCGCCCATCTCGCGGCGCAGCGCATTGGCGATGGCCGGGTCGGTGGTGTCGGCGGTCATGGCGGTTTGCAGGCGGCGCTGGGCGGCGGTGCGGTCGCCGATCGCGAGCTCATGCCGCGCCAGAGCCAGCGTCAGCCGCCCGACGCCCGGATGCGTCGGGTTCTGGGCCACGAACTCCTCGACCGAGCGCAGGAGCAGCGGGTTCGAGAGCCCGGCGGTGGCGACTTCGGCGCCCAGATGATAGAGCTGCGCCTCCTTGGCGCTCTTGGAGGCGGGGAAGCGTTCAAGGAACGTGCGGGCCTCGCGGGCAAGGACGGCCTGGTGGCCGGCCTTGTCGAGCGCCTGGAGCTTGAGCAGCGCGGTCGTCTCGTCCAGCCCCCGCGTGCCGGCTTCGGTTTCGAGTTCCTCGAACAGGCGCAGTGCGCGCACCGGGTCGCCTTGCTCGAGCAGCTTGGTCGCCAAGGCCACCTTCTGGGTCTGTTCCTCGGACAGCGCCGCGGTCGCCGCATCGCCCGGGCGGCTCGCCCACCAGGCCACGACGATCACGAGGAAGATGGCGGCGACGGCAAGGACCGGCGCGAATTGCTTGAGCAGGCTTGTGCGTCTCATGGCGGCATACCTCACGGGAGCGGGACTGGGCATCGGTCAACGGGGGTGGATGAGTCGATCGCGTGGGCGCGCCGGGCGGCGGCACCCTCCGATGCCATGCGATCTCCCGCAGGAGGTCCGAGGAGCGGAAACACCGTCAAGTTAAACGCGGGGCCTTCTTCGCGGTTTTTCCCTGGGAAGGGGATGGTCAGTAGATCATCCAGTTGTCGCTCGGGCGCAGCGTCGGCACCCCCGTCACCCGGACGTTGTCGTAGACGATCTCCTCGCCGTTGGCGTCGAAGCGAGTGACCACCTTGACGGTCAGGCTGGCGGGGTCGTTGCCGGCAGTCGGCACCGGGAACCAGTAGTCCTCCAGCCGCGTGTAGTCCTGGATTTCGACGTCGCCGAGGCCGTTGAGGTTCAGGTCCTGGCCGAACTTGCCATTGGAGCCCGTCGGGCCCATCTTGGTGAACTGCCCGATCAGGAGATCGGCGCCGCCGTCGCGGCTCACCCAGACCTGCAAGTAGTCCGCGTTGGCCTGGCCAACCGAGTCGTAGACGTTGGCATTGCGGGCGTTGAGCGCGATGTAGACCCGCAGGTCATGAAAGCGCGAGACGTCGACCGGGTCGAGAACCACCCGGTGGATGCCGTCGAGCGGGAAGTTGTACAGCGGGTTCTCGCGATTGGCGGCCGTGCCGCTCGTGTTTGCACCGGCGATGAAGAAGTTCCCCACCACGCCCGTGATGGAAGTGGTCAACTGCGACGGCACCGTGTTGGGCACCAGGCTGAAGCGGCCAAAGAACGAGTTGCCGAAGTCGCCGGTTCCTTCCGCGATGGACCATCCTTGGGTGGTCTCGAACTTCTCCTGGTGGATCAGGGCGCGGTCGCCCGGCGTGGCGTGTGCCGTGCGCGAAAGCAACGACTCGTTGCCGGCGGTATCCACGGCCGTCACGGCGTAGTAGTAGCGCACGCCCGGCAGGTCCGGAGTGTCGGTGTAGGTGGTCTGCGTGACCGTCGCCGGGTTGACGCGGGCGAAGCCGTCGGTGCTGGTCGTCGAGCGGTAGACGTGGTAGCCGGCCAGGTCCGACTCGATCCGGGGGTCCCAGCGCAGGATGACGCTGGCGGCGTCCACCGTCGTGAAGAGTCCCTGCGGGTGGATCGGGGGGACGGCGGAGCAGTCCCCGGAGAAGAGGCAGTCCGCCCAACCCGGGTGGTCGATCAACGGGTTGCGATTGCGCTGGGCGACGGCGACGACGTTGTGCCGGTGACGTTCCTTCCCGTCGGGCGGGTCCTGGGCATGCCACTCGAGGAGGACGGAGCGCAGGCCCATGTAGGCGATTGCCTGGGCGCCGGTGACGGACAGGCTCGTGTTGTCGGTGACGCGCAGGTCGGGCTCGAGCGAGCCGTCCGCCCCGTTGCCGCCGTTGTAGCGCAAGGTCATGTAAAGCACGCCACGGGCGACGTCGCCGCGGCGGTCGGGCCAGACCTGCCAGCGCGCCGTCGCGTTGTCGCGCCAGTTCGAGTTGCCCGGATAGACACCGCTGCCGCCACCGACGCCGTTATTGGAGTCGGTCGGGAACTCATCGGTCGAGACCACCCAATCGTAGAAGTAATTGGAGCGTGAGTTGTTGTAGGGTCTGTCGCAGATGTAGAGGTTGTGGAGGTCGGCTCGCGGATTGGTGCTCCAGGCGCCGCCCTCGGGAAATCCGCGGGACTGGGGCCAAAGGTGCTCGCGGTCGTACGGGCGCTGCTCGCCGACGGCTGGCAGCGGGATGCTCGAGTTCTTGTAGATGTCGAGCACGAAGCCCGGCCTGCCCGGGTGCTCGTCGGCCGCCTCGAGCACCGGCCAGTTCGCCGTCGTGTACGGGATGCGGTTGTGCGTTGTGCGCAGCAACTCGTGCACCGTCGTGGCCAGCGTCGTCTCGGTGCTGGTGTCCACGGGTGCCCAGTAGTCGTTACCGAACTCGCCGCGTGCCGCGACCACCGCCAGCAGGACCAACCCCAGCACGCCGACGATGCGGCGCTCCAACCATCTCGACTCAAACACGCCGCGCACCTTCACTTTGCCCGAACTCGGTTCGGCCTTCGCGTTTCCGCGACGACACAACACGGATTATGGGGCCCATCGCCCCACCGCATCAACCCCTGTCCGTGCAACCGAACGATTTCAACACGATACCCTGACGACAGAACCCGCCCTGCCGCTGCTGCGGGGGGCGGATTCTGGTTCCTCCGGTTTGCCGGGCCGTGAGGCGATCGGCCGAGGCACCGGACAAGGAGGGGAAGGTATGGATGTTCAGGGAACCGAATCCGGGTAATTCTGGACCCGGATCAAGTCCACCTTCAGTTCGTCCAAGTACACGGGTTGGTCCGAGGTTTCAAACAAAACCGCCGGGTTCATCAGATCAAAACTCTCGAAGCTCAGCAGATCCCATGCGGCATGGAGCGGCAGGACCGTGTCGCGGGCCTTCTCCGGCACCGCCAGATAGGTGTAGACGTAGCGGTCATGCCCCAGGCGCGGCACGAATGTGGCCGAGGCAATGTCCAGGACTCCGGTTTCGGAAATCGTCGTGAAGTCCTCTGGCATCAGTCGGATACGCTGCTGTGGCACCTTGTAGCCACTCGGCTCGTCGGCTCGCAGGTGAGCTCGCATTCTCAGGAACAGCGCCCCGGTCTGCCCGCGAAGGTCGGCCGCAAGGGTTCCGGGCAGGTTCTGCCAGTTGCCGAAGGCCCCTGCCGGGTTGGTGATGCGCGCCTGAAGGGCTCCGCCGCCGGTGGTCGCAACCGGATCCTCGTAGGCGGCGTAGGTCAGGAACTGCCACTGGTTGAACTGGGCAACGGTCTCGAAGTCCCACGTCTTGACCGGCGCAAGCGTCTGGATGTCGGCCAGCGGAACGAGGAAGACCTCGACGCGATCAAGCAGGAAGCCACCGTTGCGTGCTTCGACATCGCGGTCGGGGTCCATGTCCGCGTTGATGATGTCGAATGAGAGCAGGTAGGTGCGGTCGACCTGGGCCTCCGTATACATGTGCGGGTGGGGTTGGATCAGGAAGTCGATTGGTGTCGATTCATAGATGTCCGGGATGCCGCTGGCATCGTTGTAGGCGGGCATGATGAAGGTGTGGTAGGACTCGTAGTTGCGCGAGTTGGCGCGGATGCGCAGGGTGGGCGAGCGATGGCGGTCGGCCGTGGCGCGCCGCACGTGGAAGCGCATCAGGTAGTGGTGGCCTTGGCGTTGCCAGAGCTGGCCCGTCTGTGCGGAGTCGGCCATCGGGTCGAAGGCCACCATGGCAAAGCCGTCCTCGGAGGTGAAGTGTCCATACGTGCGGTCGTTGTCGTCATTGGCGGCAAGGACCAGAAACCCCGGCTCGAAGGTCTGGAAGGGCGGTTGAAACGTGGGAGTCGCGATCTGGAAGTACCAGTCCTCCATGCTTTCGTCGAAGGTGTAGCGGGCCAGCAGGTTCGGATGTCCTGCGTAGGAGAGCGTGAGCGTGACGGCGATTGTCCGGGGCGAATTGCCCGTCTGCGGCGAGTTGACCGTGATGTTCGCGGTGTGCTGACCGGGCGAGAGTCCCGTCGAGTCGAAGGAGACCGTGATCGTTGCGGGCGACGTGGTGGCCGTGCCGCTGACGGGCTGCACCGAAAGCCATGCGGCGCTTGATGCGATGGTGTAGCCAAGGGCCTGTCCGCTGCTGGCGACCGTGAAGGTCTGGTCGGCGATCGACTGACCCTGTTCGGCGGTGACGTCGATGGTCGTGCGACTGAGCACAAGGGTGGGCGGGGGAGTCGTGACGGCCAACAGGACGGCGATGGTCTGTGGCGAGTTGGACGCATTGGCGTCGATGACCGAGATGCTCGCGAAGTAGTTCCCCGGCGCCAGCGCCTGTGTGGCATAGGTGATCGTCAGAGTGTCGGCCTCGCCGGTCGAGGTACCGCTGCTCGGCGACACCGAGAGCCACGCGGCCGTGTCGGTGACGGTGTAGCTGAGCGTGCCGCGGCCCGTGTTGCGAACGGTGAAGGTCTCGCTGGCAAGGTTGCTGCCCTGCACGACGGAGCGATTGAGCGTCTCGACGGACAACTCGATCGCGGGGGGAACGAACAAGGTGTCGAGGACGAGCGGATTCTGGGGCGTGCCGGCGCGGCCGACGTTGTTCCATTCGTCGCGGGCTTCGATGTAGTACTCGAGTCCCGAGGCTGTGATGTCCGTGCCGGGAATGTCGTGGAAGAAGAGCGAACCGGCGGCGGCCGTCATGCCGGCGGTGCTGTAGACCGTCTCGGCGCCATTGCGCACGCGCCAGTAGATCGGCGTCGCCAGCAGGGCGCTTTCGTCCGTGATGGTCGCCTCGAGACGCAGGCTGTCGCGCGGGAACTCGACAGGCTGGGCCGGCGGAATGTGCGAGACCACCGGCGGATTGCTCTCCTGCGCGAGCGCTGCGACAGCCGCGAAGAGGATGACGAGCGCCGGGAACGCGCGAAGAAGGGACCGATTCATGGGGAACATGCCTTGATGTGAATGCCCGGCGGGCACAAGCCGGGCTTAGCAACCGATTTCACCCGCGCCGGCGGCAGAGCGCAACCCGCAACCCGCCTCCGGCGAGAAAATCCCGGAACCGAAATCGGAACCCCGTTGCCCCGAAGCCGCCACCGCCGCACGGTGCCGAGCCAGACCCTCAGCGACATCCCCCCACGCGGGAGCGACCCATGAGCACCAGCACTTGGCAGCGCTACCAGGACAACCTCTGCGTTCTGCCGAACCTTGGATTCCGGCTCGACATCAGCAGGATGCACTTCGCCGACAGCTTCCTTTCGGACATGGAAGCCCCGATGCAGCGGGCCTTCGATGCGATGGCCGCGCTGGAGGCCGGCGCGATCGCCAATCCGGACGAGAAGCGTCAGGTGGGGCACTACTGGCTGCGGAGTCCGGCGTTGGCGCCGGAGAGCGCGCGCCGCGAGACGGTCGAGACACTGGCTCAGGTGAAGGACATTGCAGCCCGGGTGCACTCGGGGGCGTTGGCGCCGCCGGCGGGCGGGCGCTTCCGGCACGTGCTGGTCATCGGCATCGGGGGCAGCGCGCTCGGACCGCAGTTCGTCGGCGCCGCCCTGCGCACGCCCGCCGATCCGATCCGCATGCACTTTCTCGACAACACGGACCCTGACGGCATGGATCTGGTCCTGAAGGAGTTGGGGCCCGAGTTGGGAAGCACTCTGGCGCTGGTGATCAGCAAGTCGGGCGGCACGAAGGAGACACGCAACGGAATGGTCGAGGCGCAGGCGGCATGGCGCGCCGCGGGGTTGGATTTCGCCCGGCATGCCATCGCCATCACCGGCCGCGGCAGCCAGCTTGACGGCGTGGCCGAACGCGAGGGCTGGCTCGTCCGCGTGCCGATGTTCGACTACGTCGGCGGGCGCACCAGTCAGTTCAGCGCGGTGGGGCTGCTGCCCGCGGCGCTGCAAGGGATCGACATCGACGCGATGATCGCCGGCGCGGCCGCCATGGACGCCGCGACGCGCAATCGCTCCACGCGCGAGAATCCCGCCGCGCTGCTGGCGTTGATGTGGCATCACGCCACGCGGGGCCGCGGCGAGCGCGACATGGTCGTCCTGCCTTACAAGGACCGACTTGAACTGTTCAGCAAGTACCTCCAGCAACTCGTCATGGAGTCGCTCGGCAAGGAGCTGGACCTCGCCGGCCGCGTCGTGAATCAGGGTATCGCCGTCTATGGCAACAAGGGCTCCACGGATCAGCACGCCTACGTGCAGCAGTTGCGCGAGGGGGTGAACAACTTCTTCGTCGTGTTCGTCGAGGTGCTGCGCGATCGCGCGGGCGCCTCGATGGAGGTCGATCCGCAGGTGACCTCCGGGGACTACCTGTTCGGCTTCCTGCACGGCACGCGCGACGCCCTTACGGAGAAGGGGCGCGAGTCGATGACGATCACCGTGGCGGAGGTCTCGCCGGCCGCGGTGGGCCAGTTGATCGCGCTGTTCGAGCGCGCCGTCGGGTTCTACGCGACGCTGGTGAACATCAACGCGTATCACCAGCCGGGGGTCGAGGCGGGCAAGCGGGCCGCCGGCGAGGTGCTCGACGTGCAGCGACGCCTGCTCGCGGCGCTGGCGGCCGAGCCGACCGCGCGCCGCACGGCGGGCGAGTGGGCCGCCGCACTCGGCGATGCCGCGCTGGCCGAGCGCGCCTGGATGATCCTCGAACACCTTGCGGCGAACGACCGTGGTGTCGCTCGCACGGGGACTGGTCGCCCGGCCGACGTGCGCTTCGGCCGCGGCTGAAGCGGGTTTGGGAAACGGTCTGCTCCGCGCACAACGCGGTTGCGGCGCCGGCAGGCCGTCGCGAACCTCTCGCGCGTGCGCCCCAAGGACGGGCGCCCGACGGATGAGAATTGGCGGACGCCCCTCAAGATGTGTGCTGCGGCTGTGTGTTTTCGCGGCGCTGTGGGCGGCCGGCACCTTGGAGGCAGTCGTGATTCAAGCCGACATCGTGGTGAGTGGTGGATCGTTTTCGGCGTGTGCGGCGGCGTTGGCCGCGGCGCGCACGCAGCCCGACGCGCGCGTCCTGTTGATCGAGCCGACGGACTGGCTCGGCGGACAGGCGACAACGCAGGGCGTCTCGGCGATCGACAACGCCTGGTACAACCCTGGGCGGACGCTGATGCTGGAGGATCGCGCGGGGCACTACGCCGCGGACTATCTGGACTTCCTTGAGCGCCTCAAGGCCCCGCCTCCCGGGGCACCGGGGCGCGGCATGGCGCCCGACGGCTCGTCGTGGGTCTCGCGCGAGGCCTACGATCCGCGCACCGCCGCATGGGTGCTCGACCGCATGATGGAGGAATACCCCAACATCACGGTGCTGAAGCTGACCGTCGTGAAGCAGGTCGCGACGGAGGTCGTCACCGACGACATGGGATCGGGGCGCCGGGTCACCGGCCTGACGCTCGTGCGGCGCACGCCGCGCAACGGCTACGTTCCATTCACGAAGTTCACCAGCGAAGAGGTGCTCGACTGGTGGGCAGTGGGGGATTCGGAGTTGTACACGAAGGCCGTCGAGACCGTCGCGGCGCGGGACTCCGCGCGCGGACTGGTCGTGATCGAGGCGTCCGAGACGGGCGACCTGTTCGTGTTGTCCGGCGCCGCATACACTATCGGGCGCGAGCAATCGACCGAAGAGTTCGACGAGGAGGGGAATCCCCCAACGATCAACGAGAACGGAACGCAGTCCTTCGTTTATCCCTTCTGCATGGGGTTGACGGAGGAGCAGGACCCCGAGTCGGAGCTGAAGGCCCCCTTCCCGGGATTCGACGACTACCTTGCGGAACAGACGCGAACCTTCTTCGCCTTCGGCCAGCACACCTGGGAGCGCATCTGGACGTATCGCCGCTTGCACAACGCGGGAGCGGTGCACGCGTTCGATACGGTCAACCTGGGCGACGTCACGATGCAGAACTGGTTCCCGGGGAACGACTATCCCTATGGGACGATGTTCCTGGACAAGGCTGCCGCGGCGGCTCAGGCGTCGGACTGGATGGGGGGCATCGTGCCGGCCGAGATGGCGGCCGCGGAGAAGCACGCGATCGCTTGGCACTTCCACAAGAAGGCGCGCCGACCGTTCGCGTGGGACATTCGGTTGCTGCGCGGTGCCGACGCGGACAACATGATGGGCACCGGCACGGGGCTGTCGAAGTGGCCCTACATTCGCGGCTGCCGCCGGTCGGTCGGCCTGGAAAACTTCCGCATCACCGAGCGCACGCTCAACGACGTGCACGCGCCGGACTACGACGGCAAGGCCTGCTGGCGGTACTTCGACTCGATCGCCATCGGCAGCTACGCCGCCGACATCCACGCGACGCACATCTCTACCGGCATGTCGCCGTCGGTGCACCACCCCGCGCCGTTCTACGTGCCCTATCGGGCGCTCACGTCGGCCAACGTGCGCAACCTGCTCGCCGCCGGCAAGGCAATGGCGCAGACCTACATCACGAACTCCTCGTACCGCCTGCATCCGATCGAGTGGGCGAGTGGCACGGCGGCCGGCACGGCCGCGGCCATGATGTTCCGCGACGGCGTGCCGAGCCACGCGCTGCTGGATCCGGAGCCGCTGCGCGAGTTTCAGGGCAGGGTGCAGGCCGTCTCGCCGATTTCCTGGAAGGCCTTCGATGCGACGCCGATTCCGCCGCACTACGGCGACCTGCTGGTGAACGACCGCCGCCCGATTCAAGCGAACCAACCGTTCCGCATCGAGGCCCATGTGCCGCGTGCCGTGCGCGCGCGGGCCTGGGCGGACGACGTGGAGCTGGGCGAGAGCACACACCGGGCGAATGGCCGGGTGCTGTTTTCCGAAGCGACGTTGCAGGCAGTGCCGAAGACGATTGTCGTCGAAGCCTACAGCGCCGACGGTTCACCGATCACGCGACTGACCCACGTGGTGCGTCCCTGAAGAAGCGCGGCCGGGTGTCGCGGGGGTTGGCCCGGCGACACCCGGCGTGGCTTCAGTTGTTCGGGAACACCGCGTGGCAGACCCAGACCGCGGCGAGGATGCCGGCAAGGTCGGCACACAGCCCGGCAAGCATCGCGTGACGAATCTTGCGAATGCCGACCGAACCGAAATAGAGCGCGATGATGTAGAATGTCGTGTCGGTGGCGCCGAACATCGTCGAGGCGACGCGCGCCTCGAAGGAGTCCGGTGCGTGCTGGATGATCTCGGCGGCGAGTCCGAGGGAGCCGGAGCCCGACAGCGGCTTCATCAGGGCCACGGGCAGCACCTCGGCCGGCATGCCGACGAGGTCCGTCAACGGCGCCAGTTGGGCGGCGAGAAACTCGAGGGCCCCCGAGGCGCGGAAGACGCCGATGGCCACGAGGATCGCAATGATGTAGGGCAGGATCTTCAGGAAGATTTCCCAGCCCTCCTTGCCGCCCTGGATGAAGGACTCGTACAGGCGGATGCGCTTGAACATCGCGTAGGCCACGATCGCGAAGAAAAGCACGGGGATCGTGTAGGCCGAGACGATATTGACGATCTGGCGGAAGAGTTCCATCAGGCGTTCTCCTTCGGGGTGTCGGCGACGGCGGCTTCCTCGCGCAGGGCGGTCTGCACCGAGAAGACGGGCAGCTTGCCCAGCAGCTTGACCATGACAATGGCGGTGATGGTGGAGACGGCGCCGGCCAGCATGCAGGTGCCGATGATCTCGAGCGGGTCGCTGCACCCGGCGGCCTTGCGCACGCCGATCAGCGTGGTCGGCAGCAGCGCGAAGCCCGCCGTGTTGTAGCCCAGCAGCATGACCTGCGAGTCGCTGGCCACCTCGGGGTGCGGATTGAGATCCTGCAACTCCTTCATCGCCTTGAGTCCAAACGGTGTGGCGGCGTTGCCGAGTCCCAGGACCGTCGTCGTCACGTTCATCAGAATCGCGCCGTTGGCCGGATGATTCGGCGGGACCTGTGGGAACAGGAAGCGAATCACCGGATAGAAGACCTTGGCGACCAACTGCACGATGCCGGCGTCCTCGCCGACTTTCATCAGACCCAGGAACAGCACCATGATGGCCACGAGTCCGAAGGCGATCTTGAAGCCGGTCTCCGCGTAGCTGAGCGCCGCGTCGGTGAAGGTGTCCACGTTGCGCACCCGACCGGCGGCCACCTGCTTGTCGCCCACGCGAACGGTGTAGGGCCCCTGCTTTTCATGCTTCCAGACAAGCACCACCGAGCCGGAGGCGGCATCGAGGCTGGCCGAACGCACGTCGAAACCGCCATTGCCCGCATCGTCCGCGGCTGTGGCTTTCACGCGCGAACGGTCGAGGTTCACGTTCACGCCGTACTCGTAACTGGTGCCGTCCTTGTCCTTCCAGCTCACGACGACAAGGTTGTCGCCGGCGACGAGCGCGCTGCTCGGAATATATGTCTTCTGCGGGGCGAACTGCTGCCAGACGCAGGCCACGAACGCGGTCAGGATCATCAGACCCCAGATCGTGTTGATGTTCAGGATGTAGCGAAAGAACGCGCCGAGTTGTTTCATGCTCGGACGAAACCTCCGGAATGGGGGATGGGGCAATCGGGGGGGATCGTGCAGGGGGCGTTGTAGATCAGGCCGGGCGGCGCGTGGGCACGATGGGAGAACGTCCCGCGCCAACTTCGTATAGCGCCCCCTCGACGAGCGCCGGGATGGCGGCGCCGCGTTCGCGGGTCTCGTCTGCCAGATGGATGAGCATCATTCTGTCGCGCACGCTCGCGTCGAGCGCCTCGAGGGCTTCGAGGGGCGTGTGCGCGCTGCCCGGGCTGGACTCGTGAATCAGCAGGTCGGCCTGTCCCAGGAAGGCGAGCAGCTTCGGATCGAAGGGGGTGTCGGCGCTGTAGCCCAGCGTGGCTCCCTTGTAGCTTACGCGGAATCCGAAACAGGGAACCGGATGCAGCGTTCGGCGGATGTGGAACTCGAGCGGGGGAGCATCGGCTCCCGCGAGTCGGCATGGCTGGTCTTCCTCCCAGGGGTGCGGCGTGAAGTAGTCCTCCAGCGTGCGGGCAACGCGTTGGCCGGCCGGATCGGTGCCCGTGGCCATGACGGCCGACAGGCGTCGTTCCCACAGCGGATCCACGTTCTCCGGCAACAGGTACAGATGGGCGCGGTGCTCGCCCGGCAGGACGTACCGCAAAGTGTAGCCGACCTCCTCCAGGCCGTTGCAGTGGTCGCCGTGCAGATGGGTGAGCACGATGTGGCGGATGTCGCCAACGTCGAAGTGCAGTCCGCTGCGGACGCCGGCGTCGTGCAGGACGCGGCCGAAGGGCCCGGGGCAGTCGATGGCGACCACCACGCCCCCGGCAATCAGCAGAAAGCTGCTGTTGAAAGCGGTTCGGGTGAAGGCGTTTCCCACTCCAAGCACCAGCACGTAAAGCCGGTCGGGGTCCAGGTCCTGAAGCGTCAGGCGGGTTGTCACGCCATGTGTCCTTGCCGCGGGAATCCGGGCGAGGAAAGCGCTTGAATGGCACTGTCGCAACGGGAATGGTGGCATGGATTGGCCGTGGACAATCCGGCGGGCCGACTTCCCGGTTGCCGCGGCCGGGCCCGGGTGGACTGCTGGGACCGGCCGAAGCCCGGCAGGCGGCCCCCACGCATGACCCAGCCCCTCGCTTCTGTCATCATCCCGGCCTATCAGGCGGAGCGCACCGTCGGCGAGACGCTCGACTCCGTGCGCCGCCAGTCGCTTGCGCGCTGGGAGGCCATCGTGGCCGACGACGGCTCGTCGGATGGCACGGCAGCGGTGGTCGAGCGCGCGGCGCAGCAGGACGCGCGCATCCGACTGGTGCGGCTGTCGGCGAACTCGGGGCTGCCGGCGCGGGCGCGCAATGCCGCGCTCGAGCAGGCCCGCGGGCACTGGATCGCCTTCCTGGACGCCGACGACCTGTGGGAGCCCGACAAGCTGGCGCGCCAGCTCCATCGCCTGCGGCACACGCGGGCGCGTTGGGCATTCTCGAATTCACTCTTCTTCGGCGGGGGGGCGGCACATCCCGACGGGCTGAAGTACGCGCGCGCCTGGCGACCGGACAATCCGTTCTTCCCGGCGTTGCTGACCGGCGAGGGCGTGCCGCTGCTGTCGCTGATTGCCGAACGCGCCCTGCTCGAGGAGATCGCCCCGCGCCACAACCTCGCGCGGCTCTTCGATAGCAACCCAGAGCTCAAGGCCGTCGAGGACTGGGACCTCATGTTGCGGCTGGCGCTGGTGGCCGAGCCGGACTACTGCCCGCGGGCGCTGGTGCGCTATCGGGCGCACGCCGGCGGCATCAGTCGGCAGGCCGACGCCGCCTATCGCGCGCGCCTGGCGCTGATTGCGAAGTATCGCCAGATTGGCGCCGACAACGAGCTGTGCCGGCAGGCGGAGGATTTGCAGCGCTCGAAGTATGCGGTGGAACTGCTCTTTGCCGGGCGCGCGGGGTGGCGCGGACTGCTGGCCGGCGCCTGCCTGTCGCCGCCGATCTCGGGGCGCGATGCGTTCCTTGCCGCGCTCACCGCCCTGCCGGCGCCGTTGGCCCGGGCCCTGTACCGGCAGGCGCTGACGCTGCGGCGCCGGGCGTGAGGCGCTCCGGCGTTCCCCGACAGGCCTTCGCCAGCCACGGCAACGGCCGACCCTCGTATCCCGCCAGAAAGGCTAGACCAATGCGGGCGTACCACTGCGCCGGGCCGTCGGGCAGGCCCAGCAGCGTGCGCCCCAACAGCCCCCGCCCCGCGCGGGAGATGGCGACGCGATACTCGTCCAGGATGCGGGCGGTCAGCTCCGGCCAGCGCTCGAGGAAGCGCCGCGCGCTGCGTCCCCGCATCACCGACTTGGCCACGTAGTGGGCGGGCTCGAAGTAGTGGTGGTGATGGACCAGGGCCCCCGGCGCGAAGGCGATGCGCATGCCGGCCTGAGCGAGCCGATAGGCGTGCTCGGTGTCTTCGAAGGCCGGATCCGGGAAGCTCTCGTCGTACAGGTGACCCTGGTCGAACCAGCAGCGGTCGATCGAGGCGTTGAGCGTGTGGAGGTACTCCCACGTGATGTTGTCGGGATCGTCGATCAGGTAGTGCACGTGGTAGTGGTGCGCGCACCAGTGCATGAAGTCGGTGGTGACGACGTCGGGATGCCAGCGCGTGTTGCCCATGACGGCATGGCCGGGGCGGCGGCGGTGGGCGGCGTCGTGGGCGGCCAGCAGGCCCGGTTCGCAGACGACGTCGTCGTTGAGGAAGAGGAAGATTTCTCCGCGGGCGATGCGGGCGGCGTGGTTGCGCACGGCGGCCGGGCCGGCGCGGGACAAGTCGATCCAGCGCAGAGGCCAAGGCCCGGTCCACGCGGGTTGCGCCTCGCGCATGCTGGCGGGTCCGCCGTCGCAGAGCACGAGCACCTCGGCGGTGCCGTCGAAGCCATCACGGGACAGGGAGGCGAGGCAGGCCTCGAGGCGCTCGCGCCGGTCGTGGACCGGGATGACGACGCTGAAGCGGACGCTGTCGGGGCCGTCGTTCACCTTGCGGGCGCGCTCCGGGATGCGATTCGATGCGGAGCGTCGGCCCCGCCCCGAAGGCGGTCAATCCCTCATCGCGAGTGCCTGCATGGAGATTCTCTACATCGATCCGTTTGCCGGGGCCTCCGGCGACATGTTCCTTGGGGCGCTGGTGGACCTTGGGGTGGACTTCGAGGCGTTGCGCGAGGCGCTGCGTGCGCTCGACGTCAAGGGCTTCGACCTGCGGCGCACCGAGGTGCTGCGCCACCAGATCGCCGCCACGAAGGTGGATGTCGTCGTCGAGGACGTGCCGCACCCGCATCGCCACCTGCGGCATCTGCTGGAGATCATCGAGCGCGCACCGCTGGCCAGTCGCGTGCAGGAGCGGTCCGCGGCGGCGCTGACCGCGCTGGCCGAGGCCGAGGCGCGCGTGCACCGCGTGCCGGTCGAGAAGGTCCATCTGCACGAGGTGGGCGGGTTGGACTGCCTGGTCGATGTCGTCGGAACGGTGCTGGCGATCGAGGCGTTGGGTGTCGAGCGGGTGCTGTCGGCGCCGGTCTCGGTGGGGTCGGGAGTGGTCCGGTGCGCGCACGGGGTGATGCCGGTTCCGGCGCCGGGGACACTGGCGATTCTGGAGGGCTTCCCGATCCGGCGGACGCAGGTGCCCCACGAGATGACCACTCCGACGGGAGCGGCGCTGCTGGCGACCCTTGCCGAGCCGATTGTCCCGTCCGTCGCGATGATTCCGCGGGCCATCGGGCACGGTGCCGGCACGCGCGACACCCCCGACATTGCCAACTTCCTGCGCGTGGTGCGGGCGGACCTGATCGCCGTCGGCTCCAAGGGCCATGCCCACGAACACCACCACCACCATCATCACGACGATTCGCACGATCACGATCACCCGCACGAGCACGACGACGACCACCACCACCCCGGACACTCGCACGTCCACTCCTGAGCCGCCCCCCGGCGGACCTGTTCCCCCTTGCCGGACCGGGTGCCACGGGGGGAGACTCCCGGCGGGTCGCCACGGGTCGCCCGTCCTGCCATGCCGCTTTCCTACGAAGACATCCAGAAGGGCCGGCGCCGTGAGTGGAAACAGCTCATGGACCCCGAGGAGCGGCGGCGCCTCGAGCAGGAGGAGCGCGAAAAGGACCCCGACTACCAGCGGCGCAAGAGCGCCCGCCGGCGTCGCGAGGAAGCGCGCAAGAACCGCACCGAGCACGAGGACGCCGAGTGGCGGGTGACGCGGCGCAAGGTGCTGCTGCGCAGCGGCGCGGTCGTCGCCGGCATCCTGTTGATTCTGGCCCTAGAGTGGGCCTTCGGCATCGTGTGGCGTCGCGCGACGTATGACCGCGCCCGCGAGCTCGAGTCGGCGATCCTCTCCAACACATCCGCCTATCGCAACTTCGACACGCCGCTCGACACGTGGGCCTCGTGGCGCAACGCATGGATTCGCAACGACTCGCGCGACATCGTGTCCACCTACTCCGACGGCATGTCCCGGCGCATGATGGGGGCCGAGAACCGTCAAAGCTACACCAGCAACCTCCAGCGCCGTATCCGCGAGGGGCACATGAACACCTACATCGATCTGGCGCGCCAGTTCTCGAGCCCCGAGATGCTGCTGGTGCCGACCGGATCGGTGCGCGAGGGCGACCTCGCGGTGCTTCGCTCCCGGTCGGTGACTGACCGCGGCGTCCTCGGCGAATCGCAGCCGTGGGTGCTGGCCATGAGTTGGGACGCCAAGGCCAAGCGATGGCTGGTGGAGGATGTTCGCGCGGACAACGCCTGGGACGCGCGTTGGACCAAGGCGAATATGATTCAGGCGTCGCGTCTGCCCCGACCGGCCATCGAGGGGAACTGACCGCGCGCGCAATGACGACCCTGATCTGCGACCCCGAACCCACGACCCGCGATGCACGCCTGTTCGCCGACCTGGTGCGGAAGAAGGTGCTTCCGCAACTCGTTCCGAGTGGCACGGGGGAGCGGGCAGTCCTGCGCGATCGCATCGCCGAAGGACACGCCACAAGCGATCACGTGCGGATGCTGCAATTCGACGGCGACGACCGCGTCCACGTCGTGCGCGCCATGTACCGTCCGTTCAATCCCGTGCGGCCGGGGGGACGATTCAAGCGCTTTGATCAGGCGGCGGATTTCTGCCGGCTCGTGCATGCGCAAGGCATCCCGACGCCGCGGATCGAGTGCGTGCTGCGCGGCGTCGATTGGAGCCGATGGATCCAGTATTGGATTGCCGTCGAGGAGTTCATCGAGGGGCGCGAGCTGGATCGGCGGGAGCCGGGCGACGTACTCGCGGCCTTCGATCTGCTGGGTCGACTCCACTCGATTCGAAGCGACCGCTGGGGCCGGGAAGGGTTCTTCGCGGGGGGAAACGCTGCGAGCTTCGCGCGCAAGGCCATCGCCCCGCGCATCCTGCACCAACTGACCAAGACCCGCCACGCGATCCCGCCTTCGACTCGTCAGGAGCTGGCCGCTTGGGCCATCGTCGAATCCGATGCTTTCGTTCGTCGTCTGGGGGAGCGCCCCTTCTCGCTGGTCCACGGCGACTTCAAGATCACGAACTGCTTGGCCGCGTCGGACGGCAGAATCGTTCTGATCGACTTCCTGCACACGCGCTACTGGCTGGCCGGGCTGGAGTTCCTCGACGCGTTGGCGCACTTCTGCGGGGGCAACGGGATGGCGCAGCAGGCGGCCCGGCGGTATTTCGCGGCGACGGACCCCGAGGTCGCGCGCCAGTTCCGCGAGGGCGGGCAGGTGCTGCTATTTTTAGCAGCCGCGGCATGGTTGGGCAGCAAGGGGCCCGCCGATGGGCTTGCGCCCGAGGGGACGGTGAAGCGTCTCCTCGGCCGTCGCTTCCGTGAGCTAATCGACGGAGCCGATACCGACTGGGACGAGGTCGTCCGCGTGATCCGGGAGTTCCAGTTGTTCGCTGCGGACGCGCAGGACTGATTCAGACGAGCCCAATGACTTGATGACGGCGGGGCGACGGAATGCCTGTTGGTCGAAATCGGCGGAGACCATCGGAGGGGCATGGCCCTGCCCGTCGCTCACGCTCCGGGTTCCGATTGACCGGGTAAGCGTCAATCTACTTCACGGGGAGTTCCACGCGTCATGGCAGCAGCTTCGCAGAGTGAACGTATTCTGGCCGGCGAGAGCGCCCTGGTCTCGGCGATGGCGCAGGGCGCCGCCGCGCCTGTCGCCTTCATCGGTCTCGATGGCTTTGTCGACGAGATCGCGCGCGTCGTCGATCAGCGCCAGGACTTCGAGCACTTCACGCCGGTGCGCACGATTGCCGACTACGCGCAGCGCCTGGCCGGCGCGGCCGGCAAGTCCACGAACGTCGAGTTGGTGATTCAGGAAATCAAGATGGGCGGCAACGGGCCGCTGATGGCGGACGCGCTGGGGCGGCTGGCGGTGCGGGTGAACACCGCGGGCGCGCTGGGGCGTCCGGTGCTGCACCCGGTCTTCCGGCCGCTGGAACGCTACGGGCGCATCGTTTCGCTGGCCGATCCTGCCGTTACTATCGCGGCCGAGTTTGACGACGGCAAGATCATGCACGGCAAGCTCTCGACGTTGAACGAGATTACGCCCGCGAACCTCGTTGCGGGGGCAGGCGGCGAACGCGAGATCGACGCCCTGTTTGCCGCGACCGACTTGGTCGGGCTCGTCAACTGGACCATGATCCCGCGCCTGACGGAGTGCTACCGCGCAATCCTTGAGCGCCTTGCCGCGGCAGGCCCCGCGAAAGCGCCGAAGTTCGCATTCTTCGACCTCTGCGATCCGCAGAAGCGCAGCCGTGCGGACCTGCGCGAGGCTGTCGCCGTGATGGCCCGCTTCGCCGAAGTGGGCAGCCGGCCTATCCTGGGGCTGAACGAGAAGGAGAGCGCCGAGGTCTGCGAGGCTCTGGGCATCGAGTCTGGACCCGCTACCGTTGATGGCATGCTGGATCGCGCGCGCCGCATCGCCGCGAAGTCGGGTGTGCCCGAGGTGCTGATTCATCCGCGCACGTATGCTGTCGTCACCTCGCCGGAGGCGGAAGGGCAGATCGACGGGCCGGTGTGTGCGAACCCGCGGCTGACCACCGGGGCCGGCGATCACTTCAACGGCGGGTACTGCTTCGCGCGACTGCTCGGCTTGCAGCCCTCGCTGGCCATCGTCGTCGGCAAGGCAGTGTCGGGATTTTACGTGCGCGCGGGGATCGGTCCGACGCGCGAGGAACTTGCGGCCTTCTTCCCGCGCTGGCGGGCGGGAAGCCTCGATTCCTGATGCGCGGCGATCAGGCGCTCGCGGAGAGCCGCACGGGCTGGCGGCGGGCGCCCCATGTTCCGGGCTTCGCCTCGAAATGTCCGGCGATCGCCTGCCCGCAGCGCGCGCAGGCGTTACCGTCGAGATTCCAGCGCCCGAGTTCGTACCAGTCCCGCTCGATCAACAAAGCCCCGCAGCCGGGGCACCAGGTGCTGCCGCCTTCGGCGTCGTGCACGTTGCCGGTGTAGACATGGTGCAGCCCCTTCTCGAGGGCGATGCGACGCGCGCGGCGAAGCGTCGAGGCCGGCGTGTGCGGTCGGTCGGTCATCTTGAAGTCCGGGTGAAAGGCCGTGAAGTGCAGCGGCACGTCGGGGCCGAGGTGCTCGGCGATCCATTCGCATTCGGCGTGCAACTCGGCATCGCTGTCGTTCGCCTCGGGAATCAGCAGCGTGGTGATCTCGAACCAGACGTTGGTCTCGTGCTTGAGGTAGAGTAGTGTGTCGAGGACGGGCTGAAGTGCGCCAAAGGCGATGCGGCGGTAGAAGTCCTCGGTGAAGGCCTTCAAATCCACGTTGGCGGCATCCATGCCGGCGTAGAACTCCGGCCGCGCGGCATCTGAGATATATCCAGCCGTTACCGCGACGGGGTGGATGCCGAGGTCGCGACAGGCGGCGGCGATGTCGAGCGCATACTCGGCAAAGATCACGGGGTCGTTGTATGTGAAGGCAACGGAACGGCAGCCGTGCTGGCGGGCCGCACGCGCGATGGCCTCGGGCGTGGCGCGATCCATCAGGCGATCCATCTCGCGCGACTTGCTGATGTCCCAGTTCTGGCAGAAGCGGCAGCCCAGATTGCAGCCCGCCGTGCCGAAGGAGAGGATGCTGGTGCCGGGCAGAAAGTGGTTGAGCGGCTTCTTTTCGATGGGATCGATGCAGAATCCGCTGCTGCGCCCGTAGGTGGTGAGCACCAACTTCCCGCCCTCGTTGCGGCGCACGAAGCAGAAGCCGCGCTGGCCCTCGGAGAGCTTGCAGTCGCGCGGGCACAGGCAGCAGCGCACGCGCCCGTCGTCGAGCGGTTCCCACCACCGACCGGGATGACTGCTCTCCGGCACGGTGCTCACGGCGGCACCTCCTCCGTGTGCTTGACGACCTCGAAGCGCTCGATGTGCACCGGTGCCCCGGCTGGAATGCCGGCCTTCCTGCGGGTCGCGTCGAGTTGCTTTTCGACCGTGTCGAGCGTCTCGATGCCCGGCAGCATGACGGCGCGTCGGCCGCGGTCGTCGCTGACGACGACTCCATACCGGGCGGGATCGAGCTCATCCTGCGATTCAACGGGCTCGGTGGGATGCAGGACGCTGACCTCGAACACAAGGTGCGGCAACTCGTTGGCTTCGACGGGGTTGAATCGAGGATCGTTGAATGCCGCGGCGGCGGCCCGGTCGAGTGTCTCCTCGGCGAGAGTCGCGAACTCCGGCGCCAGCGTCCCGATGCACCCGCGCAGCTCGCCGTCGCGGGTGCGGATGGTGACGAAGACGGCGGCGGGGGATTGCCATGCCGTCGGCAGCGGATTCGGCGGCGCGGGCTTGCGGCCGTGCAGGCGATCCTCGACGGCGCGACGCGCCAGTCGGGCCAGCGAGAGTTTGCGTGAGTTGGTCGGCGCCTGCGCGACTGGAGCGCGATCGCATAGCAACGCCACCGAGTAGCCGACGCCGAACGGGCCCTCGTAGGACAACAACTCGCACCTGTCCGTGTGGAAGCCCACGGCGGCGAGCGCCACCACGGTGACATCGACGACGTCCTCGCCGGCGATGCCGCGTAACTCCTCGTCGAAGTGGCATAGACTCTCCACGTCGGCGGCGCGTACGAGGCGGACGAATGTCGCGTCGAAGTCCCGGGCGCGCGGGTGATAGCCCCCCGGTGCGTCGGGCGTCAGGCGATGGCTCATGTCGCCAGAGGCGAGCACGGCGACGCGACGGCCGAGTGCCTCCGCCGCAGCGGCGATCGCGGCGCCGAGATCCTCAAGGTGTCCTTCGTCGGGATAGTTCAGCCCCACGACCACGGTCGGGCCATTCCAGCCCGCATCGCGCAGGTAGGCGAGCGGCACGACAGCGCCATGGTCGAGTTCCTCGTTTTCGATCTCCCACGTGCGCAGCCCATGCCCGGAGCACGCGGCGGTGAGACGCGCGCGGAACTCGGTATCCGCGGGGAAGTCGATCCGCTCGTGGGGCGCGCGAAAGACTGCCAGATCGCCCTCGACGCGCGTGCCGCCCCAGATGCCGAAGCGGCCGCGTCGGCGCGGCGAATGCGGCGAGATCACCACCAGGGTTTGCGGCGCCGCGTCGCACAGGCGACGGGCCATGCGAGCCATCGCGGCGACCGTATTGCCCGCCTCGTGTTCGCGTCCGCGTCCCACCCCCGGCACGACGATCGGAGGATGCGGCATCAGGGCCGCCAGCATCACGCCTGCGTCCGAGTCGTTCATCGTTGCTGTCCTCCCATGGACCACCTGCATTGTCCCCCGATGCCGCCGCACAGGCAACGGGATTCCGCCGCGCCACGGGGGCGGGCTATTCGGCAGGCGGCGCGTGTCGGTCCGCGTGAAGGCGACGGATGGTTTCGGCGATGCGTTCGGCGGCGGCGGCGGTGCCCTTCTCGCTGTAGTGTCCGTCGTTGGCGAAACTCAGCTCACCCCGGGCGGCCTGCCACTTCATCTCGTCCGGTTCGTCGATGTGTTCGATGCCCTCCTCCTTGGCGAACGCGCGGAGCATCGCGAAGGGGCCGTGGGCGTCCAGTTCGTACACCTGGCCGTCGCGCTCGATTTCGAAGACGAACCCTTCCGGGTGCTGGAAGTTCGGATACAGGACGAACGTCGCGCCGGCGCGGGTGGAGGCGTCGCGCATGGCGCGGAGCAGTGCGAGGGTCAGCTCCCAGCCGCGCTCGAGTTTCGGCGACCAGTCGGCGCGCGGCTTGAACAGCGCGTAGCCCGAGTAGTCGTTGGCGAAGTCCTCCAGTTCGCTCATGTTCTCCGCCAGGATGCGCACGCGGTCGCCCTCGTGTCCGCCCGGCACGCGCAGGCCTTGCGGATTCTCGCGCGCCGTCCTCGCCTGAACCAGCGCGCGCACCAGACGGCTGATGTTACTGCGGCGCAACCACGCACCCGGCCCCCGCAGCCGCAGCGGATTGAATGGGCGCTGCACCAACTGCCCGTCCACCAGATCGAACGCGGGCTTCGGGGCCGAGCCCATGAACGACACGTCGTGCATGTTGTCCATCACGTCGTTGCCCACGGTGAACACGAGCACGACGTAATCCGGCTGCCACTCAAGGCCCTCGTTCAGCAGCACGAGGTACTGCTGGTCGGTGCCGTATCCGCCCATGCCCATCGAAACGACCTGAAAGGCACCATCGAGCTGGCGTTCTAGTTGGCGGCCGATCGTGTGCTCCAGCGTCACGCCGTGGCCGTAGACCTGACTGTCGCCGAGCAGGAGAATCCGGGGGCGGGTCTTCTCGCGCGGTTGCTCGATGTCGCGCCAGCCCTGCGAGTTCGTACGCTCGACCGTGACCTCGAGCGTGTCGGGATGCACGGCGGTCAGCGCGTGATTCGGCTCGAGTGCCCAGCCGTAGATATCGGCCTTCGCGGCGCGCGTCTCGCCCGTGACATGCAACGGTACGAGGCGCCCCACCAGCAGGTCCGCCACCAACGCCAGCACGGCGTACACCAGCACCAACGCGACCAGACCCCCGGCAACCAGCCCTCGCCGGCGCGTGTCGCGCAAGCCGACGCCCAGCAGTATCGCCCCCGTGCCCAGCAGCGCCAGCGACACCACCCACAGCGCCATCCCTGCAGCGCCGCCCACCTGGGCATGCGGACTGAAGGCCGGCACCGCGAGGAGGGGATTGACCAGCAGGCCGGCCAACGCCGAATGAATGCCGACGAACAGCCGGTTGGCCGTCGGTGGGCGATTCGGAGGAGTCTGCGGGCCAGCCTCGGGCATCGGGCATCCTGCCGGCGGGAATGCGCCTCTCTTCGCCCAAGGCGCCGGTGCGGCGCAAGATGGAGCCCTGCATGGTGGACGCGGCACGAGCGATTCTTCGGACCCTGCGGCAGGCCGGTCACGAGGCTTGGTGGGTGGGCGGCTGCGTGCGCGACGCCCTGCTGGGCCGTCCCGTGAAGGACGTGGACATCGCAACCGACGCCCGGCCCGAGCAGATCGCCGGGCTCTTCAACGGGGTGCGTCTGGTCGGAGCCAGCTTCGGCGTGTGCGTGGTGCCGGTGGGGGATGGTCGCTTCTGCGAGGTGGCTACCTTCCGGCGCGACGGGCGCTACATCGACCTGCGCCGGCCCGAGTCCGTCAGCTTTGGCACGCGCGAGGACGACGCCCGACGCCGCGACTTCACGATCAACGCCATCTACCACGATCCCGACAGCGGCGCGTACTTCGATCCGACGGGGGGGCGCGAGGATCTGGCGTGTCGCCTCGTGCGGACGGTCGGCGATCCGATCGCGCGCTTCTCCGAGGATGCCCTGCGCCTGCTGCGGGCCGTGCGCTTTGCAGCGCGGCTGAAGTTCGAGATTGAAACCGGTACGTGGGAGGCACTCGTTGCGCGTGCATCGACCATCTCGGCAATCAGCCCGGAGCGCATCCGCGACGAGTTGACCCTCATGCTGACCGGTCCGCATCCGGCGCGCGCCGTGCGATTGCTCGACGAGGCGGGACTACTCGGGATTCTGCTGCCCGAAATCGCCGCCCTCAAGGGCGTGGAGCAATCGCCCGTGCACCATCCCGAGGGGGACGTGTACGTGCACACGCTGGCGGTGATGGATGCGCTCGAGGATGCCTCGCCCGTCGCCGCTTGGGCGGCGTTGCTGCACGACATCGGCAAGCCGGCCACGCGGGAGGTCCGCGACGACGGGCGGATCACCTTCTACGGGCACGATGTGCTCGGCGCGGAGATGGCCGCGGCGATTTGCCGACGGCTGCGGTTCCCGGGCGAGGAGGCCGATCGCATCACCGCCATCGTTGGCCGGCACATGCGGTTCATGGACGCACACCAGTGGAACGCCTCGACGATGCGGCGCTTCCTGTCGGCGCCCACGATCCGCGAGGATCTGGCGGTTCACCGCGCCGATTGCTTGGCCTCGCACGGCAAGCTCGACAACTGGGTTCACGTCCGCGATCGGCTCGAGGGCTTCGTTGCCCGCGAGGAGCCGGTCCTGCCGCCGCCGCTGGTGACCGGTCGCGACCTGATCGCCCTGGGGCTCGCGCCGGGACCGGCATTCCGCCGGATTCTCAACGAGGTGCTCGACGCCCAGATGGAGGGGCGGCTGGCCGGACGGGAGGAGGCGCTGGAGTGGGTGCGGGCACGGTTCGGTACGGGTGGCGAAATGGGCACCTGAAAGGTCGGATTTGTCCCCAATCTCCCTCTTGACACGCGTTTGACAAGATGGATAGGGCTTGTCGAGCTTTTAGCCACGGGGACTCCGCATGCTTACGCAAACCTCTGAAACCGCTGTCCATGCTCTCGTCTATCTGGTGCTCCGTGCCAACACCGAGCCCATGCCTCCGCGCGAGATCGCCGACGCGATCGGCGCCTCACCGACGTATATGGCCAAGATCACGCGCATGCTGGTGAAGGCCAACATCCTGCGGTCGCATCGGGGCGCGCTGGGCGGCGTGACCCTGAGCCGCGACGCCGCCAGCATCACGCTGCTGGAGGTCGTCGAGGCCTGTCAGGGCCTGCTGATCGGCAACTACTGCGACGGCATCGAGGGCCACGTCGAACCGGTCTGCCAATTCCACCGCGCCATGTTCGAGGTGCACCAGGCCACGTTGTCGATCCTGACGAAGTGGAACCTGCGCGACTTGGCGAGTTGTCCGTACTCGCCCTCGGACATTCCCGAGAACATGGGCTGCAAGATGCGGCACGCGCTGGCCTTCCTGGCATCGCGCGGCAAGTGACCCGGCGCGACGGGACCCCTTCTCAGAAGGGGTTCGTCGCGAAGACGGCGAACTCGGGGATGAAGCCCCGCGCGTGCATGGAAAGGCATCCAAGGATCGCGCCGGCGATGTCGTCGGCGAAGAGCTTCTTTGGGTTCGTACCGGGCTCTCCGCCGCCCCAGCCCGTTTGCACTTCCGACGGACAGATGCACACCACGCGGATGTCGTGGGGGCGCAATTCCGCCTGCCAGCATTGCGAGATACCGCGCAGGGCCCACTTGCTGCCGGCGTAGGCGGTGCCGTGCGCGTGGCCCTTCATGCCGGACGTCGAGGCCACGTTGACGATGTCCCCGCCGCCCTGGCGCTTCATGTGCGGCACGACGCGATTCGTCAGGTCCACGAGCCCGAAGACGTTGGTGTCGAACAGGCGCTTCATGGCCTCGACGTCGATTTCACCGACAGGGTCTCCGTAGCCGTACGCGGCGTTGTTGACCAACACCTCGATGGCGCCGAGGCGTTGAACGGCGAACTCGACGGTGCGCGCGTTGTCGTCCGGCACCGAGACATCGGCTCGGATACCGTGCGCCCCGGTCTCGGCGGCCACGCGTGCAAGGCGCTGCTCGTTGCGGCCGGTGAAAACGACCTCGTGGCCGGCCTTGCGGGCCTGGCGCACGAGCGCCTCGCCGATTCCGTGCGTTCCGCCTGTTACCAGAATCCTCTTCATGGGCCGGACCTCCCGGGGGATCAGCCCACCTGCTTGCGCAGCTTGGCGGGCAGAATCTTGAGTTGTTCGCGGTACTTGGCCACCGTGCGGCGGGCGATGTTGATGCCCTTGTCCTTCAGCATGTCGGCGATCTTCTGGTCCGACAGCGGCCGCCGCGGGTCCTCGGCCTGGATCATCTGAGTGAGCATCTCCTTGATCGAGCGCGACGAGGCGTCCTCGCCCTCGTCGGTCTCGAGGCCGCTGCTGAAGAAGAACTTCAACTCGAAGATGCCGCGCGGCGTCTCGACGTACTTGCCGGTGGTGACGCGCGCGATCGTG
This sequence comes from Candidatus Sumerlaeia bacterium, assembly GCA_019634695.1. Classification (GTDB taxonomy): domain Bacteria; phylum Sumerlaeota; class Sumerlaeia; order SLMS01; family JAHLLQ01; genus JAHCAW01. The sequence goes on from JAHCAW010000037.1 coordinate 34,305, forward strand.
GACTCGTGCATGCCGACAACCTCGGCGATGTTGCGCAGCGTCAGCGGGCGCAGGTGCTCGATGCCATGCTCGAGGAAGTCGCTCTGATAGTTCATGATCGCCTCGGTGACACGCAGCACCGTGGCCTTGCGCTTCTCGATGTTCTTGATCAGCCAGATGGCGTTCTTGTACTTCTCGTTGGCATAGCCGGCGTGGGGGTTGCTGCCGTTCTCGCCCTCGGGTGCGGCGGGGGCGTCGGGGCGGCCGCGCTTGCGGTCGCGCTGCGCCATGCGGCGGTAGTGCGATGCGATGCGCAGGCGCCCGGCGTCGCCCTCGTTGAGGAAGTACATATACCGGTCGTCGACCTTCTTCACGTAGACGTCGGGCGTGATGTAGCGCGCCGAGTCCTTCGTCTTCGACAGGCCGGGCTTGGGGTCCAGGCGCGAGATGATCTGGAAGACTTCGACGACGTCGGCCTCGGGGACGTCGATGGCGCGGGCGATCTCGCGGAAGCGCTTCTGCTGCAGGTCGCTGAGAAATTGCTCGAGGATGCGATAGAGTAGGCGATTGCGGATGCCGCGCTCCTCGCACTGCAGGCGCAGGCACTCGGCGAGGTCGCGCGCTCCGACGCCGGTGGGTTCGAAGTCGTGGATCACTTCGAGCACGTCGAAGACGGTGTCGGGATCGGTCCTCATCCGACCCGCGATGACGTGGAGGACAAGTTCGGTGGGGGGGAGGTCCTTGAAGTCGTCGAGCGGCTTGCGGAGTTTGCGGGCGATCAGCGCGAGGAGCCACTCGCCGCGTGGCATCGTCATCGCTTCGTCGGGAGTGACGCCGATGAGGTGGGCGACAAGGGTGGCGACGAGTTGGCGGCGGTTGAGTTCGCGCAGGTGCTCGATGTTGGACTCGCCCTTGAGCTTGAGCACGACGCGCCGCAGGCGATCCTCGGAGTCCTTGCCGCCGCGCGGCTCGATGAGGTCCGGGGCGTAGCCAAGCATCATGGCCTGATTCTCGAGGCGGCAGTCGAGCAGACCGGCCTCGTCCAGGTTGCCGATGATGAACTCGGCGATGCGCAACTCGGCGTCGGCCAGCACCGACAGGCGGGCCTGCCGCATCAGCGAGTCGTAGAGGCTCTCGCCAATGGCGGTGTAGGTGGTGAAGTCGTACTCTTCGAGGTCCTCGCGGGTGCTCGAGTACGCGATGGTATCGGACTCGGAGTATTCCTCGTTCCAGTCGACGTCGGTCTTGGAGAAGGCTTCGAAGTCGCCGGTGTCGGCGGAGTCGTCGGGGCGCTCGGCCAGGGTGTTGTCGAGTGGGTCGGCGGCTGCGGCGGGGGCCCGGTCGAATTCCGGTTCGTGGGCTTCCTCGGGCACCTCGTCGCGGGCGGCCTGTTCGGAGAGTCCGGTGTCGGCGGGGGCATCGGCGGCGTCTCCGGCGTCGTCGTCGGACGGGGCGCTGGCCAGCCCTTCCTCGTCGTCGGCCAGTTCGAGGAAGGGATTCTCCATCATTTCCGCATGGATCATCTGCTCGAGCTCGAGCGAGTTGAGCTGCAGCAGTTGGATGGACTGCTGCATCTGCGGCGTCATGATGAGCTTCTGGGTCTGTTTGAGGACCTGCTGAAGCGAGAGGGCCATGGTGAGGGGTCCGGGGTTTTTTTCGGTCACGCCGGGCGATTTGTTCTTGACGTCGGGTTGCCGAAGCAAGAACCGGGCACACTTTCTGGCCCGAATGTAGCTAGAACCCGGGGACGGGTCAAGTCATTCGGTACCGGCAGGCAGGCGAACCGTCCAATCCGGAGACCTCGCGGGCGGCTTTTTCGTTGTCCCTGAGGGGGTTAGGCGGATTGCTTCGTCGCCCGGATGGGCCGCACGGACCCGGCGGGCATGGGAGCAAGATCGTGGCACGACGACGGCGAAAGTTGGGAGCAGAGGCGGGCAGGGCTCCGGATCCGGCGCCAAGTGCTCCTGTTGCCGACGTCGGCACCCCTTGGAATCGGCAGACCTGGATTCGATTCTACGTCTCCCTGTTTCTGGTGGCGGAGGCGGTGCTGCTGATCGGATTTCTGACGCTCGGCGGCGGCAGTCGGCTCCAGCGCGAAATGCTGCGGCAGGCCGAGGCGCACGCGGCCGGCGGGCGGCACGAGGCGGCACTGGAGGTGCTGCGGGACTACGGACGGCGCTGGCCGGGCGCGAACGGGACGCGGGATTTCGAGCGACGCCTCGGGGTGGCCTACGCGAACGTCGGGCATTTCGAGACCGCCGCGGGGCACTTCGAGCGCAGCGTGGCGGCCAATCGGGCCTTCGAGGACACCCGGGCGCTGGCCGGCGAGGCTTGGTGGAAGGCGGGCAACCGGGAGCGGGCGCTGGCGCTATTCGCCGAGGAGTTGCGCCTTGGCAATCCCGAGAACCCCATCGCGGCCCGGTATCTGGGAGTCGCGGCGCTGGAGCGCGGCGACGTCGCGCGGGCGCTGGGTCACTTCCTGAGTCTGGGCGACGAGGCCGCGCCCGAGGCCGCCGCGGCGCGCGCGCAAGCCCAGACCGACGTCGTCGCCCCGGCCGTCGAGAAAGCCCGGCGCCGGGCAGCCGAACAGTTTGGATGATTCACCCCCACGCCGACGGACCAGCCAGCCGATGAGCCAACAGTTTCCCTTCCTGTCCGACCATTCGCACCTGCACGAGGCGCGCTATCGCAAGATCGACGCGTTGCGCGCCGAGGGCCGCAATGCCTACCCGGCCTCGTTCGATGCCACGCATCTGGCCGCCACAATCTTGGGGGCCGAAGAGGAGTACATCGACAAGCCCGAGCGCGTTGTGTGCGTCATGGGCCGCGTCGGCCCGATCCGCGCCTTCGGCAAGTCGGCCTTCTTTCACGTGACGGACCGGTCCGGCAAGATTCAGATCTTCGTCAACGCCAAGGCCATCGATGCGGAGGGCTTCCGTACTTACAAGGAGTTCCTCGACACCGGCGACATCGTCGGCGTGACCGGCGTCGTCTTCCGGACGAAGAGCGGCGAGACCTCGATTGAGGCGCGCAGTCTGGCGCTGCTGTGCAAGAACGCGCGTCCCCTGCCCGAAAAGTGGCACGGGCTCACCGACAAGGAGGCGCGCTATCGCCAGCGCTACGTCGACCTGATCGTCAACCCGGACGTGCTGGAGACCTTCCGCACGCGCTCGCGTCTGGTGGCGTCGATGCGGCGCTGGCTGGACGAGCAGGAGTTCCTCGAGGTCGAGACGCCGATGATGCAGCCGCTCTACGGCGGCGCCTCGGCGCGTCCCTTCGTCACGCATCACAACACGCTGGACATGGACCTGTTCCTGCGCATCGCGCCGGAGTTGTACCTCAAGCGCCTGGTCGTCGGCGGCATGCACCGCGTCTACGAGATCAACCGCAACTTCCGCAACGAGGGCATCTCGACGCAGCACAACCCCGAGTTCACGATGCTGGAGCTGTACGCGGCCGGTTGGAACGCGGCGACGATGATGGACTTCGTCGAGGAGCTGCTGATCGAGCCGCTGCGGCTGGCGACGGGCCGGACGACGATCGTGCTCGACGGGCGCGAGGTGGACATCGCCCGGCGGCCGTGGCCGCGCGTCACGATCCTTGAGGCGCTGGAGCGCCACTGCGGCATCAAGGTGGATTGGAAGATGAGCCTGTCGGACGTGAAGGCGGCCGCGGGCGGGCATCATGTGCCCGACGAGGTTCATGGCCCCATCGACGCGATCATCCACCTGTTCGAGACACACGTCGAGCACCACTTGGTGGAGCCGACGTTCATCACGGAGTTCCCGAAGGCGGTCTCTCCGCTGGCGAAGTCGAAGGACGACGACCCGGAGGTCGCCGACCGCTTCGAGCTGTACGTCAACCGCATGGAAGTGGCGAACGGCTTCAGCGAGCTGAACGATCCGGCCGAGCAGTTCGCCCGCTTCGCCGAGCAGGTGGAGCGCCGTCGCCAGGGCGACCTCGAGGCCGTCGGCACGATCGACGAGGACTACGTCCGCGCGCTCGAGTTCGGCATGCCGCCGACGGCCGGCCTGGGCGTGGGCATCGACCGCTACACGATGCTGGCGACGGCAAGCCCCTCGATCCGCGACGTGATTCTGTTTCCGTTGATGCGGCCGGAATCCTCCGCCGCGGAGGCGACGCCCGAAGATCAGGGCGCAGGGAAGGACGAATCGTGACGGACCTTGCCGCGCCCCCGGCGCCGATCGCCCAACGCTCCGCCGGCAAACGCCTGCTCGCCCGACTCGGCGGGCTGGCCACCGATGCCGTCCTGCTCGTGCTGTTCCTCGCCTTCGGCGTCGCCCTGCTCGACATCCTGGTGAAGCTGATCGTTCTGATCGTCGGCTACGTCACGCAGTTGCGCGACCCGGGCTTCTTCAAGATGGGGATGGAGGACTGGGGCGCGACGCGCCATCGCGACGACTGGATTGGATTGGTGCTGGCCGTGGTGATCGCGGCCGTGGCGGGGCTGGTGTTCCGCTACGGGCTCAAGCTGCGGCGCCTGCTGCTGTCGCGCATCATCGATGCGGGCTTCGAGAGCTTCGTCTCGAAGCGCTACCTGATCTCGCGCGAGAGCGGCTCGCTCGTCAGCCTGATCACGGTCGTCTCCGTGCTGGGCGTCTCGGTCGGCGTGATGGCGCTGGTCGTCGTGATTTCGGTGATGAATGGGTTCGACCGGATATTCCTGGACCGCATCATGGGCGTGTTCGGGCATGTCGAGGTGCGGGCGAACTACTTCGATCCGGATGCGGAGTTCACCGAGGAGGTCGCCGAGGGCATCATCGCGCAGTCGCTGAAGAACCGCGAAATCGTCGGTTCGGCTCCGCTGATCCGTCGCGAGACCTTCTTCCAGGTCGAGGTGCGCTCGGCGGAGAAGCAGCACGGCATCCGCATCTACGGAATCGACCCGTCCCGCGAGGGGCTGGTGACGAACCTGATGTCGAACGTGCTGCCGGCGGGGCCGGGTGTTCCCGGGAAGAGTGCCCCGGACGACAACGAGATCGTGG
>JAHCAW010000038.1 GCA_019634695.1 Candidatus Sumerlaeia bacterium
GACAAGAAGCGCAAGTTCATCAAGCCCCAGGCCGACCCCCTCATCGACATCGAGCGCAATCGCTGCATCATGTGCACCCGCTGCGTGCGCTTCTGCGACGAGGTGGGCGGCGAGCACGTCATGGGCGTCTTCGATCGCGGCGACGGCAACTACATCGGCACCTTCGGCCAGGGACCGGTCTCGAACATCTTCTCCGGCAACGTCATCGACCTGTGCCCCGTCGGCTGCCTCACCAACAAACCCCATCGCTTCCGCGCCCGCCCCTGGGAGCTCCAGCAGACCCAGAGCACCTGCGACCTGTGCTCCGCGGGATGCAAGGTCACGCACTGGACCCGCAACGAACGCCACTATCGCACGACGCCCCCCTCGCGCCTGAACCTCGATCACTTCACGATCAACGAGGACACCGAGGAGTTCATCTGCAACCAGGGCCGCTTCGGCAGCGACTACTCGCAACACGAGTCCCGTCTCGACCAGTCGCACGTGCGCCGTGTTGGCCGCCTCGTGCCCACCTCGTTTGAGGACGCCATCGAAGCGGCCGCCGACCGCCTGCGCGAAACCGTCAAGGCACACGGCCCTGCCAGTGTCGCGCTGCTCGTCAGCCCCCGCGCCACGCTTGAAGAAGGACTGCTTGCGCGCGACCTCGCCCGTGAAGTCATCGGTACTCCGCACGTGGACTGGCGGTCCTCGTTCCGCACGCCGGCGATCGCGCAGGCTGTCTCGCTCGCCCTCGATGCCGCCGACGGCGACCTCGAGCACGATCCCGACGTCATCGTCGTCCTCAGCGGGCGCCTCTCGCATCAGGCTCCGGTGCTCGCTCTCTGCCTTCAGGAACTCGCGCGCCGCTGCCAGAAGACCATCGTGCAGATTGGCCACTATCACGATCCCTATCTTGCCGCGCATGCCGCGCACCGGTTCCATGTCGCGCCGGGTCGCACCGCCGAGGCGCTCGCCGCACTCGCGGGGGCTCTTGCCTCGGGCGACGTGAAGCCCCTCGCCGCGTCGCTCGGTATCGCCGAATCCGAAGCGGCCGCGCTCGCCGAAATGCTCAAGTCCGCCGGGCGCGGTCTCGTGGTCCACGATCTCGAGGACCTCGGTGGCCTGCACGCGCCGGCCGAAGTTCCCTCCGCCGCTGCACTGGCACGCGCGTTGGGCACGAACTGGGGCTATCTGCCTGTCGTACGCGACCGCAACGCCGTCGGCCTGCACTGCCTTGCGGTCGAGCCCGGAACCAACGGACTTGCAGCGCCCGCGCTGCCCGCCGCCATCGCCGACGGCTCGATCAAGGCTCTCGTGGTTCTGGGTGCCGACGCGCTCGCCGTACTGCCCGGACAACATGCGCTGCGCGAGAGCCTCGCCAGCCTCGACGCGCTCGTGATCGCCGACCACTTCGAGAATCCCTACAACGAGCACGCCGCGGTCTTCGTGGCCCTCGCCGGCAATCTCGAGCGCGACGGTTCGTACGCCGACATCGAGGGCAACCTCGCCTTGCTGAAGGCCGCTCACCCTGCCGTCGGCGGCAGCCGCTCCGGCGTCGAGGTCATCACCCGTCTCGGCCGTGCGCTGGGTGCCGAGCGCTTCGGTGCCGACACCGCCGCCGAGGCATTCCGCCTCGTCCGCGGCGAGCTCGCCCCCGCGTCGACCTGCGAACTTGCCGACCTCGAACTCGAGGGCAGCACCAACACCGCCCACTTCGTGAATATCCGCCCCCGCGGCGGCGCGCGCACGCGTTGCCCGGAGGACAACCCGGGCAACTACCGCACGGACGGTCTGCACCTGCGCGGCTCGCGCGCCGTGGCGCTGCCCGGGTCGGCCGCCCGGTGCGACGCACCCGTCGGCGACCTGGTCCTCACTTGGGGGCCGCATGTGTCCGGCCGCGGCTACGTGACGGACCGCGCCGGGCAGGCGGACATCCTGCTGCCGAAACCCTTCGTCGAAGTCGCCCCCGCGGACGCCTCGCGCCTTGGCCTGCGCGACGACCAGTTCGCCGTCCTGACGGTGGCGGGCCACCGCACCAAGGTCGGCATTCGTATCTCGGGCGCACCGGCGCCGGGCACGGTCTACATGTCCGCCGGCGTCTACGGCCCCTTCGATCCGGCACGTTGCGCCGGGCTGGAGGTTGTTGCGCTCGAAGGACTCGACGAGCAGGTGCCCGATCAGGGCGCGGCGCTGACGACCGCGCACTAACCCCGGTTGTCCCTCGCCCGACGCCGCACGAGGGGGAATCCGAGCGAGGAAGGACCGCACCGACGGGCTGTGCAGAGAGCGTCGCGAACCCGCACACGACTGGGCCAAACGACACCCGCAACTGCTTCCAGACGTCGGCGCCACAAGCCCGTAGGAGCGTTTCCAAAACGGATTCAAGCCATCCGAGGAAACGCATTGACAGCGCCCGAGTTGGGCCAGAAAACTCCCCGCCTTCACGGCATTTGTGAATTTTTTCCCGAAGTCCCACGCCGACCCTGACGAGCCCGCGGAATGCCGACGCTTACCAGCCTGATCGAAACCCTCCAGTCCTGGAATCTGGCTTTCGTGGAATTCCTCGGTGCCTTCGTTGGAGGGCCCCACAACGCGCTCGTCATTCTGTTCGCCCTCGCCAAGATCGGCCTCGTCCTTGCCCATGTTCTGGGCGTCATCCCCCTGATCATCTACGCCGAGCGCAAGATCATCGGCTTCGTTCAGGACCGGCCCGGCCCCAACCGCGTCGGCCCCTTCGGTATTCTGCAAGGCATCGTTGACGGCGCGAAACTCTTCCTGAAGGAAGACTTCATTCCTGCCGGTGCGGACCGCACGCTCTACCTGATGGCGCCGGCCCTCGTTCTCATCCCCGCCTTCCTCGCCATGTGCATCATCCCCTTCGGCCCGGTGCTCGATGGCGAGGCCCTGCTCGCGCTCTACACGATCCTCGGGATCGAATCGCTCTACGCGCCCGCCGCGACGGTGCCGCTGGCGATCACGAACCCCAACATCGGCATCCTCTACGTCTTCGCGATCACCTCCGTCGGCGTGTACGGAATCACGCTGGCTGGCTGGTCGTCGGAAAACAAGTGGTCGCTGCTCGGCGGCATTCGGGCCTCGGCGCAGATGATCAGCTACGAGATTGCGATGTCGTTGTCGATCATCGGCGTGCTGTTGCTGGCCGGCAGCCTCAACCTCTACACGATCATCGACGGCCAGGAAAAGATCTGGCAGTGGAACGTCTTCGCCCAGCCCGTCGCCTTCCTGCTCTTCCTGACCGCCATCTTCGCCGAAACGAACCGCCTACCCTTCGATTTGGCTGAAGGCGAGGCAGAACTCACTGGCGGTTTCCACACCGAATACTCGTCGATGAAGTTCGCCCTCTTCTTCCTGGCCGAGTACGCGAACATGATCACCGCCTCGGCGGTGTGCGTGGTGCTCTTCTTCGGTGGCTTCCTGCTCGTGCCGCCCGCCTGGGCGGAGGGCGCGATTGCCGCTGTGCTGGGCTTCATCACCACGTCGCAGGCCGGCCTTGTCTTCCCGGATGGTACGGCCGCCCTGCTGGCTTCGCTGCTCGCGCCGTTGGGACTGGCGGCCAAGATCGCCGCCTTCCTGCTCATCTTCATTATGGCGCGCGCCGCCTGGCCGCGGCTGCGCTACGATCAGGTGATGAACCTGGGCTGGAAGGTCATGCTGGTCGCCGGGTTGGTGAACCTGCTCGTCACGGCCGCTGGTGTTGCGATTCTCGCCGGCATCGGCGCCAGCCGCGCCGCCTCGCCGGCCGACGTGCAGGACTCCATCGCGACCACCATCCAGAACGGCAAGATTCTGATCGGCGTCGTGACGTTCGCGATGCTGGTTGTGGCGGATCGCTGGTATGCGCGTCGTCGGCGCGCATGGCTGGCGGCGCGGTATCATCACTTCGGCAGGAGCATCGGCAGGCCGGCCCGGCCCGCGGCGACCTGATCGCCCCGCGGCACCCGTCCTCCAGGAGACTCTTCGCGACTCATGCTGCTCGAACTCGCCAAAGGTTTCGTCCTCACCGGTCGCCACGTGTACCGCTATATCTTCAAGCGCGGCAGCGTGACGGTCGAGTACCCCGAGGTTCGCCGCGCGCAGCCCGTCTTCTTCCGCGGCCGCCATCGCCTGCAGCGCTACGCCGACGGGCTCGAGCGCTGCGTCGGTTGCGCCCTGTGCGCCGCCGTCTGTCCCAGCGAGGCCATCTACCTCGAGGCCCGTGAGAACTCGCCGAACAACCGCGTCTCGCCCGGCGAGCGCTATGCCGAGATCTACCAGATTCACCTGTTGCGCTGCATCTTCTGCGGCTTCTGCGAAGAGGCCTGCCCCGAGGATGCCATCGTCATGGGGCCCATCTACGAGCTGGCCTCCGACCGCCGCACCGACTTCATCGCCCAGAAGGGCGACATGCTCGACCCCCCCGAGAAGGGCTTCGGCGACTACCACGTCTACGACCCCTACATCTCGCACGTCACGCCCGAATCCGACAAGGAAGCCAAGGCCGATCCATGGGCGCTCAGTACCTGATCTACGGCATCCTCTACGTCATCGCCGTTCTCGGCGCCCTGACGGTCCTGCTGTGTCGCGACACGGTGAAGTCCGCGTTGGCGCTCGTGCTCGTCATGCTCACCCTGGCGGCCCACTACTTCGTCATGGGCCAGGAGTTCGTCGGCGCCATCCAGATCATCGTCTACGCCGGCGCGATCATGGTGCTCTTCCTCTTCGTCATCATGCTGCTGAACATGCGCGAGCGCGAGGTCATGCCCTGGTACCTCCGCCACTGGCGCTACACCGCCGTCCTGTTGGCCCTGCTCTTCTTCACCCTTGTTGCCATTGGAGTCGGGGCGTTCGGCTCCGTTGAACTCGCCCAGGCACGTCCGCGGCCCGCTCCCACCAATGAGGACATCTTCGGCCTGCTCATGACCAAGTACCTCGTTCCCTTCCTCCTGACCTCGGTGCTCCTGCTCGTCGCCGTCATCGGCGCGGTCGTCATGGGCCGACGCGCCGACCCCGAGACCGGCGAAGAATATCTCCTCGACCAGGAGGAGACGGCCTGACCATGGACCCGACCTTCCTCTACACGCTCATCCTGTCCGCGACGCTTTTCACCATCGGCGTCATCGGCGTCCTTTGGAAGCGCAACGCCATCGCCCTGTTCATGAACGTCGAGCTGATGCTCAACGCCGCCAACCTCGCCTTCGTCGCCTTCTCCCGCGAGTTCGGCCTCATGCAGGGCGCGCCGCTCGTCCTGTTCGTCATGACCGTCGCCGCCGCCGAAGCAGGCGTCGGCCTCGCCATCTTCATCGCCCTGTTCCGCTCGCGACGCCACATCCGCGCCGACGAGCTGGACCTGTTGCGAGGATGACCATTCCACGACCTGCCGGCGCCCGACGCCGGCACGCCCGGACTCACACGCGATGACCGGTTCGTTCCAGGCCTACGTCCCCCAGGTGGCACTCGATCAGGTGCTGCCTTTCGCGCTGCTCATCGGCGCCGGCCTCGTCATCCTTGCACTCGATGCCCTGCTTGATTTCGCCCGAGGCATGACCCCGGCCCGTCGCGACAACATCCTGTGCTGGGTCACCGGCATCTCGCTACTCGGCGCAGGCTTCACCCACTACGCCGACTTCCTGGGAGCCAACTCGCGCCCCTTCCTTGAGGGCGCCTTCCGCGCCGATGCCTTCGGCAACCTTGGCGCCCTTGTCATCATCCTCGCCGCCCTCGCCTTCGTGGTGATGTCGCCTTCGCTGATCCGTCGCCGCCGCCTGCCCGCCGGCGAACTCTATGCCCTGCTTCTCTTCTCCTGTTCCGGCATGACGATGCTCACCGTCGCCAACGAACTCGTCACCGCCTTCATCTGCATCGAGATTCTCTCGCTCGCCCTCTACGTGATGGCGGGCATCGACCGACGCAGCCGCCGTGGCGGAGAGGCCGCCTTCAAGTACTTCATCCTCGGCGCCTTTGCCTCCGCCTTCCTTGTCTTCGGCATCGCCTTCCTGTACGGCGCGACTGGCACCACGCAGCTTTTTGGGCAAGGCGCGACGTATGACCGCATGATGGCCGCCGAGCGGCTCGGCATGCCCATCACCCTGCCCCTCGGCGAGCCCACCTACAACATGGGCATCAATGAGGTTCTGCACGCCGGTCAGCGCGTCGTCACCGTTTCGCAGCCCGTCTCCGAGATCGTCGATGGTCAGGTCGTCGTCACCGACCAGATCGTCTCGACGCTCGCGGCGGTCAACCCGATGTGGCTCTTCCTGGGCTTCGCGCTCGTCTTCGTCGGCCTCTGTTTCAAGCTCTCGCTGGCTCCCTTCCACATGTGGGCGCCCGACGTCTACGAGGGCGCGCCGACGCTCAGCGCCATGTTCATCGCGACGGCCTCGAAGGTCGCCGCCTTCGCCTTCCTCGTGCACCTTGTCGAAGCGATGTCCTTCTGGAGCCATTTCCCGGCCGCTTCCGGATTCCTCATCGGCGGCGTGGCGATGGTCTCCATCCTTTGGGGCAACCTAGGCGCCGTGGTGCAGTCCAACTTCAAGCGCCTGCTCGCGTACTCTTCGATCGCGCATGGTGGCTACCTGACCATCGCCATCGCCACGCTGGTGCACCCGGAAGTCTTCGGCGACTACGACCGCATTGAGCGCGTCCGCAGCGCGATCCTCTTCTACCTGTTCGCCTACACCGCCATGAACATCCTCGCCTTCGGCGTCGCGGCCTATCTCGGTGCGCGGGGCGAGGGCGACATTCGCAACTATCGCGGCCTCTTCCGTCGCCGTCCCGCCGTGGCCCTTGCCATGGCGCTCTCGATGCTCAGCCTCATGGGCCTCGGCATCCCGCTGCTCATCGGGTTCTGGGGCAAGATGTACGTCTTCAAGGAAGCCATCGACGTCGGCCTGATCTCGTTGGTCATCGTCGGTGCCGCCGGCAACGTCGTCTCGGCGTTCTACTACCTGCGCGTCGTCGTCGAAATGTTCATGCGCGACGACCTGCCCGCGGATGCGCCGCCCGAGGAGTCGCCCCGCGGGTTGGCTTTCCCGCTCGTCCTAGTCGCCAGCTCGGCTCTCGTCGTGCTCTTTGGATTCCTGCCGCCGCTGTTCCTGGCGCTCGGTGGAAGGTAGGGGAGAGACGACGATGATCACCCGCTGCTCGGTTCTGGCGAAGGCGCTCCCGCGGATGCGGGAGGTCCTCGGGCTCGCTCCCGAGGACCCGATCGCCGCACTCGATCTCGAGTTCCGCGAGATTCCCTACTTCATCGTGTCGCGCTCGCGGCAGGGCTGGAACGAGAAGCAGGGCGACATCAACACCGTGCTGCTTGTCGGCTGTAACGAGCGCGGATTGCTGGCGGACCCGGACAACGTCGCCACGACGGCCCCGGTGCCGACGCGCACGACGCTGATCCCATGGTCGAACGTTATCAGCCTGACGGCGGAGCGCGCCTGATGCAACGCACCGTCGCCATGTGGAGTGACCCGATCCAATGATCGAATTCGTCTGGCTCATCCCCGCGATCATGCTGCTGGCCGCCCTGGTCAACGGCCTTGGTGCACGCCGCCTCGGCAAGACCGCCGGCCACGTCGCCTGGATCGCCATGGCGATCTGCTGCGTCATCTCCTTCGTCATCCTCTTCCAGGTCGTCGGCCTCGCCCACGACCACCACTGGGAGGGCACCAAAGTCCTCCTCTGGAAGTGGTTCGACATCCCGAACTTCTTCGGGCCGAACCGCACCTTCTCCGTCGAGATGGCCTTCCGCGTCGACCAGCTCACCGCCGTCTTTCTCTGCTTCGTGTCGTTCATCGGCACCCTCGTCTTCATCTACGCCACCGGCTACATGAAGGAGAAGCACCACGGGCATCTCGAGCTCGATCCCGGCTACGCCCGCTTCTTCGCCTACGTCAGCCTCTTCGCCGCCTCGATGTTCACGCTCGTCTTGGGCGCCAACCTCGGTGTCATGTTCATCGGCTGGGAAGGCGTCGGTCTCTGCTCGTACCTGCTGATTGGCTACTACTTCGATCGTCCCTTCAGCGACACCCTGTCGTGCGCGGACGCTGGCCGGAAGGCCTTCGTCATGAACCGCATCGGCGACGCCGGCCTCATCGTCGGCATCGGCCTGATCTTCTGGGGACTCGGCACGGTGGACTTCGCCGAGATCAACGCCGCACTCACCAGCGGCAAGCTTCCCGACGGATCGGCCATCCCGGCGGGCTTCAAGTACGGCGGCGCCCTTATCACGGCCTCGATGCTCTGCATGTTCCTGGGTGCCACCGGCAAGTCGGCCCAGATTCCCCTGTTCACCTGGCTTCCCGATGCCATGGCGGGCCCGACTCCCGTCTCGGCGCTGATCCACGCCGCCACGATGGTCACCGCCGGCGTCTACATGGTCGCGCGTCTGAACGTGCCCTTTTTCCTGTCGCCCGGTGCGATGGCGGTCGTCGCCATCGTCGGCGCGCTTACGGCCTTCGCCGCCGCGACGATGGGCCTCACGCAGCGTGGCATCAAGAAGGCGCTCGCCTACTCGACCGTCTCGCAACTCGGCTTCATGTTCCTTGGCCTCGGCGTTGGTGCGATGGCCGGCGGCATCTTCCACGTCTTCACGCACGCCTTCTTCAAGGGCTGCCTCTTCCTCGCCGCCGGCTCGGTGATCCACGCGCTGCACCATGAAGAGGACATGTTCAAGATGGGCGGGCTCAAGAAGTACATGCCCAAGACATGGCTCGCCTACTTGATGGCGACGCTCGCGATCGCCGGCTTCCCGCTCACCTCGGGCTTCTTCTCCAAGGACGAAATCCTCTTCAGCGCCTTCATCTCGGCTGGCGACGGGCTCCCGATCCTCTGGGCCATCGGCGTCGTCACCGCCGTCATGACCGCCATCTACATGGGCCGCACGCTGTTCCTGACCTTCCACGGTCCCGAACGCTTCGACGACCATGCCCGCGAGCACCTGCACGAATCGCCCGCGAACCTGACCACGCCGATTCTCATCCTCGGCGCGCTTGGTCTCGTCGTCGGCTTTCTCAACGTCCCGCACGGCTTCGGCGGCGGCGCGCACTTCCACCACTTCCTTGCTCCGGTCGTCGACCGCGGCGCGGAACATGTCGCGGCTATGCGCGGCTTCCAGACCGATCACGCCGCGGGCGTCATCCCCGCCGGACCGCTCGTCGTTGCCGGCGCGGACGGCGTCGCCCTCGCCATGGATGCCGGGCACAAGAGCATCGAGCGCACCCTTGCCGTCGCCTCCGGGCTTCTGGGCATTGCCGGCCTTGCCATCGCCTGGTGGTTCTTCGGCGCCGGCATCACGGATCGCTCGCGACGCCTTGCGCGCACCCTCCAGCCCCTCTGGCGTCTGTCCTTCTATCGGTGGTGGTGGGACGACATCTACACCGCCCTCTTCCAGAAGGGCACCATGCTGAAGGCGCGCATCATCTGGCAACTCGACGTGGCCATCGTGGACGGTGCCGTCGTCGGCATGGCCGAAGGCTGCCGCAGCATCAGCCGCAGCATGCGCCGCCTCCAGAATGGCCAGGTTCAGGTCTACGGCCTCGTCATGTTCGTGGGCGTCTGCCTGTTCCTCGTCTACCTGGCCATCGGCATGAGCAACTTCATCGGCCAGACGGCCGAGGAGCCCCAGCAGGGCCGCAGGATTCTCCACAACGCACCTTCCCCCCGAGCCATCGGCGACGGGCCCATCGTCTCCCACTCAATCCTAACGGAACGAGAACTCGTCCAGAACGACTGACCCGCCACAAGGCTGACGCGCGATGCTCCTGACTCTCATCATCTTCTGTCCGTTCGTCCTGGGCCTGCTGGCGCTGCTGCTCGCGCAGGCCAAGCAGATGAAGTACTGGGCCTTGGGCATCCTCGTCGTGGATCTGCTGCTGGCCCTTTACGCCGCCGTCTTCGTCTTCGACTGGAGCGGCGCCGTCCAGACCACCGAGATCTTCGGCCTCGAGGTCCAGACGCCCTTCCAGATGCGCGCTCACGTCCCGTGGCCGCTGCTCGACATGTTCGAGATCTCCTACACCGTCGGTCTGGACCACCTCGGCATGCTCATGGTCCTGCTCACCGCCGGCCTCGGCATCTTCGGCGTCCTCTGCTCCTTCACCGCCATCAAGCACCGCGAGAAGGAATTCTACTTCCACCTGCTCGTCCTTCAGACCGGCATGCTCGCCACCTTCGCCGCCCTCGACTTCCTCGTCTTCTACATGGCCTGGGAGCTGATGGTCATTCCCCTCTACTTCCTCATCGGCATCTGGGGCTCGAAGGACCGTCTCTACGCCACGATCAAGTTCGTCCTCTACACGCTGGCCGGCTCGCTGATGATGTTGCTCGCCATCCTTTGGATGTACTACAACGGCGCCAACACCTACTCCTTCGAGAAGATGATCGGCCTGGGCATGGCCGAGAAGTGGCATATGGCCGTCTGGCCCTTCCTGGGCCTGATGTTCGCCTTCCTCATCAAGGTCCCCCTGTGGCCGCTGCACACGTGGTTGCCCGACGCGCACACCGAGGCTCCCACGGCCGGCTCCGTCATTCTGGCAGGCGTCCTCCTCAAGACCGGCATCTACGGCATCCTGCGCTTCGCCATTCCGCTCTTCCCGCACGCCGCCGTCGCCCTCGCGCCGCTCTTCACCTGGCTCGCCATTATCGCCATCATCTACGGCGCGATGTGCGCCATGGTGCAGACCGACGTGAAGCGCCTCGTCGCCTACTCCTCCGTCAGCCACATGGGCTTCATCGTCCTGGGCGTCTTCTGCTTCAACGGCCCCGCGCTCTCCGGCGCCATCCTCCAGATGATCAACCACGGCATCTCCACCGGCGGCCTGTTCCTCGCCGTCGGCATGATTTACGAGCGACGCCACACGCGCAAGATGGCCGACTTCGGCGGCCTTGCCCATCGCCTCCCGATCTTCGCCGCGCTCACCATGGTCATGGTGCTTTCCTCCGTCGGCCTGCCCGGTCTCAACGGCTTCGCGGGCGAGTTTCCCATTCTCGTCGGCGCCATGGGCAACGTGCCCATCATGACGCTGGCGGAGAACCCGAGTTCTTTCCACGGTTTCCTGCGCCAGCAGAACTACACCTGGCTCGTCGCCGCCCTCGCCGCCATGGGCGTGATCCTCGGCGCCGTCTACCTGCTGCTCATGTACCAGAAGGTCTTCTTCGGCAAGCTCGACAAGGAGGAGAACGAGTCGCTGTCGGACCTCAACGGCCGCGAGATATTCCAGTTGGCCGCCCTGTCCGTCGCCGCACTCCTCATCGGTCTCTTCCCGCAGACCGTCATGAAGCCCATCAACCACACGACGCGCCACATTCTGGGCGTCGTCGCCGCCCCGCTCTCCCTCGGCCCCGAGAACGAGCCGTTGCGCTACGAGGAAGCCCCGCACGACGACCACGGCCACGCCGCCGCCGGCACGGCCCAGACGCCCGAAGGCTGACACCGCCTGCTGTTTTGATGAACCCTTCAGTCTCCGGAACGCGCGCGACGGGCGTGTCCCCGCCCATACGCCCGCCACGTACATACTCTCTGGGGCGATCCGCCCTGCCCGCGATTCCGGGTTGACGCCCCATTGCCAAGCCGAAATCCTTGGTCCCAACAACATTCTCGGTGTGCAGCCCTCCGGTCCCGAGACTGAAGCCCCATTTTGCGGCCTGCCGGAGAGATGCGCGCCTGATGCGAGGTTGGCGAAATGACCCGTCTCTACTCGGCTCTTGTTGCGATCTCTGTCCTGGCCTCATCGGCACTCTGCGCAACCTACAACTACGACTTCGGCACCGGGACGGGGTCCTTCAGCACGGCAAGCACGGAGGACCTGACCTTCCTGCCGGCTCCTCCCAGTGGCACGGCACGCGTTCGTGTCGGGGCGACAGGAGGCTCATTCACACTCGCGAATCCGGGCGACGCCGCAGTGGGCTCCGGCACGGAGCTGCAGATCGTCGCGCCCACATCCACCTCCCGCAACAAGTTCGCGATCACCGACTTCGATGGCGGCAAGACCGTCATGGTCGGCTTCACCGTCAAGTTCGGGGCAGATGTTTCCACTGTGGATGCGATACCTCGTTGGTACTTCATTGCCGGGGACGGCAGTAGCTTCGAAGGTGGCAGCAACCTCGTCAGCAATCAATGCTTCGCGGGTCTGCGATGGGACTATACCGATGACACAGATATGGAAACCAGAGTCCGCGAAGGATCCGGTTGGCTCCCCAACACAGTCGTTGACGGTCAGTTCGATGTAGACACCGTCTACCGGATCGAGGTCATTATGAACAACTCGACCTCCTCGGTGAACTACAATCATCAAGGCAGTGGCTCAACCTTCACCTTGGCCGCAAACCGCTTCGATGTCTGGATCAACAACGCACGGTTCCCCAACCTCCCCAAAGGGGAGCTTCCCAACGATACGGTGATCGACTCGTTCATGATCTACGGCGAGACAAGCGAGTCGAACGTCGCGGTCCTGTATCTGGACGACATCGTCTACCGCAACGACCTGCTGACGCCCCTGCCGGTGGAGCTCGACCTCTTCCGGGTGGATTGATCGGGCGGCGGGCCGGGGTGGCGTGCGGAAACGCTTGTCCCGGGGCTGGGCTGGCGCGTTGAATCGCCCCGCAATCGCTTGCAGGCCGATTTCGGGGGTGCACTTCCATGACTGCGTTGGCATGTCGTCTTGCCCGGCTCTGTGCCGTGTTGCTGGTGGGGATTTCCATTGGATGCCAGGCGAAGGGACGCCCGGCGGTTGAAGGCGCCCTGCCCGCCATCCCGAACCCGCAGGGGCGCCAGACTGCCCCCTTCTTCGGCATGAGCGCCGCGATTCCGTTCCACTCGTACACGTCAGGCGACGCGGCAATGCGCGCCGCGACGTGGAGCGCCATGTCCCAAGCCCTCGAGCGGGCGCGCGATGCCGGCGCGCGCGGATCGCGTGTGGACATGTGGTGGTCGGTCATCGAGCCCGAACCCGGCCGCTTTGACTTCACCGTGCCGGACGGCACGATCGCCGCCATGCGCGCAGCCGGCCAGGAGCCGCTGCCGATCCTGTGCTACACATCCGCGTGGGCCGAGGAGGGCGCGGCGCCGGCCGATCCCGCCGCGCGTGGCGCCTTCGCCCGCTACGCGGCAGCGATGGTCGCGCGCTACAAGAACGACGTGCGCTACTGGGAAGTCTGGAACGAGCCCAACATCGACTTCTTCTGGCGCCCGCAACCCGACCCGGCCGCCTACGCCGCGCTGCTGCGCGAGACCTACACGGCCATCAAGGCCGTGGATCCCAACGCCGTCGTCGTGGCGATGTCCACCGCCTGGCCCGATATCGCCTTCATGCGGGCGGTGTACGAGAGCGGCGGCGCGGGCACATTCGACGCCCTCTCCTTCCACGTCTACGACGCGCGCCGGGACGAGTCGATTCTCGAAAGTCAGATTCTCGACGTCCGGCGGCTGATGTACTCGCGGGGCGACGGCGCCAAGCCCATGCTGATCACCGAGATCGGCCTGAGCACGGGCCCCTGCCCAATTCTTCCGGCGGTCTCCGAGGAGGAGCAGGCGAGCTGGATCGTCAAGAAGCACCTCGTCGCGCTGGCCAACGGCGTGGACCGCTATTATCATTTCAAATTGCAGGACGATCCGGAAGAGCGCAACCCCGACGGCTACTGGGGCCTCTATCACGCCGATGGGTCGCCCAAGCTGCTCGCCGGCGCTTATCGCGCCATGACGGAGCGCGTCGCCGGCGGGACCTTCGTCGGCCGCGCGCATCGCCTCGAGGTGCACCTCGGGCGCCGCGGCGAAGCCGAGGTTCAGGTCTTTCGTCGTGGCGACGAGTACCTTGCCGCCGCCTGGGTGCGGAAGGATGGCGGGGACCTGCTCGTGCGCCTGCCGGCCGACGGCCCGGTGCGAGTCGAGGACCTGCACGGCCAACCCGTCGAGACCGTCGTTCCGGATTCCCGCGGAATGATTGAAGTCAGCCTGACGGCCGAGCCGCGCTACCTGCGGGGACTGTCGCCCCGCGCCGCCCAACTCGCTGCCCTCTCGTTCCATCCGCCCGAGGTGCACCTGTCGCCCGGGCGTTCCCAGACGGTGTTGCTGCGTGCGGAGAACCTGCTCGCCGAACCGCTGGCGATTCCGCTCACCAGTCTGCTCGCCCCGCCTGCGGCCACCGGGCTTCGCATCCGCGCCACCCCGGAGACGCTCGACGTGCCGGTCGGCGGCGTGGGCGAAGCCCGTGTCGAAATCGCCCTCGACGCCTCGCCCGTGTCTCCCTTCCGCGTTGCGCGATTCCGACGCAATGTAGATTGGAAGTTCACCACCGCCCTGGACGTGATCGTCGACGAGCCCCTCGACGTCGCGCTGCATGCGACCGCCCTGCCCGACGGCGGGGGAGTGACCGTGCATTCGACGTTCCGCAACCTCTCCCCCGAGCCCGTCGCCGGTGCCGCCTGGTGGCGTTTCAACGGAGCCGAGCAGCTTGCCTCGACCCCCTTCGGCCCGCTCGCGCCGCATGCCACCACGGGTGCCTCCATCGCCGTGCCCGCCTTCGAGGGCGAGGTCGCCGTCACCAGCGAAGTCCGTCTGGACCATGGCTCCATTGCCCGCGGCCGCTTCCGCCTGTATGGCCAGCAGATGACCGCCACGCCCCCGACCATCGACGGCGAAATGGCCGACTGGAACGATCCACCCACGGTCTCGATCGTTCCCTCCAAGCATCAGGTGCTGCCGAAGCGCGCCGACCGCGCGATCGACCCGGCCGAGTTCTCCGGCCGCGCCATGGCGGTCTGGACGCCGACGCACTTCTACATCGGCGTCGATGTCGTCGACTCCACGCCAATGATCAATCCGCACCCGGAAACGGACCTTTGGCGCGGCGACTCCCTCGAAGTCTACATTGGCTTTCCGGGCCCGACCCGCTCGTCCGTCTATCCCGACGGCTTCTATCAGATCCTCCTGTCGCCCGGTCATGACGGTGCGAATCCCGCCGGGTTCAACCACCGGCCCGTGGACGGTCGGCCCCACGGACCGATTCCGGGGCTGGAGATCGCCTCGCGCCGCACGGAGAAGGGTTACTTCATGGAGGCCGCCATTCCGCTGGCCTCGTTTGGCGTTTCCGCGATCGCGCCGGGGCAGGTGCTGGCCTTCGACCTGCACCTCAACAACAAGCGCGACCCCGAGGCCGAATCGCACCAAGAAGTCCTTTCGTGGAACGGTCCCGGCCAGGAGTGGACCAACCCGGCGGGCTGGGGCGCGGCGGTCATCCTGCCCGACCCCACCACCCTCAATCGGCCCGCCCGTCGCCAGTTCCACGGCGTCGCACGCGAGTTCCCCGTCAGCCCCGTGCCCACGAAGGACCCCGCCTTCCTGACTCCCCTCGACGCCCTGCCCGAGGACTTGCGCCCCCACGCCGTCCACCTGCCGGCCGGCATCGACCTCCTGCTTCCCTTCGACGGGCCGCACGAGCTCAGTTCCGGCTATGGCTACGAGAGCCCCTCCTGGACGCACCAGACCGTCGGCAACGCATTTAGCGCCAACGACTTCTTCGCCATCGACGTCGCGATGCCCATCGGCGTGCCGATCTACGCGCCAGCCGACGGCAAGATCGTCACCTCGGGCAGACGGGCGGATTCGTATGGCAACTACATGGTGATCGATCATGGCGGCGGGTTGCGCTCGATCTACGCCCACATGGACTCGCTCGAGTTCCAGGTCGAGCGCGGCGAGCCGGACATCTACGTCCGTCGGGGCCAGTTGGTCGGTACCTCCGGAACCACCGGCACGCGCTGGCCGCACCTGCATTTCGGCATCCACCTGCACTCACGGGTCTCGCACAGCGGGGCGGACGTCGGCGGATTGGCCGTCGTGCCCGAGCCCTTGGGAGGCTTCTACGGGCTGCGCCGGGGGATGGAACTGAGCCGATGAAGAAAAAAGAGGGCGAAGCTGCGAAAAACGTGAAGCTGCTGTTGCCACGCGGGTGGCAGGCGTTCCATAATGGACATCATCGTCGAGCGGTCAATGCCCCGGTGGGCGCCGACCGACGCTGACGAAGGAGGGACTCCCGGGGGGAGAACCCGGGTTCACTTGCAGGGGGGGCAGGAAGGGATTCGACCAATCCTGCTCCGTATTCGCCCAAACGGGCACTTATTGGCTTGCCGGCGCGTCCGAACAGCCCCTAGCATTCCTGCCGAGGCCGTCAGACCCGCGACTCCGCACCGAACGAGGGAACTCCAGTGAATTCACCGACCCGGGTAGCCACCGCTTTGATGATTCTGGCGGCCACGAGCTTCGCCACCGCCAGTGCCCAAACCACGATCTACCAGACGGACTTCGAGTCCACCGCCGACCCCAGCGGAACCAATTTCACCTTGGGCAATCTCAACGGCAAGGGCAGTTGGGTCGTCGAGGCGGGGGGAACGGCCAACGTCGCCAACAGCCCCCTCACCGCACCGTCGGGCTCCAACTACGTCGCCATGGGTTCCAACACGGCGATCTCCCGCAATATCACCAACGCCTCCACCCGCGTGCTGATGCGCGGCTACTACTACGGCGCCGGCAGCACCGAGTTGCAGGTCCCCGATGCCGGCACGCCGATGGCCGCCGTGCTCGGCTTCCGCACCCTGAGCGCCAGCACCTTCACCGTCGCAGCCTATGACGGCGTCGCAGGCGACTACGTCGAGGCTACCGGCACTCCCGCCTTCTCCAACACCCAGTGGCACAAGATCGTCATCAGCCTCAACTACACCACCAAGCGCTACGACGTTTCGGTCAACAACCAGCCGCTGCTCCAAAACGTCAACTTCCGCAACAACACCATCAACCAACTGTCCGGCTTCCAGTCCTACAGCGAGACCAGCTCCAACATCGACCGCATCGGCTTCTTCGCCTCCAACGGCGACTTCGACGGCGACGGCATCAGCGACGACGACGAAATGCGCATGCCCGGCGCCGATCCGCTCGATCCCGCACTGCCCGGCTTCCTGCTCGGCGACCTCGACGGCAATCGCTCCATCACCCCCGTCGATGCCCAGACCGCCTTCATGTGCTGGCTGCAGAACAACTGCACCGTTCAGCAAATCGCCGCCGGCGATGTCGCACCGGACAACGGCGACAACTGCATCGGCGCCGGCGACGGCGACGGCGTCATCACGCCGGCCGACGCTCAGCGCATCCTCAACATGTTCCTGATGATCGAGGCGTCCTGCATCTGATCGCAGGCACACGTACCGCAGCAACTCACGGGCGCCCCATCGCGGGGCGCCCGATTTTTTTCTCAGTCGTTGCGCAGGCCCAGGCGCGTCAGTTCCTCGCCAAACAATCGAATGTGCTCCGGCGTTGTCCCGCAGCATCCGCCGATGATCCGAGCCCCGGCGTCCACCAGGCGCCCGATTCCCGCGGCCATCGCGGCGGGCTCCTCGTGATAGACGATGCGGTCGCCCACGCGCTCGGGGCTGCCGGCGTTGGGCTGCGCGATCACCGGCAAACCGGGTGCCGCGGCCGCGAGCAACTCCACGATCCGGCAGTAGCTCGCCAGATCCAAATTCGTCCCGCAGTTGCAACCGAGCATGCCGGCGCCCAGCTCCACGATGCGCTCGGCGGCGCGCGTCGGATCCACCCCCATCATCGTCCGCGGCGGACCGTTCACCGTGCGGTCGAATGCCATCGAAACGGCCAGCGGCACGCGCTCGCTCAGACCCGTCTCGCGCAGCGCCCGCACGGCTCCCCGCACCGCGCACTCCACCTCCTCGATGGCCGTCTGCGTCTCGATCAGCAGCAGGTCCGCTCCGGCGTCCAGCAGCGCGCGCGCCTGCTCGGCGAAGGCCTCCTCGACCTCCTCCGGCTCCGCATCGCCCAAGGGCTCCAGCAGGCCGCCGAACGGCCCAAGGTCGCCCACCACCCAGCCTCCCGGCCCAACCGCGCGCCGCGCCACGGCCACCGCCGCCCGGTTCACCGCCGCCACTTGGTCCGCCAGCCCGTGCCGCGCCAGCCCGATGCGCGTTCCGCCGAACGTATTGGTCAGCACCATGTCGCTGCCGGCGTCGCGGTAGCGGTGCTGAATCGCCTCGACGGCCTCGGGCCGCTCAAGATTCCATGCCTCGCCGCATTGCCCGGACTTCAGGCCGGCGGCCTGCAACTGGGTCCCCATTGCCCCGTCGGCCAGCAGAACGCGGCGCTGGAGCGCACTCAGGATCGATTCGGCCATGGCATTTGCCTCCCTCGCTGGATGGTTCCTCCCAGAGGCCACAGCCCACCCGGTGGCCGCAAGCGCGGCGGGGCCCGAGTGGTGGGCAAAAAAGGCGAAACCGCCTTGCGAGAGGGCTTGACAGCCGGACGCGGGGCCTCCTACACACTTGCTCCCTTTGAGGGGGAGAACCGTGCCACCCGGCCGGCTTCCCGACAGGGACATCCGCTGACAGGTTCCGGTCGAATCAATGACTTACGCAATCCTTCGCCAAGGCGGTCACCAGTACCGCGTCGCCCCGGGCGACATCATCCAGATCGAGAAACTCGACGCGGAAAAGGGCCAGGTGCTCGAACTCGAAGACGTGCTGGCGCTCCATGACGGCGCCAAGCTGGAGTTCGGCGTTCCGCGCGTGGCCGACGCCCAGGTCAAGGCCCGGGTGCTGCGCAACGGTCGCGGCCGCAAGATCGTGGTCTTCAAGATGAAGAAGCGCAAAGGCCACCACCGCAAGCAAGGCCACCGTCAGGACTTCACCGAAATCATGGTGACCGGCATTACTCGCAACGGCCAGCCCGTCGGCGCATAACCCTTTCGGAGAACAGCTTCCATGGCGCACAAAAAAGGTGTAGGTTCCAGCCGCAACGGCCGCGACTCCAACGGGCAGCGACGCGGCGTCAAGGCACACGACAACCAACTGGTCACCGGCGGCTCGATCGTCGTGCGCCAGTGTGGCAATCGCTTCTGGCCCGGCCGCAATGCCGGTCAGGGCAAGGACTTCACGATCTTCGCCAAGGTCCCCGGACACGTCAAGTTCGAGACCAAGGGCACCGGTCGCAAGCTCGTCCACATCATTCCGGCCGAGGAGTTCGCGGCCAAGAACTGACCGCCCTCCCCCAAGGCCCAGCGCTCACTCCCCGTGCCGCATCCCAGATCATCCCCGGGATGCGGCACGTTGCTTTTCCGGAGATGCCCATGACGCCCGCGAAGCCCGATCATCTGGCCGAGGCGCGGCACGCCGCTCTCCACGCATGGGCCGCCATCGCCCATTTCTACTGCGGCGAGTTCGAGGTCTTCCACAAGGACGACGGTCCGGCCACCGAAGCCGACCGACTCGCCGACCGCCTGATCGTCGAGCATCTCGCGCGGCACTTCCCGCGAAGTGACTACGGCTACCTGTCCGAGGAGTTCGAGGACGACGCCACGCGCTTGGAGCGCTCGCGCGTCTGGATCATCGATCCGATCGACGGGACGAACGACTTCATGGACGGCCTCGACGACTTCGCCATGCACGTCGCCCTGGCCGAGCGCGGCTCCGACGGTCGCTTCCGTCCCGTTGCCGCCATCGTCTACCAGCCCTGTCCCGGATGGCTCTTCTCGGCTCGGGCGGGTGAAGGTGCATTCCTTGAAGTCGAGCAGCGCGACGATCCAGACGAAGCCTGGTGGCACAGCCCAGCGCCCGATCCCGCGACGGCGCACTTCGATGCGCCCGTGCGGCTCGCGGTGAGTTCCACCGCCGCGCGCGAGGCGCTCGTTGCCATCGTCTCGCGCTCGCACATGACGCGTCGCCTGAAGGCCGCGCTCGACGGGCTCGCCGTCGCCCGCACGCTTCGTCGCGGATCCCTTGGCGTCAAGATCGCCGACGTGGCCCGCGGCGCGGCAGACTTCTACCTGCACACCGAACACGGGCGGTGCAAGGAGTGGGATCTGTGCGCGCCGCACCTGATTCTCGAGGAAGCCGGCGGACGCGTCACCGATCTGCGCGGCGAACCGCTCGACTACAACCAGCCCGACGTGCGCGCCCACCATGGCGTGCTCGCCTCGAACGGCGCCGCGCACGATCTGCTGCTCCGGCGGCTGGCCACGATTCCCGAACTCTTCCAGTAACCCGCGACCGCGTCAGCGCCGCAGGCCGATGATCTCCTCACCGTAGATGTGGTCGGCGTGCAGGGCATAGGCGGAGATCTTGCCGCGCAACGTGCGCTTCCACCAGGAAGCCGGCGGCAGGTCCTGCGGCTCGATGCTGAGCAGTCCGCTCAGAAACTGCGTCGAGATCAGATCCTCTTCGGAGTCGCCGCCGAGTGAGGCCATCGCGTCGGGGCTCGTGTAGGCCAGCACGCGCAGGTTCTCCGACGCGACGCGCGCGCGCAGCCCTTGGTAGATCGGATCGTCGGCCAGCGTCGCGCCGCCTGCCTCGCCACCGAGCCGCCGAATGGCGTCGCGCGCGTCCACCGCGCTGCTCGACATCACCAGCGCCGCCGGCGTCAGGCCGATGAACATCCGCATCGCATCCATCACCGGCGCGTCCTCCTTGAATCCCCACAGCGCGTAGCCGTCCTGCTCGCGCTTCTCGATCGGGATCTGGAAGGGCTCGCCCGTCAGCTTGTGGAACAGCCCCTCGAGCGCCTCCACGACACGCGTGCCGTCGGACAGGCCGAACAGCGTTGTGTTCGTGCTGGTCGGCACTGGCGGCGTGTAGAACTCCATGCCCGGGATCGGCGTCGGCGTCGCGCGCTGCTCGACGGGAATGGTGCGCGTGTAGTAGAAGTGCTCGCCCTCGATGCGCTCGATGATGTCGGCCTCGATATCCACCGCCATGCTCATGCGGGCCGTGCCGACCCACGCCTGGATCATGGCATCGGAGGCGGGCTCGATGGAGCGCATCATCGCGCGGAAGCGTTGCCATGCCGGGCCGAGGTCCAGCGTCCAGGCGACGTACTCGAGCACGTCGGCCGGAACGCGCCGCGCCGATGTCTCGCGCAACGTGCCGCCCGCATACAGCATCTCGACGATGCCACGGCGATCGCGTCCCACACCCATTGCCAACCGCCCGACGATCGCGTCATCGGACAGGCCCCACACAACCAATGCCGGCTGGAAACCGTCCAGCCCGAGCTGCTCCATCGGCTTCGGCCCCGACTGGCCTTCTTCATCCAGGAATATCTTGGTCAGGCGCGGCACGTCTGCCCACGCGATCACATCCGATTCGGCCGCGCGCGTCTGCTGCACCAGGCGACGAAAGCTCTCGTTGGCACCCAGCGACGGCGCATCCGGCGAGAGCAGCGCATTGATCGCCTTCTTCGCCGGCTCCTTCGGCCCCTCCGCAAGAACAAGGTACTTGCCGACGAACGCGTACTCGATCGTGATCCGCACTTCGTGCGCGATCTCCAGACCCCGCAGGCTCTCCGGCAGGTCGCGGTCCGTCGTGATCTGCTCGATCTCCACGCGATAGATGCGCGTGTCGCGGAAATCCTCCGCGCTGCGCTTGGCGGTCTCGGCCACTTCGCTCAGCGCCTGCCGGATGATCTCGTGCACGCGCTCCTGACGCTCCGGGTCGATCTCCGCCACCAGGCAGATGTCCCATTCGGACTTGCTGTAGTCGCCTTCCGTCCAGCGCCGAAAGTGCGTCGAGTAGACGGCCGCGAAACCCTGCAGCTCCTTGGCGATCTCGGAAGGCTGGAGTCCGATCTCCTCGGTGATGTCGGACGCCGCCTCTTTCGAGCGCTTCTCGATCGCCGCCCGGAATGCCGCGGCCTCCGGATGATTCCAGGCCGCGCCCAGCGGGCCGGATTCCGTCTTCGCCTTCAATCCCTTGATGTCGCGCACCGCGACCGCCCACAGCGTGTCCGGCGGCAGGCGCTCGAGATTCTCCAGCGCCGCCGCATCACGCGGCAGCAGCAGTGCAACCAGCAGAAGCATCGAAACGCAAAGGGCGCGCATGGCAGGACTCGTTTCCTCAGGAGTGCGACGACCGCGCGGCCGTCAGGACCTCATTCCGGCGACAGGTAGCGGAACCCGCGATTCTGGGCCTTCTCCGAGAAGGCATACGACGGCGTGTGCCGCAGGAAGTGCGTGATCAGGTCCACGGGAAGCGCGAACCCGATGCCCTCCTGCATGAAGGCCTTCAGCGTCACAAGGCCGACGACCTCGCCCTGCGCGTTGATTAGCGGTCCACCGCTGTTGCCGGGGTTCACCGCCGCCGTCGTCTGAATGTACAGCACGTCGTTGATGTTGCGGGCCAACGAACTCGCGATGCCCTCGGTCACCGAGTGCTCGAGCAACTGCCCCGCGCCGCCCGGGTTGCCGATGGCAAACACGTTGTCGCCGACTTGCAGCGAGCCCGGCCGCGCGATCGGCAGCGGCACCAGCTCGACCCCCTTCGAGCGCACCTCGTCGAGGTCCAGCTTCAGGATCGCGATGTCGTACAGGTCGCTGTACGACTCGACCGGCACGTTGTCGAACTTCAGTCGCTCCCACCGGTCGCCTGTCTTCCGGAACAGGTTCACCGTGTGGTACTTTTCGTTGCGGATCACATGGTGGTTGGTGACGAGCAGCCCTTGGTCGTCGAGCACGAAGCCCGAGCCGGCGCCGCGCGGATTGCTGATCAGCACCACGCTCTTCTTGGCCTGCTCGACGATCTCCTGGCGCGAGCGCAGGGCGGGGGAGCGGTCGCTGCCTTCGCGGAAGACCACCGCGCCGGTCTCGGGGTCGAAGACGCCGGCCATGCGCGCCAGTTGCGGCGCGGCGCTCAACTCCGGCGCCTTGCTGATCGGCTCCTCGGCGACGATCGACGAAACCGGCACCCCGACGATCCGCGGACCGATGTCGATGAACACCTCGTCGGGCGTCTTCTTCACGGCGCGGCCGACGATCTCGCCGCCGCCCTTGAGCTGCCAGTAGAGCACACCGTCGGTCTCCTGGGCGCGCCCCTGGCCAAAGGTGCAAAGCACCATTCCCGCGATGAGAGCCGATCTCCCCAAACTGCGAATCATGTCGTGCGTCTCCTTCCGACCCTGCCTGCCCGGCAGGTTGCCGCATCGTCCGCGGCGTCCGCGCCTCGCGCAAGGGAAGATGGCGCGCGGATGGCGTTCACGAATGCCACAAAGGCAAACGGCCGGCTGCAGAGCCGGCCGTTTGGGTCGTGTGGAGGCTTGGAGGCGGCGGCCTCAGTACATCGGGCCGGTCCAGTTCGTGATGTCGTCGTTGTCCGTACCCAACTGGTTCGGCGTCAGGTTCGACGTGGCGTTGGGGCCGAACGAGATGAGCTGGAACGTCGAGGCGTTGTAGTAGGTCTCGGTCGCGGCGTAGGGATTGGTCAGGGGCAGGAAGGTGCCGCCCAGCGTCGCGTAGTCCTCGCTGCGGATGTAGTGATAGGGCGTGAAGAAGGGGTCGAGGAACTGGATCTCGGCCGGGGAGGTCGAGCCGGTGATCGGCGCGGCGGTCAGTGTGCCGAAGCGATTCTCGTCCCAGTCGATGTACGGCCCGATCCAGCGCAGATTCAGCGGAACCGAGGAGTTGCCGTTGAGGCTGGCGCGCAGGGCGACCTGCAGGTAGCCCGAGCCGCGGAACGGCGCCACCGGGTTGAGCGGATTCGGCGCCAGGCTCGTGCCGGTGCTCGACGGCGGGAACTGTCCGGTATCGATCTGGTAGCGGTTGATGGCGACTTCGAGGGTACGAATCTCGGCCCGCGTCCGGGTGATCTTGGCGCGCAGGACCTCCTTCGTGTACACCCCGACCGCCACCGTCGACAGGATCGCGATGATCACGAGCACCACGATCAGTTCGAGGAGGGTGACGCCATGTGCGAAGCGTTTGTTCATCGTCCGTGGGTCCTGTGGGCGGTCGTCTCGTCGGAGTCGGGAAATGACCATCAGAAGACGTTGAAGGCCGTCTCGTTGGGAGTGTAGCCGAACGTGTAAAAGATGTCGTCGCCCGTGAAGCCCGAGGACCCGCTGTTGGTCAGGTCCCGGATGCCGTTGGCGCCGTAGGTGACGATCGCGAAGACGTCGAACAGGTCGCCCGAGCTGTTCGAGTTGTTCTGGAGCTGGCCGTTGTCGGCGTCGATGCGGGCAACGCTCGAAGTGATCGTGTCGTAGGTGCGCAGGTCCGAAATGTCGGACTGCCGGGCGATGATGCCGATGGGCGAGTAGAACAGGTACGGACGCCCCCACGGATCGAGCACGACGTCGAACGAGATGTTCTGGCGGGTGCGCGTGCCGTCGCTGGCCACCCGGTTCGGGTTCAGGAACGGACCGGCCCAGAAGTTCACCATCTGCGCCACCCGCGGATTGGCGTCATTGCGCCCCTCCTGGATGGACGGCTGGTTGTTCACCTGTTGCGAGACCGGGATGTTCACGTCGATCACGTAGATCGAGCCCGGGCTGGTGTAGTTGTCCCAGTCGTCGCGCACGTCCGAATCCGTCCGGTCGTTGGGCAAGTTGTCGAGCAGGTGGATCGGCACGTAGAAGCCGTGGGCGACCGCCACGGCCTGCTGGGCCTCGGCGATCGCGCGCACTTCGAAGCGCGCCGTCGCCCGACGGGCCTGCTCGGTCTTCTGCACGTAGACCGGAACCGCGATCGTGGCCAGCAGCGAAATGATCGCCAGGACCACCAGAAGTTCCGTCAACGTCACGGCTCGGCGCTGCATCTTCCAGAACGGTTTCATGATGCCGGATATCCTCCGAAAAGGGGTCTCTCGACGGAGACGTCTAGAGTGTGGGTGCTCACCAAGTCAGGTGTCAACTCGGGCTCGTTCAATCCCTTGCGGCTTGAAACTCCTTGGTTTTCGTCCTACCTGCCGATCTGCCGGACCATGTCGTCGCCCGTGCCCAACTGCGCACCGGGCGAGCCATCTCCCGGCAGGCCGTTCGGGCCCAGACTGATGACCGTGATCCGATCGAAGACCGTCGGGCTCGCCGTCTGTCCGCCCAGCGTGTAGGGCGGGAACGACGTCGGCGACGTTACCAGCACGCCGTCGGGTTCCAGAATCAGCCCCCGGCGGGTGAACAGCAGGTAGTTGTTCCCCCACGGGTCGTCGGGCAACTGGTCGGGGAAGACGCCGCCCGGCCCGATCGTCAGCACGTTCTCGTCCTTCTGGAACGTGATGTAGGGGCCGTGCCAGTTGAAGTCCGTCTCATTGAGCTGCATCTGCTGGCGCAGGAGGAATCCTTGGGCGGAGGTGACCAGGTCGGCGGTCGCCGGATCGATGAAGAGCTGGTTCTGGTTTTGGTGCCAGCCAGCGCCGCCGTAGCTCGAAAGGTTGTTGTAGAGGCGCGAGTTCACGCGGTCCGCGTTCGGGTTGCCGGTCGGGGAGTAGGGCGTGTTGTCGGCGTTGATGCCGCTGGTGTCGTCGAGCATGAACAGGCGCGGGTAGTAGCCGATGTCGATGGCGGCGCGCTCGAGGGCGTCGGCGATGCGCTCGAGGTCGGACTCGGCGCGGGCGCGTCGGGCCTGCTCGCTGCGGTTGGCCACGATCGGAACCAGGATGGCGGCCAGGATGCCGATGATGATGATCGCCACGAGAAGCTCGATAATCGAGAAGCCTCTCGGGGGCGGGGCGACCGTTCTGGCGGGGTGAGGCTGCATCGGGATTATCCTCTGGGAATCGCTCCGTGGTCTGCGTTGCGGCGGGCGTTCCGCGATCTCCGGGGTCAGAATCGGTACTCGACGTCGTCGCCGAGCCCAAGCGTGCTCAGGTTGTTATTGGTCGGGCGGCGATAGCTGTCGGCGCGCTGGAAGGGCACGGTGTCGGTGCCGGGGATGCCGTCGGGGCCCAGCGAGTACAGCACGCTGGTGTTGAAGACGGACTCGGCCGAGTTGGCCGGGAAGCGTCCCTGTCCGTAGAAGATGTAGGGCTGGCCCCAAGGATCCACGGGGTAGCGGTCCCCCGGCAGGCCGGTGGTGCTGGGCGAATTCCAATCGTCGCCAATCGCGCTTGGTCCGCCCCCGTAGGCGGGCTCGTAGCCGTTGCCCACAATATAGATGAAACCGGGGGAACCGACACCTTGAAAGAGGTAGTTGCGCAGGAAAGTGTCTTCGTGCAGGTCGCGCACGAAACGGAAGTTCTTGGCCGAAGCGTACGGTCCTTCCCAATTCGCGTCGATGGTGGCGCGGGCGATCGGAACGACGGTCTCGAGTGTCCCGTTCCAGGCGGCGATCGGCGTGCCCTCGGCGGGAGTGATGCCGAGCCCGCGGCCGTTGTCCAGATCCTGCAAACGCGGCTGGATGCCGGTGTCGGCTTCGACCAGCAGGATCGCCTTGGCCAGCGAGGCCAGTTCGTCGAGCACGGCGGCCTGACGGGCCGCCTCGGCCCGCTGGCGGAAGATCGGCAGCACCAGCAGCGCGATGATCGCGATGACGGTGGCCACCATCGCCATCTCGACCGCGGTGAAGCCGGCGCCCGGTCGCGTCGAACGACCGAAGACCCTTGCCGGGTGCGATTTCATGGAGGTTGGCTTCCTTCGATTCACGGATCGGTTTCCCTCAGAAGGTGAACACAACATCGTCGGAGCCCACGTCGGTGATGCCGATGGGGATGCTGCCATCGTCGCTGGTGGCAAAGCCCGCCGTCGACACGCCCGCACTGGTGGCGTACGTCACGCCCCACGCATTGGCCCGTGCCAGACCGGGTGCACCCACCAACTGCCCCGGGCCCAACAGGGTCAGCGGCTGACTCTCGTTCTGCGGATCGCCCGTGTACAGGCGCAGTCCGAAGGGGGTGTTCGTGCCAAGATCGGTCGGCGTGCCCGGGATGATGGCGAACTCGCCGCCGCCCGGCACCTGGTTCGGGCCATAGCTCACCACGGCATTGAAGCCGTTGCCCGTCGCCGAGGCCTCCGGGCTGGCCGCCCCGCCATCGGGCAACTGCGTCGTGAAGTGCAGTCCGCCCGTGCTCGGGTTGATGTTGAGGTTATAGAGCATGTACGGGTTGTTGAACGTATCGACCGGCCAGGAGAAGCCCTGGTTGCCCAGCGAGCCGACCACGTTGTTCGGCACCCGCATGAAGCGACTGCCGCCGCGGCCCTGGGCCACGCGCGTACGCGACTGCGAGGCGGCGAAATACGGCCCGCCCCAGCGGTCTTGGATCGTCAGTGTCTGGAGCCCGGCGAAGATGCCGTGCGTCTGGAAGTCGGTGAACACGGCGTTCGGGGCGCCGTACTCCCGCAGGCTCTCGACGCGCAGGCCCTCGAGGCTGTATTGCAGGAAGGCAATCCGTGGGAAGATGCCGATGTCATTGTAGGCGAAATCCAGCGCCGTGGCAACCTGGCGAGCCTCGCCGATCACGGCCTTGCGCTGGTTCGAGCGGAATTGCTGCTGGACGCCGAAAATAGCCAGTCCGGCAAACAGGGCGATCAGGGCGCCCACGATGAGCATTTCGACGAGGGTGAAGGCCCGGGGAGCGGAGCTTCGTCTGGCGTGAACGAAACGCACGGTGCGTCCTCTCGCGTCTGCGGTTGCTGATGTTGCGCTCAGCGTCGTTCCTCCGGCCTGCGTCCTCATTTGCCGCCCTCCGGAGACGTCGCGTTTCTCCAGTAGAGCACTTCCGGAGCACCCCGGTCCAGACTCACGAGAGCCTCTATCCGCATGGCCCGTTGGAGGTCGCTGTCCGAGGATGCTTCCAGCCGCGGTTGGCCCACAAGCAGAAAGGCTCGGCTGTTGAGGGAAATGTGGGGCATCAGGCGGCGCATGGCTTCGATTCGCTGGCTGGCAGTCCACTCGGCGGGCCACAACAAGTCGTCGACGAGAAGGTCGCTCGGATTGTGGTAGGTGATCGCGTCCTCCGCGTCGCCTTGCAGGGCTCGTTGGAGAAGGCGCTGGCGGCGTTCGACGACACGTCGGGCGCGATCTCTATCCAGTCCGGGAAGCGACGCCAGTGCCAGTTCCCCGGCAGTGTTCACATTCAGGCGCCCGTGATACCACCCGGGCTGGTGTTCAAAGGCCAAAACGGCCGCCAAGGCCGCCGTGTCCGCCCCGGACTTGAGGGCGGTGGTCTTCAGATAGGCGGAACTTTGCGCATCTTTTCGCCCAAGGGTGTGAAGTTTTTCGCGCACTTTTCCGGCCTCGGTCGAGGCGGGCCGGTCGCCGATCGCGAAGATGTCGATCACGCGGGCGTCGATGCGGTCGGCCTGTTCGGCGGCTTCCCGGGCCCGGGTCGCGGTGCTCTTCGGGGTGGCCACCGCCGGGAAGGCCCACTGGCTGGAGAGCCGGGTGCGGGGGTCGGAGAAGCCCGCGAAGACGCTCAGGACGTCGAGCGGCGTCACGAACGGGCCGTCGGCGGGGTAGTTCTGCAGGCGCGCCAGCGTCCAGGCGTCCGGCTCCTCGCTGCGGGGCGGCAGGGCGAAGGGCGTGGCCCGACGGCGGGCCACCTCGCGCACCATCGGGTTCTCCCGCTGATAGGAGTACAGGCTGTTCTCGTCCCGCGGATCGGGCGTGTAGGTGAACTGGTCGATCAGATTGCCGGACCGGTCGTGCAGGGCGACGACGATGTTGCGCCCGGAGGTGGGCAGCGAGAAGGCCGGATCGGCCAGCGCCCGCCGGCGGTTGGTGTCCGGCAGCACCCGGAAGATGTCGTAGAGGCTGCCGGTGCCGGCCAGATGGCGATCCGGGTGCTCGGCCGAGTTGTCGATGTCGTCGGTCAGCACCAGATACCCGTTGGCCGCGATGCGCCCCTCAAGCGGAAAGACATGGTCGGGTGTGCG
This sequence comes from Candidatus Sumerlaeia bacterium, assembly GCA_019634695.1. GTDB lineage: Bacteria > Sumerlaeota > Sumerlaeia > SLMS01 > JAHLLQ01 > JAHCAW01. The sequence continues at coordinate 28,598 of JAHCAW010000038.1, forward strand.
GAGCTGCCAGCCGGTGACGTCGATGTCCTGGCTCCATGGATTGTGCAACTCGACGAACTGACCGTCGTCGCCTTCCTCGTTCGGCGTCACCGAGTCGGGATAGACCTCCGTAATGAACGGCGTGCGCTCGACGCCCAGAACGACGTCGGGGCCATGGGTGCCGGGGAAGACCGTCGGGATCGAATCGGGATCGCGTGCGTCGACGAGGTTTACCGCGAACTGCATCAGTAGGCGGCTGCTCTTCTTGCCGTCGGGATACAGGGTCCGCAGGGCCTCGTAGATCTGCTCGGCGTCGGCGCGGTTGGGATCGAGCAGCGGGATGGCGGTGCCGCCGCGCAGGCGCTCGTCGACCGAGATGCTGAAGGTGGTGACGTGCGGCGTGATGGCGGCGACGATCTGGGCGTTCATGCCCGCGCGCACGACTTGGGGATGGCGCAGCAGGTCGGCAACCGACGAGAAGCGGACATCGTCGCCGAAGGCGGGCAGGCGGATGTCGGCGATGTACTCGGCCGGTTCGTCGATGTTGGTGAGCAGACCCCGGCGGGCCTGGCGGCGGACGGTGATCTCATTGGCGGGCACCAGCGCCGGGTCCTCGCGCACGCCGGCAAGCAGCGCGTCGATGCCGGCGGGTTCGCTGACGGCCGTCGTGCTCGGCGTGGCGGTCTCGTCGGCTAGCAGCGCCAGATGGGAGTTCAGGTTGTCGTCCACGCCGCGGCGGCCCGGGGCGCCGTCGGGCCCGAGGCGAACGGCGGCGATGGCCTCGGCGATGGCGCGCGCGTCGATCGGCCAGTGGTGCTCGCGTGCCATGACCTCGAAGAAGCCGGCGAGCAACTCGACGTCGGCGGCGTTGATGTTGATGCGGGCGCTGGCGTCGAGCACGAGCACCTCGCCGGTGCCGGTGGTTTGCACGAGGCGGAAGTCGCGGCGCGCGTCGCTGACGGCGTTGCTGTCCATGCTCCAGACGCGGCGCAGGCTCTCGTTGGGCGGCAGATTCTGGAGACTGCTGGAGGCCTGAATGCCGCTGTCGGCGCCGTCAAGGGGGCGCAGGGCGGTGAGGTCGCGGCTCAGCGTCAGATCGAGCGGGCTCATCGGCCCGGGCGGCAACGACTGGTGCAAGCGATTGGCGATGGCATCGACGGCCGTCATCGAGGCGACGCGGTTCTGCACGCCGACCGCGTAGTTGTGCGAGGCCGACAACTCCATGCGGCTGGCAAAGGTCATCGTGATGGCCAGCAGCACGAGCAGCGACAGGATCGTGACGACGAGCAGAATCGTCGAGCCGCGGCGCCCGCGCCGGCCGATTCGGCCGAGGGTCCCTGTGCTACGATGTGGGGCGCGTCTCATGCGAAGGCTGATCCTCATTGGGGCCGGCGAACGAAGTCGCGGTAGATCGGGCTCTTGATTACTTCGCCAATAGTTGCCACGCCCGACAGCGTGACTGTGCGCAGCGGACGCCCACCCAGCGGCCAGTCGTGGAAGTTCTCCAGTCCGGCTCCCTCGGCATTGACGGTCACCCGCACGTAGACGGCCGCGGGGAAGTGGAACGGCGGTGTGCCGAACGGCGCGCCGATCGGCGAGGCGTTCGGGAACGAAACGGTCGCGGCGTTCCAGGTCGCCTGCCAGTACGGTCGCGGCGGGATGACCGGCGAGTTCACGTCGTCGTTGGGATTGAACACGAGCACGTCGAAGCTGACGACGTCGAAGACGATCGGCTCGACGCGCGTCTGCTCGTTGGGTTGGCCGGGATTGGTGATCACCTCGCGCATGAGCACGTGGTCCTGCCCATCGAACGTGCCGACGCGGAAGGTGATGTGCTCGGGCGGCCGCAGACTGGCCGGGTCGGCGGGAATCCGGAAGCCGATCTGGTCGCGCGAGAAAATGATGTCCTCGTCGACGTCGAAGTCGCCCAGATCGGCCACGCCGACGAAGTCCTGCCGCTCCCAGAAGCGTCCGATGCGGGCGTGGTTGTCCTTGCCGGCGTTCCAGTTTCCGTCGGTGTCGCGGCCGTCGACGATCTCCTCGTGGCGGCTGCCGTCGCCGTCGTTGTCCATGTTGTCGCCGTAGGGCATCGATTGGGAGACGAGGACGAAGTGCTGCGGGGCGACGGTCGGGTCGGTGCGGATGCGGGCCACGTCGCGCAGCACGGCATCGACGGCGGTGCGGGCGCGCGTGTGGGCGCTGACCTGCGCCTCGGCATGGGCGGCAGCACGGGAGATCTGCACGAAGGCGGTGACGACGCTGCCCAGGAAGATGAGGGCGACGGCGAGTGCGACGAGCATCTCGGTCAGACTGAGGCCGCGCTGTCCGTTCCCGCGCAGGATCATTGATCGAACCTCAGCTCGTAGACGACCGGTTCGGCAGGATTGAAGTCGGCGGCAAGGCGGACGATGACGCGCGGCACCTGCGTGTCGTCGCGCGGATCGCCGGGCGTGTCGGTGGTGGCCTGCAGCGAGCGGCCGTAGTAGGAGTACGTCAGGCGCGTGTCGAGCGGCCAGACGATCGGCGCGGTCGGCTCGGGCAGGTTGCGAATCTCCTCGATCACCTGCGCCTGCCGGTCGTGCAGCAGGCGCATCTCCTCGACCTTCTGGTGGGCCAGCATCACGGCGTTGCCCTTCAGGATCGCCTCGCTGTTGGCGCGCAGGCTGACCGGGAAGAGCTGGACGATGGCGACGATGCCGGCGAGCAGCAGGGCGAGCGCGACGAGGACCTCGACGAGCGTGAAGCCCTGGCGGCGGCGCGGAATCTGTCGAAGGCTCGGCAACACGATCATGGTCCTCGTCGGGCGGTCACAGGCGGCGCTTGGGCAGCACCTGCGCCTCGCCCGAGGCGGGGTAGAGTCGCACGGCAGTGTAGCTTTCTTCCGATGCCGGATCGCCGGCCAGACGACGCAGGTTCACGATGACCAGCGGATTGCCGCCGTCGGTTTCGAAGTCCACCGTCCGCGTGCCCGACGTGTACGTCGTCGAGCCGATGCGGATCTCCTGGATCGTGACGAAGTCGCCGACCGAGGTTTCCGGGACGACTTTCGGGATCGACTGGGTCTTGGTGTGGTTGAGCTGGTTCACCCAGACCGTGTCGTTGTCGATGTCGATGAATACCCGATGGGGGGCGTTGAGGTGAATGGCGCGGCTGCGGGCCTGCATGAGAGTGCGCTGAACGTTGCTGGCCGAGCTGGTGAGGACAATTGAGCGACGGTAACTCGAGTAGCTGTAGAGCGCCACGCCCGTCCCGATCGTCATGATCGTGAGGACCACGAGGATCTCGATCAGGGAGAAGGCGTGCACCCGGTGGGCAGGCATGCCGCGGTGCCCATGCCGAAGGGCACGGGCCGGGCGTCTGGCCGGTCTTGCGCTGCCGCGTCCCGCTGCGCGCGGGTCTGTCTTCGCCATCGGCGAGGGCCTGATCGGAAGGTCTCTCACAATCACCTTGGGCACCGTAGCACTCCGACAGGACGGGAGCAAGGGGCATTCCCCGCCCGGGACGGTCCGAAATCCCGGAGAATCAATGGGGCCGGAGCTTGGAGAGTGTCAACTTATCGCACACGCCGTGCGGAATCCCGCACGATTTTTCTGGCGGCCCAAACCGGGGCGGCAAAATCCGGCTTGGCGCCCGGCAGCCCACGAGGGCAGACCGGAGTCCACTCCCCCTGTCCCAAGGCAGGTGCCCGTGTCCACCCCGCGCGATCCGGCTGTGCGCAACCAACTCCGAATCTGGCAGAGCCTCGGGTTCGGCTTTCTGGAAGAGGTGCGCGCCGGCGAGACGCCCGGCCCCGCCGAGGTCCAGCCCGCCGATTTCGCCCCGGACATGGTGGTGGACTGGGGACCGGTCCTGCCGCTCGAGGAGCGGGTGCCGGCGCTGGCGGCCATCGCGGCCGAAGTGGCCGGGTGCCAAGCATGCCGGCTTTGCCATGGGCGGACGCACACCGTGCCGGGCGAGGGCGACCCGATGGCGCCGCTGATGTTCATCGGTGAGGGCCCCGGCGAATCGGAGGACCGCACCGGTCGCCCGTTCGTCGGCCGGGCGGGCGAGTTGCTCACCCGCATCATCGGGGCAATGCAGTTCGCCCGCGAGGAAGTCTATATCGCCAATGTCGTTAAATGCCGACCGCCGCACAATCGCCAGCCCGAACCCGACGAGATGCGCACCTGCCTGCCGTATCTCGAGCGCCAGGTCGCCATCGTGCGTCCCCGCGCGATCGTGCTCCTCGGGCGCACCGCGCTGATGGGTCTGCTGCCCGAACACGCGCGCGCCGCCATGAGCGCCATGCGCGGCAACTGGCTGGACTATCGCGGCATCCCGGTGATGCCGACCTTCCACCCGGCGTACCTGCTCCGCACCGAGTCCGCCAAGCGCGCGGTGTGGGACGACATGAAGAAGGTCATGAAGATGCTCGGCAAGGAACCGCTGGCGGGGAAGGCAAAGGAGTAGCAGGCCATCAACCCGGCCGCAGGACCAGCGCCTGCATGCTGCGGTCGCCGCGCCGACAGGCCTCCAGCGCCCCGTCCCAGTTTCCATCCTTCACGCGCACGACCGGTATGCGGACGTGGACCTCGCCCAGCGCGAACGGCCAACCTTCAATGGCCAATTCCCAGGCACGGGTGGCTCGCAGGACAACGTCGCAGCGGCCGCCGCGCTCGTCCAGTATTGTCACCGTGTGCGGCCCCGGCCAACCCGCGCACGGCATCAGCGTTGCCAGATCGCACAGGCGCAGGAACGCGAAGGCACGCTCGAGCTGCCAGTCGCGCTGCACCGGATCGACGCCGGGCAGGGCCTCGCGGAGGCAGACGCCTCGGCGGGTGACCAGTGCGTCGCCGAACGCCTCGGCGCCCGCGCCGGCGGCAAGGTCCTGTGCGTGCAGCGTGAGCACGGCGGCTCCAAAGGCTCCAACGGTTTGGTGGGCCAGCTCGACGCCGCGGCGCCAGATGGCCTCGTGGTCGGCCGCATTCACCTCGTCGAAGTTCAGGGGCCTGCCGTCGGCGTGGCGGCGCGGCGCCTGCTCCCAGTCGTGCCAGCCGTCGTCGTGATGGGCGGACAGGGCGATCAGTTCGTCGTGGCGTGCGCAGTCGAACAGGTCCTCGCGGACGAATCGGGCCACTTCGCCCGACGCCCACGCATGGTCGGGCTGGCAGGTGAGGACGAACCCCGCATTGTCGCGGCGCAGAATCATGGCGTGGACCTCCCCTCCCGGACGGCGCGCGTGAGGACATCGCTCATCCGATGCGCGAGGCGGGTCCAGTCGAATCGGGCCGCCTGCTCGATGCCTGCCCGGCGGAGTCGCTCGTGCTCGGCCGGATCGTCGAGCATCTGGCAGAGCGCCTCGTCGAAAGTGACGGGGCGGTCAGGATCGAACGTGCGCAACGCCGCGCCGCCGACCTCGTTCATGGGGGGCAGGTCCGCGGCGAGCACCGGCGTGCCCATCGCCATGGCCTCGACGATCGGAAAGCCGAAGCCCTCGATCAGGGAGGGGAAAACCAGCGCTTCGGCGCGCCGGTAGACCCCCAGAAGTTGCCCGTCCTCCAGCCACGGGAGACAACGCACGCGGTCCGACATGCCGGCGCCGGCCGCCCATGCGTTCAGCACCTCGCGACCGGCAGCGTTCATTCCGGCGACCACCAGCGGATGGCGCAGGCGGCCGCTCTGCCAAAGGGCTGTCAGTCTTGAGATAAGGAAGCGCCAGTTCTTGTGGGGCTTGAAGATGCCGACGGCGAGCAGGAAGGGTTCCTCGGGCAGCGTGCCCGGGGGGGGCTCGGTCGGTTCCGCCAGCCCGGCCAGCCCCGGTCCCCAAGGCAACGTCAGGACGTGGTGGGCCGGAAAACGGTGGAGCGTCTGGAGCTGGACCTTCGTATGGCGCGAGGGGGTGACGATGAACGTGGCCCGGGCCCGCAGGGCGGCCAGCCAGAGGCGGATGTAGGTTCGACTGAATCGCCGCATCGGATGCGTGTCGTGGATCAGGTCGTGGACGATGACGACGAGAGGCACCCGTGGGCGCAGCGGCGCGGCGTAGTGCGCCCCGAGCAGCACGTCCGCCGATCCGATCGGCGCCGGCAGCAGCGCCGCGGCGAGGCTGTAGATGCCGGGCGACCAAGCGGCGACGCGGCGCGGTCCGGCCGGTCCGCTCAGGGCCTCCGGATTGCCCATCAACGTGATGTCGAACTCCGGCGGCGCAACGTGCCAGCCCGCCAGCAGTCCGCGCAGGGCGGTGCCGATGCCCGAGTGCCGGATCATGCGCGCATCGATGGCAACATGGCGGGGGAGCGCGCCGGCGTGCGGCGCCGGGCCCGGTGCATCGGAAATCGTGGGTGCGCCAGGCGTCATCCAATCCTCCTTGCCACGGTCGGCCGGCGCTCTCCTCCTGTCGGGCAGGAGGACGTCTGGGCCATGATCGCGTTCGTCACGGGCGGGACCGGTTTCGTCGGTGGCCATCTGTGCGAACGCCTGCGCGCTCAAGGATGGGAGGTCCGTGCGTTGGTGCGCAAGTCCTCCCGCACGGAGACGCTCGAGGCGTGCGGCTGCCGAATCTTGCGCGCTGCGCTGCTCAGCCCTGCGGTCTACTCGCGCGCCATCGCCGGGGCCGACGTCGTGTTCCACCTGGCCGGGGCGACCAAGGCCCTGACCGAAAGCGAGTTTCTCCGCATCAACGGCAGCGGAACCGAAGCGGTGATGGAGGCGGCGCGGCGCGCGCACTTCACCGGTCGGGCGGTTGTGCTGAGCAGTCTGGCGGCAGCAGGCCCGGCGCACGGCCCGCACCAGCCCCGCACCGAGGCCGACGAGCCTCGGCCAGTGAGCGCCTATGGCCGCAGCAAGCTGCTGGGCGAGCGCCACGCCCGCCGGGCACGGCGTCACTTCCCCGTCGCGATTCTGCGCCCCGGCGCGATCTACGGGCCGCGCGAGCATGAAATCTTCCAGATCGTCCGCGGCGTGGCGCGCACCGGGTTTGCCTTGCGGGTGGGGCCGGACGTGGCCGTCCAGATGACCCACGTGGACGACATCGTCGCCGCGCTGCAATCGGCGGCCACGACGGACACGGCCCTCAATCGCTCGTACTTCATCACCGACCGTCAGGTCTGGCGCTTCTCGCAGGTGATGGGACTGCTGGGCGAGGCGCTGGGGTGCCGGGTGCGGCAGGTGCCATTGCCGACCTGGGCGGGTTGGGTGGCCGCGCTGGGCGTGGATGCAGCAAGCCGACTTGCCCGGCGGCCGTTGGCTCCCTTCAATGGAGACAAGATGCGCGAGCTGACGGCGGGCGACTGGATCGCCGAAAGCGCACTCTTCACGCGCGACACCGGCTGGCAGGCGGTGCGCGCCCTGCCCGAGGGGCTGCACGAGACGGTCTGCTGGTACCGGGACAACGGGTGGCTGGGATGACGAAGAAGATCCTCATCGATGCCCGCTACCTCGACGGGACCTACAGCGGCATCGCGACGTACAGCCGGTGCCTCATCGAGCACCTGGCGCGCATCGACACGACGAATCGCTACTACGTGGTGATTCGTCCGGGCTTCCGCGAGAACCTGCGAACGGGCCCGAACTTCGAGTTTCTTACCTATCGCCCGCGGCCGATCAGTCTGCCCAGTTACCTGCGCTTCCACGAGCACGTCGAGGAGATCGCGCCCGACATCGTGCATTCGCTGGCGCCGCACGTGCCGGTCTTCTGGAGCGGGCCGATGCTGGTTACGGTGCACGACTTGCAGCCCTTCCTCGACCCGGATTTCTCCGCCAAGCGCACCCGCACCCTGCGGGCCCTGTACAACCTCTTCTATCGCTGGGCCTATCCGACGACAATCGCCAAGGCCAAATGGGTGATCTGCGACAGCCATGCGACGCGCGACGACGTGGCGCGCCTGCTGCCAGGCTCGCTGGCGAAGCTCATCGTCGTGCCGCCGGGCATCGAGCCCGTCACCGAGGAGCCGCCCTCGCCGGCGCGCATCGAGTCCATTCGCGCCAAGGCCAACATCCCCGGCCGCTACTTCCTCTACTACGGTTCGACGCGTCCGAACAAGAATCTGCCGAACCTGGTGAAGGCATTCGCCCGCGCCCTGCGCGAGTTGGGCGACGAGGGTCAGGACCTGCGCCTCGTGCTGGTGTTGCGGCGCGACCGCTTCTTCCGCGACATCGCACGCGCGATCCACAGCCGCCAGCTCGACGACCGCGTGCTGGTGCTCGACCCGATTCCCAACGACGAGCGCCAGGCGCTGCTGGCCGGCGCGCTCGCCTTCGTTTTCCCCTCCAAGTACGAGGGCTTCGGTTTCCCACCTCTGGAGGCCATGCAGCTCGACGTTCCGGTGCTGGGCGGCACCAGTGGCGCCCTGCCCGAAGTGCTCGGCGACGGCGCCCTGTTGGTGGACCCCGACAGCCTCGACGACATCGCCGCGGGGCTCACGCGACTGGCGCGCGACGCGGAACATCGCCAGGATCTCATTGCCCGGGGACGCCGGCAGGTGGCCCGCTTCGACTGGGACGAGTGCGCCCAGCGCATTCATGACATCTACAATCTGCTCGTCTGACCTTGCCCACTCCTCCTTCCGAGACTGCTGCACCGTTGAAGTCGCTCCGCGCATGGGTCGGCCTGTGTCTGCTCGACCTCCGCCGACTGGTGCGCTCGTGGCGCTGGCGCATCCTGGTCGTACTGGTGGTTGCGCTGGTGATCGGAATGCAGCGGCTGGAGAGTTTCGGCGTCGGTGTGCCCGCGGACTTCCCGGGCGGTGCGCTGGGCCTGAGGCTGTTGGGTTGCCTGTTGGCGGTGGGCGCGGCGGTGCTCGGGGTGGACCTTGCGGGCCAGCCGGCGCACTTCCGCAGCAATGAGATGGAGCAGGCGCGACCGGCCTCGGGGCTGGTGGTCGAAGGAGCCCGATTGTTCGCCCTGTTCATCGCGACCGTGCCGGCAATCGCGCTTGGGTTGTTCACTTCGCAGATCCCTGTCTTTGAAGCCACCCGACCGCTGACGCTCACGCCGTTCGTGCTCTGGGCGCTGGCGGTGGCCGCCCCCTTGGTGTTTTCGGCGGCCGGCTGCGGACTGCTCGGGAGGTCGCTGGCGCGCACGGATGCCGGCGGAGCGGGACTCGCGCTGGTGCTGCTGGCTCCGCTGGCGTGGTTTAGGTTGTGGTACTCGCAACCGGAGGACCTGTTCACGCTGCTTTCGCCGCACCTCGGGCTGTTGGTGCCGCGCGGGGTGCTGGTCGAGGACGCGGTTGTTACCTGCGGAGCGGGGCTTGCGGCGCTGGGCGCGACGGGATTGCTCTATCGTCGGACGCAGCCGCGCACCGCTCTACGTCAACTGTCGCCGCCGAAGCGATCCGCGTTCGCCGCAATCCAAACCGCGATTCGCGGGCTGACCGCGATTCCGCGCCAGAGCGGGATCGCGGAGCTTCTGGGCTGCTGCGCGTTGGTGTTCGTCGGGCTTTGGGTTTCGCTTCCAGGATTGGCCGTGGTCGGTGCGACTGCGGCAGGGCGACCACCACTGGTCGCCGAAGCAGCTTGGCGCACGATGCGCATGCCCGGCGAGGCGCGCGACGGCGTCGTTGCGCCCCCACGCTTTCTGCACCGTCGGCTGGTGCTGCCCGGAAATCCGCGCGAACCGCTCGTTGTGGAGTTGACGCTCGGTGCCCGGGGCCGCGAGCCGCAGCCGCTTGCCGGCCTGACATTCGGCCCGATGCTGGTTCTCGTGGAGAAGCCGGATGCCGACGAAGGCCGCGTCGAGATCCTCGGCGAGGCGCTGTCGGCCAGCGTCGGGATGGTCCTGCGGTTCGACCCGCCGCTGGACAGCGAGACGCCGCGCGTGGTGCGGTTCACGCTGACCCCGCGGCCGGAGGCGCGCCGCCACTGGGCCCGCGCCTTCCACGAGCGCTTCGCCTCTTGGCGTCCGGTGCCTCATTGGCATGGCGACGGCATCGAGGTGAACTACGTGCGCCCGGGTTGGCGCATCGTGCGCGAGGCAACGCCCTACGAGTTGGACGCGCCGCAACTGGACGGGCGCGAGTGGATCAGCGGTACCGCCCAGGCCACCACGCACAACGGCCGGGTTGTTCTCCGCGAGGCGATTCCCGACTTGCCGAGCGGCCCGTTCGCGGCCGAGGTGCGGCGGGTTGAGCAGGTGCACGGCGAGCTTTCCGTCGCATTGCTCGTATTGCCCGAACACGCCGAATTGGCCGAGGCGCTCCAGACGGTCTATTCGCGTCGCTTCGAGCGGTTGGGTCGGGCGTTCGGTCCGCCGGCGGCCCCGATCCTGTTCGCCGAAGTGCCGGGGGCGATCCGGGACGGCGACGCGATCTCGATCCCGTCGGCTTGGTTGGACCGGCTCGCGTTGCGGCTGCCCGACTACGATGACTTCCGCGCCCCGACAGCGCCCGAGTTCGACGTCTTCTTTGCGCAGTTGCATCGGCAGGCGCTCCAGCAACTGTTCGACCGCACGTT
>JAHCAW010000039.1 GCA_019634695.1 Candidatus Sumerlaeia bacterium
TAGACACCCGCTTCGGCGACCATCCAGGCCTGAAGCACCAGAATCCCGCCCCCGAGTCCGATCAGCAGCCAATCCTTCTGCTCGGCAGCCAGAAAGCCCCGGACTTGCAGGGTCAGTCCCCAGCCGGTCATCACGAGCATGAAGGCCATCGGCAGCGCCGTGATCCAGACCGGCTTGCCCTTGCGATAGAGCCAGACCGTGGCGACCAGCAGCGCCAAGCCGGCCAGCAACTGGTTCGTCGCGCCGAACAGCGGCCACAGCGTCGTGGCGCCCAGCCCGCCCTTCTTGAGTCCCGCAAGGATCGAGTCGGCGCGGAAGACGTCGAACATCGCGAGAATCAGACCGGTGCCGACCGCCACGCCGGTGGCGACATAGCGATTGCACAATGCCCGCACGTCGATCGTATTGCCCAATTCCGAAATGACGTAGCGCTGGAGGCGGGTCGAGCTGTCGAGCGTGGTGGCGGCGAAGCTGGCCACGAAGACGCCCATGATGGCGCGCGCGAAGTCGAAGCCCACGCCGGGCACGGAGTCGATCATCATCGCCGCGCCGGGGATAAAGGCCGCCAGCGCCGACGGCAGCCCTTCGCTCCAGCGCGCGTACTGACTCTCCCACAGCGCGCCGCCGGTCAGCCCGGCCGAGTTGGTCACGAGCCCCAGGCCGGCGCCGCAGGCCAGGATCACCAGCACCGCCAGCATGCCCTCGAGCAACATCGAGCCGAAGCCGACGAACTGCGCGTCGCCCTCGCTGCGAAGCTGCTTCGAACTGACGCCGCTGCTCACCAGGCAATGGAAGCCGCTGCACGCGCCGCACGCGATCGTGATGAACAGGAAGGGGAAGAGCAGCGGCGCGCCCGAGCCCGCATCCGCCATGCGCGCCACCGGCGCGACCATCTCCGGCCGCGCAATCAGCAGGCCGAGGAACAGCAGGCCCATCGCCACGATCAACTGCTGCGCATTGATGAAGTCGCGCGGCTGCAGCAGCTTCTGCACGGGCAGGATGCTGGCAATGTAGCAGTAGACCAGCAGCAGGATGGTCCAGAAGGCGATGCCCGAGAGATGGTTGAGCGCGAGCACGGTCTGGCCGGTTTGCGGCACGGCCTCGCCGGGGCTGAGCACGACGAGTTGCAGGGCGGGGAAGGCGCTCGACAGCCAGATCGTCAGGTACATGAGCGCCAGCGCCACGAGCCCGCCGATGCGGATGTCGCGGCCCTTGGCAATCCACCAGCCGAGCGCGAGCGCGATCGGAATCTGCGTCCACACCGGAAAGACCGAGGAGGGGAACTGCTTGAAGACGATGGCAATCACCAATCCAAATATCGCGATGACGATCCAGAGCGCGAACATGATGATGAGCAGGAAGAGGATGCGCACGCGGCGGTTGACGATGTCGCCGCAGTAGTCGCCGATCGTGCGGCCCTGATTGCGCAGGCTCATGACGAGGGCGGAGAAGTCGTGCACGGCGCCGATCAGGATGCTGCCGAAGAGCACCCAGAGCAGCGCGGGCAGCCAGCCCCAGAAGACGGCGAGCGCCGGCCCGACGATCGGCCCGGTGCCCGCGATGCTGGTGAAATGGTGACCGAAGACGACCGACCGGGCGCTCGGCACGTAGTCGCGCCCGTCCTCGCGCACGACCGCCGGCGTGCGCTGCGACGGGTCCAGGTTGAAGATCTTCCGCCCCAGCCATCGGCCATACGTGTGATAGGCCACCATGTAGAGAATGGCGGAGCCGACGGCGATCAGAAGTGTGGTCATGGAGAAGGTGCCCCGGCGTGTCCCGGCGTCTGGTGGTGTCCGTCGCCCGTCCCCGAATCGGACGTCATTGCGACTGGAAGGGGCGGGCGCTGTCAAGGCGGGACGATTTCCGGCTTTGCCCGTCGGGTTGGCGTGGGATTGGCTCGGTGCACGATGCACGCGATTCCTTCACGGAGCTCTCACCCATGCCCATCCAGATAGACGGCAACACCCTGCTGGCCTACGCCGAGCGCGCGATGCAGGCGATCGAGATGGTACCCGAGGAACGCCGCGACAGCCTGGTGTGGCAGGGCACGTTCCGGCTGGCCGACGGCACGACGAAGGAGGAGAAGGCGCAGACGCCGGCCGAGTTGGCCGCCGACATCGTGGCGGCGCTGCCCATCATGGCCTCGATGGCCAAGGGCGAGTCGGACTTCGACGCGGCGGTGCACGATGCGCTGCACGCCGAGCAAACGCGCGTGGCGCAGTTGCCGATGCGTGAGATTGCAGCGCTGGGCCGGCGCTACGCGGCCGAAGCGGCGCAAGTGATCGACGCGCTCGGCGCGATCCCGGCCGACGCGACGCTGAAGACCCCTCGCGGCGAGATGCCCCGCCAGGTGGCTGCCGTGCTGCTATTCACGCATGTGGTGCACCACCGCGGGCAGCTCTACCAGATGCTGCGCACGCTGGGCCTTCGCCCGCCCGGTTTCCTCTAGCCAATCAGAACCCGGAGCGTCAGCGCGGGCAGACCATGTCCATCCGGCGCTCTTGCTGCGATCCAGCCAACCCAAGGAGCGTGCGCACGGCGGGAATCTTAAGCCGGGGTGAGGGTGCCGGCAGATTCCTGCCGTCGCGCTCGACCCGCGCCGATGCGTCGTTGACTCCAATGGGGGCGAACGACTGGTCTCCTTGTGGGCGCACGACCGCCGGGATCGCATTCGAGAGGCGGCGATGGATGGGTTGAGTGAGGATGACTGGAGGGGAGGGGCGAGGAGCGTCTGAGAGACAAGGCCTTGCCCGTCGCTCACGCTCCGGGTTCCGATCACTTGCGCTCCCAACGATGGATAGCGGATCATGACGGAAGACCAACAGCCAGCCGAGAAGTTCCCGGTCTTCCGGAATCCGGAAGAATACATGGCGATGCGGCACAAGCCGGGGCTCGGCGGGCGTGCCAAAGTGTGGGCCGAGTATCGGGCGCTGGATCGCTGCCTCGACGCGGTCGAGGACGTGCGCACGGTGGTCGACGTGCCGAGCGGGCCCGGGCGGCTCTTCCCCTATTGGAAAGAGCGGGGCTATCGTGTCATCGGGCTGGACTACTCGGAGGAGATGGTCGAGGCCTCGACGCGCTTGCACGCGGATCTCGGCCTCGAGGGTCGCGTGGCGCACGCCAATGCGTTCGAACTGCCGCAGATCGAGGAGCAGCCGGACCTGGTGGCGAGCGTCCGTTTCGCGTACTACTTCACGCCGGAGCGGCGGATCGAATTGCTCGAGTCGCTGGCGCGCGCCAGCTCGCGCTATCTGCTCGTGATGTACAAGACGACCGAGACGCTGAAGGGCTACATCAACGAGGCGAACGACCGCGAGGTGGGCAAGGCGCCGCGGCTGCCGCACATGGCGAAGGCGGGGTGCAGCCATCACCAGATCGTGCGGGAGTTCGCGGCCGCCGGCTTGGCCGTGCTGCGCATCCAGCCGATCGGCGAATTCTCGGACCGCGTCTACGTGCTGGCCGAGAAGGTCTCGCGCGAGGCGGCCGCGCCGACGCCGGGCAGCGAACTGGCGCTGCACGTGCGCTCCGGGGGACGGACCGGGCTGGGGCTGCTGGTTCTCGGGCTGCTCTTCACAATGTACATGCTGAGCATGGCGGGGCGCGAGCTTTGGCGCAAGCCGGAGGCGCAACTGGCGCTGTCGGTGCGCGCGGCGGTGGAGGGGAACTGGGCCGCTCCCTGGACGGGCGATTCAGGGGCGGAGGCGCTGCACGCGTTGCCGCTCGTGTGGAGCACGGCGCTGATTGGGGCCGCGACAGGGAATCCCGGCGAACTGCACCTTCGATTCGCCAATGCGGCTTGCCTTCTCCTTGCATTGTTGATCTTTCCCGCGATGGGGCGACTGCTGCGCAATCGCTATGTCGGCCTGATCGGGGCGTTGATGCTGGCAACCTGTTGGGGCTTCTGGAAGCTGGCGTGGGAGGTGCGGCCGGAGACGGTGGCGATGCTGCTGGTGGGGGCGTCTTGGCTGGTGGCCTGGCATGGCGTGAAGCGTGGCGGAAGCTGGCGCCTCGTCTTGTCGTGGGGGCTGGCGGGGCTCGCGGCGCTGTCGGAGGGCTGGGCGCCGCTGGTGCTCGCAGCGGGGGCATGGGCGTTGCTGCCGCGACTGCTCCGCTTGCACGGGATGCCGACGGCCGGTGGTGGGCTTGCGCGCGTTGCGACCGGGTTGGCGATCGGTCTCCTGCCGACCATCGCGTGGTATGGTGCTGCTGCCTTGACGGGTGAGGGACCGGCCGCCGCGGCGTGGCTGCGCGCCCTCTGGCTGGAGAGCATCGGCTGGCGGGTTCCGTGGAGCGTCGCGTGGGACCTGTTCGAAGCGACGCTGCCTTGGGGTCTGCTGCTGCCAGCGGTGCTGTGGAGTCGGTTCTCGAAGGGCGGAAGGCAGCGACACGGAGCGTTCGAGGACTACAGCCTCGCCGTGGTGTTGTTGATGCTGGTCGTGGGAGTGTTCTGCCCGCGCGAGGGCGACGAGGACTTGGTGGTCGCATTGCCCTGGGCGTTGCTGCCCTGCGCCACGCTGGGATGGCGTTGGTTGCTGTGGGTGGATCGGGAGGAGGGGCAGGCGACGGTGCCGGAGCGGCGGTTCTGGGGAACGATGCTGGGCCGTCGCGGAGGACGCGTGTTCCTGGGCATTGCGGGAATGCTGATTGCGTTCTACGGGGCTGCGATGATTATCGTGCCGGCGGTGCAGCGCGACGAGGACTCCCCTCGTGCGGCAGTGGAGCGACTGCTGCGCCGGGCGGCCGGCGCAGCACACGACGACGCGCCCTTGGTGTTCCACGATCTGGAGGACCCGCGGCTGACGTACTATGCCGCGCCGCACGCGATCCTGGTGCGCGAGAAGGGAGCGGGTCAGACGGAGCTGCGCGCGGTGCTCGCGCGCCATCCACACGCGGTGCTCGCCGTGCCGGCTGACGACAAGCACGAAATGGGCGACCTGCTGGCGGGGCGCCACCTGCTTGGCACGGTGCCCTTCCGCGGCCACCGGATTCTCGTCTACGACGCACCATCGGCCGAGTAGGCGGTCTTGCCGCCCACCGCTTTCCGCTGTGGCCGGCCATCGGTAGAACGGCCGGCAGCGTGCCGATCATGCGATCCCGGAGAAGAGACTTCAGTACCCCGAGCGCCAGCGAGGTGGCGTGCCTGCGCCACCGAGTTGCTCCTCGTTGCTCCCAATCAGTACTCATATATTCCAACACCGGCGGGAACAAGCACGATGGCCGCCGGGGGTGCCGGCGGCCATCGCGGATCAGGCTCGTTGCAGGGTTGGAGATCAGTACAGATTCCACTCGGGCACGTCGGCGAGCGGCCCGACGTAGTCGAATCGCACGGCGCCGGAGTAGAAGCGGTTGCCGGCGGCGGGCGGAGCCACGACCGAGGCGTTGCCGACGGTCACGCTGTGGACGCCGGCCTTGCCGGTGGTCGCCGTGCTGAACGGGAACTGGCCCAGCGAAATCCACGTGTTGGCCAGCGACGAGGAGTTCTGGTTGATGTTCTGGGTGTGCACGCCGTCCATGTGATTGACGGTGTACAGCACGGGGTTGATGTTGTTGCTGCTGGGCGGGAAGGAAACCTCGACCTTGTAGATTCCGGCGACGTCGAATTCGGGTTTGAACTCGGCGTAGCGGTTGGCCGTGCCAGCGCCACAGTAACGCTGCGAGCCGCCATTCGAGACGCCCGCGGCAGTGAAGCCGACCGTCGAATTGGCCCAGCCCCCAGTCGGCTCGCTGTACCAGTGGTTGTTGGGGCCGGTGGCCGTGCCTTGGACGACGAACGCGGGCGGGGCACCGACGATCTCGGGCCGCACCGTCATGCTGAAGAAGATCGCGTTGTCGGGCGGGCCGAAGTAGCCATTGCTTGTATGCCACAGCGCGAAGTGCTCGCGATAGACCGTGTCGGAGGCCACGACGGGGGCGATCAGGTTCAGGGTCAGAGTCGTGCTCTGTCCGGGTGCGACGGTGGCCGGGTTCATGGACCAGAAAGTGGCCGGGTTGGGGACGAAGGTGCTCGTGCGGCCGAAGGCGCGGCTGGGCACGACGCTGACGTTCGCAGAGGTCCAGGTTTCGGAACCGAGATTGGTCAGCGTGGCGGTCACGGTGATGGGGTCATTGGTGCGGGCCACGGCCGGGGCGGTCACGTTGGTGGCGCGCCCGTCCCATGCCAGCGGTGTGGCCGCCGTGCTCGTGACGGCAATGCCGTCGGCGACCGCGCGGATGTTGGAGTCGGAGAACCAGTTCACGACGCCGGTGTTGGCGTAGCCGGGCTCGCCCTTGACGAACATGGTGGTCGAGCCACCGCCATCGAAGCTGACGGCGTTGTGGGCGCCCAAGGCCTGCATGAGTTCGATCATCTCGAGGCAGGTCAGGCCGGCGGCGAAGGTCTGGCGCCCGTCAACCGTCACCATCAACAGGCGATTGTCGGCCGTCGAGGCCAGAATCGTGCGCGGATGGCGGTCGCAGTGCGTGCCGGTGGTGGGCAGGGCGCCAGCCTGGGAGACGCCTCCGGCGAGCAGGTTCGGGCCGCTGGCCAGGAGATCGCGATGGTCGGGCTCGTTCGCCCAGCCGCCCGCCGCAGTGGGGCGGCTGGTGAGCACGGTCGCCTTGCCGTTCGGCAGCACGCCGAGCGCACCGCGCAGCCAGATGCTCGTGGCGGCTTGAGCTTCCGGGATGATTGTCGTGCTGTTGCTGCGCAGGTAGGTGTTGGGCGAGCCGTCGCCGCTGATGAGGTACGCGCTGCCATTCACGGCCGCCACGGCATTGGGGTACTGCTGTGTCACCATCGTGTGGAGCTGTTGGTAGGAGGGATTGGGCGGCGGGACGCGGTAAGGAATGTTGAACGAAACGTTGGGGTCGTTGAGATCGACCTCGATGATGTTGATGTTCTGGTGGCCGCCGAGCAAATTGTCGAAGTGGTAGTAACGCCACGTCACGCCTTGCGCGATGGGGCGTTCGAACCAATCGGCGGCGTCGATCTTCTGTTGAGTGGTTTGCCCCTGCACCGCCCCCGCGGTCAGGATCAGACCGCCCAGCAGCAGGGCGGCGGCTGTCGTGGCGCCGGCGTTGCGGCGGCAGGGCGCTGTACGCTCCCCGCAAAAACCTCCGTGTTTCATGCGCATCTACCCCTTTCTGTCGGTGTCGCCCGACCCCCCGGTCGGGTGGAGTGCGGCAGGCCGGCTTCGGGCCGCCGCGAAGCAGGTGGCACGGGCAGGATGGCGGGGCTAGGGAAAGGTGCGTCACCGGTTAAGTAAAAGGATTTCTTGGCTCAAACCGGCGGGTTCTTGGTTCCTCGGCCCTCGCAGCGCTATTCTCGTTGAACGGCCCAAGAGTCTGGGGCACGAGTGCGGGTCCCGGGACGCGGTGAACGCCCCGCCGCAACGAGGTCTGCTCGATGGGAATGAAACTCCTGCCGGT
Organism: Candidatus Sumerlaeia bacterium; assembly: GCA_019634695.1. Classification (GTDB taxonomy): domain Bacteria; phylum Sumerlaeota; class Sumerlaeia; order SLMS01; family JAHLLQ01; genus JAHCAW01. The sequence continues at coordinate 7,408 of JAHCAW010000039.1, forward strand.
GCGCGGGGCGACGGCCTGCGACGCAGAGTTCTCGTCGCAGGTCTACGTCTGGCCCTCGCGGCTGCGTCGCATGGCATGGAGCGCTCCGTGGGTGGGGCTGGCGCTTGTCGCGCTGGGGGTTTGGATGGTGCGGGCCGGGATGGAGCGGGGCGGTTTCGAGGAGGTGACGGCGGGCCTGCTCGAGTTGACGCTGGGGCTGTCGCTGCTGGTCGGGGTGGTGATGCTGCACGCGGTGGCGGCGCGGGAGGTGCGGTTCACGCGCGACAGTATCATTGTGCGCCAGACAGGACGGGGCGCGCTGGTGCTGGACTACGCGGACTACCAGCAGCGCTGGGTTGCCGACATGCAGAATCCGGCGGCGGTGCGGTTGGTCGTCTTCGAACCCAACCGTGGATGCACGATTCTGTTGCCGGAGTTGTGGTTGGTGGAGGCGCTGCGGGAGGTGGGGCGGATCCAGGAGCAGGAGGGCTGGTAGAAAAATGAACCGGCCCCGGGGTTGCCGGGGCCGGTAGAGTCTGGTGGCTTCCAAGAGAGGGATGAAGAAGGTGGGATTCTGTTAGGAGGAAGTACTGATTCAGGAAGGAGTTTGTCCCTTGTCGGGAGCGAAGGATCTGAATCTCGGTAGGAAGACCCGGACCGGAGTCCGGAGATTCGCCTCACCTTGGTTTGCATCCACCATGACTGAGCTAATCGTCGAGTGGTTTGGGTTTGTCTCCTTTTTGGCTTGCCGTGGCCCGTGGGCCGTTGGCGGCGCTGTAAGTCTTTCCGTTTCAACTGCAGGAACCGGCTTCTGAGTCCCTGCTCGGTTGTGGTTCACCCGTTCTGAGTACCAATCTTAGAGAGAACCGTGCCAGTTCGCGGTCCGGCCGTAAGTCGGAGAGTTTGGGGCTTTTTTCCCGAATCTAGTGAAGCGTTTGGGGGTCTGGTGGGCACAGGTGCACGACCGGGCGGGGCAGGCGTTGCGACGGTGCAACGGAGGCGCGCACGGCGGACACAGTGATGGGGTCAGGTGCCGGGAACGGGCAGCAACTCCCCGGGCTCGCCGGGTGCTGTCTCGATTTCGGAATCGTCACGATACTGCAGTTCGTAGAGACGCCGGTAGAGGCCGTCGCGCGCCAGGAGTTCGCGGTGCGAGCCCTGCTCGGCCAGGTGGCCGTGGTGGATGACGAGGATGTTGTCGGCGCGCTGGATGGTGGAGAGGCGGTGGGCGATGATGAGGGAGGTGCGGCCGGCGGTCAGGCGGGTGAGTGCGGCCTCGATGAGGCGTTCGGTTTCGGTGTCGATGCTCGACGTGGCCTCGTCGAGGATGAGGACCTCGGGCTGGCAGGCCAGGGCGCGGGCGAAGGAGAGGAGCTGCTTCTGGCCGGCGCTGAGGGTGGCGCCGCGCTCGCGCACGTTGGTCTGGTAGCCGCTGGGCAACCGGTCGATAAACGGCGCGGCCTCGACGGCCTCGGCGGCGGCGGCAATGCGGTCCGCGCCGATGCTCTCCTCGCCAAGCCCGATGTTGAAGGCTACCGAACCCTTGAAGAGAAAGACCTCCTGCATGACGATGGCAATCTTGGCGCGCAGGTCGCGCTGGGCCATCGTGCGGATGTCGATGCCGTCGATCAATATCTGGCCGCGCTGGATGTCGTAGAAGCGGCACAGCAGGGCCATCAGGGTGGTCTTGCCCGAGCCGGTGGGGCCCACGATGGCAACGGTCTGCCCCTTTTCGACACGGAACGAAACGTCCTTCAGGACCCAGTTCTCGTCCTGGTAGGCGAACCAGACGTTGCGGAACTCGATCGAGTGCGTCAGGGGTTGCGCGGCGGCCGGCTCGGCGGGGTCGGTGACGACCGGTTGCTCGTCGAAGAGTTTGAAGAGGCGCTCGCTGGCGGCGATGGCGGACTGCACGAGATTGAACTTCTCGGACAGGTCGCGGATCGGGTGGAAGAAGCGTTCCAGCAGCGTGACGAACAGAATCAGTTCGCCGATGGTCATGTGCTGCTGGAGGAACTGGCGGCCGCCCTGCCAAATAATTAGGGCGAGGCCGATGGCGCCGATCAGATCGATGAGCGGGAAGAAGGTGGCGAAGGCGAAGACGGATCGGTAGTGGGCGTCGCGGTTGAGGTCGTTGAGTGCCTCGAAGCGCTCGAACTGGCGGGGCTCGCGGGTGTTCGCCTGAACGGTGCGCATGCCCGAGACATTCTCCTGCACGTGCGTGTTGAGGCGCGAGAGGCGCAGGCGCGTCAGGCGATAGGAGACCTTGATCCAACTGCGGAAGAACCAGGAGAGTGTGACGACCATCGGGAGGATCAGCATCGTCCAGGCGGCCAGTTCCCAGTTGTAGTAGAACAGGACGGCGATGATGCCGAAGAGGAGGAAGATCTGCTGGAAGATGCCGACGACGCCCTGGGCGAAGAGTTCGTTGAGGACGTTGACGTCGGAGGTCATGCGGGTGACGAGCCAGCCGACGGGCTTCTTGTCGAAGAAGCCGAGCGAGTGGCGCATGAGGTGGCGGAAGAGGTCGATGCGCAGGTCGCGCATGGCCTCCTGGCCGATGCGGGCGATTTCGTAGGTGGTGATGGCCTCGAGGAGGAGGATGACGAGTTGGGCGCCGGCGAGCGCGAGCGTGAGATGGAGGATGCCAACGAGGTTGCCGCGCGTGATTTCGTTGTCGACGATGACCTTGGTGAGGATCGCCGGGGCGAGCATGGCGAGCGACAGGCCGATCGAGAGGACGACGGCGGCGGCGACGCGGCCCTTGCGGGGCGCGATGTAGCGGCTGAGCCGGCGAATCTGGCGCCAGTCCTCGAAGCGCTCGAGCGCCTCGTCGTCGTGCGCGTCGAGGCCCAGCTTGCGCAGGCGGCGCTCGCGGGCGGTGTCCTTGGTCTTCGCCTCAGGCAATGCCCTCCACCTCCTGTTCGAGGAGTTGCTTGCGGTGGAGGCTGGCGTAGAGTCCGGGCTGCGCGAGGAGCTGCTCGTGCGTGCCGCGGGCGGCGATCGCGCCGTCCTCGAGCACGATGATCTCGTCGGCCGGCGCGACGGTCGAGATGCGGTGCGAAATCAGGAACGTCGTGCGGCCGCGCATCGTGGAGCGCAGGGCGGAGAGAATCGTCTCCTCGGTGTGCGTGTCGACGGCGGAGAGGCAGTCGTCGAGCAGCAGCACGGCGGGATCGCGCACCAGGGCGCGGGCGATGCTGAGGCGCTGCTTCTGGCCGCCCGACAGGTTGATGCCGCGTTCGCCCAGCATCGTCGCGTAGCCCTTGGGGAACTCGACGATATCCTTGTCGACGTCGGCGGCGCGGGCGGCGGCGGCGACATCGTCGTCGGTCAGGTCGCGCAGCGCGCCGAACCGGACGTTCTCGGCGATCGTGTCGCTGAAGAGAAAGGTCTCCTGGAAGACGATGCCGACCGTGCGACGCAAGGTTTCGAGTGGCCAGTCGTTGATGTCGATGCCGCCGAGGAAGAGCTGGCCGGGCTGGACAGGATAAAGGCGAAGCAGCAGGTGGACGAGGGTGGACTTGCCGCTGCCGACGCGTCCGACGATGCCAAGGGTGCGCCCGGCCGGAACGCGCAGCGTGATGTTGCGCAGCGCGGGCCGCGTCGCGCCGTCGTAGGTGAAGGTCAGGTCGCGGAACTCGATGTCGAGCGGGGCGGGCAGCGTCTCGATGACGGCCGGTGTGTCGGCATCGGCGATGCGCGGGCGGGCGTCGAGGATCTCGTTGATGCGGTCCAGTCCTGCGGCGGCGCGCTGGAAGATGTTGATCACCCAGCCTGCGGCGATCATCGGCCAGACGATCATGCCGAACAGGATCAGCATGGCCACCAGCGTGCCAAAGTCCGACTGGCCGGCCACGATGCGCACCGCTGCCACGTACAGGATCAGCAACATGCCCAGGCCGGCCAGCAGGCGGATGCACGGAAAGAAGAGTGCCTGAAGCCGCGCCACGGCCAGCGACTTGTCGATGTAGACCGCGTTCTCACCGTCGAACCGTCGGGCGTTTGAGTCCTCCTGCCCGTAGGCCTTGACGATACGGATGCCCGACAGCGCCTCCTGCACGAAGGTGGTCAGCTCGGCCATCTGATCCTGCTGCTCGCGGCTGCGCCGGTGCAGGCGCGCGCCGAACCACTTCACAAGCACCGGCAGGAAGACCAGCGGCCCGATGCCAGCCAGCGCCATCCGCCAGTCCAGCACCAGCATCATCCCGATCGCCAGCGGCAGCGTGGCCACCGCGTTGGCCGTATACATCACCGCCGGCCCGATCGCCATGCGCATCAGATCGATGTCGTTCGTCATGCGCGACATCACGTCGCCGGTGCTCGTGTTGTCGTAGAACGTCGGGTCGAGGCGCTGGAGGTGGTCGTAGATCTGGTTGCGGAAGTCGAACTCGATGTCGCGGGAGGTGTCGATGAGGACGCGGCGCATCAGGTAGCGAAAGGCGCCGTAGAGCGCCGTCAGCACCGCGATCATCAGGCCGTAGTTGGCCAGGTCGTCGAGCAGGCTGGCGCGGGCCGTCATTCCGTTGATCGCGTCGGCGACCAGCCGCGGGATCATGATCTCGATACAGACCGAGCAGAGCACCATCAGGAAGCCCACGAGGAAGCGCAGCCGATAGCGGCGCACAAGGGGCAGGAGGAGGCGGAAGGACTTCATGAGGGGGCGGACTTGCTCCGGGGCGACCGGGGGTGGGCGCCGGGGGAGGTCAAGCAAGAGTCCGGCCGCCGGGCGGCGTCAAGCCTGCGGCCCGATCTTCCTCGGCAGCCGATCGCGCACTCCGGCGGGTCGGCGGCTCAGGCGCGCCATGCACCGCAAGGCGAAGCCGATCCCCGCCAGATACGACCGGATCACCGGTCCGCGGAAGCCCCGGGCGTGCGGGCCGAAGAACCAGGTCGTCTCGAAGCGCACGAATTCGGCGAGCCGCCGACCGCCCACCAGGTTCTTGACCGCGAAGATCATGCGGGAGCGGTAGCTCATGCGCACCAGCGCCGGGCTGAACAGGCCCAGCTCGACCGATTCCCAGTGATAGCCCACCGCCGCGGCCACGTAGCGCACCCGCCGCCCCGACATCCGCAGGCGCCAGCACAGGTCTGTCTCCTCGTAGTAGGCCGGGAAGAAGTCCTCGTCCATGCCGCCGAGCGCCTCAAGGTCGGCCCGCCGCATCGCCAGCAGGGCGCCGGTCACGTAGTCCACGTCGCGGTCGGCGTCGAACTGGCCGGTGTCGGGTTGGTTGACGCCGGGATGCTCGGCCATGGCGTTGGGATGCAGGATGCCTCCGGCGTGCTGGATGCGGCGGCTGTGGGGATAGTAGAGCTTGCCTCCGGCCGCGCCGACAGTCGGATCGGCCTCCAGAGCCTCGGCCAGCAGCCGGAGCGTGTCGCGCTCGACCGCGCAGTCGGGGTTCACGAAGACGATGATCGGGTGAGTGGCCGCGCGCCAGCCGACGTTGTTGCCGCCCGCACAGCCGAGGTTGCGCCCCGGCTCGATCACCCGCGGCGCCGTCGGATGGGCCTTGGCGACGGCGGCCGAGTCGTCCCGCGAGGCATTGTCCACGACGAGGACCTCGAGCTCGACGCCGCGCGAGCGCGCCAGCTCGTCCAGACAGACCGGCAGGAACCGGGCGCTGTTGTAGGCCAGGACGACGGCGGAGACCTTGGGCGGGGGCGCGGGGCTCATGCGCAGAAGAGTTCCCCGGACGGGGGGCCGTGGGGGAGAAGTTTTTCACCCGCTCCCGGACGGTACGCCCGCGCGAGGGGGGCTGTTACCCAATTAAATACCCATATAATTGGGTAGTACCTAATTGATCCGCCGCCAGAGCGCCCGCGGTCCCCGGCCCAGACACTCGACCTTGGAGCCCTTTAGCCCCTTGAGAACCCGGCGGATCAGGTCCACGCTGACCGTCGGACAATCCGCCTGGATGTCGGAGACCCGGAAGGGGTTCGTGCGCCGCTCGATGGCAGCCTCGATGGCAGCGGACTTCTCCCCCCGTGGAGCGGCCACCTGTCCCATGCGTTCCTCGAGCTCCTTGTACGCCCGATTGGCGATGAAGAGGAGGAAGTTGATGTAGGGCCAAGGATTGTGAGCGCCCTCGAGCCAGTTCCGGGAGGAAATCTCCAGCGTCTCGTAGTAGCGGTCCTTGTGCTGCTCGACGAGCCGTTCGATACTGATGTAGCGCCCCACCTCGAGCCCGCAGTGGTAGAGGGACTGGAGGAGCAACAAGCGCGAGGCCCGGCCGTTGCCGTCGCGAAACGGGTGGATGCAGAGGAAGTCGAGATTGAGTGCCCCGGCAAGGACGAGCGGCGGCATCTTGCGCTCGCGGAAGCCTTGCTGCCACAGGTCGAACAGCTCGGTCATGGCGGCGGGTGTCTTGTCGGCCGGAACGGTTCGGAAGCGAATCCGACTCCGCCCGTCCGGATGCTTCTCGATGATGTCCGCATCCTTCTCCTTGTAGACGCCTGCATCCCAGATGTAGCCTCTGTAAGCGGCGTGCAGACGCAGGATGGTGCTTTCTGCAATGGGGAGCGAAGCCCCGCCCTCGTGGACCAGCCGCAAGGCATCGCGGTACCCGCTGACTTCCGCCTCGTCACGGTCCCGAAAGCTGGTATTGCCGTGCATCAAGGTCCCGACGCGGGAGTGCTCGACCTCGACACCCTCGATGCGGTTGGACGAAATCGCACTCTCGATCGTGGCGCTCTCCCGCAACTTCATCAGCTTCTGGGGTGCCTGCTTCGTGTGCAGGTCCTGTCTGCCGCGCGCCTCTCCCAACTCGCCCAGCATGAATGCCGTCACTGTTGGGAGTGACTCAGGCGGATGCTCCGCAAACTGTCGCAGGGTCATCATGGAGCGATCACCCCGGGCATTGAGGGATGCGGGGGCCCGGGAGCCTACGGCACGACAACGATTTCGACGCGTCGGTTGAGGCGGCGGCCGTCCAGGGTCTCGTTCGAGCCCAGCGGTGCGAAGAAAGCGAACGACGCGGCCGAGAGCTTGCGGGCCGGGATGTCGGTGCGTTGCGCCAAGGCGCGCGTGACGGATGCGGCGCGGGCGGCGGCAAGGTCCCAGTTGTCGACGAAGGGCATCGTGGCGACGGGCTGGCTGTCGGTGTGGCCCTCGATGCGCAGGGCGCTCCAGGGGTGCGCGGCCAGGACGACGGCAACCCGTTCGAGCACGGCGCGGCCGGTCTCGGAGAGCAGCACCGTGCGCGGCTCGAAGAGCGCATCGGTTGGCAGCGCGATGCGCAGCGGCGTCTCCTCGACGAGGCGGGCATTGCCGTTGGCGACATCGGCGCGCAGGGCTTCGCGCAGGGCGGCAACCAGACGGCCGTGGGCTTCGGCATCGCCGGCGCGGGCGGTGGCGACGGCTTGGGCGGAGGTGCGCAGTTCCTCGGTCTCGCGGCGCGCGGCGGCGAGGTCCTTCTCGCGGTCGCGCAGCTCGCCGCTCAGCGTCTCGATTCTCTGCGTGAGGTCGGAGCTGTTGGACTGCAAAGCCTGGACCTGCCGGCGGAAGTCGTCGCGCTCGGCGCGGGCGTCGTCGCGCTCCGTGCGCAGCGTTTCGCCCAGTTCGGTGCTCTCCTTCAACTTGCCGGTCGTCGCGTCGAGCGTGGCGGTCAACTCGTCCAGATGCGCCTTGGACTCGTCGAGCTGGCCTTCGAGCAGCACCTTGGCGTTCTCGAGTGTCTCGATGCGCGCATTGGCCTCCTCGAGTTCGAGGCGCAGGGAGTTCTCGCGCGCGACGCGCTGCTCCATGTCGCGCACGAGCGCCTCGGCCTGCGTGCGCTGGTTCTCGTCCATGACGCGGGTGAGCAGGCTGTTGCGCTCGCGCACGATGTCGAGCTCGCGCGCCAGCCCGTCGCGCTCGGACTTCTGCGTCTCGATGTCGCGTTGCAGCAACTGGTAGCGCCCCTCGAGCGCCTGGTGGTCCTGCCGGTGCTGCACCACCTGCGCCCGCAGCATGTTGATCTCGTCGCGCATCTGGCGCACCTTCAGGAAGCACCCGCTGGTCCCGAGCGCCACCAGCGCCAAGGCAACCATCAGGCGCACGAAGGCAGCCGTCCCCCGGAGATTCTCGCATTGACCGGTCATCGTCATCCGCTCTCCCGACCGTTGGCCTTCGGTGGCCGGTCCCGCCGGCTCAACCGTTCGATCCAGTGAATCGCCACGAACAGCAGCACGATCATGGCCGTCTGGACCAGACCGTAGCGCCAGTCAAGGGCCCGCAGCACCACCGCGGCAAGGCCAACGCACAACGTCACGCCGTAAATCACCAGCACCGCCTCGGTGCGGCTCATGCCCAAGGCGACCAAACGGTGCGAGAAGTGGTTTGTGTCCCCCTCCATCAACGGCCGGCCCGCCCGCCAACGAATCCACAGCACCGACAACGTGTCGAACAGCGGCACCCCGAGCACGATCAGCGGCATCAGCACCGGCAACTGGCTCGCCGCCCCGGGCTTGTAGTACGTGCTCACCACCGTCAACGCCCCAAGCAGGAACCCCAGATGCGTCGAGCCGCAGTCGCCCAGGAACACCGACGCCCGGGGAAAGTTGTGCAGCCAGAATCCCACCGCCGCCCCACCCAGCAGGCCGAACAGCAGCATCATGTAGAACTCGCCCGCCAGCGCCGACTGCAACGCCAGCACCCCGGCCACGATCGCCGCCACCCCCGAGGACAGGCCGTTCATGTTGTCCAGGAAGTTGAAACTGTTCGTCAGCAGCACCAGCCAGAAGACGGTCAGCGCCGCGCCGGCCCACCATGGCAGGAAGATCTGGATCGTCGTGCCGGTGGCCACCAAGGGCAGGACCGCCAGAATCTGGACGACAAGGCGCACCCGCGGCGACAGCCCCCAGCGGTCGTCCACCACGCCCAGCACGAAGATCATCAGGCACCCGAGGGCAATGCCGCCGAGCTGCATCCCCCGCATCCCGATGTTGCCCGCCAGATGGCGGACTGACTCCGGCAGGAAGCCCAGATGGGGCACGACAGAGCTGGCCAGCAGCAGGTTCAGCCCCAGGCACCCCCAGAAGGCGGCGAACAGGGCCAGCCCACCGCTGCGGGGAATCGGGGCGGCGTGCGTCTTGCGCGCCAGCGTCGGCGCGTCCATCAGCCCCAGCCGGGGGCCCAACGCGCGCGCCACCCGCGTCAGCACCGCGCCGACCACCAGGGCCTGCACAAAAGCGGCAACCGTCAGCAGGACGAACACGGCCACGAGAGCAACTCCCCACCGGCTGGAGTGTCGCCACCGTTGGCACCCGCCCCCGGAGCGTCAAGGCGGGTTCCCGTCGCCCGAAGCTCTGCACAACGCCGAACCCGCGCCGTTTCTGCTTGAGTATCCCGCGTGACCGGTCCAGACATCGGGCCAGCCTCCCGGAGTGGTGGAGCCATGGCCCCCGCAACCAGCTACCCGAAGAAGCTGTTCTACCGAATCCAGGAAGTCGCCAACATCGTCGGCGTCGAACCCTACGTGCTCCGCTACTGGGAGACCAAGTTCCCGATGCTGGCGCCCGAGAAGGATGGCAGCGACCAACGCCGCTATCGCCAGAAGGACATCGACCTGCTCCTGCGCATCCGGCACCTGCTCTACGAGGAGAAGTACACCATCGCCGGCGCGGTCGAGAAGCTCAAGGACGAGCAACGCGGCGGCGCCCGGCGCCGCAAGGACGAGGACGACCAGCCCGCCGCCGGCGCCGACCTCTTCACCATCGAGGAGCTGCCGCCCGGCGTCGACTCGGCCACCGACAGCTTCGGCAAGCCCGCCACCGGCGAACTCGACGAGGACCAACTGCGCGCCCTGCGCCGCGTCCGCGAGGAACTCGGGCTCCTGAAACGCGAAGTCGAAAATTGGCGCGACGAACTGGCCTGACCCCGGGAGCGCCCCCCGGGAGCGCCGAGCCCCAGCTCGGCACTCTCAATGGACAAAATGGACTCGATGGACCCGATGGACGGGGCGACTGCCGCGCCGACCATTGCAGGCGCCTGACTGTGTCCGTGAAGGTCCGTGTCCATTTCTCGCCGGCAGAAGACATGCCGCGCTGGCCTGTCCGCTGCAGGCGAAGCAGGAATACGCCTGCCGGGCGATACCGGACGACGCGCGTCCGACACTGCGTTTTCTTCGAGCCGAAGTGCCTGTCGGATTGACATTTCCGACAAGCCGCCCGACACATAACTCAAACTCAGAGTTCGTGACGGGGGGGCGAGCGTCGTTCAAGACCTCCCGGCCGCGGACCGCTCCCAAACTCAGGAGGTTCGTCATGAAAGCGAATGTACGAACAGGTGTCGTTCGGGTAGCTTGCCGGGCCCGGGACGTGGGGTGGAGCCTCGCCGTCGCCCTGCTCATACTCCTACTGGGATCACCAGGGATAGTCGGAGCAAGCGGTCCCACGCTGACGCGGACCTATTACCTTGGAGGAGCGCAGATCGATGAAGCCCGGGCGATTGCCCGGGATAGCGCCGGTGCCCTATATATTGTCGGTGGCTCGCAGTCGCCCGGCTGGGTGTCGGGCGGACCGGTCGAGACGACATACAACCCGCCCGCGGGCGCATTCCTGGTGAAGTTGTCCTCCGCGGGCGAGCACGAATGGTCCGCCTTCCTCGGTGGCGGTGTGGCGGACTACGCCAGCGCCGTGGCGCTGGATGAGTCGACGGGTGCGATTTACGTCGGCGGCACGACGCATTCGAGCGGATGGGCCGTCGGGGGTGGGGACACCACGTTTGGCGGTGGCGGAGAACCCGACGGCTTCGTCGTGAAGTTTTCCGCCGATGGCGCGCGCCAGTGGTCCACCTATGTGGGCGGTGGGGGGCGCGACGACGTGCGGGCGCTGGCCGTCCTGCCCGATGGCGACTTGGTTGTCGGCGGGCACACCTCCGGGGGGACGTCGTGGGTTTCGGGAGGATTCAGCACCGCGTATCGCCGCCATGGCCGATCCTATCTGGCTCGTCTGACGGCGGCCGGAGAACACGTTTGGTCCACGCATCTGGGGCAATCGGACAGCATGCTTTTTGGATACGAGGAAGCGGCCAACGGAATCGCGGTCGATTCGCAAGGCAACATTGTCGTTGTCGGCCTGACTGCCTCGTTGGACGTGGCGCGCGACGGTGCGATCACGACGCCCCAGGGCGGTGACGACGCCTTTGTGGCGAAGGTCTCCGGCGCGGGTGCGCTCGTTTGGTCGACTTATTTGGGCGGTGCCGGACGGGACGGGGCGCTCGTCGTGGGAGTGGATGCGTTGGACCGCGTCTACGTGTCGGGTCACACCGCCTCCACGGGTTCGAGCGCGAGCACGGAGCGCCCGACGCTGGCCGGTGCCGACGACGGGTTTCTCGTGCGCCTGTCGGCGCAGGGCCAGATCGATTGGTCGAGGTATCTTGGCGGCGCGGGTGCGGGCTCGGGGGAAGGCGCCGTGGCGTTGGCGGTGTCCGGGGATCATCTGATGGTCGCCGGCCGGACGGTCTCCGACGAATGGATTTCGGGTGCATTCGCAGCGGTCTTGACGGGCGAGGCCGATTCCTTCCTCGGACGAGTTGACCTCGACGGGCGCCTCGAGTGGGTGACGCTGCTGGGAGGCCCGTCGCTCGGGCCGGAAGACTCGCTGCTGGCCAAGGGGCTGGTGTCGGACGGGTCCGGCGGCGCCCATGTCGTGGGCAGCATCGATGTCGCGGGATGGGCAGGCGATGGACCCAAAACGTCCTTCGGTGGCGGGATTGATGGATTCGTCGCGCATGTGTTGGAGGTGCTCCCCACCAGCCAAACCGGGTCGCTGCACGTGACGATCGATCCCTCCGCTGCGCGCGACGCGGGCGCGGCATGGCGCCTGCTGCATCACGATGCCTGGCGTGCGAGTGGCGAGACGATCGCCGGACTGGCGCCAGGATACTACATTGTCGAATATAAGGTGGTCGGCGGATGGAAGGCCCCCACGCCGCGCCGTGTCGTGATTGCCTCCAACGAACAGACAACCGTCCAGGCCGTTTACGAGACGTTGGCGCTCGACTGGTCGTCTTATCTGGGCGCCGGTGGGGTGGATGATGCCCGCGGCGTTGCCGTCGATTCGTCGGGCAACACCTACGTCGTAGGCAGCACGCTCTCCAGCGGATGGGTGTCGGGTGGTTTCGACACGACGCGCAGCCAGCGCGACGGCTACGTCGTCAAGCTCTCCCCGCTGGGCGCGCACGTGTGGTCCGGCTATCTGGGCGGCGCCTCCTACGACGAGGCACGCGCGGTGGCCGTCGATCCCGCCACCGGGGCCCTGTACGTCGCCGGCATGACGGCATCGCCGGGTTGGGTCTCCGGCGGATGGAACACAACGCACAATGCCGGCGTATCCGGCAGCGGCGCCGAGGATGGTTTCGTGGTGAAGCTCTCGCCGACCGGCGCGCACCTGTGGTCCACCTACCTCGGCGGCAACAGCATGGACTCTGCCAACGCGATTGCGGTGGGAGAAGATGGTGCGGTCTACGTGGCGGGCGCCGGTTCGCCCGGCAACTGGGGAGCGCCGACCAGTGGCAGCGGTCGTATCTTCGTCGCGCGACTGGACGCCTCCGGTCGCCATCACTGGACGACCTTCTTCGGCGGTGCGCAGGCCCCTTCGACGGACGCGGCCAATGGATTGGCGGTCGACGCCTCCGGTGCCCTCTACGTCACCGGCACCACCGGTGCCTCCGGTTGGACCTCCGGCGGATACCTGACCACGAGGCCCTCCGCGCAAGCAGGCTTTCTGATTCGATTGAACGTTGGGACGGGAACGCCAGACTGGTCCACGTACATCGGTTCGTGGGTGGCGAAGAACGGTGTGGCAGTCGGCCCGGACGGCGCGCCGCATGTGATTGGCACCGCGATTGCCGGGACGGCATGGCCGGGCAAGTCGAACGGCGCCGACAAGACGAACAGCGAATCGGTGCAGGTCGTCAAATTCTCGCCGGACGGCACGCCGCAGTGGGGGCGCCTGCTGGGCGATACGTCGCTGCTGAACGACCGCGGGCTCGGCATCGCAGTCAACGACACGGGAGCAGTCACCATTGTCGGTTCGGGGGCGAGTGCCTCACTGGCCACGCCGGAGGTCGGCAGCGTTCACCGCGGCGGTCAGGACGCCTTCGTCGCCAAGCTCTCCCACAAGGGCAGCCTGCTGTGGTGGACGTGGGGCGGCGGCCCGGGCGAGGATGTCGCGCGCGCGGTGGCCCTTGGAGCCAATGGTGCGTTGCACGTCGTCGGCGAGACGACTTCGCCCGACTGGATGTTCGGCGGTTGGGACGTGGCCTACGGTGGCGCGGGCGACGGGTTCGTGCTGAAGATGCGCGACGCCGTCGGCGAGTCGGCCTCCGTGCGCGTGACGATCGAGCCCGCCGCGGCTGTCGCTGCCGGGGCCCGTTGGCGTCTGGCCACCGACGGCACCTGGCGCACCAGCGGCGAACGCATCGATGGCATCGTGCCGGGCCCGCACCGCATCGAGTTCGACGCCGTGGCCGGCTGGATACGTCCCGTTGCTGTGGAGAAGGACCTCGACCACGGCGAGGCGTTCGACATCGTGGTCGACTACACGCCCGCCAGCGGGACCGTCGGCCACGGGTGGATCATCGAGTAGAGTCACCTGCAAGGCCGCGCAGAGCCGCCAGGTCGGTGTAGAAGACGTCCAGATCGCCCGTGAATTGCGGAACCCCATGGGCGGCCATCGCCCAAGCGCCCACGACGACGTAGTCAACGCCGGCGGCGTTCAATGCGGTCGCTAGGTCGCGGAAGTCGGTATTGAATCGCATAGTCCTGTCCGTAGCACTGGCGGCGCAACTCTTCGGCCGCGGCGATGCGTTCCTCGACGGGGCGGCTGAGCCAGTAGCGCAGGTCCTCGGCATCCTGATCGTCGGTCAGGCGACGCTTGCCGAAGACGGGTTCGAGCGGGCGTTCATCGGGTTGAGCGGGCATGGAGGCACTCCGGCGCGGGTGGACGCCTTCCGCGCCACCGCCGCCATTCTGGCCGAGCAGCCGGGAAACTCAAGGCGAGATGTCGCTGGGAGCGCCGAGCCTCCGCCTTCGCCTGCGGCTACGGCGGACAGGCCAGCTCGGCACGTCCCATGGACCCCATGGACCTGATGGACCTGATGGACGGCACGTCCGCGGCGCCCGTCGCTCAACGTCGTCTGTTCGTGTCCGTGCCGGTCCGTGTGGGTCCGTGATCGTCCGTGTCCTCTGGCCCAGCGTTCCCCGGCGGGTTTTCGCTTGCCGCTCGGGGGTGTTGTTTCCCCAATCCCCGTTATCCTGCCCGGAAAGGGGCCTTCTCACCGTGACGCGCGACGAACGCGATGCACTCTACTGGCGCAAGAACATCCGCATGGTGCTGGCGTTGCTGGTGCTGTGGGCCATTCCGCCCTTTGCCCTGTCGATCTTCGGAGTCGAGCTGCTCGACCGCTTCCGCCTCGGCGGCTTCCCGCTCGGCTTCTGGTTCGCCCAGCAAGGCTCGATCGTCCTGTTCGTCGTGCTCATCCTCGTCTACGCCCTCTACATGGACCGGCTGGACCGCGCCTTCCGCGGCGAGGGGGAGGAGGAGTCGTGACGATTCAGTTCTGGACCTACATGATCGTCTCGCTGACGTTCGCGCTCTACATCGGCATCGCGATCTTCACGCGCGTGCGCAGCACGGAGGGCTTCTACGTCGCCGGCCATGGCGTGCCCGCCATCGCCAACGGCATGGCCACCGGCGCCGACTGGATGAGCGCCGCCTCCTTCATCTCGATGGCCGGCCTCATCTCGTTCATGGGCTACACCGGCTCGATCTACCTGCTCGGCTGGACGGGCGGGTACGTGCTGCTGGCGCTGCTGCTGGCGCCCTACCTGCGCAAGTTCGGCAAGTACACCGTGCCGGACTTCGTCGGCGACCGCTACTACTCCAGCATCGCCCGCCTCGTCGCCGTCTTCTGCGCGATCTTCGTCTCGTTCACCTACGTCGCCGGCCAGATGCGCGGCGTCGGCGTCGTCTTCTCGCGCTTCCTTGAGATCGACGTGAACCACGGCGTCGTCGCGGGTATGGTGCTCGTCTTCATCTACGCCGTGCTCGGCGGCATGAAGGGTATCACGTGGACGCAGGTGGCGCAGTACGTCGTCCTGATCGTTGCCTTCCTGATTCCCGCAGTGGCGATCTCGTACAAGATCACCGGCAACCCTATTCCGCAGCTCGGCTTCGGCTCGACGATCAAGGAGGGCCCGAACGCGGGGATGTTCCTGCTCGAGGCGCTCGACGCCATCCATCGCGACCTCGGCCTGCCGGAGTACACCGGCTCGTTCGTGGCCGGCAAGAAGACGATGATCGACGTGGCGGCAATCACGCTGGCGCTGATGGTCGGCACCGCCGGCCTGCCGCACGTCATCATCCGCTTCTACACGACGAAGAACGTGCGCGCGGCGCGCTTCAGCGCCTTCTGGGCCCTGCTCTTCATCGCCATTCTCTACACCACCGCGCCGGCCGTCGCCGCCTTCGCCCGCGTCAACATGGTGCAGTCGCTCCACAACGTCGCCTTCGAGGACCGGCCGACCTGGTTCGCGAATTGGGAGGCCACCGGGCTGATCGGCTGGGTGGACAAGAACGGCGACGGGATCATCCAGTACGGCCCGGGAGCGGCCTTCGCCGGCCCGCCGCGCTATGTGGCGAATGCCGACGGCACGCCCGCGCGCGGCGTGCACGGCCAGCGCCTCGTCACGAACGCGCCGACCGCCGACCCGAACGAGCTCTTCGTCGATCAGGACATCATGGTGCTGGCGAATCCCGAGATCGCGCGCCTGCCCGCGTGGGTGGTCGGCCTTGTCGCGGCCGGCGGACTCGCCGCGGCGCTCTCCACGGCCGCGGGCCTGCTGCTCGTCATCTCGTCGGCGATCTCGCACGACCTGATGCGGCGCACGCTGATGCCGCGCATGAACGACCGACAGGAGCTGCTGTGCGCGCGCATCGCCGCCGCCGTGGCCGTGCTGTTCGCGGGCCTGCTGGGCATCTATCCTTTGGGCTTCGTTGCGCAGGTCGTCGCCTATGCCTTCGGTCTGGCGGCCAGCAGCTTCTTCCCCGTCATCGTCATGGGCATCTTCAGCCGGCGCACCACGAAGGAGGGAGCCATCGCGGGCATGCTTTCCGGCATCCTGTTCACGGCGGGCTACATCATCTACTTCAAGACGATCAACCCGTCGGCGGGCCCGGCGAAGTGGCTGTTCGGTATCAGCCCGGAAGGCATCGGCGCGGTCGGCATGCTGATCAGCTTCGTGGTCATTATCGCCGTCAGCGCCGTCACGAAGGCCCCGCCGCTGCACGTGCAGGATGCCATCGCCGACCTGCGCCGCCCGTGGTTTGCCAAGAAGCCGAAGGACGGAGAGTACGAGATTTGATCCTCTGGGAACGCGGACGTCCCTGCCTGCACAGCCGACTTGGGACTGCTTGGTATGCCGAGTGAGGGGATGCACCATGCCAGTTGCTCGATTCAAGTTCACGTCCGAGTTCCTTCTGGATGCGTTCCGGCATCATCAGCGACAGCACTCTGCGGCCCGCTTCATGGCGCTTGCACACCGGTTCAGCATCGGCCTCTGTGTCGTGATGGGTACCGTCATGCTTCTCATGCGGGAATGGGAGACGGCGCTCTTCTTCCTCGTTCTTGTCCTGATCCTTGTTTCGATGCTCCTCCTTCAGATCGAGGAGTGGGTGATCCGACGACAGTTTCGGAAGTCGCCCTTTCGCGACGAAGACCTGACGATAGAAATCACGGAGGAGTGCTATCGCGGACGATCGGCCACGCAGGACGCCAGATTCCAATGGCCCCTCTTCACCCGGGTGGTTCACTTCCGTGATGGGTTTCTGCTGTATCAGGGGCCCAGCCTCTACTACTGGCTTCCGTCGTCGGTGTTCGAGGGCGAGGCCGACATCGCCGAGTTGGAGGCGCTCCTCCGGGCAAAGATCGCGAATCACCGCGTGATCGAACCGTGTGCGCGGGCGCATGAGGGGACGGGGGGATGATCCAGAGCCTGCTCCTGAGATTCGATTCGACTGCATTCCCGGTGCATCCTGATGAGGACGAACTGGCCAATCCGGGCATCTATGGCAGGGAACTGGCAGCATGGGTCGCCGCGACTCTCGTGGAGCAGGCCGTTCCGGCTCAGGCTCCCTTCAATGAGGATTGGGGGTGGAGCATCCCGATCGCGTGCGAGAACCACCGACTCCGCGTTGCATGCGCCAGCATGAAGGGCGATGCCACCAAGTGGGGAGTCTTCGTTGTCGCGGAAGGAGGACTCTTCGCGCGATTTCGCGGTGAGGACGCGAGGGCGCAGTCGGTGGAGGCAGTTTACGCCATCTTGAAGACAGCCCTCGAAGCCCATCCAGGCGTACAGAATCTGTGTGAGGAAGACTGAACTCGCGCACGCATCGGTGCGCGCATCTACTCGACAATCCACCCGCTGCCCTGCACGGTGTTCTTCGAGTCGGCGAAATTCAGCACGCGGCCGGGGCGGGCGGCGGTGGGGGAGCCGCTGGTCAGGGCCGCCGTGCCGTTGACGAAGACGTGCTCGATGCCGAGCGGCGTGGCGGTGGGCGTGGAGTAGGTCGCGCGGTCGATGATCGTCTGCGGGTCGAGGACCACGATGTCGGCGAACCAGCCCGGGGCAATGCGACCGCGGCGTTGCTCCAGCAGGCGGAACTGGCGCGCGGCCAGCGTGGACGTCTTGCGCACGGCTTCGCGGTGGTCGAACATGGCAAGGTCGCGCGCGTAGTGGCCCCAGAAGCGCGGGAAGGTGCCGGAGCCGCGCGGGTGGCCGCCGGTGGGACCGTCGGAGCCGATCATCAGTTCGGGGTGCGGCATCAGCGTGCGCACGTCGTCCTCGTGCATCGTGTGATAGACGGCGCTGGCGCCGTTGAGGCCGATGTCGTCGACGAGGACGACCTCGGGTTCCTTGCCGAGCGACGCGGCGAGTTCGTCGAGATAGCGCCACGCGTAGGTGCCGCTGATGAGATAGACGCGGTCCGCGCCGCCACGACCGGCGAGGCCGGCGGCAACTTCGTCGAGCAGGCGCGCGCGCTGGTTCGTCACCGCGTCGTTCCAGTTCACCTGGGCCCACTGCGGGAACAGCACGTTGATCGTCGTCTGCGAGGCGGTGTAGGGATACTGGTCGAGGCGCACCTCGATGCCTTCCTCGATGGCCGCGTCGATGAGCTCGAGGAAGGGGGTCGAGAGTCCCCAGGCGCTGGGGCCCGAGCACTTCGCGTGCGAGATCTGCACGTGGCAGCCGCTCTCGCGGCCGATGCGAAGAGCTTCCTCCACGGCTGTCAGCACGCCGCTGCCCTCGGTGCGCATGTGCGTGGCGTAGATGCCCCCGTAGGCGGCGACGGCGGTGGCCAGCTCGATGATTTCCTCGGTGGTCGAGTTGAATCCGGTGGAGTAGATCAGGCCGGTGGACATGCCGAAGGCGCCGGCGTTCATGCCCGTGGCGATGCGCTGCTTCATCGTGTTCATCTGCGTGGTCGTGGGGGTCGAGCCGGAGAGACCGGCTTCGCTGCGCAGGCGATTGTGGCCGATGAGCCCGACATAGTTCGGGCCGAGGCTTCCTGCCAGATTGGCGTAGTGCGTCGCCAACGTGTTGATCGCCGGCGATGAGCCACAGTTGCCCGTCACGACGGTCGTGACGCCCTGGCGCAGATACTGGGCCAGTTGTCCGCCGCTGTCGGCGTGCGAGTGCGTGTCGATGAAGCCGGGAACGACGAGCTTGCCCGCGGCGTTGATCTCGCGGTGGGCGGTGGCCTCGCCGGCGTCGCCGACGAGCACGATGCGGTCGCCGCGCACGGCGACGTCGGCAACCACGCCCTCGGTGTCGCCGTCGCGATAGACCGTGCCGCCGCGGATCAGCACGTCGTAGTCACGCTCGGGGGGCGCCTGAACCGTCATCGAAAAGTCGTCGTAGTAGCCCGCGAAATCGCCGGCCGAGTAGAGATAGAATCCGGCGCCGCCGTCGCGCAGCGTCAGGCTCAGCGTGCCCGTCACCACCGGCGTGTCCATGTCGTCGACGTAGGCCGCGACGGAGTTGCCGCTGACGACCAGTTTGAAGCGGCGCCAACTGCTCGGCCATGTCGTGCCGTTGACAATGTAGCCGGGCGTGGCGGCGCCGAACTGTGCGAAGTTGATTCCGAGGTAGTCCCACGTCGAGCCGTTGTGGGCCTGGAGCTTCACCCAGCCGTCGCCGCTGGTGCCGGGTTCGGTGTGGTCCGGGTCCCATGCGAGGCGGATCATGTGCGTGCTGCCGGTGAGCGACGCGCGCGCGAGGATCCCTTGGTAGCCGCCGCGCTTCGTCGGGCCGTCGTTGCCGTCGCAGAAGACCCACGCCTCGACGGTCATGTCCTGCGCGGCCCCACCGGTCAGGGCATAGCGTGCCCCGCCCGTGTCGCCATCGACCGATTGCTTGAAGATGTGGGTGCCGCTGGGAGCCGGGACGCCGGCAAGTCGGGGCTCGCCGGCCGCAGCGACCCGTCCCGCCGTGCCACTCGAGACTGACCACGTCAGGCCGCTCGGGCTCTCGAAGTCGTCTTGCAGCGTGGTGCCCGCGGCCGATGCCACGAGCAAGCAGAGAACTGCCACCAAAGCGATTCGCATCGCGCGCGTCCGATCGTCACCCACCCCGGACAGGCTGGCATGGGGCGCCGGGCACGTCCACGAAAAAGGGCGGCTTCAGGTTGCCGCGGCGCGAACTTCGGCCGGTGCCGGTGCCTCGGCAGGACTCGATCGCGGCAACACGCAGGCGCCCAGCGCCCAGACGGCCAGCGGCGCGCCAACGTGCGAGGCGCGCAGCAGCACCTCCGGGTACGACATGATCCCCCACGACGTCACGCGCGCCATCGCCGTGACGAGGCTCCAGAGCGCCAGCCACAGGAGCAGCGGACGCCAGCGACCCGCCAGCACCATGAACCCGACGCCGATGTCCACGATGCCGATGACGCGCAGCATCGCCACCGCGTTCGACTCCGTGAGACGATAACCGCCGAGCCAGCGGCGCGCCGTCGCGATCAGCATGTCGGTGAACTCCGGGTGCGGACCAAGCGCCTGCACGCCGTGCGCGACGAAGACGGCCGCGATGCCAAGGCGCAGCATCCACATTGCTCCCAGCACGCGCGCGCGCTCGCCGAGGCGCGACCACGCGGGCAGCACCATCCACGCCAGCGCCAGCGGCACGCCGTAGCGCAGCGCGTGCGAGGCCGGCGCCATTGTGGCGAAGGCATAGCTGTCGGTGTGGCGGGCGGCCAGCGCCTCGATGAAGGGAACGATGGCAACGATCAAGGCCGCGACAGCGGTGGGCCGCGCGAGCAGCGACAGCCCCGCCAGCAGCACAAGCACCGCCGTCCAGCGCTCGACCAGCGCGATGCGCGGATGCGCCACGCCCCACTCCATCAGGGCGATGCTGCCCACCGACGTGCCAGCGCGTGAGAAGATCGCCACGCACCAACCGATCGCGAAGACCGCAGCCGTAACTCGCAGCACCCAGCCGGCAATCGCGGCCGGGTCTCTGCCATCGCGTGCAAGGGGATCGGCTTCGGTTGCCATCGGTGCGTTACTGGGTGGTCGTGGCCCCTGTGGGGGCGTTGCGCGGGGTCAGGGTGAAGTCGTCGTGAATCTCGGCGTCCATGCCGAAGGCGCGCACGTGCATGCCTTCCATGCCGAACTCGAGCACGTGGACGTGATGGACGCTCTTGGTCATGCCGGGCTCCTGCAGCCACCAGCGCGTCGGGTCGGGTGTGCGCTGCGGAACTCCCAGGCCGCCGTCGCCGATGTAGACGATGCCCTTTTCGAGATCGGGAGCCGAGCTGCGGATCGGCATGGTGCGCTTGAGTGCGTGATCGTGCGACTCCAGAACGAGATCGACGTTGAACTTCTCGAAGAGCGGCACCCAGTTGTCGCGGCGGCTGGCGCCGTCCTGCAAGGGGCGGACGCTGGAGAAGGCCGGGCGATGATACGAGGCCAGCAGCCAGCGAGTGTCGGGGCGCGCGCCTTGCAGGGTGGACTCCAGCCAGTCGCGCTGGTCGCCCCCAAGAGTGGTCTCGGTGTTCAGCGTCACCAGCGTCACGGCGGGCGTCAGTGGGGTCTTGTAGTAGTAGTTCCGGTCGAAGTTCGGCCAGGGGAACATCTCCTCGAAGCCGATGCCGCGGTCGTGATTGCCGCGCGCGGGGATGATGGGCAGCAGGCGTCCGGCCTCGGTGGTGGTCAGCTCGTGGTCGCTCAGCCAGGGCTGGAGATAACGCCATTCGGCCAGCATGCAGTAGTCGCCGCCGTGAATCAGGCCATACAGGTTCGGGATCTCCTCGAACAGCGCGCGCATGCGCAGGTTCATCTTCTGGCGGTCGGTGTGCTCGTAGGGATCGGTGGTGCCGATGCGCGAGTCGCCGCCAAAGAGCATGGCGAACTCGATGTCTTCGGCCGGCGCCGTGCGGAAGTGGAACTCGCGCGACACGGCACCGTCCGACGAGAAGGCGACATAGTAGATGGTGTCGGGCGCCAGGCCCGCAAGATGCGCATGGTGGTAGTAGGCCGGCTGCACCCATGCGGCGTCCGCGTCCTTCATGGTGTACATGCCGTCCTTGAAGCTGGTTGCGGTCATCGCATAGGCGGCCGCGTCGCCGCCGCGCGAGACAGTGTCGTAATGGACGACGTGGCGCTCGCCGGCCTCGCGCGTTGTCCACGAGAGCACGGCCTCATGCTGCGGGTTCTTCATCCAAAGCACGCGATGGTGGAACGTGGGCGGCTCGACCGGTTCCTCGGCAGCTGCGAGGGCGGGAAGAATCGACACGGCGATCATCGCGGCAATCGAGCGAAGAACGCGGACAATCTGGACAGAAAACGGCATGCGAACAACTCCGGGAGAAGCCGCGAGGCGGCGTCGGAAATCGGTGATGGACGTGCAAGGACCGGCTCACGCGATGCAGGGCGACCGGTCCCGGTCCAGCCTCGCGGACCCTAGGCGTGTGCAGATTCGCTTCGCAAGCGATTTACGCCCCAACGGGCGGCGTGTTTGCTCATGGCCCGCTGCCCGCCGTGGTGGTGCCATGCCGCAGCACGCGGCCCGCGAGCAGGCCGGTCGGTTCGCCGTCGTCGAGTGCCACCACGCCGTTCACCAGCACCTGGCGGACGCCCTGGGGGGGAGTGGTGGGTTCCTCGAAGGTGGCGCCGTCCGCGATGGTGGCCGGATCGAAAATGACAATGTCGGCAAACCAGCCCGGGGCGATGCGTGCGCGATGTTGCTCGAAGAGGCGGAACTGCTCCGCCGCCAGCGTGGACGTGCGCCGCACGGCATCCGCATGGTCGAACATCTCGAGTTCGCGGACGTAGCGTCCCCAGAAGCGCGGGAACGTGCCATGGCCGCGCGGGTGCGTGTTCGTCGGACCGTCGGAGGCGATCATCTGGTACGGATGCGCCATGAGCTCGCGCAGGTCGTCCTCGAGCATCATGTGATAGACGGCGCTGCCGCCGCCGACGCCGATGTCGTCGATCAGCACGGCCACCGGGTCCTTGTCGAGCGAGGCGGCGATGTCGGAGAGGAAGCGGCCGGCGAAGGGACCGCGCGAGAGAAAGACGCGTTCGGCGCCGCCGCGGCCGGCCAGCAGTTCGGCGACGTCGCGCTCGAGTTCGGCGCGGCGTTGGGCCTCGGCCGCCGCGCTGCGATTGTCCCGCGCCCACAGCGGGAACAGCGCCCCGATGCCCGTCTGCGAGGCGGTGTAGGGATACTGGTCCATGCACACGACGACCCCTTGGGCGTTGGCGGCATCGACGAGCGCGAGGTACTCGCCCGCAAGCCCCCAGGCGCCGGGCCCGGCGACCTTGGCGTGCGAAATCTGCACCCGGCATCCGCTCTCGCGCCCGATGCGAATGGCCTCCGCCACGGCCTCGAGCACGCGCGGACCCTCGTTGCGAATGTGCGAGGCATACACCCCGCCGTGCCCGGCAACGACGCGCGCCAACTCCACCAACTCCTCCGTCTCCGCATTGAAGCCCGGATGATACGTCAGCCCCGTGGACATCCCGAACGCCCCGGCCTCCATGCCCTGGGCGACCAGGCGCTTCATCTCCTGCATCTGTTCGTCGCTGGGGCGTTCGCCCGTGAAGCGGATGTCGCGGCGAAGTTGATTGTGCCCGATCAGCCCAACGTAGTTCACGCCGAGCGTGCCCTCGAGTTCGTCGTAATGCCGCGCCAGCGTGCGGATCGACGCCGACCCGCCGCAGTTGCCCACCACGATCGTCGTGACGCCCTGGCGCAGGAAGTCCGGCCGCGCGCCGCCGTCGTCGCCGTGGTTGTGTGTGTCGATGAAGCCGGGCACCACCAGCATGCCCGTCGCGTCGATGGTGCGGTGTGCGGTGGCGCCGGGGAAGTGGCCGATCGAGACGACGCGGTCGCCGACGATCGCCACGTCGATCTCCACCGGTGCGAGATAGCCGTCGATCACCACCGTCCCGCCGACGATCAGAACGTCGTAGACGGCCGCCGGCGTGTCAGTCGGGCGGGAGCAGGCAATACACACGAGATGGAACGCGAGGAGCAGCAGGGCATGGCGCATGGAAACGGCGGACTCCGGCAGATGATCGGATGATGCGGAGGGGGAGCGGTGCGTCGAGAGAAAAGCGCGCGGCTCAGGTCACCAGCGCCAGCCATGCCGCGGCCAGCGCCAGCGTGGCCAGCGTCACCGGCACGCCGACGCGCGCGTGTTCGCGCCAGTTGATCTCGACGCCCAGCCGCCGCGCCTGCTCGACCACGATCAGGTTCGCGATGCTGCCGACCAGGATCAGGTTGCCGGCCAGCGTGCTGGCCAGCGCCAGAATCGGGCCCGCGGCCGGGTGCTGCGTCGCCGGCAGCAGCAGCATCGTCGCCGGCACGTTCGAGACCAGATTGGAGAGCACGACCGTCGTGCCGAACAGCCAGGCGCCGCCGTCCAGATCCACGCCGGCCGCGTGCAAGCCGGCCAGACCGCTGGCCAGCAACCCCGACGTGTCCAGCGCATGGTTGACGATGAACAGCCCCATGAAGAGCAGCAGCAGGTTCCAGTCGACGAGCGCCAGAAAGCGCGAGGAGGCCATGCGGCGGCTGAGCAGCAGGAGCCCGGCGGCGACCAGAGCGGCCTGCTCGCGCGGCATCGGCTCCCACAGGAACAGCACCACCAGCCCGCCCAGCACGGCGAGCCCCTTGCCCGTCTGCCAGCCGTCGTAGTCCGGGGCCTCGACCCTCGCGAGGCTCACCTCCGCCTCCCACCGCCCCCGGAACATCCACGCCACAATGCCCCAGCACGCAAACAACCCCGCCGTGGCCGGCACCACGGCATCCAGCAGGTAGCCCGCGAACGAGAGCCCCAGCACCTGCCCGATCAGCATGTTCTGCGGATTGCCGATCAGCGTGGCGGCGCTGCCGATGTTCGAGGCGCACGCCAGCCCCAGCAGGAACGGCAGCGGCCGCAGGCGACGGCGTTGGCAGATTTCCAGCAGCACCGGCGTCATCGCCAGACAGATGATGTCGTTGGCCAGCAACGCCGACAGCCCGCCCGAGACCAGAATCAGCACCAGCAGGAAGCGCGGCGCCGCGGCTTGCGAGGCGCCCAGTCGCCGCGTCACCAGCGTGTAGAAGCCCCCAAGGCGGAACTGCGCCGAGACCACCATGAGCCCGAACAGCAGGGCGATGGTCGGCACGTCCACGGCCTCCCAGGCCTCCTGCGGACTCACTCGCCCCGAGGCCACCAGCACGATCGCCCCCATCAGCACGATCCCCGTGCGGTCCAGTGCCAACCCGCGCACCCCGCCGGCGATCATGCCGGCGTAGACCGCCAGGAAGGTGAACAGGACGACCAGATCCATCGGGCAGAGCGCTCCCGCGCCGGTCCTTGAGAGCACCCGCCGGCCCGTCCGAGGCAAGGTCCAACATGCCCCCGAATGGACCGCGAACGGCCCGCGCGAAATTAGTTCGGCTTCCGATGCGATTTTGGGTTGTGCAATTCCGTGGGCGGCGGGCACGGTGCGCTTTCATCCTGCCGGGGAGCCATCCGTCTCATGTCCCGACCTGCCGCCTTCACCCTGATCGAACTGCTGATTGTCGTCGCGATCATCGCGATTCTGGCGGCCATCGCCGTGCCCAACTTCCTCGAGGCCCAGACGCGCTCGAAGGTCTCGCGCACCAAGGCCGACATGCGCACGATCTCGACCGCCGTCGAGAGCTACCGCGTCGACCGCAACCGGTATCCCCCCGACGCCCAGTTCGGCGCTGTTCCCTTCCTCGAGCGCCTTGCCCACCTGACCACTCCGATTTCCTACATCACCAGCGTCCCCCCCGATCCGTTCGCCAACAAGAGCGCCATCCGTGACTTCGTAAACAACGAATCCGAGGTCAACGCCTACGCCCCGATGGACGATCAGGACAACTTCCACCCGATCCTGACGTTCGACTTCGCCAACCGGATGCAGCCGGGCGGCATCCCCGAGCCGGCCCTGACCTGGGCGCGCATCAGCCGCCTGCCCGGCGTCGTCCTCTGGGGTATGCGCAGCCCCGGCCCGGACCTGTACCCGCCCTACCTCGGCCGTGCCATCGCCCCCTACGATCCGACCAACGGGACCATCAGCGAAGGCAACATCTTCTGGACCGGCCCCGGCATCGGCGAAGACCGGCCGTTCTTCCTGTGATGCCTCCTCATGGGCAGCCGGCCCCCAGGCCCAGGAAGAGCCCGAAGGCGAACTGGGCATCCAAGGGCGTGATCACGCCGTCGGCCGGGCACAGGTCCGCCAAGGCCGGAACGACGCCTTCGGGACACTTGCCCTCGATGTAGCACCGAAAGATCGACTCCGCGTCCTGCGGCGTCACGACGCCGTCGGCGTCCACGTCGCCCGTTGCAGGGGGCACGTAGGCGGGGAGCCCGGTCGCGAAGGCGTACATCGGCTCATCCGGAATCACCGCCAGGAAGATGGTGTCGTCGGGAGCCATCAGCACGGGACGAGCGTTGCGAACTCCCCCGAACTCCCGTTCGACCTCGCCGGATTCGACATTGAACAGGAAACTCGACGCGGTCTGCCAATCGACCACGACGTGTCGGCCACCATGCGACGCAACGGGGTACTTCAGGTCCGTGAAGGGGAGAGCGATGGGGTCTTCGGATTCCCCTCCGACGGTCAGACTCGTCCGCGCCACATGGAGTTGGAGCGTGGGGAGTACGGCCTCGATGATGGTGTGTTCCGCAATGCAGAAGAAGATGTCGAGCGATGGGAGATGAGCCGCCTGGAATTGTCCGCTGAAGACGGATTGGCGCTCGTGCGTGAAACTGTGTGCGAGCCGCCCGGTCCACGGGTCCCAAGCGTTGAAGCCGACGGAAGAAGAAGAAGGTGGCACCCCATGTACGGCCATGATCCCAGAGGCGATCACGTACCGGCCGTCCGGGGAGGCGGAAAAACTGTGCGCGTCGCGCAACTCGTGGAATGTTCCCGGGGGAAGAGGGCGAATCGCGCCGCTCTCGATGTCGATCACTCCGACCTGATCCGCACGATTGCGACGGACATAGGCAACTTGCCTGCCGCCGGGCAATGGGGCGAACATCCAGGTCGTGTTGCCGTCGATCGGCAGGGGTTCGGGCAGTACCATTCGCACAAGCTCGCCGGATGCGACATCCATCAAGGCTAGGCCGTCGCGAAGTCCAACGACGAGGGCCTGGCCGTCGTGCGCATAGCTCAGCATGGAGGGCGGCAGTCCCTCCAGATTCGAGCCGTGTGCCGATGGAGGCAGCATGTCGCCGAGTCGGTTGCCCGCCATGTCCCAACGCACGACCCTATTGCCCCACAATGCGGCGACCTCCCCACCTTCGGGATGGATGGCAGGCTGTGAGATACGTGCCTGGAACATCGGCAGGCTGGAGATGGCGGTCCCGGTGCCGTAGTCTTGGATGGTCGGGACGCTGTCCAGAACCGCCAAGACACGCGACCCGGCGGCGTCGATCGCAAGAAGCGCGTTACCGGGGTACGTGGCAAGTGGTGCGTCCAGTTCGCCGAAGGCATGGAGGAACTGCTGCCAGTCACTGCTTGACGTCCACGCGAACCGGGTTCGGTCTGGTGAGACAAGGAGTTGGCGTTGGGATTCGACGCCGAAATCATGGACAACTCGCGCGTCGACAATGTCCCACGCAAGCACAGCGACCCTGGGCGGGTTGAGGGTCTCCCGAGTCATGACGAGTGTGCGCGAGTCGGACATCAATCGGACATCGTGATAGGCGAACGTGCTCGGGATGCTGACGGTGCTCGTGAGGGTGCCGGTCGTCAGGTTCCAGACGGTCGGGGCGAGAGAACTCCCCAAGCGTGTGAGCACCACACTGCCCGAGTCCGATGAGAACTCCGCGGATCCTGTCATGGTTGTGCCGCCGGGCGCCGGCACGCTCTGCAAGTCGAGCAAGGGCTCGCCCGTTGCCGCGTTCCATGTCCGGACGACTCCGGCCTCGAGCGGATAAGTCACTCCCACTTGGCAATCCGGCGAGAAAAAGTGCGTGCCGGGCGCCGGAGGTGCACTGAGTTCTTCGCCGGTGTCGACGTTCAGCAGACGCGAACGCGTGGTGCTGGCGGCCGCACCGTGCTCCCGGACGCCGAGAGCCAACCGGTCGCCGCACGGACTGAGGGCAAAGAAGTCGAAGGAGTCGGAGCCTTCGGGAACGACCTCGCGTACCATCTCGCCGGTGGCAACACTCCAGACGCGAATCGCACCGCCCAGGGCTCTGGCCGCCAAGCGGCTCTCGTCGGCGCTCAGGTACACTCGGTCTGCAAAGTCTCGTCGGTCGCCCAAGCGCCTCAGTTCCGAACCAGTGGCCGCGTCCCACACGATGATTCCGGCGCGGCTGACCGTGAGCAGTTTGGTGCCGTTATCGATGAACCGGGCATCCGTGAGCGTCGCGTACCCGAACTCCACCAACGGTTCCGAAGCGGGAAGGCTCTTGGGCGTCTCCCCATGCGCGGCTTGGCCCCCGCCAAGCCATGCGGTCCCAAGCATGAACAATCCTGCCAGCATTGTTCTGAGCATATCGTCCCCCTTGCCCGAAGTCCGGGCGGTTCCTTGCAGCAAGTATGGAG
The DNA here is from genome assembly GCA_019634695.1 of Candidatus Sumerlaeia bacterium. Classification (GTDB taxonomy): domain Bacteria; phylum Sumerlaeota; class Sumerlaeia; order SLMS01; family JAHLLQ01; genus JAHCAW01. The sequence continues at coordinate 35,447 of JAHCAW010000039.1, forward strand.
CGACGAGGCTGGACTGCCAACTCCATCCTGCATCCGTCACCGCCATGTGCTGCCCCAACTCGGCACAGCCGGATTGCGCTCAGGGCCTTCATGAAGGTCGCCATCGCCGGTGCCCGCACCTCTGGGAGTCCTCGGCAGGAGAGTCACCGGTCTCTCGAAACGGGCGCCGAGTCCCCTTGGCCAGCAAGTCCGACAGCCGAACGGGCGCTTGCAATCGATTGCGACTCAATCCCCAACCGCGCCACCCGGCAGAAAATGCTTGTCAGGGATAGGCGTACACTCCAGCCTGAAAGCGTTATCGAGGGTGGGCATCTTTTCGGGAAAGGATCTGTGTCGTATGCAACGTCGTGCCTTCACCCTCATCGAGTTGCTGATCGTCGTCGCGATCATCGCGATTCTGGCGGCCATCGCGGTTCCCAACTTCCTCGAGGCCCAAGTGCGCTCCAAGGTCTCGCGCCAGTTGTCCAACATGCGCACCGTCGTCACCGCCATGGAAGCCTACGCCGTGGACAACAACAAGTACCCGTACTGGACCGATACCGTCTCGCCGCGACCGAGCGGGGTGAACTACTCCGCCAACGAAATCTGGAAGTTCTACCCCGGCTATCCCGGCCAGGGCTTCGCCGGCGGCCTGACCACGCCCATTGCCTACATCTCGGGAATCGATGCCCTGCAAGACATCTTCCGCCTGCCGCACAACTTCCCGCAGCCGTTGGCCAACCAGATCATGTTCCTCTCCACCGAGTACTACGCCAGCGTTCCGGCCACCTACACGGCGCAGGACCGGCGCTACGGCAAGTGGGTGATCCGCAGTGCCGGCCCCGACACGTATTACCAGAACCACCACGACATGCTGGGCGACTATGGCGCCGGCGGCTGGAACCGTGCCTCCTACGACCCGACGAACGGGACGGTGAGCGCCGGCGACATCTACCGCAGCCAGAAGCGTCCGGACGAAGCGCACGTCGGGCCGTGAGGCCCCCGGCAGACAGCTCGCGTTGCGTCACCGGTTACGCAATTCGCAAAGTCGTCCATTTCCGTTGCAACGGACAAACTCGTTTCGGGCAACGGGCGCCATGTTGAAGGTGTCACTTCCCCGCTCGTGCCTTGGCCGCGAGGTGCCCCGTAAGGGTCCCGAACAATCTGGGCGAGCAGGGGCCGATTCGCCTTGCGAGGGACGCCACGCCTCGGCTACATCCTCTGCGCACAAGCACTTCTATCCCACGTTTCGAAAGGTCCCCCCATGACCAGACGTCACGCCTTCACCCTCATCGAACTGCTAATCGTCGTCGCGATCATCGCGATCCTGGCGGCCATCGCGGTTCCCAACTTCCTCGAGGCGCAGGTCCGCTCGAAGGTCTCGCGCGTCAAGTCGGACATGCGCAGCATCTCCGTGGCCCTCGAAGCCTACGCCGTCGACTACAACGCCTACCCATATGACGGCTACCGCACGTCGGGCAACAATGCTCCCGAATACAACTACTGGTACCTGTCGAAGATGCTCTCCACCCCGGTGGCCTACATCAGCACGGTGGTCTTTGTGGACCCCTTCCGGCAACATGTGCCGGCCTCCAGCACCGACTGGCAGTTCAACAACTTCCGCTATACGAACATCCGCTCCACGTGGGGAATGCATTTCAACAGCCTGACCACCCGCAGCACCGAGTCCACGCTGCTCGGCGCCACGATGGAGGAGTTCGGTGGCTGGCGTCTGAACGGCGCCGGGCCCGATCGCACTTACGGCCCGAACGGCTGGCAGGGCATCTCCTCGTATCCGGCGGCGTCGCTGCCCCTTCCGTACGACCCGACGAACGGCACGGCCAGCGATGGCGACATCATCCGCACGCAGAAGTCGCCGAACGGCTACGTCAACGCGATGTAAGGCCGAGTTTCTGCCCGTTTCGCCAACACTCAATCCCAGGGGCGGCTCCAGTCGGAGTCGCCCCTTCTTCTTGCGGCCGCATTCCTCAGGCGCCGAGGCGTCCGAAGCGTTTGTCGAGTTCGTGGCGGGCCAGGCGCACGATGGTGGGCCGGCCGTGGGGACAGGTGAACGACAGCGCACAGGCGCGCATGCGGTCGAGCAGTGCCTGCATCTCCGGGGTCGCCAGGCGGCGGCCGGCGCGGATGGAGGAGTGGCACGCCGCGCGCACAAGGATCGCGTCGCGCAGGTCCTCGAGGCGGCGCAGCGCCGGGGCCTCCTCGACGTCGTCGACGAGATCGAGCACCAGCGCCGCCGGGTCGAGTTGTGCCAGATCGGCCGGAACGGCGGAGATGGCCCATGTGGTGCCGCCGAACGGATCGAGAACGAAGCCGAGTTCGGCGAGCGCGGGGCGCAGCGCCTCGAGTGCGGCCTGCCGATCGGCGGGCAGGTCGAACGTGACGGGCACAAGCAGGGTCTGCGCGTCGGCCGTGCGCGCGCGGCCGGCGAGTTCGAGGAAGCGCAGGCGTTCGTGGGCCGCGTGCTGGTCGATGATGAGCAGATCGTCGCCGAAGCGCGCGACGATGTAGGTGTCTGCGATCTGACCGAGTGGTTCGGGGTCGAAGGGCTTGTCCCAGAAGGCACGGTCGGGCTGCTCGCCGGGCGCGGCGTACGGGCGCGTGCGCAAGCGCGCGGGCGCCGCAACGGCCGGGGCGAACTCGGGCGCGACCGGTTGGCCGTCGGGCGCGAAGGCCGGCAGGCGCGGCGGCAACTCCTGAGCCTCGCGAGCGCGCTTGCGTTCGAACGCGCGATTCACCAGGTCGAGCGGCGTGGCCAGGCGCGTGACCGGTGGCAGGGGAGCGGACGGCATCGGATGCGATGAGGAATGCGTTGGCGGCGACACGAGCGTCGGCGCGTCCGGTTCGGGCTCGAGCGGCATCTCGGGCACATGGCCGTGCGTCTCCAGCGCCACGCGCGCGGCATGGTAACAGGCGCCCGCGACGTTGCGCTCGTTGCGGAAGCGCACCTCCTCCTTCGTCGGATGCACGTTGATGTCCACGTCGCCGGGCTCGACCTCGATGAA
>JAHCAW010000004.1 GCA_019634695.1 Candidatus Sumerlaeia bacterium
CGCCCTGCGCCACCGCAACCAGATCACCACCCTGATCGACACCCGCATCCAGCGCCCCACCAACCGCGAGGTGCTTACCCCCGAGGAGAACGACCTCGTCCGCCTCAGCCAGCTTGAGGGCCCTGCCGGCGCCGACGCCCGCGCCCTGCTGGCCCTCGTCGAACGCGCCCGGCGCGACCACACCAACGTCGGCATCCTCCTGACCATCCGCGAGGAGTCTCATTTCTGGACCGACCGCGCCATCGCCGTCATGGACCTGACCGTCTCCGGACGCCCCACCCGCGGCACCCGCCAACGCGACCCCGTCACGCTGGCCCGCGGCGCCCGTGTCGCCCGCATGCGGCTTGTCCTTGAAGGCGACCAATGGAAACCGGTAGCTTTTAACATCGACTGGGATGAACTACGCCAATCCGGGAGCACCCCATGAAGACACGCATCGCCCGCACCGCCCGACTCGCCGCCGTCCTTGCCGGCCTGGCGGTCCTGCCGCTGACAGGCTGCATCGGCATCTACAACAACACGAACCTGTTCCAGCTCTCGCCCAACGAGGGACTCGACGAAGTTGAACTCATCAAGCGCTACGGCGCGCCCGACTACAGCGGATACGTCGAGAATCGCCAAGTCTACGTCTACAAGGTCCGCAACAACCGCTACATCGTTCTGTTCGGTCTCTACGAGGGCTACGACATGGTGGTGACATGCGAGAACGGCGTCGTGCGCAACGTCTCGCGGGTCGAGCGGCCCCAGGCCTTTGCGCTCCTGAATCCCGTCCCGTGGGCGGAAACCAAGTAGGCCCCTGCCGCCGCGACGACGCGCGGGCCCGCTTCGCACAATGACCGAGAACGAGCACGACCGATGGCTGGCTCCGGCACCCCACCTCCCGAATCGGACGCGACGGTGTTCGATTCTGCCGGCCTGCCCGGTCGGGTGCTCGACGGTCGCTACGAAATCCAAGGCGTTCTGGGCCATGGCGCCATGGGCACGGTCTATCGCGCGTGGCAACTGCGCCTCCGGCGCCCCGTTGCCATCAAGGTGCCCCGAACCGAACTCCTCGATCACCCCGAGTTCGCGGGCCGTTTCGAGCGCGAGGCGCTCGCCATGGCCAAGGTCGTGCATGAAAACGTCGTCCAGATTCACGACGTCCATGTCGCCACCAATCGGTCCGAGCCCAGCTTCCTCGTCATGGAACTCGTCGAGGGCTGCACGCTCGACGAATACGTGGACCAGAACTGGGACACGCTGACCGTCGGTCGGCTGATGGAAGTCGTCGCCGGCGTGGCCGCGGGACTCGATGCCGCGCATTCCCTTGGCATCGTCCATCGCGACGTCAAACCCGGCAACATCGTCGTCACCCAGCCCCGCGGCATCGCCAAGATCATGGACTTCGGCATCGCCCGTGCCGACATGGACGACGTCTTCGCCACACAGGACGACATCGTCGTCGGAACGCCCGCCTTCATGGCACCGGAGCAGATTCGCGGCGGCGTCATCACGCCCGCCGCCGACATCTATGCTCTCGGCATGGTCACCTATCGCCTGCTCACGGGCGAGTTGCCCTTCGAGGCGCGCAGCAAGGCCGACCTGCTCGTCGCGCACGTGCAGGACACGCCCATGCCGATTCACCAGCGGAACGCCGCCCTGCCGGTCCCCGTCTGGCAGGCGCTCGCGCCAGCGCTTGCCAAGCAGCCCGCGCTCCGACCGGCCAGCGCCTCGGCGCTTGTCGCCTCCGTCGCCCAGGCGCTCGCGCCCATTGCGCAGGTTACGCTCGCCGATCTCACCTTCGGGCACAACATCCCGGGACAACCAAGCGCTTCGGCTCCCGGGACGGAGCCCACCGTGGCTCTCGCGAGTGCCGAGACCATCGATCTTCCGAAGCCCGAGAGCGACGCACCCGCCAGTGCCTTGGCCGCCGCCCGCAGCCGCCTCGCCACCGAAAACGAGGGCGCTCTCGTCGCGACACCGAGGCCTCCAGCCGCCGTGCCCGCGACGCTGTACCCCGCGTTGCCGACAGTGACCGCAACGCTCGTCCGCCCCCAGCCCCCCGCGCATAGCTCCCGTCGCACCGGGGCATGGATCATCGGCGGCGGCATCGTGCTCGCCTCGCTCATCCTCGCGCTCGCGATCGTTCTGCCCGGCATGTCGAAGGCACGGACCAGCGTTCAACCAACCCTTGCGCCGGAGCCCACCGCCAAACCCGACGTCCAGCTTGCGCCGCCGCCCGAGGAACCGCGCGGCCAGGTCCCCAAGAGTCTTGAGTGGCTGGCCGATCCGCGCTGGAACATCGAAGTCACTCCCTCGACAGTCGGCCCGGAGGAAGCCGCGCGCACCCGGCAGGAGCTGCAGCTCTTCATCGATGCGCACTTCGTGCAACCGGCCAATCGTGGCGACGCCAACTTCCTTGCCGACTCGCCCGCGCAAATCGAGGCCCGGCGGCTCCTCACGATGCTCGACCGCGCACGCCAGGACCACAACGCCGTGCAGCTCGACCTGGATGTTCAAGAGACGTCGATGATCTGGGACGACCACGCCATCGCCGTCGCCTCGCTGCGCGTCTCCGGCATCCCGAAGATGGCGCCGGGCCCGACGGCACCCCGCCATGTCCTTGTCGATGCGCCGTATGCGTTGCGACTCAAGATGCTGCGCGAGCCGTCGGGATGGTCGCTGCACGACATGGCGCTCGAACTCGGCCCGAACGCTGCGCGCCCGATGCCACCCCCGCGCCGCGCCCCCGCAACGCGCCCGCGTCCCTGACGACGATCAGAACGCCAGCGCCTTCTCCGCCCCGATCCGCGTCCGGAAGGCGTCGAGCGTCATCGCGCCCTCGTCGCCCTTCTCGCGGCTGCGCACCGCCACCGACCCGGTCTCCTGCTCCTTCTCGCCCACAACGAGCATGTACGGGATCTTCTGCAACTGCGCCTCGCGGATCTTCGCGCCCACCTTGTCGTCCCGCACATCGACCTCGCTGCGCACGCCGTCGTCCAGCAGCACCTCGTTCACGCGTCGCGCGTAGTCCACGTACTTCTCGCTGATCGACAGCACCCGCACCTGCACCGGCGCCAGCCACACCGGGAAGGCCCCGGCGAAGTGTTCGATCACGATCCCCAGGAAGCGCTCGAACGAACCGTAGATCGCCCGGTGCACCACCACCGGCATCTTCTCCGACCCGTCGGCCGCCGTGTACTTCAACTCGAAGCGCGCCGGCAGTTGGTAGTCGAGCTGGATCGTCGCCACCTGGTACTCGCGCCGCAGCGCATCGCGCACGATGAAGTCGATCTTCGGCCCGTAGAACGCGCCGTCGCCCGCGTTGATGCGGTAGTCCATGCCGTTGGCCTCGATGGCCTGCTGCAGGGCCTGCTCGGCGCGCGTCCACTGCTCCTTGCTGCCCATCGCCTTCTCGGGCCGCGTCGAGAGATACACCCGGCAGAACTCCAGCCCGAACGGCTGGTACACCCGACGCACCATCCCGATCACCCGCGCGATCTCCTCGGCGATCATCTCCTCGGAAAGGAAGATGTGCGCGTCGTCCTGACAGAACTGGCGCACGCGCGTCAGGCCCGTCAGCGCGCCCGAGTCCTCGTTGCGGTGCAGCACGCCCTGGTCGCTGATGCGCAGCGGCAACTCGCGGTAGCTGCGCCGACGATCCCGGAAGATCAGCATGTGCGACGGACAGTTCATCGGCTTGATCGCGTAGACCTCGCGCGCGTGTCCGGTCAGCAGCACGAATTCGCCCGGCTTCTTCTCGAACAGATTCCAGTACTTCGTCGACAGCGTCGGGCTCTCGGCCAGCAGCACCGACAAGCGCTCGGATGCCGAGCCGGCCTGCTCCAGCGCACCGCGCACGCGGTCCCACTCGTGCGCGGCCAACCCCGCCGCCTCCGTCGCAAGGCGCCCCGCCCAGTCGGCGATCTCCGGCGCCTCGAGCACCGACGCCTCCTGCCCCGGCACGATGAACATGTCGTCGCGATAGTGCTTCCAGTGGCCCGAGACCTCGAACAGGTCCTTCTTGAACAGCATCGGCGTGAACACCTCGAGGTAGCCCTCGCGGCGATGCAGCTCGCTGCTCATCCGGCTCAGCGTGTCGTAGACCGTGTTGCCCTTCGGCAGCCAGATCGCCTCGCCCGGCGCCCACTCGTGGTGCATGAACAGCTCGAGGTCGCGGCCCAGCTTGCGGTGGTCGCGCTTCTTCGCCTCCTCGAGCAGGTCGAGGTACTCCTTCAATTCCTTCTTGTCGCCGAAGGCGGTGCCGCGGATGCGCGTGAGCTGGTCGTTGCGCGCGTCGCCCTTCCAGTAGGCACCGGCCACGGAGAGCAGCTTGAAGGCGCGCAGCGCCCCGGTGCTCGGCACGTGCGGCCCGCGGCAAAGGTCGATGAACTCGCCCTGCTCATACACCGAGATCGTGTCGCCCTCGGGGATGCGCGCGATCAAGTCCAGCTTGTACTTTTCGCCGCGCGACTCGAACAGGCGGGCCGCCTCGTCGCGATCGAGCACGCGCCGGCGGATCGGAAGGTTCTCCTTCGCGATCTCGCCCATCGTCTGTTCGATGCGCGCGAAGTCCTCCGGCGATACCGGCGGCTCCGTCTTGATGTCGTACCAGAAGCCGTCCTCGGTTGGCGGACCATCCTCCAGCATCGCCTCCGGCCACAGGCGCTTGACCGCCTGCGCCATCAGGTGCGTGCACGAGTGGCGCAGCACCTCGAGGCCTTCGGGTTGGCGTGAGGTCAGGATCGCGATCCGTGCATCGCGGTCGATCACCGTGTCGAGGTCCACCGTGCGGCCGTCGACTTGCGCGGCCAGAGCCGCCTTCGCCAGTCCGGCCCCGATCGAGGCCGCCACCTCGCCCGCCGTCACCGGCCCGTCGAACTCGCGCAAGGATCCATCCGGAAGTGTCAGTTTGATGCTCATGGCGTGAAGTCCCTGCTCCGCTGCGCGTGACGTTCGACAAGCGGGGGGATTCATGCGCCGCGCCCCCGGTGGGGGAAAGGCGAAAGGCGGGGAGCGCCACGGCAAAAGGATAAAGGCGGAAGGCGAACAGGGGCCTGCGCGGCCCCGGCGGCACTCTCAGGGGAAGTCCGAGTCGGCGCTCTTGATCGCGATCTCCACCTTGCTGATCAGGTCGTTGTAGTCGAACGGCTTGGTCAGGTAGTAGGAGGTGCCGAGGTCGAGTGCTTGGCGCTTGACCTCCTTGTCGGAGACACCGGTCAGGAAGAGCACCGGAACGTCGGCGCCCGCGTCGGTCTGCCGCAGCTCCCGCAGCGTCTGGATGCCGTCCATCTCCGGCATCATCATGTCCAGAATCACGAGGTCCGGCCGCAGGTCGTCCACCAGCGCGATCGCGTCGATGCCGTTGCCCGCCGTGGAAACCTCGTAGTCCTCGCTCAGAGCCGTCTTCAGGATCAGCAGGACGTCCATCTCGTCATCGACGCACAGGATCTTCTTCATGGGACAGGGGACCGTGGAAAGTGTATGGCGCAACGCGCGGACAATCAGACGGCTACAGGGTCTCTTAGGCTGTTCCGCCTGCCCGAAGGGTCAACGCCAAAAGCGGCACCCTCGATTTGATGGGGCGCATCTTGCGCCTGTCACGGGGCGGGAAAGGAGGGCGGGCATTCTGGCCGCCGAGGTGCTCGCGCTCCCTTCACACCAAAGTGCCAAGATGTGCCCGTTCTGATGCGTGCCTCCTGGCTTCGCTCGCGTTCAGCGGCCCATGGGGACAGGCAGGGTGCTTTGGCAAAGGCTGAATCTCCTCGAGCCCGGATATGGCGCATCCCGGACCCTACTCCGAAAGGGCCACACAAGCGCCCCACCCTTCGCCTGATCGTTGGTCCTCCCGTGTCGCCCCTTGGGAGGGCCCGCAGGTTTGCTGAGGTACGAGCCGGCCCCGCCTAACCGTTCGGAAGCCGTTGTATTTCGGCTGCGGAATGCAGGCGGTTTGTACGAATACGACGACGATCATGGGCGATTCGAGCGTCTATGAGGGAAGTTTCTGTTCGATTCCTTGAAAAGATACTGCTTTCGACTTCCATTTTGGAAGACTTGGCAAGACAACTGATGAAAAGCTTTACTGGCGCCCCCCTGCTTGGGATTGACCGCCACCCGCCTCGTGCCTCACAAACACTCCCGAGGTTGACGATGAGAGCACCCGCCGGCCAGCCGTTCACCCTCTAGTCGGACAAAGCTCTCTTCCAATATCCGCTTTCGAGCCCCGGCCGCAGGGTCGGGGCTCCTGCTCAAGGAGCCCCCCGCATGAGTGCCTCCCTCACCACGTCTCGTCCCCTGATCGGCGGCCTGACGACCACCGACTTGAATCCCGGCTGGCGCGTGGCTCTGGCCGGCACCGGTGTCAACCTCGCCCTCGGCATCCTCTACTCCTGGAGCGTCATTGCCGGCTTCCTGCGGCGCGACCTCGGATGGTCCGCCATGCACTCGCAACTTCCCTACATGATCGCCTGCGGCGTCTTCGCGCTGCTGATGGTGCCGGGCGGTCGCTTGCAGGATCGCATCGGCCCGCGCAAGGTGGTCGCCGCCGCCGCCGTCCTCGCCGGCCTTGGCCTGGTCGGCTCGGCCTGGTTCCCGACGGTCGTCGGTTTCGCGCTCTTCTTCGGCGGCCTGTTCGGCGCCGCGATGGGGCTCGGCTACTCGTCGACGACGCCGCCGGCCATGAAGTGGTTCGGCCCCCGTCGCCGTGGTCTGGTCACCGGCATCGTTGTCGCCGGCTTCGGACTCGCCTCCGTCTACGCCGCGCCCATGACCAACTCGCTCATCGGCAACCTGGGCCTGTCGAAGACGCTGCTCGTGCTCGGCGTGGCCTTCTTCATCGTCATCGCCCTTCTGTCGCGCTTCATCGTCAATCCCCCGGCCGGATACGTTCCGCCCGAGGAGGAGGCCCCCGCGCGCACCGCCGCCGGCCGCCCCCGGCCCGTCGGCGAGGACCTCGAATGGCACCAGATGCTCCGCCGTCCCCAGTTCTACGCCTTGTGGGGGATGTTCTGCTTCGGGTCGCTGGCGGGCCTGATGATCATCGGCCAGCTTTCCAGCATCGCCGTCGAGCAATCCGGCCTCGCGCTCGGATTCGTCCTCGTCGCGATTCTGGCGGTCTTCAACGCGGGCGGCCGCATTGTCGGCGGCCTGCTGTTCGACAAGCTGGGACGCACGGCGACGCTCACGCTGATCTTCGCCGTTCAAGCGGTCAACTTCCTGCTCTTCGCCCTCTACACCACGCCCGCGACGTTGCTGCTCGGCACGGTGCTGGCCGGCTCGTGCTACGGCGCCTGCCTGTCGGTCTTCCCGGCCACGACGGCCACGCTGTTCGGCGTCCGCAACATCGGCGTCAACTACGGGTTGGTCTTCACGGCCTGGGGCGCCGGTGGCGTCTTCGGTGGCCTGACCGGTGGCCTCGTGCGCGACTGGACCGGTTCGTATCTCAACGCCTACCTGATCGCCGCCAGCCTCTGCGCCGTCGGCACACTGCTGGCCCTGTCGCTGGGTTGGCAGCGCCGTCCCGCCGTCCGGACAGCGACGGCGTGAGACGTCGCCGGGCGACGATTCCGGGGCAGGTCCCCACGACCCTGCGGTGTGTCATCAGGATACAGAATCTCGCCCCCTGCCCAGCCCGGTAAGTCCGTAAGTCGTTCAATCAGAAGTATTCACGGCCAGCCCTGCCCGATCCGGGGGGCTGGCCTTCTTCTTGCGCCCCCGCGGGGGAAGAACACCCGCGGAGACAACAAGACTTCGCCGGAGGAAAGACGAGCAATGAGCAAGGTTATCGGAATCGATCTCGGGACCACCAACTCCTGCGTCGCCGTCATGGAAGGCGGCGAGGCCGTCGTCATCACCAACGCCGAAGGCACGCGCACCACCCCGTCGGTGGTGGCCTTCACGAAGGACGGCGAGCGCCTCGTGGGCCCGATGGCCAAGCGCCAGGCAGTCACGAATCCCGAGCAGACGATCTTCTCGATCAAGAGGTTCATGGGCAACAAGATGGGCGACGTCTCGGCCGAGAAGCAGCGCGTGCCCTATCGCGTGGCCGCCGCCGACAACGGCGACGCCGCCGTCGAGATCCAGGGCCGCAAGTACTCGCCGCCCGAGATCAGCGCCATGATTCTGCAGAAGATGCGCCAGACCGCCGAGGACTACCTCGGACACAAGGTCGAGAAGGCCGTCATCACCGTGCCGGCCTACTTCAACGACTCGCAGCGCCAGGCCACCAAGGACGCTGGCCGCATCGCCGGCCTCGAGGTGCTGCGCATCATCAACGAGCCCACCGCCGCCGCGCTCGCCTACGGCCTCGACAAGAAGAAGGACGAGAAAATCGCCGTCTACGACCTGGGCGGCGGCACCTTCGACATCTCCATCCTCGAGCTCGGCGACGGCGTCTTCGAGGTCAAGTCCACCAACGGCGACACGCACCTGGGCGGCGACGACATCGACCATGTGCTCATCGACTGGCTGGCCGAGGAGTTCAAGAAGGAGAACGGCATCGACCTGCGCAACGACCGCATGGCGCTCCAGCGCCTGAAGGAAGCCGCGGAGAAGGCCAAGATCGAACTCTCCTCCTCGATGACCACCACGATCAACCTGCCCTTCATCACAGCGGACCAGACCGGGCCCAAACACCTCAACGTCGAGCTGCGCCGCGCCCAGTTCGAGCGCCTCATCGAGCCGCTCGTCGAGCGCTCGCTCGGCCCCTGCCGCCGCGCCCTCGACGACGCCGGCCTCAAGCCCGCCGATATCGACGAGGTCATCCTCGTCGGCGGCTCCACACGCATCCCGATGGTGCAGGACGCGGTCCGCAAGCTCTTCGGCAAGGAGCCCAATCGCAGCGTCAACCCCGACGAAGTGGTCGCCATCGGCGCCGCGATCCAGGGCGGCGTGCTCGCCGGCGACGTCAGCGACGTCCTGCTGCTCGACGTCACGCCGCTCAGCCTCGGCATCGAAACCCTCGGCGGCGTCATGACCCGCCTGATCGAGCGCAACACCACCATCCCGACCCGCAAGAGCGAGATCTTCTCGACCGCCTCCGACAGCCAGCCCAGCGTCACCGTGCACGTCCTGCAGGGCGAGCGCGAGATGTCGGCCAACAACAAGTCGCTCGGCAAGTTCAACCTCGACGGCATCCCGCCCGCCCCGCGCGGCGTCCCCCAGATCGAGGTCACCTTCGACATCGATGCCAACGGCATCCTGCACGTTTCGGCCAAGGACCTGGCGACCAAGAAGGAGCAGAAGATTCGCATCGAGGCCGGCAGCGGTCTCAACGAGTCCGAGATCCAGCGCATGGTCAAGGACGCCGAGTTGCACGCCGACGAGGACCGCCAGAAGCGCGAGCAGATCGCGGCCCGCAACGAGGCCGACTCGAAGGTCTACACCGCCGAGAAGAGCCTGCGTGAGCTGGGCGACCAGATCGGCGCCGCCGAGAAGAGCGCCATCGAGGAAGCCGTCGCCGCCGTCCGCAAGGCGCTCGAGTCCGACCAGGCCGCCGCCATCAAGGCCGCCGTCGCCGAACTCGACGCCAAGCTCCAGAAGATCGGCGAGAAGCTCTACCAGCAGGCCCAGGCCGCCGGCGCGGCCGGTGCCGCCCCCGGGCCAGACGGCCCCGGCAACCGCCCGGCCGACGACGTCGTGGACGCCGAGTTCGAAAAGGTTGACGACGCCAAGAAGTGATCCCTACCGTTCCGCGCCTTGGCCCCGGAGGAGAATATCCCCGGGGCGGCATGGAAACCACGCCGCCGGAGGAACCCCGGAAACCCCATGAACAACGCCTCCCTGATCCCCGTCCCCGACGGCAAGTACCTGATGATCAACGTCATCACCCGTCGCGCCCGCGACCTCGCCCACGGCGCCCGCCCCACCATCCCCTATGGTGACGGCACCTTCGACCCCGTCGAGCTCGCCAACGAGGAACTCGCCGCCGGCAAGCTCAAAATCCGCCGCCGCAACGACATCACCGGCGAGATCGAAGAGTTCGAATAACCGCCGAACCCAACAACCTGTCCCACAACACGACAGGCCGCCCCACCCGGGCGGCCTGTCTGCTTGCGGGGCGAATCTGCCTGCCTACTTCGTCAGCAGCGCGTTGACCTTCTCCATCACGGCGAAGGCGTCCGCGACGTAGAGCACGTCCGCCTTGCCCTGGGCCCATCCGCAGTTCGCATCTAGGTTCACGGCGCGCCGCTCGTTGATGAAGCGCCAGCCGACCACGTGGGGCTCCTCGCCATGGCAGCAGGTCGCGAGCCCCTTCGGATGCCGCGGCGTCGAGCCCGTCTGCCCCACCTGATTCAGGTGGCTCAGGCACGTGAGCACCGCCTGCCCCTCGCCCTTCTGGTCCACCAGCGACTTGCTGCTGCCGAGCGACGCCTTCGCCTTGGCCACGAAGTCGAGAATCAACTCCTGCGCGCGCTCGGGGTGCGGTTGGCCATCGGCTTGCTTCTTCGTCCAGCCGGCCCCGGCCACGAACAGGACATCCGCCTCCGGCCGGATCGTCGAGCCACCTCCGGCGTCGGGTGTGCGCACGCCGGTGACTTGGGTGCGCCGGGCCGAATCGTCGAGCGCAACCGCGACGGACTCGACAGTTGCCGTGCCCGCCGCCCCGCTCCACGGTGCCACAGTGCCCGGATCGAGCGACACCACCCACGGCCGTGCCGTGCGGCTCAGTCGCCCCATCATGCGCTGGCGATAGTACCACCGCGTCGCCTGCACCGCGCCGCTCTCGACCGCCAGCCCCGTCACATGGGTGTCCACCTGCCCGCCCAGGCGATGCGCCATGCCGGCGGCGACGCGTGCCCAGCGCGACGTTCCCGTGCCCACGATCAGCGTCGCCGCCGACGCGCGGGCCAGCGCCTCGGCCGCCGCTGCATCCGTCGCATAGCGTGGCTGCGCGAAGTCCGAACCGCTCGCGCCCAGAATCCGCACGGCACCGGCGCCGGCCAGCGCGTTCGCCGCCGGAGCCACCTGTTCACCGACCAATCCGATCTCGAACGCCGCTCCGCCCAGCGCCGCCGACAACTCGCGCGCCGCCCCCACCGCTTCCAGCAGACCGCGTCCCGCGCTGCCGTCGCCCTCCACGAAACCCACGACCAGAATCTTCTCCATCGTTGCTCTCTCCGCGATCAGGTGCCTGTCGTCCGTCTTCCTGTCATCCCTCGAGCCACGCCACCAACTCGCGCGCGATTTCCTCGGCGGGCATGTCCTTCACGATGCGCGTCGCGCGGCGTTGCGCCGGCAGCGTCACGCTCGCGTAGGCCGCCTTGGCGGAACCCTGCGTTGCCGGGCGCGCCTTCTGGAGCGCCGGCATGATGCCGCGCATGTTCGTCATGCCGAGCTGCGGGTTGTTCGGCGGCTCCGGCAGGTTGCCCGTCGCCCAGCCCAGCAACGCCGGCGCGCCCGCGCACGTCGAAACCTGATGCCGGCCTCCCTCGATGCGCTCGAGCACCTCGAACGATCCATCCGCACGCAGCGACAACTCGTCCACACCCTGGAACTGGTCGCGGATGCCCAGCTTCTCGCCGACCATCTGCAGCGTCGTGCCCGCGCCGCGGCTGGCCGACTCCCAACCGCCGAAGACCAGCAGGCGCGACTTGTCGAGCCCCGGCAGCGCCTCGATCGCCGCGGCAAGGTCGCCCGCCACGTCGGCCGATTCCGCGAAGCCACTCGACGAGCCGTCGATCGCCACCAGCTCGAACGGCACCTTCTGCGCGATCGTCATCGCCACCTGTTGCAGCTTCGCCTTCGGCGCCAGCGTCACCAGCGTCACCGTGCTGCCGGTCACCTGCTTGGCCAGGTGCGCCGCCTCGAACAGCGCGTGCCACGCCCACGGGTCCAACACCGCCGGCAACATTGCCTCGTTCTTCAGCACCGGCCCCGTCGGGCTCGTCGCCGGCTCCAGCGTCTGAAGCGGATTCGGCACAATCCCGCCGCACACCACGATCCGATAGCCACCACTCATCGTCGTTCGCTCCCTCGCGTCGTCTTGGTCCTTCATTCCTGCCGCGTCAGTTCTCCGCCGAATGCAACCCGCCCGCGCCGGCCCGGAAGGTCACGGCACCGCGGTCCGGATTCTTCGGGTCTGCCTGCGCGCAACTCCACAAGCACGCCCCGCAGTGCACGCACTTCTCGCGATCGAACAGCGGTGTGGGCCCGTCCGGGTTCACCGTGATCGCCTGGCCCGAACAGACCTCGGCGCACAGCTTCGTCCCGCACACCTCGCACAGGTGCGGATAGACGAACAGCACATGGTCCGCATAGCCGGCGGGTGCCTGCACCTTGCCGCCCATCAGCAGGGCATCCTGGTGCGAGACGATCAACTTGCCGTCGAACTCGATCGCCGGCCAGCCCAGTCGATCCATGATCGCATCGTGCAACGTCTGGCCCTTGGCATGCGCGCTTTCGCGCAGCGCGCGCACCTCCTCGCCCGTCATGCGTCCCGCAACGTATTCCTCCAGCGTCGGCACGCGCTGGTACGGCGAGCGCCCGTCGCCCGCCATTGCAAGACGTCCCTTCGTGAAGCCGGCCAGCGCCATGCCCACCATGCCGCGCACGAAGCCCCGGCCGAAGCCGTCGCGCGCGCGCTCCGCCATCAGGCTCTCGCCCTCCAGCCAGCTCGCCCGACGACGCGCCACGTAGGTCGCCTCCAGGTTCTCGCGTGTGAAGTCCTTGCCCGCGCGCAACAACTCGAGCACCGCCTCCGCCAGCAGCGTGCCCGTCTTCCATGCTTCGTCCACGCCCGAGTTCGTCAGCACGTTCGTCGAACCGGAGCCCTCGCCGATGCGTGCATAGCCGTCACCCACAAGATGCGGTTCGCCCCGCCGGCCCGACTCCTGGATCGTCTTCGCGCCCCACGAGCGCAACGTCCCCCCCGCGACGTGCTTCCACAGCGCGGGATGCTGCAACCAGTGCTGCATATAGCGGTACGTCGAGCGCACCGGGTTGTCGAACCACGACGGCACGAAGATGCCCGCCGCCGCCACGTTGCCCGGATAGACGTACAGGAAGCCGAA
Source organism: Candidatus Sumerlaeia bacterium (assembly GCA_019634695.1). GTDB lineage: Bacteria > Sumerlaeota > Sumerlaeia > SLMS01 > JAHLLQ01 > JAHCAW01. The sequence goes on from JAHCAW010000004.1 coordinate 12,990, forward strand.
GATCTCCGGCTCGGGATAACCCAGCGTGTGCAGCACCGTGCCGGGCGCCAGCGTGCAGTCCTCCGGCAGGTCGATCACCACCTTCATCCCGACCGCCCAGTCGTGCTGGTGGTGCCCCTCGGGCATGCCGAAGATCTCGTCGATCCTGCGGCCCACCGGCCCGACCGGTCCATCGCCCACCACTGTCAACGCGGCGCGGATGTCCATGCCCGGCATGAAGCCCGCCGTCGGCGCGCCGTCCTTCTCGACTCCCTGATCGGCCAGGCGCACGCCGGCAACGCGGCGGTCCTCCACGAGCGGTTCCGCGACCGGCGACGACGGCCACACCTGCACCATCCCCGATGCCATCAGGCGATTGCCGACCCACTGGTTGAACTGCCCCAGCGACAGCAGCAGACCGTCGTGCTTGGCCATGAAGGCGGGAATGAACGGAACGCGCAGCGCATGGTCGTGGTAGGGGAGCATCCAGCGCAGGGCGCGGATCGTTGCGTCGGACGCGCGCACCAGCCACGGCCGGCGGCTGGCGCCGACGGGGTCCAGAAGATAGAGCAACTGCTCGTCCGTCACCGGATGCGCGAGAGGGATCTCCGCGGGATTCAGGTCGGGAAAGGTTTCGCGCAGGGCGCGCGCGCGTGTCACGACGCCCGAGACGCCCGCGCCCAAGTCGTCGGCGCGCTCGTAGCAAATGACCTGTGGCGGCATGCCCGGCACCGCGCGACTCTCGACGGCGGGCGTGCCGTCCCCGTTCACCAGTCCGCGCGAGAGCGTCTCGAGGAAGCCACCCATCGCCGGGCCGAAGCCCACGCAGGCGATGTCCACCTCCATCGTCTGGCGCTCCACGCCGGGCGCCGCACCGGCTTCGTCGGCAAGGACTTCAGTCACAGGGTTGCCTCCCGTTGTGTTGCAGGATCACAGCGGATAGTCGAGCGCCTCGGGGATCGCGACTTCGGTCAATGCCTGCGCCGCGCGGTCCTTTGCCAGCCGGCAACCCGTCAGGCAGCCGTCCATGCGCGCGCGCAGCCGCACGAAGCGCTCCATGCCCCGGAACTTCACGCACGGACCCGCCTTCACCGGATGCGAGGCATCGTCGCCCAGCACGTCCGCGCCGACCGCGCTCGCGGCCAGACCCGGAATCACGCTCTCCAGGTTGTCCATCTCGCCTTGGCAGTAGCACGTCGTGCAGTCCGCGGCCTTCCACTCGGGGTGGCGGTTGTAGCCGTAGACCAGCTCCGAGCAGATCTTGCCGACCACGCCGACGGCCTCGCCGATGTGCACGTGCGTCAGGTCGCGATAGAAGTCGATGAGTCCCTCGATGCCTTCGGCCAGCGCCGCCTCGGAGCGGCCGCGCTTCTCGAGTTCCAGCGTGTCGAGCACCAGGCTGCGCGACGCCAGAAGCCAGCATAGCGCATCGGCCAGCGGGAAGGTCACGCCCTGCCGCGAGCTGTTGTACAGCTTCTGCCCGTTGGCGTCCGTCGCCTCCTGCAAGTGCGTCAGCGTCCAGCACCACAGCTCCATCGCCGTCGCCAGTGCGCACGCTCCGGTCTGCGGCCGCACGTTCGAGATCGCCCGCATCTCGCGCGTCCACACCCGGAACTGCGCCAGGAACAGTGGCGAGAGCATCGTCACGCTGAGCTGGCGCCGCTGCACGGCCTCCGGCCCCTCGTACGTCGCCTCCAGTTGCGCATCCATCCACTTGTGGAACAGGAAGCCCGGGCAATCCTCCGTGATGCCGTAGCCTCCCATCAGGCTGACCGCCTGGCGCATCATGTCCGCGCCGTGCCCGGTGTTCCACAGCTTGCACGCCGGGCAGTACACGTTCGCCGCCGCCTCCAGCACCAGGTAGCGCACGAGCGCGTCCCCGGCGAGTTCGGCATGGCGCGCCGCATCGCGTTCGGCTTCCGGCATCGCCTCCAGATGCACGAACTCGAGTGCGCGCTCCTCCGCCTCGCGGAACGCCTTCAGCACCGCGCGCCGCCCCTCGATTCCGCGCTCGCGCAGCACCGCCTCCTTCTCCTTCTCCATCGGGTCGAATTCGTCGAACAGCCGCGCCGCCGCAAATCCAAGCGACGAGGCCGCCTCGCCCGCCGCCCACACGTCCACCAGACGGTGCAGCGCATCCTCCTTCATCTGGATGCCGAGCTGGTAGCGCGGCGACTCGGGATTGTCCGCCGCCCCGCCACGGAAGCGCTGGCGCTGATAGCGGATCACCGGCTCGATCGCCGACAGCAGCTTCGCCGCCGTCATCAGGCCCACCGTCACCCGCGTGCGACGGAACACCGACTCGATCACGTCGCCGTGGCTCAGGTTCGGCACGATCACGCCGTCCTTCACCGTGTAGCCGCCCACGATCCGGCTCGCCGGCACCCGCAACCGGAACACCGGATCGCGCGTCGAGGAAAGCTGGTGCACCATCTTCATCGTCACCGCCCCGCGATCCCACGTCCCCTCGTCCGTCTCCTCCAGGATCACCAGGCAGCTTCCCTTGATGCGCTCGTCGTCGCTGCCCACCGCCGCCGTCACGATGTTGGCGAAGTCCATCCCGGTGATGAAGCGGCCGCGCTTCTCGACGTCCAGCATCGGCTCCTGGCCCTCTTTCCACTCGGCCACGCGCACCTTGCCCGCCAGCACCCCCGTGTCCACGCCGACGAAGGGCAGCGGCTCGGTCAGCGCAAACGCCGCCCGACAGGTCGCCCGGTCCTCGCCCGGCGCCGCCGGCACGCACCGCGCCATGTACTCGGCCTTCTGTTCCGGCGTCCCGCACTCGTGAATCGGCGACAGCCCCAGGTTGCCCGCCAGGCTGCTCGTCGCCGCGCCGGCGTCCACCCACGCCAGCTCGAACGCGATCAGCGCCAGCAACAGGTTCTTCGGTCCCTCGATGTAGCCCCCCTCGGACGGCTCCATGAAGGCGCTCGTGATGCCCGCCTCGTCGAAGACGCGCAGCAGGCTGTTCTTCTCCGGAGTCCACTCGTGCGTCGTGCGCGCCCCATTGGCCACCAACTGGGCCACCGGCCCGCGCGCCACCGCCCGCACCGATTGGATCACCATTTGCAAGTCAAACCGGTCGGCAAACCGCCACAGGATCTGGCGCACCTCGTCGCCCGGCAGCGTCCGCAGGGTGGGCTTGGCGCCCTCGACTTCCAAGGTGCTCTTCATGGTGGTGGCCTCCCGCGCTTTGGTGCGTCCGGTTTTTGGGGATAACGGCGACTTCTGTTATCCGCTTACGAGAAGCGTCTCCGCGGACCGGCCCCGCCGCAACCGGAATCTCGGATAACACCTGCCTCATTTGGAGGCCCCGGCCGGCCATCTTTGCTTGTCACGGCCCAGCCCCTTGGGGAACTGTTAAGACTCCGTTGGCGCCCGGTTAGGACAGCGTGCGCCACCATCCAACCCCGTCCACCCATTCCCGAGACTTCTTTCCGAGTCGCCGTGCCGTATCGTCTGACGCCCATCCCCGTTTCGCACGAACTGCCCGGCCAGGCGGTGGCCGACGTCGTTACCTCCCAGCGGTTTGAGATGAAGTATCAACTCACCCCGCTTCAGGCCGAGATCGTCCGCCAACACATCGACCCCTACGTCTTCGCCGATCCGAAGGCCAAGTTCGGCCATCGCTATCCGCTCAGCAGCGTCTACCTCGATTCGCCCGAACTGGCGCTCTACTGGGCGTCGAACTTGGGCGAGAACAAGCGCTTCAAGCTGCGCGTGCGCACCTACTCCGAGGATCCCACCGAGCCGGCCTTCTTCGAGATCAAGAGCCGCCTCGGCGGCATCGTCATGAAGAAGCGCGCGATGGTCCACAAGGAGTGGATTCCCCACTTCTTCGCCGGACGCCGCCTGCCGCGCGAGGCCCTCTTCCTCGATCACCACAACGAGTGGGACAATCTCGAGCTGTTCCGCACGCACGTCGAACGCCTCGGCGCCATTCCCCGCCTGCACGTCCGCTACATCCGCGAGGCCTACATGAGCCGCGACGACGACCCCGTGCGGCTCACCTTCGACAGCCAGATCGCCTGCCTGCCCAGCGTCGGGCCGATCGACCGCGTCCGCCTCAACGGCAAGGGCTGGCGCGAGCTGCTGCCCGCGTTCACCATCTTCGAAATCAAGTTCACCAATTCCTACCCCTGCTGGATTCAGGACCTCATCCAGCGGCTGGCCATGCAGCGCGATTCGTTCGCCAAGTACGTCATGTGCGTCCGCATGCTCAAGGAAGAGGGCCACGACCTGAAGCACCCGATCCCTGCGCGAGGCCACGTGCATGAATGGGCTGGTTGATGTGCTGTTGTCGGGTCGCGGCGGGTCTGCCGCCGTCGAACCCGAATTGATCCTGCTCGGCTTCCTGCTGGCCTTCATCCAGAGCCAGTTCGTCGCCTGGCTCTACATCTACACGCACAGCGGCCTGTCCTACTCGCGCGCCTTCGTGCAGTCCATCGTCCTGATCACGCTGATCGTCTGCATGGCGATGCTGGTGATCGGCAACAACCTGATCGTCGCCGTCGGCCTCATCGGCGCGCTGGCCGTGATCCGGTTCCGCAACATCCTGAAGGACACGCGCGACACCTCCTTTATCTTCTTGGCGCTGATCCTGGGGATGGCCTGCGGCACGGGCAGCTTCCTGTATTCGATCATCGGAACCAGCGCCGTTGGGATCGTCATCCTGTACCTTTACTGGACCGGTTTCGGCAGCAAGCACATGAGCGACGGCTTCGTGCGCTTCGAGGTGACGGCCGGCGTGCCGGAGGCGTTGCGCGCGGTGTTCGCGCGTTACTGCCGCGGGGCGCGGTTGGTCTCCCAGCGCGTCGGCGAAGGCGGCCGCGGCGAGATGTCCTTCCGGCTGGTGCTGCGCGACCCGGGCCGCGCGAGCGAGCTGGTCACCGACCTCGAAGGGCTTGCCGGCGTCGCCAATGTCTCGTTCGTACTCCAGGAAGAGCAGGGGGAAGTCTGACACGATGGCGAACGGAAGGCCCTCACGCGTTTCCTCTCCCTGGGCATGGCGTTGGCGCTACTGGCGCACGCGCTTCGTCCCTGTGGTCGTATGGCTCGGTGCCATTGCGCTGGCCGTCCATCTGGCGGGTCGCCAGCAGCGCTTCTACATGCCGGTGGTCGGCATGGTCGAGGTGCGCGAGGCCCTCGTTGGTCCCGCGATGGATGGCGTGGTCGCGCAACTCGATGTCGATCTGTTCGACCGTGTCGCTCTTGGCGACGTGATCGCCCGCATGGACGATCGCCTGCTTGTCGCCGAGATCGAGTCTGCCCGCGCCGACATGGCCCGTCGCCGCGCCGAGCTGCTCTCGATGCGCGCGCTCCTCCCTTGGGAGGACGACCGGCGGCTCGAGGACCAGATGCTCGCCCTGTTCCGCCACGCGCTCGAACAGGAGGAAGCCCGCATCGACGTGCTGGACCGACAGGCCGTTATGCAGATCGCCCGCATCGAGCTCGAGGGGCTCGCCATCCGGCTCGAACGCTTCGAGAACCTGCGCGCCACCGGCGACATCGATATCGGCAGCTACGAAGAGGTGCTCTTCGCGCACAAGGCCGCCGAGGTGCGCATCCGCGAGGGCGAGCAATCCCTCGACGCAGCGCGCGAGTTGCTCGCCAACGCCACCGCTCGACGGACCGAAATGGAGGCCGCCATCGGCCAGCACGCGCGCCAGGTGCAGGACTGGATCGCCCCGCTCGAGCAGGCCCTCGGCGCCCAGGAGAACTTCATCGCGGCCCTCGCCTCCCAGCGCGAACTCCTCGTCCTGCGCGCGCCGCTCGCCGGCCGCATCACGTCGGTGCTTGCCTTCGACGGTCAGGCCGTCACGGCCGGGCTTCCCATCGCCGTCGTCACCGCCGAGAAGCCCGAACGCATCGTCGCCTACGTCGAGGCCAACCAACTCGACGCCGTCGCCGTTGGCGCCGAAGTCGAGGTCGCCACCCGACGCCTGCCCACCCGCGCCGTGCGCGCCCGCATCTCCTCCGTCGGCGGCAAGATCGACGCGTTCCCCCTCCAGCTCCAGCGTCATCCCATGATCCCGCAGTGGGGACTGCCGATTTCCATCGACCAACTGCCCGCCGAGGATCTCTATCCGGGCGAGATTCTCGACATCCGGTTCATCGCCCCGGAGCACGCCGTCCAGTGAAAACCCGTCAACGGGCCGTCCCACTCGAGATCGACCGCATCGCCATCCGCATTCGCAACTCCGGCATGCAGGCCGTGGGCCGCGCCCCGATGATCTACGCGACCCGCCACATCCTGCTGACCTCCCTCGATGCACTCGGCCATCCGCTCGGACAACTCACCGTCTACTACTGCTCCGAGTGGCGCATCCAGCAACTGAACCGCGACTTCCTCGGCAACGACGCGCCGACCGACGTGCTCAGCTTCCCCTCCGGTGAAACGCCCTACCTCGGCGACATCGCCATCAGCCTGCGCTACACAGAGCGCCGTGCCCGCGAGGAGGGGCGCCCATTCGAAGGCGACGTCGCCCTTCTGCTTGTTCATGGCTTGCTGCACCTGCTCGGCCACGACCATGACACGGCCGCCCGGAAGAAGAAGATGTGGAAGCAGCAGGACGCCCTCCTGGCACCCTTCGGCGAGCATCCCATGCCCCCGATCCCCATGGTGCCGAAGAAGCGATGACCGATTCGCGCCCGACCATCGGCGAGGCGGACAACGCGTTCCGCACCGGCTTCGTCGCCGTGCTCGGCCGGCCCAACGCCGGCAAGTCCACCCTCGTCAATGCGCTCGTCGGCCAGAAGCTCTGCGCCGTCAGCGGCTTGCCCCAGACGACGCGCGACCGCATCAACGTCATCTGGAGCGACGACGCCATGCAGGCCGTCTTCGTCGACCTGCCCGGTCTCGTCGAAGGCACCGACAAGCTCAACGAGGCCCTGCGACGCAACGTCCTCGACGGCATCGAGGGGGTGGACTGCGTGCTCCATCTTGTCGATACCACCGACCCGCGCCCCGTCGACGAGGACATCGTCGCACTCGTGCTCGCCACCACGCGCCCGGTGCTCGGCGTCGCCAGCAAGATCGACACGCGCTCGCCAGACTTCGATGCCGGTGCGTGGTTCGGGCAACTCGCGGGCGGCGTTCCCGCATCGCACTATGCCGCGCGCCTGGGCGTCTCCGCCACGACAGGTGTGGGACTTCAGAAGCTTCGCGACACGGTCTTCAAGTTCCTGCCCGTTGGTCCGCCGCTCTTCGATCCCGAGCAACTCACCGACCGCAACCTGCGCTTCCTCGCCGCCGAACTCATCCGCGAGAAGGTCTTCCACTTCACGCATCAGGAGATCCCTTACGCCACGGCCGTGACGATCGAGGCCTTCGAGGAGCGCGCCCGCGGCAAGACCTACATCGCCGCCACCATCCACATCGAACGCGACTCGCAGAAGGGCATCATCATTGGTCGCGGCGGCGCCGTCCTCAAGCGCATCAGCCAGGCCGCCCGCCGCGACATCGAGGCCCTGCTCGACGCCGGCGTCTTCCTCGACCTCCACGTCAAGGTCAGTCCCGACTGGCGCAAGAAGGACTACTTCCTCCGCGAATTCGGCTACGGCCGATAGCAGCCCACTTGATGCATCTTCGGAAGGCTCACTTCAGTACCCCGAGCGTCAGCGAGGCGGCATGCCCCATTCACCCGCGCGGCCTCATGCGCTCACCGATCAGCGCCAATACCGCCCATCGCAGCCACAGAATCCCCAATAACTAAACACCAATAACTAAAAACCCAACCTCCCCCCTCACTCACACTCCAACCCCAACCCGATCGCCAACCCGAAGATCGCCAGCGCGTCCTTGGGCGTGATGCCGTCCGGTGGGCAGACGTCGGCGGCGCGTTCGTCGAGGCCATCCGGGCAGGCGCCCGTGATGTAGCAATGGAACGCCGCCTGCGCGTCCGTCGGCGTGATGGCGTTGTTGCCGTCCACATCGCCGGGCAGGAAGGACGAGACGCGGAAGTCCAGCTCCTTCACGTCGCCCGGGCCCAGATGCACAGTCCGCGTGGATTCGCCCAGGCCGTTCTTGCGCGCGGTCACCTGATACGTTCCCGGCACGATGTCCAGCACCGTATAGAAGCCGTCTGCTCCCGACAGGTGCACGTAGGAGTTGCCCGTGATCGTCACCCACGCATCGAGGATCGGCTGGTTGTCGCCGTCGCGGATGGTGCCCGCCACGATCGCGCGCGTCGGATTGTCCTTCCACGGCATCCTCGGCACCGGCGCGGGTTGCGTGTACGGCCCGTTGCGATAGGCCGCGAAATCCACCGAGTTGTACGAGAACACCGTCGTCCCCGGCGCGCCCTGTCGCCGCGTCTCGTACACTTGGGCGATGTAGTCCCGGCTCGTCACCGAGCCCGCGTAGATGTGCCGCCCGCCCGTGTACTTCAGGAAGTCGGCCAGGAGCACCTCGAACGGATGCGCCGAGCCGATGTCCCAGTAGATCATCGGAAAGATTCCATCGAGCACCCGCTTCTCCATCCAGCCGAACGAGTCCTGATACCACGAGTAGTAGCTCTGCGTGCCCGTGCCCTGGTAGCCGCCGGGCTCGCGCCGGCAGATGCCGAAGGGCGCCGCCGTGATCTTGACGTGCGGCTTGCGCAGCGCCACCGCCCCGTAGATGCGGCGCAGGTCGCGCGTGATCTGCGACCGCATGAAGTCGCCCCAGCTTTCGCCATGCGGATTGCCGTCGCCGTTGAACCGCGCCACCGTCCGCGGGTCATACGAGTAGCCCGCTCCAGGCGTGCGGATGCGGTCGAAGTGCAACCCGTCGATGTCGTAGTTCTCGACGACATGAACGATCGCCTGACGCGTCCATGCCGACGCATCCGGATGCCCGGGGCTCAGCCAGAAGTAGCTGTCCGTCGCGCCGACAGGATTGCCGTTCGTGTCGTGGATCACCCACGGGTCGGCCGACGTCGGGCCGTGGCGATGGAACGGGTGCTGCGGCACGGTGTTCGTCGGCGGCGTGCCGGCCGCCAGCGTGTGCGTGTTGATGTAGGCGTGGAACTCGATGCCATTCGCCCGTGCCTGGTCGATCGCGTACTGCAACGGGTCCCAGCCCGGATTCGTCCAGTTGAACTGCGTGCCCCACGGCTCGTAGGGGCTCGGGTACAGCACGTCGCACTGCCCGCGAACCTGGAACAGCACCGCGTTGAAGTTGTTGTCCCGCAGCGTCTGCATCATCGTGCGAATGCGGGTCTGCGCCGTCGTGCGCGAACTCGACGGCCACTCGAATCGACTGATCCAGACCGCGCGCATCTCGGGCGCCGCTTGCTGCGCCACCGCCGGTGCGGTGACCAGCATCCCCGCCACTCCGACCGCTGCCACGAGCCCCAGCTTCCCCCGTGCCGTCGTCATTCTGTCGCTCCCTTAATCACGTCCTCGTCGGCAGCACCCCAGGCGTCGTACACAAGCCGCGCCACGCGCGCGATGGCCTGTCGGGATGTCTCCTCGTTTGCGATTCCCTTTGTCAGCACCGCGACCGCGATCGGGCCCGAGGGCGCGTAGATGATCCCTGCGTCGTGGCTCACCGCCGTCAGCGTCCCCGTCTTGTGCGCCACCCGCGTGCCCTCGGGCAGCAGCGACGGGATCTTCGACGAAAGCTCCTGCGCCAGCAGCACCGCCAGAATCGCGTCGCACGTCTCGGGCTTCGCCACCGCGCGCCGCTCCAGTGCCGCGAACAGCGCCGCCGTCTCGTCCGGCGTGATCGCATTCTCGATGCCCCGCGCGCGCGCTTCCGCATCCATCATCAACCGGTTGAACCGGCTCCGCTCGATGCCAAGCTCCACCAGCTCCTTGTTGATGCTCTCCATCCCATCGAGCCGCCCGACCAGCATGTTCGTCGCCACGTTGTCGCTGATCACGATCATCAGCCGGGCCAGCTCCGCCAGCGAGTAGCTCGTCCCCGCCGCCTCGCGTTGCAGGCGCCCGCTGCCGCCCACCTTGTCCTCCTCGCGCAGCGTCATCGTTTCGTCGAGCGACAACTCGCCCCGCTCGGCACGCCGATACAGCACGATCAACAGGTGTGTCTTGATCACGCTGGCTGCCGGGAACACCTCGTCGGCGCGATGCCCGAAGCGTTGATCGCGGGCCAGGTGGATCGCCGTCACGCCGATCGTGCCGCCGCTCTCCTGCTCGATCGCCTCGATTCCGCTCTTCAGCGGGTCCGCCTCCGCCACGACGTCGGCCATCGCCACCCCCGCCAGTATCGCCAGCACACAGGTCACCAGCAGCACCTTCATCGTCCACCTGCTTTCCCCGGCCAACGCGGCGCGGACCGATTCTCAGTTGCTGCTTGCCGCGGCGGGCGCCTCGGCCGGTTCAGGCTCGGGGTCCGCCGGCGCACCGCCAGGGAAGTCCGCCCAGAAGACCTGACGGAACCCAGGCGGGTTGTACTCCCAGTGCCACGGCTCGTGCATGTACGCGTACCACCCGAAATCGCGCGCGCGCACGAACAGCCACTTGTGCACCGGCGACTCGCGCATGCGCACCACCTGCGCCATCGGCCGCGTCGTGATCTCCGCGAACTGCAAGTCGCCGTGGCTCATCTGAAAGTCGATCGCCAGGCCGAGCGAGTGCGACGAGAAGCTGGCGACGGCGTAGGGATTGCCCGCCGCTGCGGCGCCCGCTTCCGCGCGTGCGCGCGTGCGATGGCCCGAGCGAATGATCAGCTCCACGCCCTCGCGCCGCGCCTGGTCCCGCATCGCCACGAAGGATTCGACCGCATGCCGGTTCAGCTTCCAGTTCGTCTGATCCGGCACCTCCACCCACTGGTTCTCCATGTACTGCCAGACTTCTTCCGTTGCTTCGGCGCGGCGAACCGCCGGGTCCGGGCCCGTGTTGGCACGCCGTTCCGGCAGCACCGTGCGCAACGCCTCGACCATCTCGATCGCCACGTTCTCGTTCGGCCCTTCCGGACCGCCCGGGTAATCCGCCGGATCCCATGCGAACCCGCGGAACTTGTCGCGCAGCTCCGGGTCGAGCAGGTCCAGCGCCGAGGTCTTCGGGTCGTGGATGAACTGGAGTTCGATCGCGCGCAGCAGTTCGAGGCGATCGGCCTCCTGTCCGCTGCGCAGGGCGCGGTGGAACAGAGAGTATCGCTGCGCGTCCTCGGTGCGGCGCTTCAGGCTCTCGGCGACGTACTCGGGACGCAGCACCGTCGCGTCCGTGGCCGCCAGCCGGATCAAGTCGTCGATCAACTTCATGGACGGCGTGATCGGCATCTCGGCCTTCTGCCCCTCGGGCAACTGCAAGTTCACCTCGAGCACGTCGCCCGCCGCCACCGTCACCTCGCGCGTGGCCTCGCCGAACTCGGGCTTCTCGACGCGGATCGTGTGCGTGCCCGGCGAAAGGTCCAGCACCGTGTAGAACCCATCCGCGCCCGAAAGGAACGTCGCCGGGTTGTCCCCCACGCGCACCCACGCATCCAGCAGGGGCACGCCGTGCGCCGACGTCACCGTGCCGGCGACGATCGCCACCGTCGGGTTCTCCTTCCACGGCATCGCCGGCACGGGGGCCGGTTCGCTGTACGGACCTGCCAGATAGGTCGAGAAGTCCCCGCTGCCGTACGACCAGATCGTCGAGCCCGGCGCGCCCTGCCGCCGCGTCTCCGCAATCTGCGCGATCGGATCGCGCCCCGCATGGATGCCCGCGTAGACGTGCCGCCCGCCCGTGTATTTCAGGAAATCGGCCAGCAGCACCTCGAACGGATGCGCCGAACCGATTCGCCAGTAGATCATCGGGAAGATCGCGTCGACGACGTGCTGCTCCATCCAGCCGAACGAGTCCTGGTACCACGAGTAGTAGCTCTGCGTGCCCGTGCCCTGGTAGCCGCCGGGCTCGCGCCGGCAGATGCCGAAGGGCGCCGCCGTGATCTTGACGTGCGGCTTTCGCAGCGCGATCGCCCCGTAGATGCGACGCAGGTCCTGCGTGATGGCGTCGCGCATGAAGTCGCCCCACTCGCCGCCCATCGGATTGCCGTCGCCCTCGAAGCGTTCCACCGACCGCACGTCGAACGAGTAGCCCGCCGCCGGCGTGCGGATGCGGTCGAAGTGCACGCCATCGACGTCGTACGTCTCGACAAGGTGCATCAGCGCCTTGCGCGTCCACGCCGAGGCATGGGGATTCGACGGGCTCAGCCACGTATAGCTGTCCGTGCTGGCCACCGGGTTGCCCGCGCGGTCGTGGATCACCCACGAGTCGGGCGACTCCGGCCCGTGCAGGTTGTAGGGATGCTGCGGCGTTGTCTCCGGCGGCGGCACCACCGCCGTCAGCGTGTGCGTGTTGAAGTAGGCGTGGAACTCGAGCCCGTTGGCGCGCGCCTGCTCGATCGCAAACGCCACGGGATCCCAGCCCGGGTCCGTCCAGTTGAACTGCGGGCCCCACGGCTCGTAGGGGCTCGGGTACAGCGTGTTGCATTCGCCGCGCACCTGGAACAGCACTGCGTTGAAGTTGTTCGCCTTCAGGTTCTCCATGATGGAGACGATCCGCTCGCGCGTCGCCTCGGGTGTGTCGCGCGTCCAGTTGAAACGACTCACCCAGCACGCGCGCATCTCCGGCGGTGCTTGCGCCGCCACCGGCATCGCAAGCACCGCCGCCCCCGCGACAGCCAGCACACTTCTCAACAGCTTGTTCATGGAGAACCCTTTCCGAGACCCGACTGGGACCTCATTCCGACTTGACCATGGCGCGTCCCAAACCCGGCGGCAAGCACAGGAATCGACCGCGGTGAGGTAATCGGTTGAGCCGCCCACCGGCGGCCAGAAGCATTCCGAGATCGCAAAGAAGGACTTGCCGAGGGGGCACCCACTCGGCTTTCATTCGGTGTCATCGATGCGCCGGTCAGGCGCCCCAACCCACACCGGACTACTCGCATGAATCCCCTGCGCCGATCACTCTCCCTGCTTATCTTGTGCCTGGCCACCGGGCCGCTGGCGGCCGACTCCGCGCCCGAGCCCGCCCCCGTCGCCGACCCTGCACCTGTTGTGGAGCCGACCCCCGCGCCGCTCAAGGTCGCCGCTTCCGCCGCTGAGATCGCGCCGCTCAAGCCCGGCGCCATCGTCCCCGAAGCCACCGTGCTCGATCTCAAGGGCGAACCCGTCGAACTCCAGAAGCACCTCGCCGGCCGCAACACGCTCGTCATCTTCTATCGCGGCGGCTGGTGCCCGTACTGCAACACGCATCTGGCCGAGCTCGCCGGCATGCGCGACGAACTCGAGGCCAAGGGCATCGAGATCGTCGCCCTGTCGCCCGATTCGCCGGAGCACCTCGCCGAGGCAGTCGGCAAGCGCGAGTACGGTTTCACCCTGCTGTCCGACAAGCGCTCGCAGGCCGCCAGCGGCTTCGGCGTCGCCTTCTCCGTCGACGACGCCACTGACGCACGCCTCAAGGGCTATGGCATCGACCTGACCGAACGCTCCGGCGAGCAGCAGCGCATCCTGCCCGTTCCGGCCGTCTTCCTGATCGACAGCAGCCTCAGCATCCTGTTCACGCACACGAACCCCGACTACACCAAGCGCCTCTCCGCCGACGTCCTGCGTGAAGCCATCGCTGCCTCACCCTTCGGCGAAACGAAGGACTGAACCGAGCAAGGCATACCAAGTCGCACTCCGGCACGAGCAAGGGAGCTCGCCGCCTTCTTCGAGCAACAAACCACGCGCCCTACCGCCGCTTCTTCATCTGACGGAACGCGCGCTTCTGGCTCTCGATCCATTCCGCCCGGCGGCGGCGCTGGATGTCCGTTTCGGACTGCAACTGTCGAAAACTGTCGAATCGCGCCGGATCCAGCGCGCCGCTCTCGATCGCCTCGAGCACCGCGCAGCCCGGCTCCTCCGTGTGCGTGCAGTTCCGGAAGCGACACCCGCGCGCCAGCTCCGCGATTTCGGCGAACGCGTCCACCAGCCCCGCATCCGCATCGACGAGCTGAATCTCGCGGATACCCGGCGAGTCGATCACCACCGCGCCCTGCGGCAGGCGCACCATCTCGCGCACCGTCGTCGTGTGGCGCCCGCGGCCGTCGCTCTCGCGTACCTCGCCCGTGCGGAAACGCTCCTCGCCCAGCAATGCATTGATCAACGTCGACTTCCCCACGCCCGACGACCCGACGAACACCAGCGTCTCGCCCGCGCACAACAACGGTGCCAGCGCCGACCGCGCCGACTCGCCGTCCAACGCCGACAACGTCGCCACCGTAATCTCGCCCGTGGCCACCCGCACTTGCTCGACTGCCTGCGCCACCTCGTCGGCCGTCAGCAGATCCGCCTTGTTCAGCACCACGAAACCCTGCGCGCCACTCTCGTGCACCAGCACCATGAAGCGCTCCAGCCGCCGCACGCTGAAGTCCTCGGTCAACCCCATCACCAACACGACGGTCGTCACGTTGGCCGCCAGCACCTGCGGCGCCGAGCGCAGCCCCGGCACCTTGCGCCGCAGCACCGTCCGCCGCTCCAGCACCTCGCGGATGCGCCACAGGTCGTCGTGCGGCTTCTTGGTCAGCACCACCCAGTCGCCCACCACCGGCAACTCGGCAAACGTGCCGGCCTGATAGCGCAGGTAGCCCTTGATGCGGGCCAGCACCTCGCCGGCCCCCGTGCGCACCGTGTACAGACCCTTGTGGCGCACGACAATGCGGCCCACCACTCCGTCGAGGCGTCGCCCCTGCTTCGCCAACTCGCGCGCGCGCCCGGCATCCCAGCCGTAAACCTCGAGCGCCGTGAAGTCATTCTCCGGAATCGGGGGGGTCATGGCGACGATCTCATGGCCTACTGTTCCACCATTGCCCCGATCGCCTGTTGCTGCAACGCCATCTGGCGCTGGCTCAGCTCGACGATCTCGTCCACCACACGGTCCGCTTCCTCGAGCACCTGCGCCGGCACGCCCGGCCCGAACCGCATCCCCGTTCCCTCGTCGTTCGCTTCCCAGTGCTCCCAGTTCTCCTCGACCAGCGTGTGCAGCTTCTTCGCGCGCACCAGCACCTCGACGTCCATGCGCCGCACGTCCAGCATCGCAAGCTTCTGAGCGCCGAACGAATCCGAGAAGCCCGACATGAACGCCTCCAGCGGCCGACCCGAAAGGCCCTGGCCTTCCAGGTGCCCGCGCATGCGGCTCTCCGCGTCCGAAACGAAGGCGACGACCGCCTCGGCGGCTTCTTGTGCCGCGGCTCGCAGTTCCTCGCGCCGCGCAAGGTCCTCGCGCGTGCGCAGGCTCCGCGTGTCGATCCCGCCATCGACCAGCCATGCCTCGCTGGCCCGTGCGAGTCCCACCATGCGCTCGCGCATCTCCACGCCAAAGAGTGCGTGCGCCCGCACGGTTGGATCGCTGCTGGACATCGCCTCCGTGATCGACACGCTCAGGATCTCGTCCAACTCGTCTGCCTCGATGTCCGCATAGCCCTTCTCGCGCAGGCTCGCCTCGGCCGCCGCGCGCAGCCGCCCCTGCGCCGTGCGCGCCTGCCCCAAGATCACTTCCGCCTGCGCGCTCTCGCGTTCCCGGTTGTGCTCCGCCACGCGCACGGCAGGTCCCGCGATGTTCTCGAAAGCGAACAGCACCAGCACCAGCACGTAGATGATCGAGCCCGCCACGCGCGAGCGCCGACCCACACGCCACGCCACCCAGCCCAGCAGCAGTGGCCAGATCAGCACCGCCGTCGCCGAACCAATCACGCGGCCGATCTCCAGCGCGGCCCGGTCGGACTCCAGTGCGCCCGTTGCCGCGGCCGATACGAATCCCACCATCGCCGCCAGCCCGGCGAGCACCAGCCCCGTCAGCAGCAGCGACCAGTGAAGGAACGGCCGCTTCTTCAGCTCGGCGTCGTCGGGGTCTTCCTTCAGGAAGGGCAGCTTCATGGTGTCGGTTCCGTCGTTGACTCGACTTGTTGACTATTCGCCCGCTCGGCCACGGCCCGCAGCAGCGTCGCCAGCCGCTGGCGCTGCTCGAGGTCGCTCTCGGCCGGCACGGCCTCCTGGCCCAGCGCGGCAAGGAACTCGACACGCCCCCGTCGGTAGCGCGCAAGCAGGTCCTCCGGCGCGCCTTCCAGAATCGTCAGCGTGCCCGTCTCCCTGTCGTACTGCCAGTGGCCCCATGATTCCAGCAGCAGCGCGTGCAGTTCCCGGCAGGGCGCGAGCGCACTGGCGAGGGGCTCGAAGCCCTGCAGCGTCGCGGGCAGCCGCCGCGCCAGCGGTCCGGGCGGCAATTTCGCGAGGGACGCACGCAGACGTTCGTGCGCCGCCAGCGCCTGTTCGACCGCTTCCAGTCGCCCGGCCAGCGCCTCGCGCGTCGGCGCCGTCGTCGGTGTCAGGCCCTCGGCGTGCACCAGTTCCCGCAGGCGCGCATCCAGTGCCTGCAACTCGGGTGCGACCGTTTCGAGCGTGGCCGCCGTGGCGACCATCCCCGGCACCGAACCGGCCGGATTCTCCGTCACCAATTCTCGCAGGTTCGTCGCGATTGTCGTCAGGCGCTCGACCGTTTCGGAGACGGCGAGCCCCTCGAGGTCCGCCAGCGAGCGGTCCAGGATCTCCTCGAAGAGCTGCTGCGGATCCGCCTGCGCGCGCGCCGCGGCCCGGGCCTCGCGCATCGTGGCCACGGCGCCCGTGTTTGCCCACAACGCCACCGCCAGCGCCACGCCTGCGGCCACGGCCTGCGCCGCGAAGCTCGAACGCCCCAGCACTCGATACCCCAGCGCGCCAGCCACGGTGGCGATGCCCACGACGCCAAGCGCGCGCAGCAACGCACCGCCTGCATCCACCGCCCCCACCAGCCACGCCACCAGGCCATGACTGCCCGCCATCGCCAGCCCGAACACCACCAACACCCCATGCCAGGCGAATCGGCCGGCGGGGGAGCGATCGGAAGACGACGGGGAAGCGGGGGAGTCGTGGGTCATAGCGGATGCCGTAGCACGGTACGGCACCCTGCCGGAGGCAGTCCGCCGCCCGCCAGCCCAAAGAACATGATGGCGCTGCGGGCGATCAGGTTCCGATGCGTTCGCCGACGGGCAGGTTGGCCGCCGCCCGTCCGGCCCGGAAGACGGCAAGGTTCGCTTCCACGATGCGCTCGCCTTTGGAGGCGAAGCGCGAGCGGATCGCCGCCACAAAGCGCTCCTCGGATAGCGGCACGAACCGCGAGGCCGCGCCCAGCATCGCCATGTTCATCGCCTTCGGCGAGCCGGCCTCCTTTGCCAATCGGTCCGCGTCGAACAGCACGTGCCGCTCGAGCGCCTCGAACGCCCCGTGCACACGGGCCACTTCCGGATAGTTCGCGATGTTGACGAATGGCATCGAATTCGCCACCACCCAGCCCGACGGCGCGAGGTAGGGCAGATAGCGCAGCGCCTCCATCGGCTCGACGGACAGGACCATGTCCGCGCCGCCCAGCGGGATGACGTCCGCCGCGATCGGCCGCGACGATAGCCGCAGGTGCGAATGCACGGCGCCGCCGCGCTGCGCCATCCCGTGGATCTCCGACTGCTTGACGTGCAAACCCTCGGCCAGCGCCGCTTCCGCCAGCACCGTCGCGATCGAGATGATGCCCTGGCCGCCCACTCCGGCGACGAGGATGTCGTACTTCATGGTGGCAACTCCCTTGGTCTGGTTCGCTCGTGTTGTTCGCTTCTGTCCATTCACTCGCGGTTGCGAATCGCCACCTGGATGCACGTCCGCCGCGAGACGACCACCGACAGGCCGGGGTGCTCCAGCGTGCGCCGCATCAGCGCGACATTCTGCTCGTGTTGGTTCTTCAACGGCGTCACGACGTGCAGGTGTTCCGGTTCCACCCCGAGGCCCAGCACGATCTTCTCGATGCGACCGTGCGCCATCGACTCCTGCGCGCCCGTCATCGCCGTCGCCTCGTTGTCCAGGATCAGCACCGTCATCGGCGTGCCCTCGGCCACCGCGTCGAGCAGGCCGGTGATCCCCGAGTGCGTGAACGTCGAGTCGCCAATCACGGCCACGGCCGGCCGGACGCCCGCGTCCGCCGCACCCTTCGCCATCGTGATCGAGGCGCCCATGTCCACGCAGGTGTTGATCGACTCGAACGGCGGCAGCGCCCCGAGCGTGTAGCATCCGATGTCGGAAAACACCCGGCTCGTCTCGCGATCCGCCAGCGCCTCGTTCAGGAACAGGTAGCTGTCCACGTGCGGGCATCCCTTGCACATCGACGGCGGCCGCGCCACCACCACGTCCGGCACGCCCCGCACCTCCGGCACGTCGAAGCCCAGCGCCTGGGCCACGGCGTCGGCGCTCAACTCGCCCGTGCGCGGCAGCACGCCGTCCAATCGGCCGTGCACCGTCAACCCCATGTCCACCACGCCCCGCAGCATCTCCTCCACGAACGGGTAGCCTTCCTCGACCACCAGCAGCGCCTTGCACTGCCGCGCAATATCAGTCAGCATGTCCGCCGGCATCGGGTACTGGCCGATGCGCAGCATCGGGTGCGGAATGTCCGCGTCGCCGAAGACCTCGCGGACGTGCAGTTCACCGCAATGCCCGTCGCCACGATGCCTCAGCAGGTGTCCGGCCCCTCGAAGTATCTGTTCCAAGGCGACGATTCGAAAAGACCACGCAGGCGCGTTTGCTTTCGATCAGTGCCGCGTATAGTTCCGCCGCGCGTTCGCCGGCAGCAGCACGAACTGCCGGCGATCCTTCGGGAAGGACAACGGCCGCTGCGCCAGCACCTCGCGCCGGCGCACCTCGCCGCGCGCATGCGCCAGACGCGTCGTCACCCGCAGCAGGATCGGCAGCCCCAGCTCCTCCGACAGCGCGAACCCCGCGTACGTCATGTCGTACGCCTCCTGCTGGTTCGCCGGCTCCAGCACCGGCACGTGCGCGAAGCGCCCGTAGTAGCGGCTGTCCTGCTCGTTCTGGCTCGAGTGCATCGACGGATCGTCCGCCACCAGCACCACCAGGCCTCCGTTCACGCCCGTGATCGCCGAGTTGACGAACGCATCCGAGGCCACGTTCAACCCCACGTGCTTCATCGTCACCAGCGCCCGCCGGCCCGCGTACGACAGACCCAGCGCCTCCTCCATCGCCGTCTTCTCGTTCGCGCTCCAATCGCGATGCACCGAACGCTCGGCCGCTTGCGAGGACTTCTGCAGGTACTCCAGAATCTCCGTCGAGGGCGTGCCCGGGTAGCCGTACGCGCCAGAGATGCCGGCATCCAGCGCCGCCTGCGCGATGGCCTCGTCGCCCAGCAACAGCGCACCGCGTTCTTCCATCGTCGTCATGACTGCTCTCCGTTCGGGGCGTTTCTCAGGTCCAGCACGCGCTTGGCCTTGCCCGTGAAGCGCTCGAGGCTCCCCGGCTCCACCAGCGTCAGCTTCGCCCGCACGCCCAGCGTGTTGTCGATCTTCTGCTGTAACGCCTCCCGAATCTCCCACAAGCGCCGCATTCGGTCCGAGAACAACTCCTGCGAGACCTCCACCCGCACCTCCAGATGGTCCAGCCCCTTCTCCCGCGTCACCACGAGCAGATAGTGCGGCTCGGCCTCGCGGAACTGCAGCAGCACGTGCTCGATCTGGCTCGGGAAGACGTTGACGCCCCGGATGATCAGCATGTCGTCCGTGCGCCCGGTTACGCGTGCCAGGCGCCGCGTCGTTCGCCCGCACGCGCACGCTCCCGGAACGATGCGCGAGATGTCCCGCGTGCGGTAGCGGATCGCCGGGTTCGCCTGCTTCGTCAACGTCGTGATCACCACCTCGCCCGTCTCGCCATCCGGCAGCGGCGCGAGCGTCTGCGGGTCCACCACCTCGACGAGGAAGTGGTCCTCCGCGATGTGCATGCCGCGACGTTCGAGGCACTCGCCGCACACGCCCGGCCCGACCACTTCCGACAGCCCGTAGTTGTCCGTCGCCACGATCCCGAGCAACGACTGGATCTTCTCGCGGATCGGCTCGGACCAGAACTCGCCGCCGAAGAAGCCCACGCGCAGATTCAGCGACGACGGGTCCACGCCGTGCCGCGGCAGCGCCTCGGCCAGATACACCGCGTACGTCGGCGTGCACACCAGTGCCGTCGAGCCGAAGTCGCGCAGGATCATGATCTGCCGCTCGGTATTGCCGCTCGACGCCGGGATCACCGTCGCCCCCACGCGTTCGGCGCCGTAGTGCAGCCCGAAGCCCCCCGTGAACAGCCCGTACCCGAAAGCGATTTGCACGATGTCCTCGTCCGACAAGCCGCCCGCGACGAGGAATCGCGCCACCACCTCCGTCCAGTTCTCCATGTCCTGACGCGTGTAGCCCACCACCGTCGGCTTGCCCGTCGTGCCCGTCGAGGCATGCAGCCGCACCACCTCGCGCAGCGGCACCGCGAAGATGCCGTAGGGATAGTGGTCGCGCAGGTCCTCCTTCGTCGTGAACGGCAGGCGTGCCACATCCTCGAGGCACTGGACCTCCTGCGGCCGGATGCCCGCGGCCTGCATCTTCGCCGCGTAGTACGGGCAGTGCCGATTCATGCGCGCCACCTGCTCGCGCAGCAACTCGAGCTGCAGCGCGCGCCGCAGGTCGGTCTCCATGCACTCGGCCTGGGGATTCCAGATTCGGTGGGGCGGACTGGCCGTCCGCCGCTCGGGCGTCACAAGGGACATCGCGGCAAACCTCGCGGGCGGTTTCTGGCGCTACAGGCTCAGCACCTCGGCGCGCGTCAGCACGCGCACGCCGGCCGACTCGAGCAGCGACGCCGCCCCCTCCAAATTCTCGAAACGGAAGACCACGACCGCACGGTCGTTCGCCTTCTCCACGAACGCGTACATGTACTCGACGTTCACGCCGCCGTCCTGCAGCACCTCGAGCACGCCAGCCAGTCCGCCCGGCACGTCGGGGATTTCAACGGCCACCACGTCGGTCGTCGAGTAGGTGAACTGCTCGCGGCGCAGCGCCTGCTGCGCCGCGTCGGGGCGGTCCACGATCAACCGCAGGATGCCAAAGTCGCTCGTGTCCGCCAGCGACAACGCCCGGATGTTGATCCCCTCGTCGCCCAGCAGGCGCGCCACCGCCGCCAGTCGCCCCGCACGATTCTCCAGGAAGATCGAGATCTGCTGCACTCTCATCGCGTCTCCTCCAAGGCTCCTCAGCTCGTTTCCATCTGACGCCGGTCAACCACCCGCTGCGCCTTGCCCTCCGAGCGCGGGATGCTCCGCGGCTCCACCAGCGTCACCTTCGCGTTCACGTTCAGCGTCGAGTGCAACTCGTTGGCAATCCGCTGCCGCAGCCCCTCCATCTCCTTCACTTCGTCGGAGAAAAGCTGCGGGCTCACCTCGACCTGCACCTCGAGGTCGTCGAGCCGGCCGCGCCGATCCACCACGATCCGGTAGTGCGGCTCCGCGCCCTCGATCTCCAGCAGCACGTGCTCGATCTGGCTGGGGAACACGTTCACCCCCCGCACGATCAGCATGTCGTCCGTCCGCCCCGACACCCGCTCCATGCGCGCGAACGTCCGTCCGCACGCGCAGGTCCCGTGCTCCAGACGCGTGATGTCCCGCGTCCGATAGCGCAGCAGCGGCATCCCTTCCTTCGTCAGATGCGTGAACACCAGTTCGCCCCGCGTGCCGTCCGGCACCGCCTTGCCCGTCGCCGGGTCGATCACCTCGGGATAGAAGTGGTCCTCGAAGATGTGCATCCCGGCATGCGCGCAGCACTCGCTCGCCACGCCCGGGCCGATCACTTCGCTCAGGCCGTAGATGTCGAACGCCTCGACTCCGAGCCGGTCCACGATCGCCCGCCGCATCGACCCCGACCACGGCTCGGCCCCGAAGTAGCCCGCCCGCAGGTTCGTCTTGCGCAGGTCCACGCCCATCTCGTCCGCCGTCTCGGCCAGCAGCAGCGCATACGAGGGCGTGCAGCACAGGTGCGTCGTTCCGAAATCCTGGATCAGCATCAACTGGCGGCGCGTGTTGCCGCCCGACACCGGCACCGTCATCGCCCCCAGGCGCTCGGACCCGTAGTGCATGCCGAGGCCGCCCGTGAACAGGCCGTAGCCGTAGGCCACCTGCACCACCGAGTGCCGGTCCGCCCCGCCGCATGCCAGCGTCCGCGCGCAGCAGTCCGCCCACAGCTCGATGTCCGCCCGCGTGTAGGCCACCACGGTCGGCTTGCCCGTCGTCCCCGACGAAGCATGCGTCCGCACGATGTCGCTCATCGGCCGCGCCAGCAGCCCGAACGGATAGGTGTCCCGGAAGTCCTCTTTCGTCGTGAAGGGCAGGTGCGCCAGATCGTCGATCGACCAGATGTCCTGCGGCCGGATGCCCGCCTCGTCCAGCTTGCGGCGGTAGAACGGCACGTCGCGATAGACGCGGGCGACGACATCGGCTAGGCGGCGGCCCTGAAGCTCGCGCAACTGGTCGACCGGCATCGTCTCGTCGATGGGTTGGAAGTACTTCATCGGTGGTTCGCGCTCTCCGGCAGGTGTCCGATTCGGTTGCCGAGGGGAAGTCTGCTCCTCGCGAGCAGATAAACGGGGGCCCGCCCGGTGACTTGGTGTCTTCCGAGCGGGCCCCTGTTTCCTCCCCAGACTCCCAGGGTTGGGGCGCTGGGCCTCCCTCCCCGCAAAATGTGGAGAAAGATGACATCGCTTATCCGACTAGGCGCAAGCGGAATCGGCAGGCACCCGACCCCAAAGCCGCTCCCTCCCACGCCGACTTGGCTTGATCCAACCTCCCTCCTTGCTACCCTAATCACTACTGCGGCGCACGAATGCCCACTTCGCCCCGGGGAGGTGCCTCCCGATGTCCACCACCGCCAAGCGCTTGTCGAGAATCCTGCCATTGCTCGGGTTGGCACTCGCCTCCAGCGGCTGCATCGCCATCGGCATGGGCCCGAAACACTTCCAGAACAAGCTTTCCTTCGAGGCCGGCATCGGCGGCTATGCCTCGATGCGCGAGATTCGCAAGTACGACGGCGAGATTCTGCAGATCGACATCGCCAGCAACCGCCAGCAGAACGGCGAACTCCTCAACGTCGACGTCTGGCCGCTGGTCGGCGTTGGCCTCGGGCCGCTTGGCGTTCGCGCGCACCTCACCTTCTTCGGCGCCGGCATCGGCAGCCTCTTCTATGTGCCCGAGTCCGTCGGCGGTAGCCCCGAGAAGGACGCCTCCTTTTCCTGGCCCTGACGGCGAGCCCTCATCAGCACTTGCGCCAATCCCCCCCGTCCTGTCACATCCATCATCTGACATGACGGGGGTGGTGTGCCATGAGACTGCATCCGGGGGCGTTGGTGCTTGTTGCTGGGTTGGCCATGTTCGTGTGGGCGGACGATCCGCCGACCACCCCGTGTGATCCGGGCGGCAGTTGTGCGTTCGCCTCCGTGCCCACGCCGCTGGATCCGACCGTGACCTTCGGTACCGCCGAGGTCCACGCCGTCGTCGGCAGCCGCATTCCGATGCAGCCGATCTCGCAGGCTCGCGCGCGCATGGGCGGCCCGGGCGCCGCGGGCGGTGTCCTGCCGCTGCGCAACTGGGCCCTGACGCCGCTCTACTCGAGCAACCAGGGCGCCACCGGTCCCGGCACTCCCGGGCCTGACCCGTTCGACTGCACCGGCGTCCTGCCGTGGCCCGGTTCGCCCAACGAGTTCGACGCCGCCACCGTCCAGGGGCTCTATCAGGACGACATGTGGGACCCGGGCATGCAGGCCACCCAGTTCGCCCCGCGCACGATCTTCATGGTCGGCGCCTCCAACGCCGGCGTCGCCCAACTCCAGACCGGCGTTGGTCGCACCTACCCGCCCGTCCCCGACATCGATCCGATTATGTACCGGCACGCCAAGTACGCCGTCGGGTCGGTCAATCACGGCGTGCAACTCGTCGGCGGCACCTATTGGGATTCGTTGCAAGCGCTCGGCGCCGCCAACTTCGGCTGGCTCGCGTTCGACTCGCTCACCTCCGACACCCTGACCCAACTGCCCAACTACGGCTTCTGCTCGATCTCGGGCGACACCTTCGCCATGCGCCTGCATGGCCGCGCCACCGGGTCGGAGAATCACGGCTACGTCGCCCGCCGTGCTTCCACCGCCTCCGACGCCCGCCTCACCAGCGGCGTCGATGCCCGTGCCATGCCTTTCAAGGAGGACGACCGCTGGGAGACCGTCGTGGCGATCGGCATGGTCGAGGGCACGCTCGCCATGGCGCATCTGGACAATGCGCGCGGCGCCGGCGAGGTGAGCTGCTTCTTCCTGCCCGACACCGATCCGCTGCGTTCGCCCGGCTACCTCGCCGCCGCCGTCGGCGTGGACGCCTACGTCACGGCCGACATCCCCGGCAGCTTCGTCAACGTCGGTCAGGCCCGCGGCGTTCGCATCCAGACCAACATCAACGAACTCTACCTCTCGAACCCGCCCGACCCGTCGCTGCCCGGCTGCGACAACTGGCGCTGCGACGGACTGATCCGCGACCTTGCCCAGCTCGAGGTCCTCCCCGTCGTCGATTCCACCGACTACTCGACGTGCCCCAACGGCTCCGCCGACCGCCTGCGCATCCCGCAATCCGTCGGGCTCTCGCTCGCCGATCCGGTCCCGAACAGCGGTGGGGGAAACCCGATGACCGCCGCCGCCGTCCTCGACGGGTCGATGACCGCCTCCGCGCCCGATCCGGCCGCCTTCGCCAGCCTCGTCGCCCGTGGCACCACCATCCTCGGCGACGGCCAGGCCAACCCCACCGTCACCGGCTACGACACCGACGTCGTCCACGTTCGCGACGTGCTGCATCTTGCGCCGCGCACCGCGCCGCCGACGCTCGATCCCGCGCTCGACGCCGCCGACCGCGCCGGCCTCGTCTACTTCGACCTCACCCGCGGCACTCTGCGCGTCAGCATCCCGTCCGGTCCCGACGGCGCGATCGTCTGGATGGACGTCGTGCTCGACGCTTCCGGCGTCGATCCCGCCCGCGATCACGTGCCCGGGGTCGGCGGCGCCGTCGCCACGGCGGCCGCCCTGACGCAAGGCCGTGACGACCAGCGCGCCGCTGCCCGCGATGGCCAGTCCTCCTTCGCCCCGCCCCGCGTGCAGGCGCTTCCGCTCGCGGAGACCTTCGCCGCCGACAGCCGCGGCGAGCTGGCCCTCACGCTCGTCGTCTCGGGCTTCCGCAGCGGCATGCCCAATGTCTACTGGCGGCGCCAGCAGCCCGGCCTTGGCAAGCGCGCCGAGTTCGGTCCGTGGCAGCCCCTGCCCGCCGGCGCCCTGATTGCCGATGCCGATGCCGCCCTACCCGGCGTGCGCACCGCCACGGTCAACCTGACCGTCGAGCCCACGCACTCGGGCACGGTGCAGCTCATGGTCATCGAGCCCGAAACGGGCCGCACCGCCGGCACGGCGTTCCATCTGGACCGGGCCCCGGGCGCGTGAGGCTCAGACGGGTTCGTCGTAGGGGGATTCGTTGCCGCGCTCTTCCCAGGCGAAGAGGCAGATGCCGTGCTTCTCGGCCTTGGCGCAGGCCTCCTCGCGGTCGAGGAAGATCGTCTGGCGGGCGGTCATTGCCAGTCCCGCGGCCTTGATGTCGATCAGGTGGTTGATTGTCGTGATGCCGACGACGGGGACGTCGAAGCGCATGTCCTGGCGCGGCTTGGAGACCTTGACGATGACGGCGCCGGGGCCGGCAAGGTCGCCCGCCCGCTGGATCAGCGAGTCGGTACCCTCGATGCCCTCGACCGCGACGACGATCTGGTTCTTGACGGCGATCGTCTGGCCGACGTCGAGGCGCGCGATCTCCTTGGCGATCGGGTAGCCGAACTCGACGTCGCGGCGCAGGTCGTCGGTCAGCGGGCAGCGCGGCGTCATCAGTCCGGGCTCGGGCATGCACCACTTGAGGAAGAGCGTCGAGTCGAGCACGCGAATGCCCTCGCGCTCGATCTCCTCGGTGGCGGCGCGCAGCAGCGAGTCGGCCTTCTTGTTGCGCAGCGTGCCCAGAATGCGCAGGATGCGCGGATCGAGGCTGATCTGCTTGAGCAGCACCTTGTGGGGGACGCGGCCCGCCATGATGAGGTGGCCGACCGAGTGCTTGCGGCACAGCTCGAACAGGCGGGTCAGCTCGGTCAGCTTCAGCACGTAGAACTTGTCGGTCAGCGTGCGAATCTTGTCGCTGACGAGTCCGTTGACGCCGAAGACGACCAGGTCGACGCCGGCGCTGCGGGCGCCCTGTGCCAGCAGCACCGGGAAATCGCCCTCGCCGGCGATCAGGCCGATGACCGGCGGCAGCTCGTCGCGTTGTAAATGGGACGTCATGGCCGTGTGGCGGGCTCCCTCAGGACGCATTCTTCATGAAGGCGAACAGGATCGTCGTCTCCGACACCACCTTGTCGCCGACGCGCAGTTCGGCGGCAAGGCGCCCCGTGCGCGCCTTCAGGTTCGTGATCTTGCCGTAGACTTCCAGTGTGTCGCCCGGCCCGACCGGATGGCGGAACTTGGCCGACTCGACAGTCATCAGATAGGCGATCTTGCCCAAGTGTTCCTTGCGCGCCAGAATCCAGCACGCACCGACCTGCGCGGCCACCTCGATGTGCAGCACGCCGGGCAGCACCGGCTGGCCCGGGAAGTGCCCTTGGAACACCGGCTCGTTGGCCGTCAGCAACTTCGTGCCCCGCACGTAGTCCTCTCCCAACTCGGTGATCCGATCCACCAGCAGGAACGGTGGACGGTGGGGGATGATCTCCATCACCGTGTTGATCCCGAACGGGGCCTCGTAGGCGAAAACGCTCATCGGTCTCCTCGTGCAACGAGTTCTTGGGCGAAGCGGACATGGTGGCGGTGGCCCGCCTTCCAGGCCCAGAAATGTCCCCGCAAGGGGCGCCCGATCAAGGCCAGGTCTCCCAGCAGGTCCAACACTTTGTGGCGCACGACCTCATCGTCGAAGTTCAAGGCGTCATTCAAGTAGCCGGTCTGGTTGAACACAACCGCATTCTGAAGGGTGCCGCCGCGGGCCAGGCCGGCGGCGCGCAGCGCCTCGATGTCCCGCTCCAGTGCAAACGTGCGCGCCGCGGCGACCTCCCGCCGGAAACTCGCCGCGTCGATCTCCACGCTGATCCCCTGACAGCCCACCACCGTGTCCGGGAACTCGACGAAGCAGCTCAGCCGCAGCCCGTCGTGCGGTGTGGCGACCAGTTCGGCGCCCTCCCAGGACAAGTGGAACGGTTCGTCCACGACGAACGGGGCGACCGTTGCGCCCAGCTCGCGCGTGCCCGCCCGGGCGAGCCCATCGGCGAAATCACGGGACCCGCCATCGAGAAAGGGCGGTTCCGGGCCGGTCTGCACCAGCAGGGCATCCGTGATCCCCTCGGCCGCCAGCGCCGCCAGAATGTGCTCGAGCTGCTCGAAGACCTGCCCCTCGGGGCCGTTCAGGACGGTGCGGCGGTCGCTCTTCTCCGCCACGGCCGTGGCCAGCGAAGCGGCCATGGCCGGCCAGTCGCGGTCGGCCCGCGCCACCAGCAGGCCCGCGGAGCCCTCGGCCGGCCGGACCTCGAGAACCGCCGGCTCGCCGCGGTGGATGCCTTGGCCCTCGAAGCGGCAGGGGGCCGCAAGCGTGCGGCGGGGCATCTGAGCGTGGTTGCCGGACAAGTCGGGAGGTCCTCCGGGAAGGGTGCCGGGGCGGGGGGGGAGCCGACCCGGGCGCGCCATTTGCCCCGGGGCGGTCCGGCGGCGCAACCGTCCCGTTACGCCCGCGGCAGCAATCAGCTCACTTCCGGGCGGGCGTCTCGCTCGTGTCCGCGGTGATCTCGTAGACCGCCGACCGCTCTTCGCCCGAGCGCCAGACGGTCAGTTGAATCTTCTGCCCGACCTGACTGCTGGCCATCCGCAGGATGAACTCTTCGCGGGTGGCCACCGTGCGGTTGTCCACGGCGGTGATAATGTCGCCGACCTCCAGGCGGGCCCGCTCGGCCGGGCCGCCGGGGCGCACCTCGCTGACGATCACGCCCCGCACCCTTGGCGTCCGCAGCGTCATGATGTTGAAGTCCATCACCAGCGGCCGCAGGCGTCCGAACTGGCGCACCTCGTCCACGAAGACCTTGGCCCGGTTGATCGGGATCGCGAAGCCCAGCCCGATGCTGCCGCCGGAGCTTGAGACGATGAACGTGTTGATGCCGATGGCGCGGCCGCGGGCGTCCACCAGCGGGCCGCCGCTGTTGCCCGGGTTGATCGCCGCGTCGGTCTGGATCATGTCCTGATAGACGCGCAGGTTCTGGCGGTCGGGTCGGAAGGTGCGATGCAGAGCGCTGACCACGCCGCGGGTGACGGTCGGCCGCGGATCCTCGATCAGATTGCCGAAGGGATTGCCGATGGCCAGCGCGGTCTGGCCGATGGCCAGGGCGTCGGAGTCGCCGAGCTCGAGCGGCGTGGGCAGCTCCTCGGGCTTGGCCTCGATCTTCAGCAGGGCGACGTCGCTGAAGCGGTCGGCGTCGAGGATGCGGGCCGTCATCTCGCGCCCGTCGGTGAAGGTGACGAAGACCTCCTCGCTTTCCTCGATGACGTGGAAGTTGGTCAGGATGTGGCCGTCGCGATCGATCAGGAATCCGCTGCCGAGGAAGGGGGTGCGCTCCTGGCGGTAGGCACGGGGACGGCGGAAGAAGGGGGCGAAGAACTCGGCGTGGGGATCGTAGAGGTAGGTGCGCTTGACGGCGCCGACTGAGACGATGGCGGGGCTGATATCGCGGATGACATCGGTCAGGGGCCGCAGGGCGTCATCGGGCTGGTCGGGGTTGGCGGCCAGAACGGGCTGGGGGGTGATGCTGGAGCGCACTCCCGGGCCGGCCAGCAGGCCGCACCCAAAGGCGGTGGCCAGGGCGAGCAGGGTGAGCAGGCCGGTAGTCCGGCGAGACAAGGGCGTGTGTGGATTCACGGTCGCGTTCCGGGCGGTCAGATTGTCCCAACGCACGGGGGAGCAGCCCCCCTCGGGCACCCAGCCGTGCAAAAGCCGGGCCGCAGTCCGGCTGGGCCCGGAACGGGTTTTCGGGACGGGTCAGGTTGCAAAGAGGACCGCTCGGGTCCATGATGCGGCGTGCGGGCCGGATGGTGCCTTACTCGACGCCGGTGGCGAAGCGCAGATTCTCGAACTCCGGCGGAGCCTGGAAGCGCGAGTTGTTCATGAAGACGTCGTCGGCGGTGCCGGCCACGCCATCGGCGCCGCCGGAAACGATCGTCAACTGCCCACTCTCGCGCCGGATCAGGAAGTCGTTCTCCCAGCCATCCTTCGAGAACGCCTCTTCAAGCATCCCGGATTCCACGATCTGGGTGATCGTCTGAGGCACCTCGCCCCGGAAGGTGTTGTAATCGATCAGCGCCTGCAGGGCCAATTCGATGCGGCGGTGCGTGATCAGGAAGGCACGCTCGTCGGCCGACAGCGACTGCATCCGGCGCTGTGCGGTTGACATCGTCATCTGCAAGTGCAGCCATCTGGCCATCGAGACGCGCTGGTCCATGCCCTGTTCGTCGACGATCGGTTGCTTGATGACGAACAGGCCGGTGAAGCAGATCAGGCAGACGAAGACCAGCACGAGGATGCCGATGATGGGCCCGATGCCGCGGCCCTCGGGTTCCTCCTCGGGCATCCCTTCGCGGATGGTCAGCGGCTTGCGCTCGAGCTTCTCCTTCTGCACGTACATGTCGGCGAGCGGGTCGTGCCCGAGGGTGTGTGCGGGCTCGGCGTAGCCTTGTTCCTGCTCGGTGCCGTACTGTTGGTCATACTGCTGATCGTAGGCCTGCTGGTCGTACTGCTGGTCTTCAGCCGGAGCGGCGTAGGCGTTGGGGTCGTATGCGTTGGGATCGTAGGCGGCCGGTTCGGCGACGTAGTCCTGCTGGTCGTAGTTCTCGTGGCCCCCCGCATCGGGAGGTCCGCCGTAGGCGTTAGGATCGTATTCCTGCTGTTCGGCGTAGGCGTTGGGGTCGTAGGCCGGCGAATCGCCGTACGATTCGGGGGCGAGGGGCTCGGAACCCTCCGCGTAGGGCTGGCCGCCGTACTCGTTTGGGTTGCTCTCTTCGCCCTCATGGTACGGCTGGCGCGGATCGGACATGGGTACCGCCCGTCAGTGGGAATGTCTCGGATGGTCTGGCCTATCCCCTCCCCAACGACGTCGGCAAGCAAATAACGTTGCCAGAATCGGTGGTGGGAACGGGAGTACGACTCTCAGCGCACGGCCCAGCGGTCGCTGGACGAGGCGCCGAGCGGCTGCACGACGAGCGTGTCCACCCAGGTGCCTTCGGTCGCCGTGGTGCCGCCCGCATGGATTTCCCGGTGTCCGATTTGGATGGCACCGCGGGTCGGTGCGCCCTCCGGAATGGGGCCGGAGTAGACGTTCTGGCCGTTGATCCGGGCGCGCAGCAGGTTCGCCGGCGGGTCGATGTGCAGCTCAAAGGTGGTCCATCCGCCGTTGGGCGCGCCCAGACTGGCCCGCGTCGCCGAGCCCAGCAATTGCACGGCACCCCCGCCCATGTTCGTGTTGCGGGCCCAGACGAACTCGAAGGTGCCGGGGTGGGCGGGCCGGCCGTTGTTGATCGCCTCGCCGGCCGCGTTCTCGTAGGCCAGCCAGAAGCCGGACTCATAGCCCGAGGCGGCCGGCGCCGTCGCGAAATACGTCGTGCCTTGTGAACCGCAGAAGCCGACGCCGAGCGCCTGCGCGGGCTCGGTCGAACCCGGGATGTAGATCTGGCCGGTGACCGTGTAGCCCTTGCCGTCGGCACCCAGCGCCGCGTCGCCCAGCCAGGCGATGTTGCCGCCCGAGGAGTCGGCCACGCGCAGCACCGTGCCGCCGCTGGGCGAGGCCCCGACGCCCGAGGCCCGGACGCCAGCGTTCGCCCAGATGTAGGCGAACTGGACCTCCGGCGTGGCCGCGTCGAAGGTGAACGTGCGCGGCGTCGTGATCGCGCCGCCGTTGGGCGCGCCCGGCGAGCGCGCCATGATCGAGAAGTCCGCGTAGTTGAAGTTGGTGTCCTGCCCGTCGGGATAGCGCCCGAACGCGATGGGGCCCGGACCGAGCGCGCCCAGCCACGGCCAGCCCTCGCCCAGCACGCCCAAGGTCTGCTGGCGCACCAGATCACCCGGTCCGCCGAACATCTCGTAGGCGACCGAGTCATACACGCCGCCTGTCACCGTGTTGTAGAGCTGCATCGCCGACGGGTTGGTGTCCGACAGGTCGTCGATCGAGTCGCTGAAGCCGGCCGACGAGGCGACGCCGGAGACCGACGGATCGCCGATGACGAGCAGTCCACTGACGGGAATCGTCAGTCCCGCAAGGCTGAACGAGCGCAGCACCGAGCCGTCGGTCGCCGAGTACGTGCGCAGTTGCACGCCGGCCGGGATTGTGCCGGCCGGGCCGTGAATCTCGACGTACTCGCCCGCGTTGCCCCAGTAGGAGAACTCGTTGATCTTGTAGTCGAGCCCACCCGCGTTGCGGTGCTCGTAGGAAACCTCGTCGATCGTCACGCGCACGTCGGCGAGGCCGGTGCCCTCGACCAGAAACCCGACGAACGCGATGTCGCGCGCGCCACCACCGGCCGTGTTGATGACCCCGTTGCCGTTGACGAATGCCGGCTCGGCCGTCGTGCGCCCGTGCACCTGCGCCGGATCGGTCAGGTCCCAAACGATCTCGCGCCAACCCGTGCCCGACAGCGGGAACGGACTCGATGTCTCGAGTTGCCGCAGCGAATCCATCACGACCATGCGGACCGTGTAGTTGGGAAACGACGTCGTCGTGTGGATGTGGGCGCTCACGGCCGTTGTGGAATCGAACAGCGCGGCGACCGCGTGCACATCGATGACACTCGGCGACGTATTCGTGCCGAGCACCTCGTGGCGGAAAAATCCGCGGTTGGCGCCCGCATTGCGGAAGTCGAAACGGACCTGCATGGCGTTGGTGGTCGAGGCAGGACGGCCCGTCCCGGCCGGCGACGTGACGAGCGTGCGCGAGGCGTTGGCGCCGACGCCAAGGCTGTCGGGCGATTCGCC
The DNA here is from genome assembly GCA_019634695.1 of Candidatus Sumerlaeia bacterium. GTDB lineage: Bacteria > Sumerlaeota > Sumerlaeia > SLMS01 > JAHLLQ01 > JAHCAW01. Next base: position 44,880 of record JAHCAW010000004.1, read on the forward strand.
CGGCACGCGCCAGCGGAAGTCGAGCCCTTCGAAACCGGTGACGAGATACTTCGTCGTGCCGGGCGAGGCGAGCAGCTCCTGGCAAAGCTGGTAGAGGTGCGGATAGGTGCGCGTCCTGTCGACTTCAGCGAAGCTACTGAGTGGATTGCGCGAGGAAGGCTCGGCCAGCCACATGAGCGACCAGAAGCCAACGCCGCCCAGGCGCGCGCCGGCACCGTTCGTCGAGGTACCCTGGAAGCTGAGCGCGTTGCGAATCTTGTACTCCAGGGCCTCGGGCGAGTCCCACGTGCGGACGCGATTCGTGCCCGAGACGCTCCAGGTGTACCAGGCGGCTTCGTCGCCGCGGCGGTATTGGTAGGTATGCGGTCCGCCGTTGGTCGGGGCGATGGTGGTCTCGGCGAGTCCGGTTGTGAAGCCGCCCGCACCGACGACGGTGCCGGCCACGCCGTAGGCATTCGTGCCGGTCCACACGCGGCTGTAGGAGGAGATGGTGTAGACGATCTTCTCGGCCGGCATACCGCGTGCGATGTAGAAGTTGGCGATCTGCACGATCGCGTTGTCGTGGTCCGTGATCGCCCGCGGGGTGTTCCCTGTCGCGTAGTCGTAGCCCGAGTAGGTGATGTAGTCCAGGTTGGGTTCCATGTTCGGGATGTCCCACTGGGTGGTGCTGGGCGTGGGATCGGCGTAGACGCTGATCTCATACTGGGGGGGCAGGGCGGCGCGCAGTTGGGCAAAGAACTGCGTCATGCCGTCGCGGGCCGCGGCCGTCCAGCTGAAGGGCTCGAAGTCGAAACTGACGCCATGGCAGTAGGCGTCATTGGTCAGCAGCGACACGATCGCGTTGACCAGCGTCGTGCGTGCCGTCGCCGAGGTCATCACTGAGTTGATGACATTGACGTCGAACTCGCGGTTCAGCACGACCATGATGACCTTGACGCCGGCGGCCTGCGCCGCGCCGCCCGCCCGCAGGTTCGCATTCCGGTTCGTCCAGGTCGAAGGATTGGTGATCGCCCCCGTTGCGTCGAACGTGATGAAGGTCGAGCCGACGTGCGTCAGCCCCTCCCAGCGGTAGTGGTCGGTTAACGTGCCTTGCGTGGTCACGCTGTTAATGGTAACAGCCCTCGTGTAGGCTTGCGCGTACCCAAAGACGATGAAGTCGCGGTCGACGACCGGTCGGGTGGCCTTGGCCGGTTCGGACAGGAGGGGGAAAAGCTGCCCGGCCTCTTCGAGCGCCTGCCGCTCGAGGGCGTCGGCCGACGGCGGGCCGTCGAACTCCGGAATCTCCTGCTGGTGCGGAGACTGGGCGCTCAGGGGAATAGCGACCAGGGACAGGAGGATCAGGGCTGCGAGGTGCGAGAACCTTCTCATCGAGGGGGCACGACCGGAGAGGGGTTGGCGCCCGGCTGAGGAGCGCCGCCGCCTGCCCCGGGCAACCCGGCGCGCAAAGCGGACAGTACGAATCCTTCCCACTTCGCCCCGCCCACGCAAGAGGCAACCTGCACCGGGGAAGCCGCTTGCCCTGCCGGCCGCGGCCGGAGAGCACTTCCCCGCCGTACCATTCGGATCCCTCGGGAGCCAGACCCCATGGCCCAGCTCTACTTCCGCTACTCCTCGATGAACGCGGGCAAGTCGATCGAGATCCTCAAGATCGCGAACAACTACGAGGAGCAGGGCAAACGGGTGCTGCTGTTCACGCACAAGATCGACACGCGCTACGGCGAGGGCGTGATCCAGTCGCGCGTGGGCCTGCATCGGCCCGGCATCCCGATCGACGACGACATGAACGTGGCGGCCGTCGTGCGTGCGCACCTGCCGTTGCACTGTGTGCTGGTCGACGAGGGGCAGTTTCTCACGCGCGAGCACGTGCGTCAGTTCTGCGACATCGTCGACACCGACAACATTCCGGTGATCGTCTACGGCCTGCGCGCCGACTTCCAGAACCGGCTCTTCCCCGGCAGCGAGGCGCTGCTGATCTTCGCCGACAAGATCGAGGAGGTGAAGACGGTCTGCTGGTTCTGCAACCGCAAGGCGCTGATGAACCTGCGGGTGGCGAACGGCCGGCCGGTGCGCGAGGGCGAGCAAATCCTGATCGGCGGCAACGAGAGTTACATCCCCGTCTGCCGGCGGCACTTCTACTCCGAGACGCTGCCGTGGGATCCCGCGAAGACGAAACGCGAGCCGGCGGTGCAATGAGAGCATCCGCCGGTTAATCGCTTTCGCGCGTTTTCGGCATTTTAACTTTCAACCCCCATGTTGACTCTGGCGATCGTGGACGCCTTCGTGCCACGGTATGCCACGATCGCAGGCGATCGAATCCATTTCAATGACCCGGATGGAACCGGGTCGGGGAGCCTCCCATGATTTCTCCGTCGTGTCTTCGCGGCTGCCACGTGGCGCTGATCACACCGATGGTGCGGCGCGGCAAACTCATGGTGATGGACCACGACCTGCTGTTCAAACAAATCGCGCGCTGTGTGGATGCGGGTGTCGCCGGTGTGCTGTTCGCCGGCACCACCGGGCAATCCGCGACGCTGACGCACGACGAACAGGTCGAGCTCGTGACGCGCGGCATCGAATTCGCCCGCGAGCGCGCCCGCGCCGCCGGCCGCACCATCGTCTGCCTGGCCAGCGCCGGCTCCAACAGCACCGCCGAGGCGTTGTCGATGTCCGTCCGCATCGCCGACGCGGTCGCGCCCGACGCCCTGCTGCACGTCACCGGCTACTACAACAACCCGCCGCAGGAGGGCCTGCGCGCGCACTTCGAGGCGATCGCCGACGAGATGGCCCCGCGGGGCGTCGGCATCATCCTCTACAACATCCCGGGCCGCACGGCCAGCCGCATCGAGCCCGCCACGATGGTCCGCCTCGCGCAGCACCCCGCCATCGTCGCCGTCAAGGACGCCAACGGCGACCTCGAGTCGCTCCGACGCATCCGCGCCGAAACCGATCCCGGCACCTTCGCCCTGCTGTCGGGCGAGGATCATCTGGTGGCGGACATCATCCGGCTCGGCGGCGTCGGGGTGATATCGGCCTCGGCGAATCGCTGGCCCGGAGAGTTCCAGCGCCTCGCCGAGCTTGCCCTTGCCGGCGAGATCGAAGCCGCCGACGCGCTCCAGGCCGCCCTGCTGCCCTGCATCGAGGCGGTCTTCGCCGTCAAGAACCCGATCCCGCTGCACCACATGCTCGGCGCCGGTCTGCGCTTGCCGCTCGTGCAGGTGGCCGAGCTTGATGAAGCCAATCGTCGGCGCGTGCTCGACAAGATCGCCCGCGCCGAATCCATCGCCGACTTCCCGCACGTCGGACTCGCCGCCGGAGCCCACCCATGAACGATCCCGTGCAACTCAAAGCCTGCATCGACGCCGCGTGGGAAGGCGGCATCGACGATCCCGATGCGCGCGAAGCCGTGCTGACGACCCTCAACCTGCTCGACCGTGGATTCCTCCGCACCGCCGAGAAGACCGCGGGCGGCTGGGTGGTTCACGCCTGGGTGAAGAAGGCGGTCCTGCTGTCGTTTCGGTTCGGCGTCAGCGTTGAGATGACGGCGGGCCCGCTCGAGTGGTTCGACAAGGTGCATCTCAAGTCCGGCTGGAAGGACGCCGGGGTGCGCTGCGTGCCGGGAGCGGTGGTGCGCCACGGCGCGTTCGTCGAGCCCGGCGCCGTCCTGATGCCCTGCTTCGTCAACATCGGGGCGCGCGTGGGCGGTGGGACACTCGTGGACACATGGGCGACGGTCGGCTCGTGCGCGCAGGTCGGGCGCGACTGCCACATCTCGGGCGGTGTCGGCATCGGCGGCGTGCTCGAGCCGGTGCAGGCCGCACCGGTGATTCTCGAGGACAACGTCTTCGTCGGCGCGCGCAGCGAGATCGTCGAGGGCGTGATCGTCGAGGAGGGCGCCGTGCTGGCGATGGGGTGCTACATCGGGGCCTCGACGCGTCTGTACGACGCGACGACCGGTCGCGAGCTGCCCCCGGGCCGCATTCCGTCGCGCGCGGTCTGCGTGCCCGGTTCGCTGCCCGCGCGTGACGGCACGCACTCCACCTACGCCATCATCCTGAAGAAATACCGCGACGCGCGGACCGACGCGCGCACGGCCCTCAACGCGATTCTGCGCGAGGGGGGCTGACGATGCACGCGCCCGTCCTGCTGGCCGGCCTGCCGGGCCGGATGGCGTGCGAGGTCGCCGCGGTGCTGGCCGAAGCGGACGACATCGAGTTGCTCGACGTGGCACTCGGTGGCGTCCGCGCGGCCGGCTCGTCGTGCGTGGCGGGTGGTCGGGCGTTTCGGGTGCTCGGCCCACAGGAGCGCGCCGCGTTCGATCCGCCGGCGGCCTGCATCGCCGTGGACTTCACGACTCCCGCTGCCGCGCTGGACAACATCGCCTGGTACGTCGAACGCGGCATCCCGTTCGTAATGGGCACGACCGGGTTCGACTCGGCGAAGGCAAGGGCCCTCGTCCAGCAATCCCGGGTCCCGGCGGTGATCGCTCCGAACATGGCCGCGCCGATCGTGTTGATCCAGACGGCACTCGACGATCTCGCGCGCCGCTTTCCCGACGCACTTGCCGGGGCGCAGACGACGATTCGCGAGAGCCATCAGGCAACCAAACGCGACACGAGCGGCACCGCGCGGGCGCTTGTGCGTGCCTTGTCGGCGCTCGGCACCGACGCGCGCGAGGAGGCCATCGAGAGCATCCGCGATCCGGAGGCTCAGCGCGGCCTGCTCGGCATTCCCGACGAGCACCTGGCCGGCCATGCGTTCCATCGCTACCGCATCGCCGCGGCAGCCGGGACGGTCGAGCTGGTGCTCGAGCACAACGTGCTCGGCCGGCGCGTCTACGCCGAGGGTGCCGCGCGGGCGCTCGCGTTCCTGCGGGCACGCGTGGCCGCAGGCGCGCGCGGCGAGGTCTTCTCGATGACCGACGTTCTGGCCGGCTGACATCGACTTTCGACAATCGACCGCCAAGTGCCGATTGCGTCCCTGTCAGCAGCAGGCGGATACTTCGCTTCTACCGTTGGCTTGAAGACACGCGCGCGGGGGGCCGCGACGCCGGAGGGGGCCATGGGCGAGGCGATTCAGCGATTGGGGAATCTGCTGGTGCGGCGGGCTTTTTCGGCCTCCGAGTGGGAGGCCAGTTGCTCGGGCAGTCGGGCGCTGCTGGTGCATGGCGGCGCTGCCGCCACCGTCGGCGTCGTGGTCGCCACGAACCTGTGGGCCGCGCACAGCGGCGACACCGCGCCATGGGAGGTGCAGATCACCATGGCGAGCGCTCCCGGCATTCTTGCTTTTCTGGTCTCCGCCGTCGCCGTCCTGGCGTGGTGGCTGCGCGAGAGCACGCGGGCGCGCATGGCCGAGCTGCACATGACGCCCGTCATGCCCTCGGACTTCGCGCTCGCCGCGATTGCCCCCGTCCGACTGGTGCTTGCGGCAGCCTGCCTGCCCGCGGTGCTGGCCCCCCTCTTCGCGGCTCTCTACGGCAGGCTGATCGGCATCCCGTATCTCGGCGCCTTCGACATGTGGACGCTGGTCAGCCTGTCCAATCTGCTGACGGCCCTACTGGCGCCGCCGTTGGTCCTGCTGTTTGCAGTCGTGATTCGTAGTCCGGGCTGGTCGCTGCTCGCTCCCCTGACGTGTGGAGCACCGTTCTTCATCTGGCTCGTGGCGGGCATCGTGATGCCACGCTTGCCGGTGGTGATGGAGGAGCTCGTGCCGCAGTACCTGGCGATCACGGTGGCGGTGCAACTCGTAGCCTTGGGCCTTGTCGAGTGGTATCTGCCGGGCTTGGTCGATCGCTATGCCGCCCGCCACTGCGAGGCGCGCCTGGAAGGGCACGGCGAATGAGTGGACTCGCCCGCCGCCTGCGAGACGTTCCGCCGTCGGCGCTCATCCTCGGCGTTGTGTCGCTGTTGCTGGCGACGCTGGCACTGGTGTTCGTGGCGATGCACGATCGTTGGGGCACGCGCGCCCTTCTTGCGCGGACGCATCGCGACTTGGCGACCATCGTGATGGCCATCGAGACGTACTATCTCGACGTCAGTTTCATGCCGGCGATGGCGATGGATCCCCGCGAGACCCTCGATGCGGGACGGCTACCCCCGGACATGCCTCCCGCCCGCTCGTTCCGCCTGCGCCATCAGACGGCGTTGATGACGCTGACCACGCCCATCACGTACCTGACCCAGTATCCCGAGGATCCCTTCACGCGTCCGCACCGTCTCACGTATCGCTACTACACCGCTGCCGGGCACGGGTGGTTCGTCGGCTCGTTCGGTCCCGACGCCGATTTCGCCAGCGGGGGGCAGTTGATGTGGCACGAAGGCGACGTTATCACCCCCGTGCCCACCACGGCCACGGCGCCCAACCCGCCGACGCCCGATGCCGCGCTCGAGCGTCTCTATGTTCCGTGGCAGCGGCCGCCTCTGGGCGCCGAACTCCTTTCCGGCGCCGGACCGAACGGCGCCTACACGTACGATCCCACGAACGGCACCACCTCGACAGGCGACATCTGGAGAGCAGCGTACTACCCATGACCGACCACGAGTCCTCCGCACCTGCGCCACATACCTCCGGGCTGCCGCCCTCCCTCTTCGTGGCGGCTGTCGTCCTGATCCTCGTGCTCGTCCTGGCGCTGGTGCTGACTTCGTTTCAGGTGCAGTGGAAGACGCGTGCGATGGTGGCGCGCGCGCATCGGGACATGCGCACTCTGGCGACTGCCATCGAGGCCTACTACGTGGACTGCATGCAGTATCCCGCGATGACGCTCGATCGACACTTCATGCCGGACCGCGACCGCATTCCTCCGGGCGTCCCACCCGGGCGCACCTTTCACGCGGCCCATACAACAGGACTCTCCACCATCACGACTCCCGTCGCCTACATGGTACGCTACCCCGTCGATCCCTTCACGCGGCCCCATGGGTTGACGTATCGCTACTATCGTCAGAGGAGCGGATGGATGCTGGGCTCCTACGGCCCGGACGCGGACATGCACACCGGCGGCCAGCTCCTGTGGTACGAAGGGGACATTCAGGTGCCAGGCACACATTACGGACGCGATGACGTGGTCCTGCCCGACGCGACGATCGAGCGCGTGTACGATCCTTACCGTCTTCACGCCTCCACGCAGGAACTGTTGGGAGGCTCCGGTCCCAACGGCGCCTACACATACGATCCCACCAATGGCATTTTCTCGGCCGGCGACGTGTGGAGAGTGAAGAATTAGCCATGCCCGTGCGCACAACCCGCCGCAGGTTTCTGGGTGGCTGCCTCGGGACGGCAGCCCTGTGGTTGCTGGGCTGCGGAGGCGGCGACGATGGCGAGGGGGACATCGTGCGCGAGGCCCTGCGCGCCAGCGCCCGGCGGCCCGGTCCCGCGATCGATACTCTGGCCGCCCTGACACCGCCGGCGCGCCGGCCCGCGAAGCCACTACCCTTCGGCCTCGACGACGTGCCCGGCTTCTCCGCCGCCACCCATCGCATCCACTGGGAGCACCACTACCTCGAATACCTGTACCGCTGGGAGCGCGGCGAGCGCGACCTGCTCGTCGAGGCCGCCGAGCTCGCTCGCACTCCGCCCGAGGCCTTCGACGCCGCCCGATGGCGCCTGCTCGAAAGGGCCGAGCGCACCCGGCAGGCCGCCAACATGATCGTCCTGCACGAACTCTACTTCGCCCTTTTCTGGAGCGGCGCCGAGCGCGCCATCCCGCAGCCCGCCTTCGACCGACTCGTGCGCGGACTCGGCGACGACTGGCCGGCATGGCTCCTCGCCTTCGAGGATGGCACCGTGCTGCGCTGGCGCGAGGAGGACTCGGCTTCGTTCGGCCCGGCGCCGCTGGCCGGCATCGACACGCCGGACCACACCTGGCGGCTCGACTTCGCCTCCCAAGCCGACGCGCTGCATCAGGTGCTGCGCAACATGCCGATCGCGCAGGGCGACCTCTTTCTGGAGGGCCGCCTGATCGGTCCGTTCGATCCCGAGCCACCCACCGACCTGACGCTGGCGAGCGGCGACGACTGGCAGGCCGCCGTGGACGATCTGCGTGCGGCCGTGGGTCTTGCGCCCGACAGCGACTCGGCGCGCGGGTTGGCGCTCGCCGCGGGCCCCGACGGACAGGTGGCATTGCTGGTGCGGCGAGGAACGGCGTTCGTCACGCCGGCACTTCTTCTGCCGCGTCTGCACTGGGGCATCTGGGAGCACTCGCCCGTGGCCGTCGTCCGCGGCATGGCCGCGACAACGTGAAGCCCCGCCGGGGTGAGCGGCGGGGCGGGGGTTGAGGTTCGCGTGCTGTCGTTCGCGCGGGTCAGTCGCGACCCGGCGCGATCAGCACCTGCCACGGGCCCTGCGGCTTGTGCTCGAAGCCCAGCGTGCGCTTGCGCTCCGGCGTGCCGAACGTCCCGTTGCCCAGCGAGTGCGACACCCACATCTCGCCGAACTCATTGAGTTGCACGAGATCGTCGAGACCGTCGCGATCGACGTCGAGCACGAAGATCCACCAGCCCTTGCCGCGGGCCGGGTCGTCATGGAAGCCCACCGAGCCGATGAACGTCGGCGTCGGGTAGGCGCCATCCTGGTTGAGCGCGATGTGCATCTGCGAGTCGATGACCTGCAGCGCGTCGGTCTGGTTGTTGCCGTTGAAGTCGCCGAAGTGAATCGCCGCCTTCTCCTCGGGGGCGTAGCGCCATGCCCACGTGCCCCACGGCGTCAGCGTGCCGAAGTTCGTGCCGGTGGACAGGGCCACGGAGATGCGACCCTGAACGTTGTCGATCTGGACGAGGTCGGCTCGGCCGTCGCCATCCATGTCGCGAGCGAGCACGAACAGGCCCAGCGGCGCGTTGTGGCGCAGGTTCGACGCGCGCAGGAAGACCGGATTCGGCAGGCTGCCGCCCGAGTTGATCGACCAGTGCAGGTCGCCGTTGGGGTGCACTTGCAGGGCATCGGCGAGCCCGTCGCCGTTGAAGTCGCCCACGACGGCCATGTGGCCCTCGTTGGGCGCGACGCGGAAGCCGCCGGCCTGCTTGATGCTCGGGCCGACCGTCTGCGTCGGCAGGAAGCGGCTGATCCAGATCTCGTTGAACTCGGTGACCATCGCGAAGTCGGCCACCTTGTCGCCGTCGAAGTCGGCGGCGTAGGTCACGCGGTTGTTCGCCGGGTCGTGGCGGAAGCCGGTGTAGTCGAGCCGGAACGGCGGATCGAAGTCCCCGTTGTTGACGTTCGACAGCCAGAAGTCCGTGAACTCGGTCAGCACGAACACGTCGTCGGTGCTCGGGATCTTGACCTCGAACGACCAGACGTTGGAGCGGGCGACCATGCCGTCTGGGTTGGTCACTTCCGCCTGCCAGTAGACGGTCTGGCCGGGCTCGGTCAGGCCGGCGATGCTGGCGACGGTGGCGCTGCCGATCGGGATGGTGTGCTGGGTCGGCGGGTTGTCGGTGCCTAGGAAGACGGTGAACGAGCGGTCGCAGCCCGGACCCTGCCACGCGACGCCGCTGATCGTGGCGGTGAAGCGCACCTCGTTGGGCGGCCGCGGCACCGTGGCGCCGTTGGCCGGCACCGGCTGGGTCATGTTCGGCAGGCGGCAGGGTGCCGTCCGGAAGGTCCACACGTCGCCGATTGTCGTGGTCACTTCGCTGCGTGCATCCACGCGCCACGCGTATTGGCTGTCCTTCACCAGGCCCGTGATGGGCCAACTCGGCTCGCGCGTCGTGCCCACCTCGACAAGGTTGCCGGGCGTGCCGAAGTAGACGACGAACTCCTCGGTGTGCGCGCCGGGCGTCCATGACAGCGTGATGTCCGGCACGGTGATCACCTGGCCCACGAAGGGCGAAGGCCCGGAGGGCTTGACCGGCGGCGCCGTGCGGATGCCGACGGTGAAGTAGCCCAACTGCGCCGTCTCGACGGAGATGAGATTGCGTGTCAGGTCGCGCCCGGCCGCGGGCAGCCGTGTCCACGGACCCGTCGGCGACGGCGCGCGGAAGACCGAAAAGTCCGGCTCGCGTTCGTCGATCGTCTCGATTTCGGAGTCGTAGTAGCGGAACACGAGCGTGGCGAGGCCGAAGCCCGAGCGGTCCGACTGCACGCGCCAGAGCACGTTGGCTGGATCGCCGAGGCCCGTCAGGTTGGCGATCGAGCTGTTCGACCGCGTCAGCGTCACCTGCTGCTCGCTGGGAGTGGAACCGTCGGTGAAGCCGATCCACGCGCGCGAGAAGGCGTAGTGCTCCTGCACGCTGTCGGTCAGACCGACGCCGCGGACTGGTGCCGGGCCGGGGCGCGCGAACGACCGGTACGTGGTCGTCGGGCTGGGCGCACGGTTTGGATTCTCGAATTCGCCGAATGGCTTGATCTGCCCTTGGCTGACGTAGACCGTCTCGTTGGCGGCGATCGCGTAGGCGGTCAGGCCCGTGCGATGGATGTCGCCGACGCCGGCGGCGTCGCGCCCAACGCGGTTGTTCGTGTAGTTGCCGTAGTAGCGCCGGGCCTCGATCCAGGTCGGCGAGGTGGTCAGGTCGGAGGCGACGGCCTCGAGCTGGATGCGTCCGGTTCCCTCGCGTCCCCAGAACAGGTACGCTTCGCCGGCTTCCAGAATGCCGTCGACCGTTGTGGTCGGCGCGCCGATCAGGATGTCCGTGCGGCCATCGTTGTCGATGTCGCCCGCGCCCGCCACGGTCGCACCCGCGCGGCCGTTCAGCCCCGCGCGTCCCTCGATCAGATACCCGCCGATCCCGTCGCTGATATCCGTCAGATTGACCGACGCGTTGCCGGCCTTGCCGTGCACCACGTAAACCGCGCCGGCACCTTCGAGGGCCGCCGGGGCGCCGATCAGCACGTCGGCCCGGCCATCACCGGTCGTGTCGCCCGCGCCCGCCACCGCCCAGCCGGTCTGCCAGGTCGGCGGCGTCGCCTCGTGCCGAATCTCGAAGCCCGCATTTCCCAACGCGGACAGATTGACCGGGTTCGTGCCCGCCTTGCCGAAGATCACGGCCGCGCGTCCGGCACCCGGGGTCGCCGCGTCGCGGAAGCCCACCACGATGTCGTCGCGCCCGTCGCCGTTCACGTCGCCTGCCGGGGCGAACGACGTCGAACCGTTCCAGAAGGCGTTGATCTCCGGGGCCCGAATCGCAAAGCCCGAAATGCCGGCCCCTATCTCATGAATATCGAACGACCGCGGCTGCGGCCCGCCGAAGATGACGAACACGCGGGCGGGCTCGCCGCCGGCACCCTGCGGCACATGCACCAGCAGGTCATTGTAGCCGTCGCCGTTGACGTCGCCCGCGCCCTTGACCTCGAGCACTTCCACCGGCGTGTCGTCGTTATCCACGCCGCGAATGGCGAAGCCACCGTTGCCTGCTCCCAACTGCGCGGGATTCGTCTGCAGCGGCACGCCGGCCGGCCGGCCAAACACCACATAAGCAACCACCGGAATCGGCCCGGCCGGCGCTCCACGCACGGGACTGACGACGAAGTCGGGGTAGCTGTCGCCGTTGATGTCGCCCAGACCCGAGACCGTGCCGCTCAGGCGCGAGTTGGCCAGTGCGCCTTCCAGCATGATGGCGTTGCCCGTGTCGAAGGGATCGACGGGCGGCCCCAGAGTCTTGCGGAACAGCACGGCGGCCGTGCCGCGCTCGGCGTTGCGGAACGGATAGCCCAGCAGGATGTCCTCGCTGCCGTCGCCCGTCACGTCGCCTGTGCCGGCCACGCGCGGGGCGCGCACGCCGGGCGAGCCGAGTTCCTCCTCGTTCGGCTCGATGGCGAAGCCGTTCTCATTGTCGGCCACGCCCAGGATGCTCAGGGGCTCGCCGTGCGAAGTCGGCTCCTCCTGGGCCCACAGGGCCGACACCATCAGCCCTGCCGCGGCCATGCCGGCCACCAGGGCCCGGCCACCGCGGGCGAGTCCACGCTTGGGGGTCATCTCGCAATCCTCCGAATTCGCAACGCTGGAAGAATCGTCTTGGTTCCCTTGGGGGCATGCCGACCGTGCCTCCCCGGTCGCCGGAGAAGCCTTCGGCCCAGCACACCACGCGCCCACGCTGCCACCGCCCCAAAAGGGACGCAACCCCACAAGTGGGCAGGGAGCGGGCCGGGCGCATCTTGCGACCGTCACGCGGCGGGAAAGGAGGGCGGGCATCCGAGCCTGCCGAGAGTCCCCTATCCCCTCCACTGGGCGAGGAGGGCGTCGAGGTCCTCGCCGGTGGCGGGCAGGCAGGGGAGGAGGCGGGGGGCGTGGGTGGCCAGCCAGGGGGTGGACCAGCCCCCCGTCGGCAAGGGCGCGAGGCCGAGGAGGCGGTGCCAGGTGGCGCGGGTGCGGTCGCGGTAGCGTTCGAGCAGGTCGGCCCCCTTGGCTTCGGTGCGCAGGCGGTTGAGGGCGGCGGCCAGATCGTGGGCTTCGTGGAGGCCGGCGTTCATGGACTGGACGCCGATCGGTTCGGTGGCGTGGGCGGCGTCGCCGGCGAGCCAGACGCGGCCGACGCCGAGGAGATTCGAGAGGCGTCGGTCGAAGGCGACGGCGGTGGTCCAGGGGGTTTCGGTTGGCTTGGCGCGGAACCAGGGGGCGCGGGAGCGGGCCAGGGCCAGAATGGCGGCGGTGTCGGCGGGGGGCGCGGCGGGGTCGATTTGCAGGGTCCAACGGAAGCGCCCGGCGCCCATCGGCCACAGGACGCTGGTGGTGGGGCCGTCGAGGACGATGCGCACCTCGCTTTCCGGGGCGGCGGCGCGGGCGAGGAACTCGAGGATGACGTAGGCGGTCGGCGGGCCCAGCGGCTCGAAGCCGCCGCGGATCAGGCGCCGCACGAGCGAATGGTGGCCGTCGGCGCCGATGGCGAAGCTGGCCTGCACGGGGCGCGTGCGGGCGCGCATGCGGCTGGAGTGCATGATCGGATAGCCGCCGGTGACCTCCTCGATGTCGGCGATCTCGGCGCCGACGGAGCCGACGTCGGGACGCAGCTCGACGAGTTCGCGGTTCCAGTGGGGTTTGACGCCGGCCTGGGCGAGCGCCTCGAGCAGCGCGTACTCCAGGTCGCTCTGCGGCAGCACGAGCAGATGCGGGAACTTGCCGCCGACGGCCGAGAGGTCCAGCTCGGCGCGGCGCTCGGGGCCCTCGTAGAAGGCGACGCGGTCGATGCGATGGCCGCGGGCGACGAGCGCGTCGGCCAGCCCGGCCTCGTCGAGCAGCCGCAGCGTCGAGGCGTGCAGCGCCAGCGCGTAGCTGTGCAGCTTGGTGCGCTTCTCCTTCTCGATCACGGCGACGGCGGCGCCGGCACGCGCCAGACCGAGCGCGGCGAACAGACCGACCGGACCGGCACCGACGACCAACACGTCGAAGGCTTTGCGACTCGCCAGGTTCATGCGCGTGGAACCTCCCGTCCAGTAACAGTCGCTCGCATCAGTGGCTCCCGACCAGCGACTCGGCCAGGTGCGGATCGCGCAACGGCACGAGCGGCGCCGCAGCCATCGTATGCAGCACCGCTGCCGCCATCACGCACCCCACGCCGGCCACGCACGCCAGGTCCAGCACATGGAACGGCACGCCCTCGGGACTGAACGACGGCATGACGAGCCAGTACAGGTCCAGCCAATGCGCCACGAGCAGCCAGGCCGACCAGAAGCCCAGCACCGGCAGGCGCCGCTTCATGTGCCGCGACATCAGGCCGAAGAACGGCAGCAGGAAATGCCCGAGCACCAGCGCGATCGAGACAACCTGCCAGCCGTGTTGCTGGCGATGCAGCACCCAGATCGTCTCTTCCGGGATGTTCGCGTACCAGATCAGCATGTACTGCGAGTAGGCAATGTAGGCCCAGAACATCGTAAAGGCGAACAGGAAGCGGCCGATGTCGTGATAGTGTCGCGGCGTGACAAGATCGACGAGGACACCGCCGCGCTGGAGCGCCATGCACGCCAGCGCCAGCACCGCGAGGAAGCCGACCATGCAGCCGGCGAAGAAGTGAACGCCGTACATCGTGCTGAACCACTCGACGTCGAGCGACATGAGTGCGTCGAAGGCGAAGTAGGTGAGCAGGAGGGCGAAGAGCACGAGCGCCGGAGCGCTCAGGCGTTGCAGGCGCATCGTGGCGGCCGGTTGCTCCTCGCCATCCTGGCGCACGGAGAGCCGCAGCATCAGGCGCGCGAGCAGGCTCCAGCCCGCGAAGTAGATCGCCACGCGCACGACGACGAATGCCGGATGGAACCAGGCCTGCTTGAAGGCGGGCAGGTGATGGTGGTCGTCATGGTGATGCCCGATCCAGTCGTAGAGGCTGCCGGCGTGCAGCAGGATCGGGATGAACAGGATCGCCAGGACGGGCACGGCGGCGGCGATGCACTCGGCGACACGGCGGACGACGACGCTCCAGCGCGCGCGCGTCAGGTGCTGGATCAGGACGAAGCCCTGCGCGCCCAGGGTGATGCTGAGGAAGTAGGTGTAGGCGACGAGGTATGCATGCGCGAAGTGGCGGAAGCCGTCGCCGCGCAGCGCGCCGAGCACGTAGGCAACCGCGAGGGCGACGGCGCCGGCGGCGAGCAGCGGCACGACGGCGCGACGCGCGCGGTCGCCGAGGACCTCACGCTCCAGATGCAGGGCGGTGATGTTGATCGAGGACACGGGTTACTCTCCCGAGGCGCTGGATGCGGAGTGGGTCGCTTGCAGGGCGCGCACGTGGGCGATGATTGCCCAGCGGTCCGCCGGCGGAATCTGCGAGCCGTGCGCCGGCATGCTGCGGATGCCGTGCGTGATGGACTGGAAGAGGTGGCCGTTGGGGCGCTCGACGACTTCGGTAGAGGTTAACGATGTGGGCACCACCCATGCCGCCTCGGCGCGCCGCAGGGCGGCCTGCGAGACCGTTCCGTCGCCGGCGCCATTGGGACCATGGCAGGGCGCGCACGAGATGGCGAAGCGCTCGGCGCCGCGCGCGAGCAGGCGCGCATCGACGACGACGGCCTGCGGGTAGTCCTCGATCCACGCCTCGCCGGCGGTGCCCTGCTCGAAGGCTTCGTCGGGCGGCAGGGGAGACCACGCGACGGTGCCCGGGACGGGGGGGCGTTTGGCGCGGCCATCGGCGAAGGCCGACGCAGGCGCCTGGCCGCGATAGCGCGCCTGGTTGTCCATGTCGAGCACCGGGTGGATGCGCGGCTGGCGCTTGGGCTGCGTGCGCATGGTGGTGGCGACCGCGAACGGCGCGGCCAACACGGCGAACGCGCCCAACGCGACGACGACGAGCACTGCGAACAGGATCGTGCGGTTCACCGGATCACTCCTCCAGTTCCTCGATTCGGACGGGGCCGAGCGATTCGAGCAGCGTGCGCGTGCCGGCCGGATCGAAGGCCGCGTCGCCCGCTTCGATCACCAGGAAGAAGCGGTCGTTCGTCACGCGTCGGAAGCGTTCGGACTTGAAGGCCGGATGGTAGAACGCCGGCAGCCAGTTGAGCAGCAGCATGCCGACGAAGGCGGTGATGGCGCTGAACAGGATGGTGAGCTCGAAGGCGACCGGCACGTTGGCGGGCCAACTGAACATCGGCTTGCCGCTGATCAGGAAGGGATACGCGATCCCGTTGGTCCATGCCTGCAGGACCACGGCGACGACGAAGCCCGTGGCGCCCGCGCCGAAGACGAGCCACGGCAGGATCGTCGGGCGAATCGCCATGGCCTCGTCGAGTTCATGCAGCGGGAAGGGCGAGTGGCAGTCGAAGCGGCGATAGCCCGCACCGACGACCGCGCGGGCGGCCTCGACGAGTTCGCCGGGAGTCTCGAACTCGGCCATCAGGCCCCAAGGGCCGGCCGGACGGGTGGCTGTCATGGATGCACCTCCGCGTCGAACTCGCGCGCGTGTCCGTCGCGCGCCACGCCCTGCGCCCGGCGCGCCGGCGGCATCACGCACTTCACCTCCGCCATCGCCACCATCGGCAGGAACCGCAGGAACAGCAGGAACAGCGTGAAGAACAGGCCGAAGCTGCCGAGCATCATTCCGAAGTCCACCCAGGTCGGGGCGAATTGCCCCCAGCTCGACGGCAGGAAGTCGCGGCTCAGCGACGTGATCACGATCACGTACCGCTCGAACCACATGCCGACGTTGACCAGGATCGCCACGACGAACATCACCAGCAGGTTCGTCCGCATGCGCTTGAACCAGAAGACCTGCGGCACGATCACGTTGCAGGTGAACATGATCCAGAAGGCCCACCATGACGGGCCGAACGCACGGTTCAGGAACGTGAAGGTTTCGATCTCATGGCCGCCGTAGGCCGCGATGAAGATCTCGGTGACGTAGGCATAGCCAACCATGAAGGCGGTGGCGAGAATGATCTTGTTCATGTTCTCGAGCACGCGCATCGAGATGACATGGCGCAGGCCGAAGAACTGGCGGCAGGGAACAAGCAGCGTGACGACCATCGCGAAGCCGCTGAAGATGGCGCCAGCGACGAAGTAGGGCGGCAGGACGGTGGTGTGCCAGCCCGGGAGCTGCGAGACCGCGAAGTCGAAGCTGACAACCGAGTGGACGCTGAGCACCAGCGGCGTGGCCAGCGCGGCCAGCAGCAGATAGGCGACCTCGAAGCGGTGCCAATGGCGCTGCGAGCCGTTCCAGCCCAGCGCCAGCACGCCGTAGATCGTCGCGCGCAGCCGCGTCCGCGCCCGATCGCGCAGTGTCGCAATGTCCGGCACCATGCCCATGTACCAGAACATCGCCGACACGGAGAAGTAGGTGCTGACCGCGAAGACGTCCCACAGCAGTGGACTGCGGAAGTTCGGCCACATCTGCATCTGGTTCGGCAGCGGGAACAGCCAGTAGACCACCCAGATGCGGCCGACGTGAATGGCCGGGAAGATGCCGGCGCACACGACGGCGAAGATCGTCATCGCCTCGGCGAAGCGGTTGATGCTCGTGCGCCAGCGTTGGCGGAAGAGGAACAGAATCGCCGAGATCAGCGTCCCCGCATGGCCGATGCCGACCCAGAAGACGAAGTTGACGATCGGGAAGCCCCACGCCACCGGGTTGTTGTTCCCCAGCACGCCGATGCCCGATACGATCATGTGGACGATCAGCAGGACGAACATCAGCGCGAGGACGAGCGAGACGCCGAAGGCGATGTACCAGGCGCGCGTCGGGCCCGGCTTCTCGACGATCGAGCAGACGGCGTCGGTGAGCGAGCCGTAGGTCTCGTGGTGGGGGAGCAGCGGCGCGTGCTCGGCCGGGTTGTCGGTCGTGTTGTGCAGCGGTTCGCGCGTGGGATCGAATGCCAGGAGGCTCATCGGGTATCGGCCTCGCGTGTCGTGTCGGGATGGGGATTCTCGAGTCGTGCGAGGTAGCGCACGCGGGCCTTGAGGTTGAGTTCCTCGAGGATCTCGTAGGCGCGGGGGCCGGTGAAGCGGCGGACGAAGTCGTCGCCCTCGATCGACAGGTCGCCGAACTGGATGGCGCGGGCCGGGCAGGCCTGCGCGCAGGCGGGCAGGATGTCGGCTCCGGCCAGCGTCCGCCCCTCGCGCCGCGCCGCGATGCGCGCCTGCTGGATACGCTGGATGCACAGCGAGCACTTCTCCATCACGCCGCGCGCGCGCACCGACACCTCCGGGTTCATCCGCATCTTCTCGATCTCGTCCAGCCGCCCGTAGTAATCGTAGTAGTTGAAGCGCCGCACCTTCACCGGGCAGTTGTTCGAGCAGTAGCGCGTGCCGATGCAGCGATTGTAGACCATCTCGTTGACGCCCTCGCGGCTGTGCACGGTCGCCGCCACGGGGCAGACCTGCTCGCACGGCGCGTTCTCGCAGTGCAGGCAGGTCATCGGCTGGTGCCGCACCTTTGGGTTGGCGACGTCGCCGCGATACAGGCGATCGATGCGCAGCCAGTGCATCTCGCGCCCGCGGCGCACCTGGTCCGGGCCGACGATCGGCACGTTGTTCTCCGCCTGACAGGCGAGCACGCAGGCCGCGCATCCGTTGCAGCGGTTCAGGTCGATCGTCATCGCCCAGCGATGGCCGTCGTGCTCGAAGGGCTTCCAGAGGGCGACCTGCTTGGGCGCGTGCTTGGGGGCCGCGACGCTGGCGGGTTCGGCGGCGAAGCGCGCATACGTCGCCTCGCGCACGAGTGTCTTGCCGCGGCGCTGCGCCTCCTTGCGGCCCAGCTCGTCGATCAGGAAGTGGTCCGCCGTGCAGGCGAAACGATAGCGTCCGCCGACGCGTCGCATCGTGGCCGAGTTGGCACGCCATGGCGCGGCGCTCGTGCGCAGCGGATACGCATTCCAGCCGATGTCCTTCACTGCGGCGCCGGGCATCGTCCGGCCATAGCCCAGCGGCACAATTACCGTGCCCTCGGCCTGTCCCGGCGCGATGTACACCGGCAGCGTGACGC
The DNA here is from genome assembly GCA_019634695.1 of Candidatus Sumerlaeia bacterium. Classification (GTDB taxonomy): domain Bacteria; phylum Sumerlaeota; class Sumerlaeia; order SLMS01; family JAHLLQ01; genus JAHCAW01. Next base: position 63,203 of record JAHCAW010000004.1, read on the forward strand.
GGCCGCGGCCCGCGGCGAGTTCAATCATGTCGCCGGTGCGCAGCTTCTCGCGCGCCGCCGTCGTCGGGTCCACGAACGCCGCGTTGCCCCACGTCAGCTTCGTCAGCGGATCGGGCAACTCCTGCAGCCACGGATTGTTGCCGAATCGTCCGTCGTGGACCTTGCCGTCGGGGCGGAAGAGCAACTCGAGCGCCGACGCGCCGGCGCTCGCGCGAGCCAGCAGGCCGACGGCTTCCGCCATGCCGGCGGGATCAGGGGCCGGGACGGAGCGCGGCGCGTCCGGTGCGGCGACGAATCCGGTGCGCAACCATTCGGTCCACTCCTCGGGTCGTCCCCACGTTTCCTGCACGAGTTCGTGCCCGGAGGTCTTCTCAAGGCCGAGCACTCGCGCAAGGAACTCGTCCACCGTGCGCCCTTCGTACAGCGGAGCGATCATCGGCTGCACCGCGCACCGCGATCCGTCCCAGCCCGTTGCGTCCCCCCAGGACTCAAGGAAGTGCGCCCGCGGCGCATGCCACTGGCACAACTCCGACGTCTCGTCGTGATGAAGCCCGAGGCGGATCGACGCGCGCGCCGAGCGAATCATCCCGGCAAGGTCGCGGTCCGCGGGTCCGTCGTAGGCCGGGTTGCCGCCCAGCACGAGCACGCACTCGACGGGGCCAGCCGCGCGGGCCGCGTCGAGGCGCTCCCAGGCGTTTGCCGTCTCCGCCGCCTGCGGATCCGCAATCCAGCGACAGCAGGTCGCGTCGCTGCCGAGCGCGTGATTGATCGCGGCGATGGCCGCGTGCACCGCCGGCGGCATCGTGGGGCCGGCGACGACGAGCCCCTGAGGGCCGGCGTCGAGCAGATCGCGTGCGATGCGTTCGATCTCGTGCGATGGCGTCGCGGTGCCCGCTTCGGTCGCAAGGGAGATGCCGCGGGCAGCGGCAATGCGCGCCAGCAGAGCCAGCATCGCGGCTTCGACCTCGGCCGGGCGCAGCGGCAGGCGCTCGTCGGCCATCGTGCCGGTGAGCGAATACGCCGACTCGAGCGCGTACAGGCGCGGCGGCGCATTCGGGCCGGGCTCGCGGGCGTCGGCCCAGTCGCGCGTGTGGCGCAGCGCGTCGGGATGACCGGAGAACAGGTCGCTTTCGATGGAGACGAGCACACGCACGCGTGCGAGATCATACAGGGCGCGGGGGGCCTTGGGCCCGAAGACCATGCGGGCGCCGGCGCGCTCGGCCTCGCGCGAGGCGGGATCCCAGTCGATCCAGGTGGCCCGGGGGAAGCGGCGCGCGAACAAGGCCCGCAGGCGTGCGGTGGTCGGCGAGGTGTTTGGCTCGGCCAGCACCACGAGCCCACGGCCGACGTCGCGTGAACGGGCCGCAAGGGCCTCGGCGACGAAGGCGTCGAAGTCCTCCCATGCGGCCGGGGCGCCGCGGTGGCGCGGCTCGCGGCTGCGGTCCGGCTCGTACAACTCGAGCAGGCTGGCCTGTGCGAAGATGTCCGAGGCGCCCCGCGCGGCCGGATGGCCCGGGTTGCCCTCGATCTTGATCGGCCGGCCGTCCAGACAGGTCACCAGCAGCGGCCGCGCTGCGCCGGCGAAGTCCATGCTCGTGGCAAAGTGCCGCGGCACGCCCGGCTCGGTGCCCTGCGGGCGATGGGCGTAGGGGGCGATCTTCTGCTCGGGCCAGCGACAGCCGGCCAATCCAGTGAAGGCCGCCGACGCGGCCAGCAGCGCCAGGAAGCGCCGCCGCGGGAAGGTCGCCGGGTCGTCGTCGCCGACCCCTTCGGGCATCGTGCCTTCCAGATCTTCCAAGCTTCGCCAGGTGTCGGGGTAGGAATCCATGGGCTCTCTCATCGGTGGCACGTGGAACAATCGGTGGAGGCGAAGACGCCGGGGTGGCTGGCTTGGCCGCTGCCCAGCGACATCCAGCCGTCCGTGGGCACCCAGTCCATCCGCGTGACGGCCTCGGGTGGCCGCAGGTGCGGTGTCGGGTCGCGATGGCAGTCCAGGCACCAGCCCATGCTCAGGGGCTGCACCTGCGTGACGACTCCCATCTGGTCCACCCGGCCATGGCACGAGGCGCAGCCGACGCCGGCGGCGACGTGCGCCGAGTGGTCGAAGTAGGCGTAATCGGGCAGGTCGTGTACCTTGATCCAAGGGATCGGGGTGCCTTCGGCGAAGCTGGTCCGCACGAGGTCGAGCGTCTCGACGGTCGTGCCGATCGAGGCATGGCAGTTCATGCAGGTCGACGTCGGCGGGATGCCGGCATGGGCGGATCGCTCGACCGAACTGTGGCAGTAGCGGCAGTCCAGCCCGAGCTGGCCGGCATGCACCTCATGGCTGAAGGGCACCGGCTGGATCGGGGCGTAGCCCACGTCCAGGGTCATCGGGGAGCCGCCGTACCAGACCAGGGCGACCAGATAGACCGGGGCGCCGAGCAGCACGACGGCCGCGCCGTACTTGATCCGATTCGTCCACTTCGAAAGACAACCATGATCGACGGAAAGCTCGCAGGGGCCTGTTCCGGTGGGTCCGGGGTGGCGCACCTCGCAGCGTCGCAGTGTCGAGAGTCGGGCACAAAAAAAGCCGGGAGTGCAAGACAAAACGACATTGACATCCAGAAATCCTTTGAGCACGCTTCGGCCACGCTCAACGACTTCGACCACCCCTCACCGGCAGCCCTCCCCATGGCGACCTCCTCCTCCCGCCCCACCTGCCTGCTGTGCTCCGTCCGGCCCCCGGCGCTGCTCGTGGATGCGGGCCTGGTCGGTCTGGCGGGCATTTGGGCGGGCGTGGCGCTGGTCAGCGTGCTGGCGGTGGTAGTGGCGCGGTTCTACCACCCGGTGGAGTTCGCGGCCGCGACGGCGCTGGTCGAGTCCGGCTGGCCGATGCTGTCGACGGCGGCGCTGCTGGTCGGGGCGCTGACGGCGGCGTTGGCGGTTCGGGCGGCGTTGTGTGACGAGCGGGCAAAGGCGGCCGTGTTGCTGGCGGTGACGGTGGTGGCGGGCGCGGACTTCGTGGCCGTGCGTGTGATTGAGGGCGTCCGCATGGGGCGCGAGCACGCCGAGTGGGTGCGTCTGGCGGCGCAGCCGGTCGAGTTGCCGGCGGGCGCCGCGTTGGTGAAGGCGCCGGATGCGGCGCGCGGGGCGGAGCTCTATGGCGCGACGTGCGCGGCCTGCCATGGTCGGCAAGGCGAAGGCGTGCCGCGTCTGGGCAGTCCGCTGGCCGGCAGCGCCTTCCTGAAGGAACTCGACGCCGAAGGCATGGTGGCCTTCCTGCGCACCGGTCGCCAGCCAACCGATCCGCGCAGCCTCATGCGCATGGTGATGCCGGCACGCGGCGGCAATCCGATGCTGACCGACGGCGACCTCGGCGACATCGCCGCGTTCCTTGAGGAGCGTCTGGCCGCCGAGGCCGGCGCCGGAAATGTCGCTGCGGCGACAACGCCCGCAGCACCGGTCTTCGAGCGCCATCGCTCGGCAGTCCCGCCGGCTGCGGTGGGGCCCTCCGGGCTGAGCGAGCGCTACCGCGCCGCGCACGCCTTCGACGGCACCGGGCCGATTCCGGAGGTGCTGATGGCGGCGCCCAATCGCTTTCCGACGTGGCTGATGATCCTGACCGGCCTGCACGGATTGCTCGTGGCGGGCGGGCTCGTGGTGCTCGGGGCGCTGGCGGTGCCGCTGCTGCGCGGGCCGCTGGGCCATGTGCCGCGCGTGGCATTGTTCCTGGCATGTGCCGCTTACCAGATGATGGCGGCTTTGTGGCTGGTGCTGGTCCCATTCTTGTACGGTCCGTCCTGATGGGCGGCGGTCGAACGATCCTGTCTGGGAGGTGCCCGGCGTGAACGTGACGCGCAGAAAGTTCCTGAAGTGGTCGCTCGGCGGCGCGGTGGTCGCCGTCGGCAGCCTGCAACTGGGCTATGCGCTCGACGGCCTGCAACCGGCCGTGGGCGTCGAGAACCCGTTGCTGTCGTATCCCAACCGCGACTGGGAGAAGGTGTATCGCAACATCTTCCAGCCCGACCAGTCCTACTACTTCATGTGCACGCCGAACTGCACGCACAACTGCCTGCTGCGGGCGGAGGTGAAGAACGGCGTCGTGGTGCGCGTGGGGCCGTCGATGCGCTATCACGAAGCGACGGACCTGTACGGGACGAAGGCGAGCCAGCGCTGGGATCCGCGCATCTGCAACAAGGGGACGATCCTGCCGCGGCGCATTCACGGCGACCGGCGCGTGAAGCACCCGATGGTGCGCAAGGGCTACAAGCAGTGGGTCGAGCAGGGGTTCCCGCGCGATGCGAACGGCCTGCCGCCGGCCGAGATGTTCCGCCGGGGCGAGGACGAGTACATCGAGGTTACCTGGGAGGAGGCGTTCGCGCTGGCGGCCAAGGGGCTGCACGAGACGGCCCGGCGCTACTCGGGCAAGGAGGGCGCGGCGATGCTGACGCGCCAGGGCTACGACGAGGCGATGGTTGCCAAGGCTGGCGGGGCGGGCACGCGCTGTATGAAGTTCCGCGGCGGCATGCCGGCGCTCGGTCCGATCAAGCTCTTCGGCCTCTACCGCATGGCGAACATGATGGCCCTCGTCGATGCGAACGTGCGCGGCGTCGGCCCCGACGCGGCTCGCGGCGGCATCGGGTTCGACAACTACTCATGGCACACCGACCTGCCGCCCGGGCACCCGATGGTCACCGGCCAGCAGACCGTCGACTTCGACCTGTCGAACACCGAGTACTGCGACGTCGTGATCTGCTGGGGCATGAACTGGCTGTGCACCAAGATGCCCGACTCGCACTGGCTCACCGAAGCCAAGCTCAAGGGCAAGCGCGTCATCGCGATCATGACGGACTACAACGCGACGGCGGCGAAGGCGCACGAGGTGGTGATCGTGCGGCCGGGCACCGACCCGGCGCTGGCGCTCGGCATGGCGCAGGTCATCATCGCCGAGAAGCTGTACGACGAGGACTTCGTCAAGTCGTTCACGGACCTGCCGCTGCTGGTGCGCACGGACACCGGGACGCTGGTGCGCGCCGGCGACGTGCTGCCGGGCTACACGAACAAGACGCTCGAACGCACCGAGGTTGCTTCCACACGCGGCGACCTGCCGCCGGCCTACAAGGTCGATCGCGAGTTCGGCGCCGTCACGGCCGAGCTGCGCGAGAAGTGGGGCGACCTGCTGATGTGGGACAAGCGCACGAACGCCCCCGTGGCCGTCAACCGCGACGAGGTCGGCAAGTACTTCCCCGGCGACACGATCGACCCGGCTCTCGAGGGTGAGTTCACTGTCACGATCGACGGCGAGTCCGTTGCCGTCCGCACGGTCTTCTCGCTCGTCCGCCAGCACCTCGACGACACCTGGACGCCGGAGGCGACCTCGCGCGTGACGTGGGCGCCCGTCTCGGCGATCCGCAGCCTCGCGCGCCAATGCGCCGCGCACCCCGAGCGCGTCCTCTTCGCCACTGGCATGGGGCCCAACCAGATGTTCAACGCGGACCTGAAGGACCGCGCGATCTTCCTCGTGGCGGCGCTGACGCGCAACGTCGGATTCCCCGGCGGCAACGTCGGCAGCTACGCCGGCAACTATCGCTCCGCCTACTTCAACGGCATCCCCCAGTACGTCGGCGAGAATCCCTTCGACATCAACCTTGATCCCGACACGCCGGCCCGCGTGCGCACCTTCTTCTCCATGCAGTCGGCGCACTTCTACTCGCACTGCGACCGCCCGCTGCGCGTGCACGGCCGCAACTTCACCGGCGACACCCACATGCCGACGCCCACCAAGTCGCTCTGGTTCGCCGGCTCGAACTCGCTGCTCGGCAACTCCAAGGGCCACTTCGACGTCGTGATGAACCTGCTGCGGCATCCCGACTACCGCGCGAAGTCCGAGTACGGCCGCATGATCGAGTGCGTCTTCGTCAACGAGTGGTGGTGGAGCGGCTCGTGCGAGTACGCCGACATCGTCTTCGCGATCGACAGTTGGGCCGAGTACCGCCAGCACGACGTGACGCAGTCCTGCACGAACCCCTTCATGCAGGTGATGCCGCTGGGCGAGATTCCGCGCATCCACAACACGCGGTCGAACGCCGAGGTCTACAAGGGCGTCGCGCAGGAGCTGGCGCGCCTGACCGGCGACACGCGCTGCGCCGACTACTGGGCCTTCATCTCCGACACCCACCGCGCAAAGCCCTACATCCAGCGGATCCTCGACCACTGCAACATGTTCAAGGGCTACCGCGTCGACGACCTTGTCGAGCAGTGCAAGCAGGGCATCCCCGCCATGATGATGGGGCCGACGTATCCGAAGTACATTGGCCACCGCCAGAGCATCGAGTCCCGGCCTTGGTACACCCGCACCGGCCGCCTCGAGTTCTACCGCGACGAGAAGGAGTTCCTCGAGCACGGCGAAAACCTGCCCGTCTACCGCGAGCCGGTCGACTCGACCTTCTACGAACCCAACGCCATCGTCGCCCAGCCGCATCCGTCGATCCACCCGACGACGCCCGAGCAGTACGGCTTCGATTCCGCCGACATGAGCGGCGACACGCTGCAAGTGCGCAATGTCGTCCGCACGGTCGACGAGTTGATGCTCACGAAGCATCCCATGATGGGCCAGGGCTACACGCACATCTGGCTGACGCCCAAGTACCGCCATGCGGTGCACACCTTCGGCGTGGACATCGACTTCATGTCGCTGCACTTCGGTCCGTTCGGCGACATGTATCGGCACGACAAGCGCAAGCCGTGGGTGGGCGAGGGCTACGTCGAGATGAACCCACACGACGCCCGCGAACTCGGTCTCGACGACGGCGACTACGTCTGGATCGACGGCAACCCGGAGACGCTGCCCTTCCGTGGCTGGCAGGAACGCCCCGAGGAGTACAAGGTCGCCCGCTGCATGCTGCGGCTGCGTTACTTCCCGGGCATCCCGCGCGGCGTCACGCGCACGTGGTTCAACATGTACATGGCCTCGTTCGGCACGGTGAAGGCGCAGGCCACACGCGCCGACGGCCTGGCACGCAGCGCCGCCACGGGCTACCAATCCATGTATCGCTTCGGCGGCCACCAGAGCGGCACGCGCACTTGGCTGCGCCCGACGCTGCTGACCGACACGCTCGTCCGGAAGGACTACCTCGGCCAGATCATCTCAACCGGATTCTCGCCTGACGTGCACTGCGCCAACGGCGCGCCGCGCGAGTCGTTCGTCAAGTTCACCAAGGCCGAGGACGGCGCTCCGGAGGGTGGGCTTTGGCCGCGTGCCCGTCAGGGCATGCGCCCGGGCTACGAGACGGAAACCGTTCGCAAGTACATCGCAGGCAGCTTCGTGTCCTGATCCCGCTGGAGGTGATTCCCGTGCCCAAGGTCTACAACTGGCAAATCGGCCGCGAGATGGAATACCCCTACGAGCCCGGCCGGCCCGACAAGCAGTTCTCCGCCGTCTTCGACACGAACAAGTGCATCGCGTGCCAGACGTGCTCGATCGCCTGCAAGACCACATGGACCTCCGGTCGCGGCCAGGAGTACATGCTCTGGAACAACGTCGAGTCCAAGCCCTACGGCAGCTTCCCGCTCCAGTGGGACCTCAAGGTCCTGGACATGATCGGCGGCGCGTCCTGGGAGGGCGACCGCTATGTCGGCAAGACGATCTTCGAGAAGGCCGTTGAGAACGGCCAGACTGTTGAAGGCTTCCTGCCCACGCTCGAGGACTGGTCCTACCCCAACTGCGGCGAGGACGAAATGGCCGGCGAACCGCTCGTCGGCGGCTACCACATCGACGAGGTCGCCCATCCCGTCTGGTTCTACTACCTGCCGCGCATCTGCAATCATTGCAGCTTCCCCGGCTGCCTTGCCAACTGTCCGCGTCAGTCCATCTACAAGCGTCCGGACAACGGCATCGTGCTCATCGATCAGGAGCGCTGCCACGGCTACAAGCAGTGCGTGAAGGGCTGCCCGTACAAGAAGGCCATGTTCAACTCGGAGACGGGCCGCTCGGAGAAGTGTATCGGCTGCTATCCGAAGGCCGAAGCGGGCCTGGCCACGCAGTGCATCGAGCAGTGCATCGGCAAGATTCGCATTCAGGGCTGGATCAGCCCGCCAGAGCAGGCGCGCGAGGACAACCCGATGGACTACCTCGTGCACGTCCGCAAGGTCGCGCTGCCGATCTATCCGCAGTTCGGCACGCTGCCCAACGTGTACTACATCCCGCCGATGACGGTGCCGGAGCCCTTCCTGCGTCAGATGTTCGGACCGGGTGTGACGCGCGCGCTGCGCATCTACCGCGAGGAGCTGCCCAACGATCCCGAGCTGCAAGGGCTTCTCCTGCTGTTCGGCTCGACGAATCAGATCATGACGCGCTTCGACGTGCGTGACGGTTGGGCCCACGGCTATCGCCGCGACGGCAAGGAAGTCGCCCGCGTGCCGATCACCGAGCCGCTCGTCGTGCGCCCCGCCTACGATCCGCAGTACGACGTCGTTCGCCTCGACACCACCTGACCCCGGGACCGGAGCATCATGACGCCCCCCTCTGCCCCCACGCCCAAAGCAACGCCGGTCGGCCTGGTGCTCGCCGCCGTCGCGGCCGTCTTCGTGCTCAACTTCCTGATCCTGGGCTATTCGACGCAGATGGCGCTGAAGCCCGCGCCGACGCGCGTCGCGCCTCCCGCGCCTATCGCCCGCGCGACGCCGGCGCCCGTGCCGCCGCCCGCGCTGCTGGCACGCTTCATCGCCGTTCCGCCGCCGGCGGACCCGCACGATGCCGCGTGGGCCAACGCGCCGGAGCTCCCCGTGCTCCTCGGGCCGCAGGAAGTCTCGTTGCCCTTCGGCGGCGGATCGGTCGCCGAGGTCTCGCTGCGTGCGCTGCACGATGGCGATACGATCGCCTTCCGGCTCGAGTGGGCCGACGACTCGGTGAACAGCGCGCGCGCCGTCGATGCGTATCGCGACGGCGCGGCGCTCCAGTTCCCGCTGGCCGGTTCGCCGACGCCGCCGTCGGCGCTCATGGGCGAGCGCGGCAAGCCGGTCGCCATCTGGCATTGGCGCGCCGACTGGCAGGATCCTGCGCCCACGGCATCTGCGGCCGAGGCGACATGGTATCCGCCGAACTCGGAACTGGTCGCGCGTGGCTTCGCGCAACCGCCCGCGCCGGCCGTTGCATGCGTCGAGTATCTCTCCGAGGGCTGGGGCACGCTGACGCGGCAGCCCGCGCACCACGTCGCTGCGCGCGGCAATCACCGCGACGGCGTCTGGGCTGTGGTCTTCCAGCGTCCGCTCGGTCGCGTCATGCCGCACGAACCGGTCTTCGTCGCCGGCGAATCCACGCATGTCAACATCGCCGTCTGGAATGGATCCGAGGGCGACGTCAACGGGCTCAAGTCGGTCTCGACTTCGTGGACGCCGCTCGAGATCGAGAAGCTTCCCGAGTCCGACCGCCTCACCGCGCGTTATGTTGCGGGCGCGTTGCCGCTCGATCCGACGGACCCCTTCTGGGCCGCGCAGCCCGCACAGGTCGTTGGCCTCGTGCCGCAGCGGCTCGTGCTGCCGTTCGGCGGGGGAGCGGTCGGCCGGTTGCACTTCCGCGCCGCGCATGACGGGCGCCGGATTGCCTTCCACTTGCAGTGGCGCGACGACACGGCCGACATGGAGAATGGCGTGGACACCTATCGAGACTCGGTGGCGATGCAGTTCCCGAGCCGCGGCGCCACGACGATGCCATCGCCGCTGATGGGCGAGCGCGACAAGCCGGTCGCCATCTGGCAGTGGCGCGCCGACTGGCAGGCCGGCGCCGGCGACCGTCTGCGTCGCCAGCCCGCACCCGAAAGCCTGCTCGTCGCCGCCACGTCGTTCGACACGCTGCCGCGCGGGATGTTCGACCGTCCCGTGCCCGAGACCAGCGCCGCCAAGTTCGTCGCCGCCGGCTGGGGTACTCTCACCCGTCAGGTGCGCCAGGACATCGCCGCCCATGGCGTTCACGCCGATGGCCACTGGCACGTCGTCTTCGTGCATGACCTGGCCACGGACGATCCCACCGATCCCGCGTTCCGACCCGGCGAGACCACGGCCGTCAACTTCGCCGTCTGGAACGGCATCGCCCGCGAGGTCAATGGCCTGAAGTCCATCCGCATGGAGTGGATGCCGCTGCACGTCGAGCCGGCGCCGAAGTGAGCCGCATGTCCCCGAGAGGAGTTCTTCCATGACCGACACGCCCACCGCACTCGAACAGGCCGCACTGCGCTCGCGCGTCTACGGCCTGCTGGCCCGCGCGCTCCGTCCGCCCGACGAAACGGAGCACGCCTGGCTGCGCGAGGAGTTCCTGCCCGCCGCGCATGCGCTTGCCGTCACGCCGGACGACCTGCTTGCCGAGGACGAACTCCCCACTCTCGAGCAGCACCGTCGCGACTTCCACCAGCTCTTCGACTCGCACGGGCCCATGACGGTCACGCCCTACGCCATCGAGTACCTCAAGGAGTGGCCGCAGCAGTCGCTGCTCGACACCGTGCAGCTCGCCGACGTCCAGGGCTTCTACCGCGCGTTTGGGCTCGAGGTTTCCCAGACGGGATCGGAGCGATGCGACCATGTGCGTCTCGAACTCGAATTCCTGCACTTCCTCGGTCTCAAGGAGGCCATCGCGCTCGACCGCGAGGACGCCGAGCACCTCGAGGTTGTCCGGCACGCGCAGAAGCGCTTTCTCGAGGACCATGCGGGTCGCTGGCCCGCCCGCTTTGCCGACGCCGTCGAGCGTCACGACGCCCCGGTCTACTACTGCAAGCTCGCCCGCCTCATCCGCACCTGGGTCGAGACGGACATGAAAATGGTGGGCTGCACGCCCCGCCGACCCGTCACCGTTTGACTTCCGGAGCCCGCCGCCATGACCTCGCCCGAGACACCCGACGACGCCCTGCCGCCCCCTGCCTCCTCCGGCCTGACTTTTCTGGTCGCCATCGGCCTGCTGGCGGTCGCCTTGGTCCAGATCGTCCTGCTGCGGGGCGGACTCTCCTGGAGCGCGCCGGCCAGCCTCGCCCTGGCGTCCGCCCAGGCGATTCTCGTCGGAGCGCTGATGATCCCGATCCGCCGCCGGCCGTTTGTCCTCTTCCTCTGGATCGTGACCGTCCTGTTCGTGGCGGCCTTCATCGGCATGGTCGCGGCGGACCTGCAAGCCCACTTCGGCCCGCCGGTCTGGGCGCGCTGACCCCGGCTCGGCATCGGGCATTCGGCGGACACCCTCAAGAGATGATGAGGGTGTCCCCAAAATCCCTTGTGTCCGATCAAAGAATCACTTAGGGGACTTGCCGCCGGCCCAACTTTCGTAAGGGGGTTCCCCGAATGCAACCGAAGCATTTGTCACTGCTCGCCGCTGGGGCATTGTGCCTCGTCGGTACCGCCGTCCAGGCCCAGCCGCACAAGCTGTTGATCTCCGAGGTGATCATCGACTGCATTAACCCGGAGGCGTCCAACGACTCCAGCGAGTGGATGGAAATCTACAATCCCAACAACTTTGCGGTCAGCCTCGACAACTACTACATCACCGACGTGAACTCCTACTGGACCTTCACGACCGCGACGGACAACAAGCTGCCGACGGCCGACTCGGACCACCTGATCGGCTTCCCGATCGGCTCGTCGATTCCGGCCAACGGCATCGTCGTCGTCACGGCCCTGGCGAGCCGCTTCCTGACAGACTACCTCGACGGCAATCTGGCGACCTTCACCTCCCTGCCGGGCAACCCGCAGCTCTTCCAGGTGGGGCCGACGCCGCCGGTCGGCGTCGAGCGCATGCGCAACTTCCACACCCTCGAGACTGCCAACGCCCAGACGAACTTCAGCCGCACGAATGCCGCCGCCGCCAACGGCGAATTCTCCGTCCTCTTCTACTGGGACGGCAACGCGTCCAACAACGTCGTGGACATCGACATGGTCTCGTGGGGCAACCCGACCGGCGGAAACCTGATCGCGCCGAAGACGGGCGTCAACGCGCCGGGCTACCAGGTCGATGGCGGCTCGCACACGAATCTCAGCGTCGGAACATTCGCGGCGATCTATCGCATCAGTGCGGCCGAACCCGGCCAGCCGAGCTCGGGCGGCAACGGCGTCGGCGGCACCGACGAGACGATGGAGATCAACGGCGCCACCGAGGCGAGTTCCTCCTGGCGCGGTCTGGCCATTGCCAATGTGCCAACCTACACGAACAACGACTTGGTCAACCCCGACGGAGTGACGCCGGGCGTCTCGCCGTTGCAGACCTCCAACGTCTCGACCTGGCCGATGTACTGACGACGATCGCAGTCCCTTGTCCTTTCGGCCGCCGCGGAGTTCGCTCCCGGCGGCCGGTTCTGTTGTCTGCCCTGCATCGCGTTTCGCGGTTGCAGGCGGGCGACTGCGGACGAACCCTGTGGCGCGACGGTTCGATCGAGCGGGAGGTGGCGGTGCGACACACGCTGATCCTGACACTCAGCCTGGCTCTTCCGGCATCGGCGTGGCCTTTCGATCCGTGGGCCGGAGATCTGGCCAAAGACAATCCGGCCTATGTGCGCGTGCTCACCTACAACGTCCTCAATGCTTTCCCGGCAGGCACGTCGGCCCAGACCGCCGCGCACGAACGCATCCTGACGGCAATACAACCCGATGTCATCTCCTACCAGGAGATGGACCCGGGCATCGGCGCGACGCTCAAGACAACCCTCGAGCGCGTTCTCGGCGGCACCTGGCACACCTACGAAGGCCTCAGCGATGGCTTCAACGTCAATGTCGTGGCGTCGCGCTGGCCCCAGAGCCTGCGACGTCGGGACACCTTCCCCGCCTCCTCGTTTCGAGGCACGACGATCGCCCTGATCGACCTGCCGAACGAAACCTATCCGGTGGACCTGTACTTCATGGCGGTTCACTTCGCCTGCTGCGCCGGGACGGACCGCGACGCGTTTCGCCAGCGCCACGCCGACGCGATCGCGGCGTGGATGGGCGACGCCCGACAACCCGGCGGCAACATCACGCTGCCCACGGGCACGCCGATGGCCGTCGTCGGCGATTTCAACTTCAACGACAGTTCCGCGCCCGGCGCCCGCACCACCCTGTTGACCGGTGCGATCGCCGACACCGCAACCTTCGGCCCGCCGGTCAAGGGCGACTGGGACGGCACCGATCTCGGCGAGGCACTGCCGCTCGATCCCTACACGATGCGATTCAATACGTTCAGCAGCGCCGGCTCGAATCCAGGCTCGTGGCTGGACCGTTTCTACTACACCGACTCGGTGGCGAACGTCGCGCAGGCTTTCGTTCTCAACACGCTGACGATCCCGGCCGCGCAACTCGCGTCGCTCGGTCTCCAGTCGACCGACACCCAGACCGCGTCGGACCACTTGCCCGTCGTGGTCGACTTCGCCTTCGCCCCGATTCCCGTGTCGGAAGCCGGGTACGGCGAGCTGTTCGTCACCGAGTTCCAGCCCGACCCGACCCTCGTTCCCGACGCCGACGGCGAGTGGTTCGAGCTGTTCAACGCCTCCGCCGGTCCGGTCGACATGAACGGATGGATTCTGCGCGACTCGGGCAGCAACCTTCATGTCCTCCGGCGGACCGGCGGCGTCGTGGTGCCGCCGAAAAGCCACTTCGTCTTCGGGCTCGACGCGAATCCTGCGACGAATGGGGGCGTGCCGGTCGACTACGCGATCCCGAGTGGATTCCGGCTGGCAAACGGAGCGGACACGATCGAACTCTACCGCGGCTCGATCAAGATCGACGGCATCGAGTACAACAGCGGTGCGGCGGGAATGGCGCCGGCGAATCGATCTGCTGGCCCGGTCGGCCCCGCCAGCGCGCGCGCCATGCAGGGGCTCTACTTTCGCGGCGCCACGCAGACATGGGGGAACGCGACGACTCCATACAACGCGCAGGATCGCGGCACCCCAGGCACATGGAACGAGACCTCGAAGCCGGTGCTCGAGTCGCTCTGGATCGTCGAGTAGTGTCGCACCCGAATCGGGACGCGGCTCCCGGCACAACCTTCCGGCGCAACCTTCGGCCTTGACGCGAGCGGCCAATATCCCCGACTTCCGGTTCCCGGCGGCAAGGAAGCGCCCGCTTCAACCGCCGATCCCCCTCGAGGGTGTCGAATGAACCGGGCCACCGCCACGTCGTTGCGCATCGAGCACGCCCGCGTCGCCCACGCGCCGCACATCCATCGGCTCATCTCCTACTGGGCCGCCCGCACCCCCGTGCTGCCCAAGAGCCTCGGCCAGATCTACGAGAACCTGCGCGAGTTCGTCGTCGCGCTCGACGGCGAGAACGTCGTCGGCGCCGCCGCCATGCACATCGACTGGGCGGACCTTGCCGAGATTCGCTCCGTCGTCGTCGAGGACGGCCGCCGCGGTCAGGGTGTCGGTCAGCTGCTGATCGAAGCCCAGATTCGCGAGGCCGAGCACCTTGGCATCGAGAAGGTCTTCGTCCTGACGGACCAACCGGGCTGGTTTGCCCGTCTGGGCTTCGGTCCCATCGACAAGGCCGACCTGCCGCACAAGGTCTGGCGCGACTGCGTGCACTGCCCGATCTTCACGGCCTGCACCGAGGTGGCGCTGGCTCGCAGCGTCGTCCTGCCGCCGCAAAGCTGATTCGTCAATCCGGCATGCCGCACAACACGGCCCGGCCGGCGTCGGGCGTGGCTTGGGTCGCGGCCAGCGTCTCGAGCAGGCGCGCCGCGAGTTGTTCGCCCACCGCGGCCGGGCGGTCGCGCAGCCGCCGGCGCTCCCGCCGATCCAGCGCATCCGCCGACACCACCCCGTCCAGCAGCGCATCCGCCAACTCGCGCAGGCACGCCGCATCGGCCGGGTTCGCCGGGTCGAGCAGTCCACGCGCCTGCAACTGCACTTCGAGGATCGCGCGTTGCCGCGGAGGCAGCGCACGCCGGTTCTCGATCGGGAACACCATCGCGAACGGAATCGCCCGCCGCGTTGTGACCCACAGGTGGTCGGCGCCCTCGGGCCAGACGAGCCCGGCGTCCTGCGCCGGCGAGCGGTCGCCCGGCAGCCGGGCGTCCCGCAGGTGCGGTTGGTCCACTTCGGGCCATCCGGCGACTGCCTCCCACGGACCGGTGCGCAAGACGAACGAGCCGGTGACCCAGGAGGTCTGTTGCCGCTGTTCGAGCGTGCGCAGGCAGACCTGATGCACCTCGGCAGGACCGGCCAGCAGGACGGCGATGCCGACAATGGGCAGCAGGACCATCGTAAGCAGGAGCTTGCGGCGCCCCGAGCGGCGCGTCGCGACGGCCGGAGGAGCACTGGCGGGGGGGGCGTTCAATCGGCGGCTCGCTCGATCATGCAGGCCATCGAGCCGGAGCTCGACGGCATCCGCGGGTCGGCCCCGTAGGTGATGATCCGCTGGCGGGCCTCTAGGGCCTCCTCGTGCGGCACGGTCATGACGATCGCCTGGCCGATGTGGTCCACCTCGTACGCCACGCGAAAGCCGTCCTCGGCAGACATGGCGAACAGGACGACCATCATCTCGATCACGTAGTCATAGGTGTGGGTGTCGTCGTCGAACAGGATCACGTGGTAGCGCGGAGCGGGTTCGCGCGCGGTTTCGATCTGTCCCTGGGTTTCGGGTTCGGCAACGGGCAGCGTCGTCGGCATGCGGGCGACTGGTCGGGCGGTGGAGTCGGGCCGAACGCGGCGTCGGATTGCCTCCGCGGCCGCCGACCGAGCCTCGGGCCAACAGCCGAAATCTGGCAAGGCAGAAGTGGCACCCTTGCTCGACGGGACTCGTTGGGCGCCAGAATCGGATTGGCCTCCGACGTTCGGCCGGGCACCCTCCCCCCATCGGAGAAGGCGGGTTCACCTCCCATGACCTCCGGCAGGGACGACATCGGCAGGATGCCTCCGGCGGGCGACTGGTCCCGCCTGCGGAACCTGCTTGCCGAGGTTCAGGGGCTCGACCGCGTCGAGTCCCCCGACCACCTCCTGCGCCAGCTCAAGATCATGGCCGCGCTGTTCGACCACTCCCGCACCGGCATCGTCATCGAAAGCCCCGAGGGCATCATCCTCGATGCCAATCCGGCCTACTGCGAGTTCATGGGCTTCGCGCGCGAGGAACTCGTTGGCCACAGCATCACCGTCGTCGTCCCCGAGGAGCTGCACCCCACCGTGCCGGCCAACATCGCGCGCGTGCTTGCCGGCGAGACGCTCCACCATGTCGCCCGCTCGATCGATCATGCCGGCCAGCCGCGCGACCTCGAACTGCTCGAGACGCGCATCCCGCCCGACGGCCGCGAAGGGCTTATCGTGCTCGTCAACGACGTCACCGACCGCCGGCGCGCCGACCAGCTCCACGAGCAGGTCGTTCGCCGCAACGTCGAACTCGCCCGCACCGTCGAGCAACTCCACGCCCGCGAAGGGCTCCTCGCCCAGCAACTCGACCTCGCCCGCCAGGTGCAGCAGCGCTTTCTGCCGCACGAGTTTCCGTTCCCCGATAGGGTCGAAACCGCGGCCGTCTATCGCGCTCATGCCAGCATCGGCGGCGATCTGTTCGACCTGTTCGCCCTCGGCCCCGACATGCTCGGCTTCCTCGTCGCCGACGTCTCGGGTCATGGCGTCTCGGCCGCACTCGTCACCGCCCTGCTGAAGGTGAACATCGATCGCCTGCGCGAGCATTTGCGCACGGCACCCCGCACCGCCCGTGCACTCGCCGAAGCCACCGCGCGCCTCAACGATGCGCTCGTCGCCTCGATCCCAGAGGAGACCTTCGTCAGCCTGTTGCTCGGCACACTCGACCTCGAGACTGGCGAGTTGACGCTGGCCAACGCCGGCCACGAGCCCCCGATTGTCTGCCGCTCGTCAACCGGGGCCGAGTTCCTCGAGGTGCCACCCAACATCGCCGCCGGCATTCTGGCCGGGCAGGAATTCGTTCCCGTGCGCACGCGCCTCGCGCCCGGCGAACTGCTCTTCCTCTATACCGACGGCCTGCCGGAGTCGAACGACAGTCAGGGACGGGAGTGGGGTTCGGAGGCGCTGCGAGCGCTCGTCGGCGAACGGGGAGCGGATGGCCCCGCCCGGTTGCTCGAAGCCTTGGAGGCCGTCATCGAGAACTTCACCAGTCACAGTGGCCCGCAGGACGATTTCACGGCGGTGGTGCTTCGGAGGCGATAGCGCGCAATTGGGACTCAAGACCTCTGATTTGTCGTTTCCTCTTGCGGACTTCGGCGTCCGAATATACACACACCCCGGCAAGCGCAACGAGGGGGACAGTCGCGTGAAACGCTGGGCGCTGATCGCAGTCTTTCTTGGGATCTCCTTCGGGGTGGCGGGGGGGCTGGGGCTCTACACGTTCTACTACGCCGAGGGCGCCTCGTACCTCTCCAACGACCCGGCAGCCTGCATGAACTGCCACGTCATGCGCGAGCAGTTCGACGGTTGGACCAAGTCGAGCCACAAGCACGTCGCCTCCTGCAACGACTGCCACACGCCGCATGACTTCTTCGGCAAGTACATGACGAAGGCGATCAACGGCTACTATCACTCGCTGGCGTTCACGACCGGCAACTTCCACGAGCCGATCCGCATCAACGCCCGCAACCTGCGCGTGACCGAGAGCACCTGCCGCAGTTGCCACGCCGACATCGTCAACGCCATCGACGCGCATCCCCTGATCCCCGCCGAACCCACCGCCGCGGCCGCCGACCCGGCCGCCTGGCAAAGCATCTCCTGCGTGCGCTGCCACGCCTCGGTCGGACACCTGCACTGACGAGGAAAGGAACCCCGTGATGGAAACCCCCGCACCCCGCAAGGAACGTCGTCGCCTGGTCATGCTGTTCGTCGGCACCGCCGGCGCCACGGCGCTCGTCACGGCCCTGATCGCCGCCCTGCTCCTGACGATCTTCGAGCACAAGCAGGAGGAGAAGACGCTGTTCTTCCGCGTGGTCGAGATCGACGACGAAACCTACGACCCGGCGATCTGGGCGAAGAACTTCCCCCAGCAGTACGACTCCTACATGCGCACGGTTGACATGGAGCGCACCCGCTACGGCGGCAGCGAGGCGATCCCGCGCGAGCCCGACGACGCCGACCCCCGCAAGTTCGTCGCCTACTCCAAGCTCGTCGAGGACCCGCGCTTGGTCACGATGTGGGCCGGCTATCCCTTCGCCCACGACTTCCGCGAGGAACGTGGCCACGCCTACATGCTCGAGGACCAGTCCTTCACCAAGCGCCACGAGGCCGCGCCGCAGCCCGGCGCCTGCATCAACTGCCATTCCTCCGCCTACGAGGCCTACAAGACATTGGGCAACGGCGACATCGTCGCGGGCTTCCACAAGCTCAATGCCCTGCCCTACCCCGAGGCCCGCGCCCACGTCTCGCATCCGGTCGCCTGCATCGACTGCCACGACCCCAAGACCATGCAACTGCGCATCACCCGCCCCGCCTTCATGGAAGGCATCAAGCTCGTCAAGGCCGCCGAAGGCATCGAGAACTACGACGTCAACCTGATGGCCACCCGCCAGGAGATGCGCTCGTTCGTCTGCGGCCAGTGCCACGTCGAGTACTACTTCAAGGGCGCCGAGAAGACGCTCACCTATCCGTGGCACAAGGGCCTGCGCGGCGACGACATTCTGGCGTACTTCGACGAGGTGGGCTTCAAGGACTGGACGCACGCCAAGACCGGCGCGCCGATGCTCAAGGCCCAGCACCCCGAGTTCGAGATGTGGAACCAGGGCGTGCACTCCAAGGCCGGCGTCTCGTGCGCCGACTGCCACATGCCCTACGAGCGCGTCGGCGCCATGAAGGTCAGCAGCCACCACGTGCGCAGCCCACTGCTCAACATCGCGTCGTCCTGCCAAACCTGCCACCGCGTGCCCGAGGAGGAGTTGCTCAACCGAGTCCACGCAATCCAGGACCGGCACTACGAGTTGCGCAACATCGCCATGGATGCGCTGATGGACCTTGTCGGCGCGATCGTCGAGGCACAGGAGGCCGGCGCCTCGCCCGACGAGATGGCCGCCGCGTGCGACTTCCAGCGCAAGGCGACCTTCCTGCTCGACTTCGCCGAGGCCGAGAACTCGATGGGCTTCCATGCGCCGCAGGAGGGCGCCCGCATTCTGGGCAAGTCGCTCGACTACGCGCGCCAGGGCTTCAAGTCCGTCAGCGAATTCTGGCGCGAACGCCAGACCGCCGTCGCGGCCGGCAACTGAACCGATCCGCGCGCGGCCAGCAACTACGGCATCTCTCGGAAACTCGTGGCCACCCCACCGCCTGCGCGTTCGAGGCGGCCGCACAGAACCTCACGACGCGGTATGGGTCATATAGGACTCATGCGTCCTATCGATGCGCTTCTCGGCATTTCGTCGTCGGCCACAAGAGACTGCAAGACGCTGTAACGACTAACCGCCCCGCTTCCACTTCGTCCCCGCGGGCGAGTCCTCGAGCACGATCCCCATGCCCGACAGCCGATTGCGGATGTCGTCGGCGAGCTCGAACATCTTCGCCCTGCGGGCCTTGGCGCGCACGTCGATGAGCAACTCGACGAGTTGGCCCGAGATGTCCGAGAGTCCAGCCTCCTCGGCCGGCTCGAGGTTGGCCGTCGTGCCGAGGATGCCGCGGAAGAGATCGAGCAGCGCGGCGAGCGCCTCGAGTTCCCCCCGATCGCCGGCGCCGCGCTCGACCGCCGTGCGCACCGTGTTCAAGTCCGTCACCAGATCGAACAGGGAGGCGAGTGCCTGCGCGGTGTTGAAGTCGTCGTTCATCGCCTCGGCGAAGCGGGCCTCGAGTTCGCGGGCGCGGGCGGAGTGCTTCCAGGCGTCCGCCGCCGGCTCCGCACCGAGCACCCGGGCCGCCTCGCGCCGCGCCTCCGCATAGCGCCGTGTCGCCTTGCGCGCCGCCTCCAGGTTCTCCTGCGTGAAGTCCAGCTCGCGACGGTACGAGGCCGACACGAGGAAGTGCCTCAGCGTCAGCGCGTCGTAGAGCGCCAGCAGCGCGTCGATCGTCTTGAAGTTGCCGAGCGACTTCGACATCTTCTCGCCGTCGATGTTCAGGAAGCCGTTGTGAATCCAATAGCGCGCGAAGGGCCGGCCGGTGGCCGCCTCGCTTTGCGCGATCTCGTTCTCGTGGTGCGGGAACTGCAAGTCCACGCCGCCGCTGTGGATGTCGATCGTCTCGGCATGGTGGCACTTCATCGCCATGCAGGAGCACTCAAGGTGCCATCCCGGGCGGCCCTTGCCCCAGGGCGAATCCCATGCCGGCTCGCCCGGCTTGGCCGCCTTCCACAAGCAGAAGTCCAGCGCGTTGCGCTTCAGGCGCTGCTGCTCCTCGTCGACGCGTTCGCCCTGGCGCATCTCGTCGATGTTCTTGCGCGACAGCTTGCCGTAGTCGGCGAACGAGCGCACCTCGAACCAGACCGAGCCATCCTCGGAGGCGTAGGCATGGCCGCCGGCGATCAGGCGTTCGACGAGGGCGATCATCGGCTCCACGTACTGGGTGGCGCGGGGGTGCTCGTCGGCCGGCCGCACGCCCAGCAGCGCGATGTGCTCGAAGAACAGCTTCGTGTACTTCTCGGCCAACTGACCCGGGGGGATGCCCTCCTCGGCCGCCCGCGCGATGATCTTGTCGTCCACGTCCGTGATGTTCTGGACGAAGTGGACCGTATAGCCCAGATGCTCGAGCCAGCGCCGCATCACGTCCACGACGACGAAGTTGCGGGCGTTGCCGATGTGGAACGGGCCATAGACCGTCGGGCCGCAGTTGTAGAAGCTGACCCGTCGCCCGTCCGGATCCAGGGGCACGAAGTCGTCCTTGCGGCGGGTGAGCGAGTTGAAGATGCGGAGAGTCATTGCCCTGCGGGCTCCGGGGGAGTCATGAGTGCGCCCAACGGCGGCAGGCTATGCCCCGCCCCGCGCGCCGGTGGCAACCGGCGAATCGGGCCTCGATGCCCGGCAGAGGCAACGCGATGGAACCTCCGGTCCACGAATGGCTGGTCACCGACGGTCGAGGGGGCTTCGCCTGTGGTTGCTGGGATGACCACATCCGGCGGCGCTGGCACGGACTGTGGGTTGCCCGCCGGCCACCGCGCGACCGCGTGCGCCTGCTGGCAGGATTCGATCAGCACTTCATCGTCAACGGGCAGCGCATCTCCCCCTGGCCGGTCTGGACCGGCAGCGCCTGGTCTGCCGCGAACGGGATTCCCGACGGCTCGGGCATCGAGGACTACGGGCAGAGGTTTCAGGCTCTCGCCTCCCCGTTCGCCGGACTGAGGTTTCCCATTCGGGTTGTGTGCAAGCCCGGGGTTGCGGTGCAGATGGTCTTCAATCCCCTGCTGCCCTTCGCTCCGGAGCCGAAGCAGCTCCATGCGCACCTGATCGAGTTGGGAACCCATCAGGGGTTGACGCTCTACATCCATTGCACGCGGGCGATGGCCCTGCGAGGCGAAGCCGTGCGACTGGACAACGTGGACCTGGAGCTCGAGCACGAGTGCGAGGCCGTGTGGACCGAGACGCTGTGGCGGGCACCCGATATCGCCATCGATCTCGAAGGCGACTGCCAATTCATGCTCGTCGCCTCCACGACGGCGGACCCGGCGTGCCTGTCGGACGCCCCCTCAAGAAGCGACGATGGATGGAATAGGATCGATGGACCCGTGCCTCCGGGCGATGCGCGCGAAGACCCCGCTGAGATCGACGCCTACTTGGAAGACCTGAAGGACTTCCTGCGTCATGGAATCATGCTGGCGGGGTTCGCGCGTCAGTTCCTGGTGCGGTCGTCGTCGGGTCGTCCCACGATCATCGCCGGCTATCCGTGGTTCACCGACTGGGGCCGCGACACGATGATCGCACTGCCGGGTCTGCTGCTCGCCACGGGGAACAAGGCGCTCGCGGCCGAGGTGCTCGACCACTTCCTCGATCACCTCGACGAGGGACTCATCCCGAACCTCTTCCCCGAGGACGACACCGCACCGCTCTACAACACCATCGACGCCACCTTGTGGATGATCGACCGCGCGTTCCTCATCGATGCGGAGTTCGACGGGCAGTTCGTGCACGGCGAGCGCTGGGAGAAGCTCAAGTCCGTCATCGCCCACCACCGCGCGGGCACGAAGCACGACATTCGACTGGACGACGACGGACTGCTGCGCGGCGGCACCGAGGGCAGCCAGCTCACCTGGATGGACGTGAAGATCGACGGCCATGTGCCGACGCCGCGCCACGGCAAGCCGATCGAGATTCAGGGCCTGTGGTTCAACGCGCTCAAGCTGATGGCGGATCGCGCCGCAGCCTTGGGCGAGAAACCCCTCGCACTCGAGTACGGCACGTTGGCGAAGCGCTGCGAGGCCGCCGTCGCCGCGCGCTTTTTCGCCGGCCGTCGCGCCTGGGCCGCCGACGTCGTGGACCGCGATGGCCCCGGCACGGCCGACTGGGCCATTCGTCCCAACATGATCATTCCGTTCGGACTCGCCCACAATGTGCTGCCCGCCGAACGCCGGGTCGACATCCTCAAGACGGCGACAACGCACCTGCTGACACCCTGCGGCCTGCGGACTCTCTCCAAGAAGGACCCGGCCTACATCAGCATCTACCGCGGCGATGTCCGTCAGCGCGACCGCGCCTATCATCAGGGCACCGTCTGGCCCTGGCTCCTCGCCCCATTCGTCAAGGGACTGGTCGCGCATCGCGAACAGCTTCCAATCGCGCCCCGCAAGCTCAGGTCGATTCGGCGGAACCTCGAACGGCTCCTCGGTGCGCCGAGCTGTGAGTGTCAGCTCAATGAAATCTACGACGGCGATCCGCCGCACACGCCCCGCGGCTGCTTCGCGCAGGCATGGTCGCTCGCCGCCGGCATCGAGGCCCTGGAAATCCTCGACGCACTCGCTCAGAACGAAGAATAGAAGGGGGACCACGCATGCAGGAAATCACACTCCTATACATCCCCTGTCCCTCCGAAGAGGAGGCATGCCGCATCGCACGCCACCTGCTCGACGCGCGCCTTGTCGCCTGCGCGAACTGGTTCCCGATCCGCAGCATGTACTGGTGGGAGGCAGCACTCGCCGAGGAGGGCGAGGTCGTGCTGCTTGCCAAGACGCTCCCCGCCAAGGCCGACGCCGTCGAAGCCGCAATCCGCGCCGTCCATCCCTACCAAGTGCCCTGCATCGCCCGTGTCGCAGCCTGCGTGAATGAAGAGTACGGCCGGTGGATGGAGAAGGAAGTAGATATTAGCCTTTAGTTGTTGGCTGTTGGAACGTGCCCTTCTGGAGCGTAGAGCAGCCGGCGGAACAAGCCTCTCCTCGGTCAAGGCACGAACCACAACCGCATCAGCTCAACAGCCAACAACTAACAACCAACAACTAGCCTCCAACGACTAACATTTTCTCCCCCCCATGCTCCCCTCCTGCTCCATCGTCATCGTCACCTGGAACCGCCGCAAGGAGCTCGAGCCCTTGCTGGAGTCCGTCTTTGCACAGACAATCGCGGACCGGCTCGAGGTGATCGTTGTGGACAACGCCTCGACGGACGGGACGGTTGCGTGGCTGCGCGAGGCCTATGCCGGCCGCGTGCGCGTGTTTGCCTACGCGGAGAATCGCGGCGCGTGCGACGGGCGCAACGCCGGCATTCGCGCCGCATCCGCGCCGTACGTCTGCTTCCTCGACTCCGACGCGGAGATACTCTCGCCCGACGCCATCGAGCGCTGCCTCGAGCACCTCGATGCCAATCCCGGCACCGACGCCGTCGCCGCCCCGATCTGGTTCGATCGCGCGAAGACCAATCCCTTCCTGCTCGGCGGTTATGTTACGCCCGACGGGCACTATCATGGAATCAGTTGCCGGTCGCGCGACGACGAACCCATGCTGCTCTCGACCTGTTTCGCCGTCTGGCGCAAGGCCACCCTGAAGGAGGTTCGCGGCTTCGATCCGTGGTACTTCTGGGGCATCGAGGACATGGACCTCGGCCTGCGGACCTATCATCGCCGCAAGCGCCACGATCCCGGCGCGCAACCCTTCCGCATCGTGCGCGGCGTCGATGTGCTGCACGAGATGTCCACCGCCGGGCGCCACCACGACCCGCGCAGCTTCGAGCAGACTTTCGTGCGCTACGAGCGCCAGCGCCTCTACATGGTGCTCTCGTACGGCGGCCTCGGCCAATTCCTGCGCGTCGCCGCGCGTGGCCCATTCCGCATCCGCCGCATGGCCGACGCATGGGAGCACGTGCTGACGCGGCGCCAGCGCTGGCAGGCCGCCGTCTGGTTTCCGCTGCTGCGCCTGCTGGCCTTGCCGAAGAACCTGCTCGACGTGCGGCGCAACCACCTCGCGCGCACGACGATGCCGGTCGAGGTGACGGATCAGAGCGCCTGACGCACCATGCCGGCGATGCCGCGCCAAGAGTACTCGACCGCCTTGCCGTGAAACGAGCCGTGCGTGCAGTGGCAGCAGCGAATCTGCCCGCGGCGCTCCCATGCGGCTTCGCTTTGCCACAGCGCCGAGAAGTCGAAGTCGAACTGCGCCAGGTTCGCGAACGGCTTGGTGAACTCGCAGTGCGCCACGTCGCCGTTGGAGTAGATCACGCCGACGGCCGAACCGGCCGTGACGCAGGGAAACTGCGGCTTGCCGGTGGCGATCATGCGCAGCGTCGCGATCGTGTGCAGGCGATAGGCGTCGGCACGATACGGCGAGCCCTCATTGATGCGCTCAAGGTCCGCGACGATCTTCGGGAAGTCCTCGACCGGCGGCAGGTCCATGTTGCTCTTCGGGGCAACGTTCGCCTCGCGGATCTCGGGCAGGATGTTCCAGGCCGTGCGGTTCACGTCGCGCATGATCTCGAAGCCCTGATAGACGGCGGGGGAGACCTCGCGGCGCAGCAGGTCGTTGAGCTCGACCAGTTCGCGGTAGTTCATGCTGTTGATGATCGTCAGCACGTTGACGGCGACGGCCGGGTACTTCTCCTGCAGCGGCCAGAGCTTGCGCAGCGACTCGATCACTTTGTCGAAGTTGCCCGGCACGCCGCGGATGCGGTCGTGCGTCTCGCGCAGGCCATCGAGCGATATCTGGAAGTCGATGCCGACGTCCGGGAACTCCGCCTTGAAGTCCTCGGCCATGCGGACCAGTTTGTCGGGGAAGAGCGCGTTGGTGTTGATGCGCAGGACGCTTGCCTTGCGGCGCTTGGCGAAGGCGGCGAGCACCTCGGGCAGGTCGCGGCGCAGGGTCGGCTCGCCGCCGGTCAGGATCAGGATGTCGAACGGCGGCACCGTCTCCGCCAGCCGGTCCACCTGCTCGAGCGTCAGTTCCGGGATGCCGATGTTGAGGTCCTGCCAGCAGAAGCAATGGTCGCACTTGGCATTGCAGCGCATCGTGATGAAGAGAAACAGGTTGGCGAGCGGGTAGAGCCCCGTGCGCCGGCGCGTGCGCTTGTTGGCGACGAGCCGTCGGGCGGTGTTGGCGATGATCTGTCTGTCGATTGCTCGCACGGCGCGCCTCACGCGGGCCATTTCGGCCGGTCAGTTGGCAGGAAGCACAAGGAGTGCCGCCCCTGCAAGGAGGGAAGCGTGCGGGCGCGCCCTGGAGTTGGCCGGGTCAGAATGTCAACTCGCCGTTGAGGAAGGCCATCGAGCGGGCCATGATCTCGGTGCGATGGGCCTCGTCCTGGATGGTTTCGAACGGGAAGGCAAGGTAGACGAGGCGCCATGGGCCGGCGTAGCGGATGGCAGCGGCCTCGCCGGGGGCGCCGTTCGGATAGGTCAGGAACGCTTGGGCGCCGCCCATGGGACGCAGGACATCGGCGGTCGTGACGGGATAGGTGCGGCCGGTGCCGTCGTCGAAGGCGAGCGTGTCGACGCGCAGCAGCAGGCCGTCGCGAGCGTTTGCCGCCTGATTGATGCGCGCGGCGGGCCGGATGCACTCGACCTTGAGCATCTCGCGCAGGAAGTCGCCGGCCAGATCGCGGCTGGCAAAGCCCAAGTCCGAGGCCAGGTTCGAGCCCGACACGAACAGGTTGCCGCCCGACTCCAGGTACTCGCGCACCAGACGCCGTTCGAAACCGTCGAACGTCGAGCCCTCGCCCTCGTTGCCCAGCATCCACACGACGATGCGGTAGTCGCGCAGGCGCACGTCGCCGGCGATCACCGCCTCGTTGCTCGTCGAGTCGAAGTGCCAGCCCGTGGCGTGCAGCGCACTGCCGTGCTGCACCACGTAGTCGAACGTGTTCATCTTCGCGACGATCGTGCGTTCGAACTCGTTCCCGGGGAACGTCGTCGAGTCGACGAGGTTGAGGCCGCGGTCGAGCCGGTCGAAGCCGTTGACGACGAGCACCTCGGGCTGAAGCGTGCGCTCGGGTGCGCGAACGGCCAGCGTCTCGGTCGGCATCGATTCGCCGCCCTCGTTGACGGCCACAACGCGGAAGTACTCGACCTGTCCGGGCAGCACACCCTCGAGCACCGTGCTGGTCGTATCCACCACCGTGCCGTTGTCGAACCCGTAGCCATTGCGCGAGCGATACACGCGATAGCTCGTCGCGGCGTCGCCCAGCACGCCGTCGCCCTTGTCGAACGCCGGCGGGTTCCACGCCACCTCGATGCGGTTCATGCCCGTCTTGCGCACGCGCAGGTGCGTGGGCGGCTCGGGCAGGCGCGTCGCGATGTCGAAGCCGTCGACCTCTTCATGGAAGTACTTCAGGATGCCATGGTAGACGGCGCGGGCGGAGATGCGCCGGAAGTCCGGATCCAGAATGTGTCCCGCGTCGGCGGGATTGTCGTGATAGCCGTTCTCGACGAGCACCGCCGGCATCTTCGCGTTGGCCGCCGGATTCGTCTCGCCCAGCCAGCGCGTGATCAGGCCGACGTCCTCCCAGCGCGCATCGTAGGCCGTGCGCACATGGTGCAGCACCTCGTCGTGGACGATGCGGCCGAGCACGTCGCCGCCCGGATAGCCCGTGAAGTCCCACGGCGGGCCCCACGCATTCGGTCCGTAGATGTAGGTCGACAGCCCGCTCATCGTGTGCGTCTCGCTGCCGTTGGTGTGCCACGACACGTAGATCGAGCGATTCTTCTCCCACGGCTCGGCTTCCCACTCGGCATAGCGCGGCATCGCCCGCACCTGGTTCCAGGTGCGCAGGTCGTCCTCGGCCACCGGCATGCCCATGAACGGGGCGTAGTACAGGCCGGACTCCTCCCAGCGCGGCTTGCCGCTCAGGGTGCCGGCGACGCGCGTGTCGCCCATGCCGCCGCCAAAGCGCACCGCACCCAGCGCCACATGCTCGCCGGCGCGACTGCTCGAGTTGTCCAGCACCACGGCGCCGCGCAGCGCGTCGCGTCCCGCCTCGAAGTGATACGTGCCCAGGTACTTCCAGGTGCTGTGGTCGCGGTTCAGGTCCTGCCGCCATTCGGTCGAGCCACCGCTGTGGCGGATCGTCAGGCGCGCGTCGGTGCTCGTGCGTCCGCGCCGCACCGGCGAGTACCACGCGTAGACCGCGTAGTAGCCGTCGGCGGGGATGCGCGGCACATAGGCGACACGCGCGTTCGGCTCGCCCCGCACCGTCGAGGCGACCAGTTGCGTGCCCCCCCAGACGTTTTCGTTGTCCTCGCGCTTCCACGATCCCTGCGTGACCGGCGATCCGCTCTCGGCGGTCACCACGGCCATTTGCGTCTGCATGTCGCGCTCGCGCGTCGTCACGACGTTGGCGCCAGCGTTCCACAGGTACGGCAGCAGAAACTGGTTCACCGCCTCGGCGTTGCTCAGGTCCTCGACGATGCGATTGAGCGGACCCCGCTGGGTGGTCCAGCGGCCGTTGGTGTGGTGCCAGCCGTGGCCGGCACTGACGAAGATCGTCGCGCCGGTCAGGGCGCCCACCGGCTGGGCCTCGCCCCGCTCGGGGGGCTTGGTCTTCGAGGCCGGGGCCGCGGTCGCCAGCACGGCGGCCAGCCCGGTTCCCGCAACGGCTCGTCCGATTGTCCGAAGTCTGCTCATGGGCGCACGTCCTGCGTCAGGCGTTTGTCGCTCTGCAAGTCCAGAAAGCGCATGGCGTTGTTGACGACGGCACGCCGCGCCAACGGGTCCTCGATCGTCTCGATCGGAAAGCCCAGCACCACCAGGCGATGCGGATACTGGGTTTGCAGCGCGGCGACTCCCTTGCCGCCGGCGTAGTTCAACGCCGCGCGCGCCCCGCCCGTCGCCGCCAGAACGTCGGGCGTCTTCACCGGATAGACCGCCGCGTCGCCGCCGAAAGCGAATGGCGCAATGCCCTCGAAGATCGAGCCGGCCGCGGGCTCCGCCGTGCGCGTGCCCGAGTCGGTGGCGACGAAGCTGGCTTGCAGCACGCCGCGCAGGAAGCCGCTGTCGGCCCGCTCGAGGTCCGCCGCGATCTCCGAACCCGAGAGCAGCATCGTGCCCCCGCCGCCCAGGTACGACCGCACCAGCTCGCGCTCGACGGCGTCCAGCGTCCCCGCCTCGCCACCCTGTTGTCCCAGCATCCACACCACCACGTCGTAGCCGGCCAGTGCCACCGCTCCATCGCGCACGGCCGCACGGCCCACCGACTCGAACGGATATCCCGCTGCCGCCAACCCGTCGGCGTGCTGGATCACGTAGTCGAACGTGTTCATCTTCGCGAGAATGCCGCGCTCGACACCGGCCTCGGTGACCAGGTTGAGCCCGCGGTCCAGGCGGTCGAAGCCGTTGACCACCAGCACGCGGGGCTTCTGGCCCGCGAGGTGGCGCACGGCCAGCGTCTCGGTCGGCAGCGACTCGCCGCCTGCGTTCGTTGCCGCCACGCGCACGAACAGCGTTTCGCCCGAGGGCACCGGTCCCAGCGTCGTCGTTGTGCCCTCGACGGCCATGCCGTTGTCGAAGCCCTTGCCGTCGCGCGAGCGATACAGACGATAGCCGGTCGCCGCATGGCCGAGCTGCGCGCCGTCGGTCTCGAACGGCGGTGGATTCCATGCCACTGTCACGCGTCCGCCGGTCGTCGCCAGCACCCGCAGGTGCGTTGGCGGCTCCGGCAGGAACGTCGCGTTGTCGAAGCCGGGCATCTGCTCGGCATAGTGATGGACGATGCCTTGATATACCGCCCGCGCCACCAGTTGACGGAAGCGCGGATCGAGGATGTAGCCCGCGTCCTCGACGTTGTCATGGAAGCCCATCTCGTACAGCGCGGCCGGCATCTTCGTGTTGTTGCGCGGATTCGTCTCGCCCAGCCAACGGCAGACCACGTTGCCATTGCGCCACTGCGGGTCCCAGTCGGCGCGCACGGCGCCCAGGATTCGATTGTGCACCGCCACGCCCAGCACGTCGCCGCCCGGGATGCCCGAGAACTCCTCCAGCCCGCCCCAGGAATTCGGTCCATACACGAAGCTGAACAGCCCGCGTGCCGTCCCGTTGTGCGCGTTCGTGTGCCACGACACGTAGACCGAGCGATCCTTCTCCCACGGCTCGCACTCCCACGAGGCATAGAACGGCATCGCGTTGACGGAGTTGAGCGGGCGCGAGTCGGCCGCGGCATTGTAGCCCATGAACGGCGCGTAATACAGACCGGACTCTTCCCAGCGCGGGTAGCCACTCTGGCCCATGCCGCCGCCGAAGCGGATGGCGTCGATCGTGATGCGGTCGCCGTCGCGGCCGGTGGCGTTCGTCACCAGCACGGAGCCCTCGGCGGCGCGCGCTCCCTTGCGGAAGTGGTACGTTCCGAGATACTTCCAGGTCTCGGAGTCGCGATTCAGGTCCTGCTGCCAGATGGTCGTGCCGCCGGTGTGCTGGATCGCGAACTCGGCCGAGGTGGTGGTGCGGCCGGTGCGCGAGGCATTGTACCAGGCGTAGACGGCGTAGTGGCCATCCTCGGGGATGTCGGGGGTGAAGGTGGCCTTGGCGACATCGCCATTCTGACCGGGCTTGAGCCGGGCGGCATCGATCGTGCGGGCTACGCGGTGGCGCCCGTCGCGGGCGGCCGGGTGGGCCTCGTCGGTCCAGGGGCCGGACTCGGCGTAGCCAGTACTGCCCGGCGCCGCCTCGACGATCACCATGTTCGTCTGCATGTCGCGCTCGCGCGTCGTCACGACGTTGGCGCCCGCGTTCCACAGGTAGGGGAGCAGATACTGCAGCACCGATTCGGCGTTGCTGTGATCCTCGATGACGCCGTGGCTGTTGCCGCGCTGCGTGACCCAGCGGCCCAGCCGCTCGTTCCACAGCCAGCCATGGCCCGGGCTGACGAAGACGGTCGCGCCCGAGAGCGCCCCGGTGGGCTGTGCGCGCCGCACGTCCTGCGGCGCCGGCTCCGTGGCCGGCGCGCCCACAGGCACCGCCAGCATCAGGCCAGCCAACATGCCGACGGCCACCGCCGGCGTCGCCTGTCGTTTCATCCTGTCACCTCATCGCTCGGGAGTCGTCGTGCCGGATTGCCGCCGGGGCCTTCAGGGATAGGCCACGACGACGCGGTTGTTCGCGTCGTAGACGACGCTGCGCACGACCGTCCCGTACTGGTATTGGGCGTAGGTGTTGCCGCCCTTGGCGGGCGCGATCGCCGTCGGCATTCCCAGCACCGACTCGACCCGCTTGCGCGACTGCCCGGGGCTGACCGTGTAGGCCGCCTTCACATCCACCGGGATGTCCTCGGCCTTCAGGCGCGAGCCGGCACAGCCCGCCAGCACTCCGGCGACGAGCATCGCCGCCAGTCCTGCCGCACATCGCTTCGAGACAGACGAAAACATCGCTAACCCTCGTGTTGCCAGTCTCTCGCAGCGCTTGCCGCGGGAACCCCAAGGGCGGGCGCGGGGGCTGCAAGTCGGCACGATACCGCCAGCATCGGCGCACGCCGGCAGGTGGTCGAGCGGAATTGGTTGCGACCTCCGGGTGCGCTTGCACCTCGAAAGCCCTTGCGTCGGACAGCCTGATGCCGGCACGGTGTGGGCAATCGTTGAGTGGAAGTGTCGCTGATCCCCTTGTCCGGCCCTCCGGACCCCATGGGGCTGTAAGGCCCCCCAAGGTTCCTGCTTCGGACAATCAGGAGAAGTTTCGCACCACCACCCATTTTCTGACGGAGGATCCCACGTCATGCGTCGTCTCAAAGGTTTCACCCTGATCGAACTGCTCATCGTGGTGGCCATCATCGCCATCCTGGCCGCCATCGCGGTGCCCAACTTCCTTGAGGCCCAGGTACGCTCGAAGGTCTCGCGCGCCAAGTCCGACATGCGCACAGTGGCCACGGCCCTCGAGGCCTACACGGTCGACTACAACAAGCCCCCTTCCATTGTCGCCCGCCATGCCAGCATCACCAACTCGCCGCTGACGCCCAACAGCGTCCTCAACGGCCCCAGCCTCTATTATCCTCAGCAGACCCCGGGCGTTAGCTCGCGCCTGCTCGTCCTGACCACCCCCGTTTCCTACATCACCAGCGTCGGCCGCGACCCGTTCATCAACCCGGCCGTCCGCTTCGCCATCTCCTGCAACGGCACCGCCCCCCTTCCCGAGTACGACACCTACGACTACGTCGACTCGTTCACCATCAACCCCAATGGCCCGTACCCGACCTTCAACACCGGCGTGAACGCCAACCGCGCGGCCGGCCTCTCCTCCGGTTCCGCCTGGCACCTCGTCAGTGCCGGCCCGGACCTTGAGAACTGCTTCGGTGGTGGCCACCAGGGCCAGACCGCCTTCCATGAGGGCGGCGCCGACTACGATCCGACCAACGGCAGCGTTTCGCGCGGCGACATCGTCCGCGTCTCGTCCGCCCGCGGCGAGGTCTATCCGAACTTCGCCCCGGCCCACAACCGCGCCGCTCGCGGCAACTGATCGTCCCGCGGCAACGCCGCGACTTGACGCACCCTTACACCCCCGGCCCGCAGCCCCAACGCTGCGGGCCGGTTTGCGTCTGGCGGCCAGTCCCCCAACGTCGCAAATCCACCTCTTTTGAGTTGCACCGCTTGGGCTTCCCGGCTCGTTGTATTATGTCTGGAAATACTTGGGAATCCTCCTCATGGAGAGTGCGACGATGGGCGAACGGTGCTGGATCGGAAGAGTCGGGACTATCGTGGCGCTGGCCCTGTGGGCGATCGGCACGGCGGCGTGCGCCGGAGGCGCAGGGCGACAGGCGAGTGAGGTCGCTCCCGGCGCCGGGCACCTGATCATCATCGGCGGGGCGCTCAGCGCGGAGAACGAGGAGATCTACGGCCGCATGGTCCAGTTGGCCGGCGATGGCCCGATCGGCATCGTGCCAACGGCCAGCGGCGTGCCCGACGAATCGCTGACCGGCGCCCTCGCGCGATTCGACCGCTGGGGAGGCGCGGGGCGCTCGGTGGCGATCGACATCCGGCACGACCAACCCGAGCAGGCCGCCAATCCCGAGTGGGCCGCCCGAATCGCCACCTGCCGCGGCATCTTCTTCACCGGCGGCGTGCAGACCCGCATCCTGAACGCATTCCGACCCGAGGCGGGCGACACAGTGTGCCACCACGCCGTGCAGGGCGTGCTGGCGGCGGGGGGCTTCGTGGCCGGTTCCTCGGCGGGCGCGGCGATGATGTCGGACCCGATGATCGCCGGCGGCACAAGTCGCGCCGCGCTGCGCTTTGGCGTCGTGGACGCGGACGCCGCGGATCGCGGAGTCCGCATCGGGCGCGGCATGGGGTACTTCCCGTACGGACTCACCGATCAGCACTTCCTTGCCCGCGGCCGCCTTGGACGCCTGATCGTCGCACTTGAGCAGACCGGCCTCGATTTCGGCTATGGCGTCGAGGAGAACCGCGCCATCCACGCCGACCTTGCACGCCACCGGATCGAAGCGATCGGCGGCCCGCATGCGGTGCTCATGGTGGACGTCTCGCGCATGCAGCGCCAGGGCGCCAGCCTGCACAACGTGCGGCTGGCGCTGCTGAGTTCGGGTGACGCGGTGAACGCGCTGGACGGTCGCGTCGTCCCGGCGCCCGGCCGGATGCCCGCAACGATCCCCGTGGAGGCAGGCGCGTCGGAGCTGCGGCACGACAACGCTTGGGGGCGCAATGTCATCCCCGAGCTGATGGCCGACCTTGTCCTCGGGCCCGCACCACGTGCCGTCGCACTCGATCCCGACTTCGAGATCGTCCTCTCAACCGACGCCGAGACCCGGCGGTTCGACGATCCCGAGCCGGGCTCGCGTACCCCCACGATCGTCAACTTGCGACTCGACATTCGGCCGCGCGCGACAGGCACCGCGAGCGTCGACGGGAGCCGGACGCCATGAGCCGCCGTCCTCTCGCGTTGCTCGCCTGTGCCCTTTGGGGCGCGCATCTGCCCGCACAGAACGCCGACCGCCCGTGGACGCACACGCGCTACGAGTTGCTGCCCCCGCACACGGCCAGCTTCCGCATTCACTATCGCCTGTCGGCCGCGACGCCCGGCCAGACCCACGCCTTCAACACGGTCCGCCGCGGCAGCGAATGCTCCGACATCGCCGTCTTCGACGAGGCCACCGGCGCCCCGCTGGCGCACACCGTGCTCGACGGCGAGGCCGCACGCGCAGCCGGTCACGAACAGGCCAGACCGGACACTTCGTACATCCACGTCGATCTCCGCACGCCGGTTCCGGAGCACGCCGAACGACGGCTGCGCATCGAGAAGACCTATCGCGACGCGGCGACGTACTACCGCGATCAGGAGCGTATCGTCTTCGACCGCGCGCTGTCCGTGCCGCGAAACACGATCGTCCTGCCGCCGCACTACGAACTGATCGATTGCAGCGTGCCCGTGCAACTGACCGTGGACGACGCCGGGCGCCTCGCGGTGTCGATGGTCCACAACACGCCGGGCAGCCTGCTGGTGCACCTGGTCGGCCGCCCGCTGCCGGGCAGCCTGTGGCGGCCGGGAAAACTCTCCGCCGAACTGGAACCCGCCAGCGCCGTCGCCAGCGATCCGGCCTTCCAGCCGCGCGCCGAAGACTCGCGCACCATCGTCTACTTTCTCCAGCCCCCCGAGACGCACTCGTTCGATCTCTATCACGACCTGACCGTCACGCGCACGGGCCAGGACGCCTACCTCAATTGGGTACGTGGCGGCAGCACGGTGGCGAATCCGCGCGGATGGAATCTCGACACGGGGCGCGAACTGGAAGCGCGCATCCTGCGGGGCGCGGAGATCGAAGCCGCCGGCCGCGCCGGCGCGAGTCCGATCGCCGCGGACCAGGAACTGGTCGTCGTTGGCTTCGACCCGATCGCCCCTGGCACGTCGATGCGGCTGCGCATCGAGGAGACCTACACGGACCCGGGCCGCTACCGCATCGAGGAGGGCGAGCTCGTCTGGCATCGCGCGTTCGGTCGCGCGCGCAACGCCGTCGTGCTGCCCGAGGGCTGGTATCCCGTGGTGTCGAACATGCCCGCGACGATCACCGAGCAGGAGGACGGACGGGTGCGGCTGGAGTATGCAAATCCGCGCGCGGATCGGCTGGACGTGTACCTGCGCGCCCGGCCGCGACGGGTCGCCGAGGCCCGGCGCGTGCAGGGTGGGCCGCTGTGGCCGCTCGAAGTGACGTCGCCGCGGCAACTCGTACGCGAGGACAACTTGGCGCGCGCGCTCGAGGGGTTTGCCGCGAATCCCGACGACGAAGCGCTCGCCATCTCTGCCGGCCGCCATCTTGCCTGGTACGGCAGGTTTCAGGACGCGCTGGCACTCTACACCGACGCGCTCGCCCGTCACCCCGACAGCTTCCGCCTCCTTCGACACCGCGGTCATCGTCACCTGACCCTGCGGCAATTCGACCGCGCGACCGACGATCTTTCCCGCGCGGCAGAAAAGCTCGAGGCCAACTGGCAGGCCGTTGCCACGCAGGACTTCGGCGACGACGACACCCCCGCCCAATATCGATGGTCCACGTGGTATCATCTCGGCCTCGCGCACTACTCCGCGCGGTCGTTCCCGGCCGCCGAGGCCGCATTCCGGCGCACGCTCGAACTCTCGCCCGATGCCGACAAGCAGGCCGCCGCGACGTACTGGCTGGTCAACGCGCTGCGGCAACTCGGTCGCCAGGACGAAGCGCGCACGCTCGTCGAGCCCTTTCACGGCGGCATGACGATCAATGCCAACCTCTCCTACTTCGAGCTGATGCTGCTCTTCAAGGGGGAGCGCACCCTTCAGGAAACTCTCGACCTGGACGATCCCTCGCATCCGCGCTTCGCGACGCTGGGCTTCGGCATCGCGAACGAGTTCCTGTTCAACGGCCGTCGCGACGAGGCCGTGGCGCTCTATCGTCGGATCGTCGCGGGCACCGATTGGCTCGGGTTCGGGCACATCGGCTCGGAAGTCGAACTGCACGCCCTCGGGGAGGAGTTGCCGTGAGGATCGGCGCGTCGCTGGCATTGGCCCTGATGCTGTCCGGCTGCGGCGCGGCCGTGCGCACGGAGCGCACATCGTGCCCGCCGGACGCGGCGTGTGTCATTGCTCACGATCTCGGCGGCGGCGTGATCCTCGAAGCGGTGGTGCTGCCGGCAGGCACGTTCACGATGGGTTCCCCGGAATCCGAGGTGCCGCGCAAGGAAGACGAAGGCCCGCAGACGCGCGTGACTCTCACGCGGTCGTTCGCGATCGGTCGCGCGCCCGTCACCGTCGAGCAGTTTGCGCGCTTCGTCGAGGCGACCGGCTATCGCACGGTTGCGGAGGTGGAAGGATGGTCGCACGAGTACACCGATGATGGAATCGCAGAGATGCCCGGCCGATCGTGGCGATTCCCGGGATTCGAGCAGGACGGTACGCACCCGGTGGTCTGCATCCATTGGGACGATATCATGGCCTTCTGCGCGTGGGCCTCGGCCGTGCTGGGAGCGCCGGTGCGCCTGCCCACCGAGGCCGAATGGGAGTACGCCTGTCGCGCGGGAACGGCGACGGCCTACTGGTGGGGGGACGACGTCGCCGACGGGTTCGGCCGTGCGAATCTGGCCGACGCCAGTGCCCGCCGCGCGATCCCCGCATGGGATCCGCCCGACGTTCCGTGGGACGACGGCTTTCCCCACACGTCGCCTGTCGGCGCCTTCGCGCCGAATCCATGGGGATTGTATGACATGCACGGCAACGTCTGGGAGTGGTGCGCCGACTGGTATGGCGGGCCGCATGCGGGCGGAACGATAATCGATCCGGTCGGCGCGATCGACGGGGAGTATCGTGTGCGACGCGGCGGCTCGTGGTATCGCGGGCCGGGCACCGCGCGATCCGCCAATCGGGGTCGCAGTCGCGCCGACTTCCGCGTCAACAATCGTGGCTTCCGGATCGTGATCGAGCTGGGCAACAACGGGGAGGCAGACCGGCGATGAGGAAGAGCAAACAGGCGGCAACGATTCTCGTGGCATTGGCCATGGGCATTCTCGGATGCGGAAAGGCACCAACGATGGACGAGCGGGGCAATGGGGCAGAGCGGCGGGACTGGGCAATTGCGCTGCACGGCGGCGCGGGCACGATCGGTCGCGGGGGAAGCGAGCAGATCGCCGCCGAGTATCGCGTGGCGCTGGCCGTGGCCCTCGAGGTCGGCGTCCGCATCCTGAACGACGGAGGCACGAGCCTGGACGCCGTCGAGGCAGTCGTCCGCCATCTGGAGGACTCGCCGCTGTTCAACGCGGGCAAGGGCGCGGCGATCACGCGCGACGGCGAACACCAGATGGATGCCGCGATCATGGACGGCGCGACGCTGGACAACGGCGCCGTGGCGGCCGTGCGCTTCGTGCGCAACCCGGTCTCGCTCGCCCGCCACGTCATGACCTCCACGCCGCATGCGCTGATCTCCGGCCCGGGGGCCGAACAGCTTGCCGAGCAGGCCGGCATGCCGACCGAACCGGCCGAGTACTTTCACACGCCGATGCGCTACGAGCGGTGGCTTCGGATGAAGCAACGCGAAGCCGTCAGCTCCGAAGCCGGCGAAATCGAGAAGGGCACGGTCGGCGCCGTCGCGCTCGACCGTCACGGAAACCTCGCCGCGGCCACGTCGACTGGTGGGCTCACGAACAAGCTGTCGGGTCGCATTGGTGACTCGCCCCTGATCGGCATCGGCACCTACGCCAACAACGCGACTCTGGCGATTTCCTGCACGGGGCACGGCGAGGAGTTCATTCGTCGCACGGCGGCGTTCCGCGTCTCCGCGTTGATGGAGTACGGTGGGCTTGGCGTCGGCGATGCGCTGGCGGAGGTGGTGCACAAGCAACTGGCACCGGACAGCGGCGGTGCCGTCGCCGTCGATTCCCACGGCACCATCGCGATGGACTACAGCACGCGCGGAATGTACCGCGGCGCCGCTGACTCCACCGGACGATTCGAAGTCGCCATCTGGGAAGAGTAAGGGAGAAGAAGGCGGAGTGCTGAGGGCAAAGGGCGGTCAGCGCCCCGAGCTCCCGCGAGGTCGCGTGCCTGCGCCCTCCAAGTGCTCCTCGTCATCTGCCAACCAGTCCCTGTCATCCATGGCGACAGTCTCCGAGTTCCCAAACTCGTTCGATGTCCAATCTGATCCTGCACGAAGAACGACCGCCGAAGCCCAAGGAGCGGGAGGCTTCGGCGGTCGGTGTTGAGGAGGGCGGGGCTGGGATTACCGGTAGAGATTCCAGAGGGGGTCGGCGCTGGACTGGAAGCCCGCGGTGCCGATGACGTTGGCGGTGATCGTGCCCTGTCCGGGCGTGGTGGTCGTGATGGTCAGGGTGTCGGTCTGGGGGCCGGCGAGGTTCGTGGTGTCGAACTCGACCTCGAGGTCCAGGCTGGAGCGCGCCGGCAGGTTGATCGGGAAGCCGGTCGTCAGGAGCGTGAAGCCGCTGCCGCCGCCCAGCGATGCGGAGTTGATCGTCGTGGCGAGCGTGCCCTCGTTGACGATCGTGTAGGTCTCGGTCGCGGTGGTGTCGAACTGAACGGCGCCGAAATCAAGCACGCCGGCGTTCGGTGCCAGTCGGTGGAAGGGGCTGGCGAAGTCGTTGTAGACGGCCGTGAAGAGATCGAAGGCGGACGGGTGGTCGTCGAGGCTGTAGAGACCAAAGTGGTCCATGCTGACGGCGGCCTGCCAGGGGAGCTGGGCGGAGCGGATAACGGCCCCGAAGCCCGCGCGGCGCACGATGTTCGTGCGGACATTGGCGCGGGGTTCGTTCGTCGTCGCATCCAGAAGCGTCGTGACGTCCACAAGCAATTCCGTGTCGCCCGTGTCGGGATCGACCACCCACCAGGTGGCGCGCGGTTCGCCGATGGTCAGCGACGGCGTGATGCGGCCGACGAGCACGCGCCACTTGCCATCGTTCCAGTTGTTCACACTGTTCGCGTTGAACGCGTCCTGGCTGAGGACGACGGTCACCCAGCCGTTGTCGGCGGACATGCGCAGGGTGCCGTCGAAGACTTGCAGGCCGGCGAGCTGCGCGCCGCCGGAGGTGCCCGACGTGTTGGTGGTCAGCAGGAACAGGTCGATGTTGTTGAGCAGGTTGTCACTGCCGCTCAGGTTGTCGACGCGCAGGGCGAAGGCCATCTGGATGGTCTCCTCGGTGCCTTCGAGACCGCCGGGTTCGACGACTTCGAGGATCGAATCGACGCTGGAGTTCCAGGTGATGTAGCGCGGGTCACCGCCCTGCGGGAAAGCCTGCGGGGCGTTGTTCTGGACCGACGGAGGCGGCGAGGCGCTGAAGATGCGGGTCTGGAAGTAGGAAGTGCCCGTGAGGGTGGAGGTGCCGGTCAGAGGATCGGTGTTGGTCAGGTTCTCGAAGGTCTCGATTCCGGGGACCTCGGGATCGGGGTCGGGCGGCGGCGGGGGAGCGGTTGTGTTGCTGGCTCCCGGCGTGACGGCCTGCGGATGCGTCGGGTAGTTGCCGGTCGTGGCCGGAAACTCGTAGGGGACCCAGTTGCCGGTGCCGTCGACATCGCGATAGGCGCCGTTGCCTTCGCCGCCCTCCGAGTTCCAGCCGATGAAGGTGGCGGATTCAGTGGCGACGTCGATCCAGCGTCCGTTGTTGTCGACCGTCGGCGGATTGTGGTCATTGAAGAACGACTGGCTGATGCGGTAGGCCTTGTCGATGATGTCGGCGCCGTTGTTGAACTCCGCTCCGGTGAAGCGGTAGGTCGTCCCGGCGGTGCTGGTGCTGACGGTCCAGGAGTTGTCGATCGAGGCGGTCGGCACGAGGTAGAACTCCTCGATGCCGTTGGGGCGGTGGATCTGGCTCGCCTCGGTCTGGTCGGCGGGTGCGGGTGGCGCCTGGATGGTCGCGTCGTTGGTTGTGTAGGTGCTGCTGCCAACGAGGTAGAAGTTCCCCGTCGCGGTGCCATTGAGGTCGACTCGATAGGCGAACATGTACGGCGGCGTCACGGATGTGCGCACGACGACGATGGACAGTCCGGTGATCGACTGGTTGGCGACCGGGTGATGGAGTTCGATGAACTGGCCGCGCAGGGCGGCGGTGCCGGTGGTGCGTCCGAACTCGTTGAAGCGCCAGCCGTCGAGCTGGGCGTGGACGGTGCCGGTGGCGAGCAGCAGGCCGGCGAGTCCGAGGGCGAAGCGTTTGGTGAGGGCCATCTTGCGTCTCCTGAGGGTGGGAGTGGGTTTGCGGTCGAGGGTTCCGGGGTGGTGTTGGCGAGCTACGCGGGCTGTTTGGCGAAGGGAACGGGCACCAGTCCGGCGCGGCCCTTCATGAGGTACCGGGTGTAGTCGTGCGGGATGATCGGGCGAGGTTGCGTGCCCGCGCCGCAGGCGCGACCGAGCGCGGCGATCATGGCAACGAGCGCCTCGGCATCGGCTACCGACACCATCTCGGTGGCGATCAAACCCGAGGAGAAGTCCTGGTTGTGATAGTGGCGCACGGGCATGCAGACCCCGCCGGCTCGCAACCCGGCGCGCGCCAGCGGCGTGGCCTCGCAGGTGCCCTTGTCCATGAGTGCGCGGCGGGCGTTGATCTCCTGGGCGCCGGTCAGGCCCCACAACAGGTCCACGAGGGCGCCGTCGAAGGTGGTGGACCGGTCGCCGCACCGGATGATGGCTCCCTCTCCAGCGACCACGGGGCCGACCTCGCCGCTGGTTTCGACCGACAGAAACAGCGCGTCGGGATTCACCAGCGAGGCGAAGTCGGGGTCCTCGATCAGGCAGAGCAGGCCGCAGAATCCGGCCTCCTCGGCACGCGTGAAGATCAGCGTGAAGTCGAGCGGGGCGTCGTCGGACTCGGCGAGTCGGCGCAGAGCCTCGATCATCGCCGCGCATCCGG
This sequence comes from Candidatus Sumerlaeia bacterium, assembly GCA_019634695.1. Lineage (GTDB taxonomy): Bacteria > Sumerlaeota > Sumerlaeia > SLMS01 > JAHLLQ01 > JAHCAW01. Next base: position 103,276 of record JAHCAW010000004.1, read on the forward strand.
CCAGGTCGTCGCACGCGCGCGAGCGCAGGAAACCATCCTCGCCGACACGAAACGCCGGCAGATCCCACATGCCCAGGACGGCGCCGTCGATGGATTCCCCGGACTCGAAGACCACGAGACGATTGCCGGTCTCGGGCAGGTCTTCGCTCACCTCGACGATGCGGGCGGGCACGCCCTCGTCGTCGCGCGAGCGGAAGAAGCGCACGGCCGCGCCGGGAAAGAAGCGCGTCATGACCCTGCCCTCGAAGCGGGCGTGGAACGTCGAATCGTGTCCGTTGCGATACGGGCCGTCACCGTCGAAGACGAAGCCCGGGTGGTCCAGATGCGCCACGAAGATGACCGGCGCGCCGACGGACTCGCCTCGCGCCAGCCGGGCGATTCGGTTGCCGAAGGCGTCGCACCGGACCTTCACGCCCGGGATCGTGGCTAGCAGGCTGTCGAGCTCGCCGCACATCCAGTGCTCGCGGAAAGGCGCCGTCGGCACCCGCATCAGGCGCTCCGCGATCGTCAGGTACTGACTGTTGTTCATGCGTGTTATCCTGCCTCTTCGAGGCTCCGTGGTCTCGGTACTCACTGGCCGGTGTAGGTGCCGACCGTCTGCTTTTGGGTGCGGGTGATGCTGCCCAGCGACACGGTGCCGTTCGTCGGGTCGTAGGGGAGCATGACGGAATGCCCGAGCAGGGTCGGGTGCGAGACGAGCATGCGCTGGCGGCCCGGCCCCAGCGAGGCGAGCACCCACATGCCCTGGATGTTGCGGGCGGCGATGGCGCCGTCGGTGTCAGGGTGGAAGCTGACGCGCCGATAGTCCATGTTGCACTGGTAGTAGTAGCGCTTGCCTGCGTGCGCGTCGCCGCCCGGATCCAGCGGATAGCCTGCCAGCGGGCCGTAGGGGACGACCTCGCCCGTGCGCGTCAGTCCCTGGAAGTCGCCCAGATTGGGCATGATGAACGGGTCGGGGAAGTTGGCCGTCGAGACATAGGCAATGGGGGTGCTCAGGTGATTGGGCACCACGCGCAGGACCCCGACGTCGCCCTGCGAGACGAATGGCGTCGGCGGATACTGAGGGTTGTCGATGCGGTAGGCTTCCAGAGCCGTGGCAAGGCTGCGCATGTCGGAGTGCGCCCGGCTGACCTTTGAACGGACCTGGGCCTCCAGGAAGTTCGGGACCGCGATCGCCGCCAGAATGGCGATGATCGCCACGACGATCAGGAGTTCGATGAGGGTGAAGGCGCGCGTAGGGGAATGGAGGGGATGCGATCGCATTGAGGGATGACTCCAGAGAAGTCAGGGGTGCCGGTGAGGGGCGGCGCTCCTGCCGAAAAGCCGGACGAACTCGAGGCTGCACCCATTCATAGCGAGAGAGTTGCAATCCTCCTAGCGCTCGTGCTTCGGTCATAAAAAATCTTCCTTGGTTTGCGACTTCACCTCCCTGCCCCGGGCGGACGATTTTCGCCCCCCGGCATCGCGTTCCTTCTTGCATCGATGCCACGCCGCCGCCAACACTCGCAAGTTGCCTCCCCACTTCCCTGATCGGATGGTTGCCCGGCGTGTTTTCGATCAATGCAACGAATTCTTCGATGACCCCCTCACGGCGGACGGGAATCCTCGCGGCGCTGCTGCTCGGCGCCTGCCTGTCGCAACTGCCCGCCCAAACCCTTCTTCCCAGCGTCGAGGAGACGACCGTGACCTTCTCCCATGACACGGTGACCGCCTACCTCGAGCAGGCCGCCGCGGCGCCCCACATCGAGGTCACCGTCGAGGGCACCAGTCTTCAGGGCCGTCCGATCCATCTCGTGCGGGCCCGCCATCCCGGCACGGACCCGACGTTCCGCATTCTCTTCTTCGGCCTCCAGCACGGCGACGAAATCGCCGGCAAAGACGCCCTCGTCCACCTCATCCGGCGCATCGAAACCAAGCCCGACCTGCTGCCCCGCCATGTGGACCTGTACGTGATGCCTTCGCTGAACCCCGACGGCGGCGAGGCCGGCACGCGCACCAACGCGGCCGAACGCGACCTGAACCGCGATCACCAGTGGCTGCACGAGCCCGAAACACAGGCCCTGCACCGCGTCGCCCGGCGCATTCGACCGCACCTCGCCGTCGACGCCCACGAGTACGGGCGCGACCCCGCGCGCTATCGCCAGCGCGGCTGGATGCGCTGGCCCGACATCATGATGGACACCGCCGGACATCCGGCCTTCGACCAGACAATCTATCAGGCCGGGCTGCGTTGGGTGGACAGCGCAACCGCCGACCTTGCCGCCCGCGGCCACACCTACAGCCGCTACTACGTCGGCGGACCGCCCCCCGACGCCGAGCTGCGCTTCAGCACACTCGAACTCGACGACGCCCGCAACGGCCTCGGCACCTACGGCGGACTCTCCTTCATTATCGAGTCCGGGCGCCGCTCCGGCCCCAACGCCGATGCCGACCTGCCCAAGCGCATCGATGCCTACCTCGTCCTGCTCGAGCGATTCCTGACCCAAACCGAGTGGCACGAGTCCGACCGTCAGGCCGTCGAGCAATCCCGCTCGGCACCGCTGCCCGCCTTCCTTCCCACCAACTCGTTCTGGGGCAACGTCGGCCTCGTCGAGACCGACTATCCGGTGCTCGACATCGCGACCGGCGAAACGGTCCGCGTGCGCACCGCGAACTTCATGACCGAGCGCATCGTCAAGAGCACCGTCCCCACCCCACAGGCCTATGCCATCGCCCCCGAGGCGGCCGCCGTGCTCGGCGCGCTGCTCGATCGCCATGGCATCGCGCATCGGGTGCTGGCCGAACCGCTCGAGCGCGTCGTCGAATCCGTCCGCCTGGTTTCCATCGACGATGCGGCGGATCCGCTGTACAACCGCTTCAGTGGTCGCCAGATGACCGAGCGCGGCGCTCCTGCGTCGCGCATGCTTGACGCCGGCACCCTGCTCGTCGACCTCGAAGGCCCCGACGCTCTGCGTGCCGCCCTGCTGCTCGAGCCCACAATGCTCTACGGCATCTACAAGCATGAAACGTATCGCGCGCTTGTGGCCTCCGACGGCACGATGCCCGTGCTGCGTGTCCTTGCCAAGTGACCTCCAACGAAAGGCCCGACCGTGAGCCATTCGCCTTCCAGCCAGCCCCTCGGCCATCGTGAACCCACGCTGCTCGAGGCCCTGATCCCGGTCGCCGCCATGATTACCTTCCTGGGCGTCGGCTACGGCCTCCTTGGTATCCGCATCGAGCTGCTGCTCATCGCCTCCGCGATGGTGACGGGCATGATCGCCTGGCGGCTCGGCATGACGTGGGGCCAGATGCAGGAGGGCATCGTCGAGAGCGTCTCGAAGGCCATGCCTGCGATCCTGATCGTCATCGTGGTCGGGGCGCTGATTGCCTCGTGGTTGGTCGCCGGCACGATTCCCTACATTGTCCATCACGGCCTGCGACTGATCTCGCCCACGTGGTTTCTCGTGACGGCCTGCTTGTTGTGCAGCCTCGTGTCGCTGGTCATCGGCACGTCGTGGGGCACCATCGGCACGGTGGGCGTCGCCTTGATCGGCATCGCGGAGGGTCTCGGTGTTCCGCTGGCTCCCGCGGCCGGCGCCATTGTTGCCGGTGCCTATTTTGGCGACAAGCTCTCGCCCTTCTCCGACACGACGAATCTCGCGCCCATCGCGGCGCGCTCCAACCTGTACGATCACATCGGGCACATGTTGTGGACCACGACGCCCGCCTGGCTGCTCGGCATGGTGGTCTACATGATCGTCGGGCGCGGCTCGGGCAACGTCGCCGAGTCCGCCTCCGTCGTCGAGCTGTCCACGGCGATCGAGACGCACTTCAATCTGCACGTCGTGTTGCTGCTGCCCGCGCTGATCACGCTGGTCGCCGCGGTGCTCAAGAAGCCGGTGATTCCCGGCATGCTGCTCTCGATCGTCGTGGCACTGGGCCTCTCCTTCCTGATGCAGGATCTCGACGAGCGCGTGCTCGGCGCAGCGGGCCGTTGGGAACAGGGCCATCCGTCCTGGGTGCGCACGACGCGCACGCTGGTCTTCGGCGTCAAGCCCGCCACGGACAGCACGGCGCTCAACAGCATCCTGGGCCGCGGCGGCATGGAGTCCATGATGGGCACCACGCTGATCGCGCTCTGTGCGTTCGCCTTTGCCGGCATCGCCAGCCGCGCCGGCATGCTCGCCGTCATCCTGCGCGCCCTCAGCCGCATCGCCCGCACCACCGGCCAGCTCGTCGCCGCCACCGTCGCCTCCTGCCTGACCGTCGCCGGCATCACCGGCAACTCCTACCTGTCGATCCTCGTTCCCGGCGAACTCTTCGCCGACGCCTACAAGGAGCGTGGTCTGGCGGCCAAGAACCTCTCCCGCACCACCGAGGACTCCGGAACCGTCGTCGTGCCCCTCATCCCGTGGAGCATCGCCTCCGTTTTCATCTTCAGCGTCCTCGATGTCCCGGCGACGCAGTACGCCCCATGGGCCATCATGTGCTATGCGGGCTTCGTGATCGCCCTGATCTACGGCTTCACGGGCTTCAAGATCGCCCCCCGCACGCGCGACGACGAGACCATCCCGGGCAGTTGATCCGCATTCCCCGCTTTACTCGGGCCCTCTGCCGGTGTAATCGGAAACTGGATAGCGAAGCACCGATCTGCCCGGGGATCCCCACATGAATCGCAAACAGATCGAAGCCCTCATCTACGTCAACCGGCACGGTACCTTCAAGAAGGCGGCCGAGGCCATCTACTTCGAGTCCGCCGGCGACGAGTACATCACTCCCGAGTCGATCCAGTATCGCGTCAAGCAACTCGAGCAGGAACTCGGCGTCACGCTCTATCGCAAGAAGCAGGGCAGCACCCAGGTGCGCATCACGCGCGAGGGCCAGCTCTTCCTCAAGGAGGCCGTCGACGTCTACTCCCGCATGATGGAGTGGCGCGACCTCTTCCTCGAGCGGCCCGGTGGCCTGCTCACCCTCGCGGCCACGCAGACCGTCCTGATCAACCGCATCCACGGTGTCATCGAGCGCTACCACCGGCTCTATCCCGACGTCACCATCCGAGCGCACAACTCGCACGGCCTCGAGATGGAGCAGATGGTGGCCGAGGGACGAATCGACTTCGCGATCTCCACGCGTCCGCCGTCGGACTCCGACCTCGAGTACGTGCTGTGGATGCGCACCGATCTGGTCGTGGTCACTCCGAAGGGGCACCCCCTGACCAAGAAGAAGAAGGTGACGGTCGAGGAGGTGGCCGAGTATCCGCTCGTCCTGCTCGAGCCCGAGCCGCACAGCGACCGCGAGAAGCTCGACCAGGCCTTTCGCGACAAGGGCATCCGGAAGCTGAACATCGTCTTCGAGACCTCCAACTCCGAGATCCTCCTCGCCTACGTGGAGTCCGGCATGGGCGTCACGATCACCTCGGAAACGTCGCTCGTGCGCAACCAGCGCAAGGTCGACCATGTGCCGCTCGCCGACAACATCGGCCGCAGCGAGGTCGGCGTGCTGGTGCGCCGAGGCCAGTATCTGCCGGGCAAGGTGCGCGAGTTCCTGCGCCTGCTGGACCCCCGGATCGACGAGTGGCTGCGCCAGCGCGACACCGAGACTGTGGAGGCGCCGTCCGAACCGCGCATGCGCAAGCGCCGGCCCCGGCTGCCTGGCTGAACGGTACGCGCGCCCGCTTTCAGGTTGATCCCCGCCTGTCCCCGCCGCGCGAATTGATTGGCCCGCACGTCGCGGCGTCGTCGTGTCGTCGATTCCCTGCACCCGCCGGGCTCTCCATGGACCGCTCATGCGCGCCCTGATTCGCACCAAGCGCACCATCGTCCGCCGCCTCTTTCCGCCGCTGGCGGAAAAGGAGCTCCGCCCCCGCCTCGAGGAGTGGCTGCGCACCGAGGCTCCCGCGCGCCTGGGCATCCCGGCCGATGACTTCGGCACGCTCGAGCGCGCCACCGGCGGCCGCAACGTGGTCATCTTCCGCTGGACGAATCCGCATCTGGGCGTCGTCTACGCGCGCGGCTGGCGCTACGACGTCACCATGCTTCCCGCTGCCGCGCATGCGACCGTCTCGCGCCTGTACGCCGGGAACGGCGTGCGCGTGCCCGAACTCCTGCTGGCGGACTCGAGCCCCGCAACGCGTCGCCGCCATCGCATCGAGATCGCCATCGAGCGCGCCGCCCCGGGCACGGCCCTGGCGCAGCGGGGAACGCCCGACGAGTCCCTTGTCGGCGAGATCGCGCGCCAGCTCGCGCTTATGCACCACGTCGGGAACGATGTCTGGGGCTGGCCCTGGCAGCCCGAGAATCCCATGGCGCGTCCCGGCCCCTACTGGCGCGACCGTCTGGTGCACCTTCGCCGTCGCATGGCAGGCGCCTATCGCACCATCGACGGGGACGAACTCTTCGCAGCGCTCGAACGACTCGTGCCCTCGATCGAGACGGTCTGCGCCGCCACACGCCCGCGCCTCGTTCACGGGGACATCGCCCCCGTGAACCTGTTCGTCGACGATGCCGACCATGTGACCTGGATCGATTTCGGCACCGTGCACTTCGGCCTGACCGCCACCGACATCGTCTGCATCCGCCCTTGGATGGAGCGCATCGGCCAGTGGCCGGCGTGCTCGCAGGCCTATCGGGCCGCCGGAGGCCCCGCGCCACTCGACAGCGCAATCGAGGAGTACCGCGTCGCCGCCGCCCTTTTCGGGCTCGAGAAGCTCCGCGGGGTCTTCAGCGCCGAGTCGCGCACCCGCGCCAAGCCGACTTCCGAGACGGGCCAGCGCGCGATCCAGTACGAGCGCCGCCTGGCCGAAGTTCTAGGTCTCGCCGTCCGTCCGGCGCCCGGCCCGGCCCCCGACCCGGATCCCGCCCCATGAAAATCTTCGAATATTCCCCTTGTGTTCCGGACCGGACGCCCCCACCGTCCCGCCCAACATTGCCGTTCTGACCGTAGGAATGCGGAACTTCTCATAACCTCCTCCACTCCCTTCTCACGTTTCTCTTCGCTTTTCGTCCGGGTGCTTTGCGTGCCGGTGACGGGTGGCGAGCAGCCAGAACCCGTTGCTTTGCACGGCATGCAATGACCCTCATGCAGGAAGAACCTCATGACGTTTGAAACGCTGCGGATCGATGTCCGCTGCCAGAAAGTCCTCCGCGAACGCGGAATTGCCACACCCACCCCCATTCAGGCCCAGGCCATTCCCGTCGCGTTGACGGGGTCGGACTTGGTCGCCATCGCCCAGACGGGCACGGGCAAGACGCTCGCCTTCGGGCTGCCGGCGCTGACGCGCCTGGCCGGCCTGCCGCGCGGCACCACCGGCATGGTCGTCCTCGCGCCCACGCGCGAACTCGTCCAGCAGGTCCACGACGTGCTCGCCCCCATCGCCCGGGCCCTTGGGCTCACCACCGCGTGCATCTACGGCGGCGTCGGCATGCAGCCGCAAACCGACGCCCTGCGCCGCGGCGCCTCGATCGTCATCGCGTGCCCCGGCCGCCTGCTCGATCACATGGCACGCCGCAACACGCGCTTCGAGAACGTCTCCATCCTCGTCCTCGACGAGGCGGACCGCATGCTCGACATGGGCTTCCTTCCCGACATCCGGCGCGTGCTCGCCGGCCTGCCGACCGAGCGCCAGACCATGATGTTCTCGGCGACCTTCCCGCCCGAGATCGCCGGCCTCGCCGATGCCATGATGCGTCATCCCGAGCGCGTCGAGGTCGGGCCCGTCGCCCGCCCCGTCGACACCGTTCGCCAGGGCGTCTTCAACGTCGCCCGCGAGGAAAAGGTCGATCTCCTCAAGCACCTGCTCGCCCAGGACCACGTCGGCCCGACGATCGTCTTCGCGCGCACCAAGCGCGGCACCGATCGCCTTGCCCGCATCCTCACCACTGCCGGCTTCGCCGCCGAGTCGCTGCATGGCGGCCACTCGCAGAACCAGCGCACCCGCGCCATCAACGGCTTCCGCAACGGCCGCCATCGCATCCTCGTCGCCACCGACGTCGCCGCCCGCGGGCTCGACGTCAAAGGCATCAGCCACGTCGTCAACTACGACATCCCCGTCGTGCCCGAAGACTACATCCATCGCATCGGCCGAACGGCCCGCGCCCAAGCCACCGGCGAGGCCATCACCTTCGTGACGCCCGACGACACGGTCGCCCTGCGTGACATCGAGCGCACGCTCGGCAAGCGCCTCGACCGCCAGGATTGGGGTAACGCCCCGCGCACCCACACGCCTGCGCACCTGTCGCAGCCCGCACCGCGTCGCTCGCAATCGACCTCGCGTCCGGCCGACCGGTCCGCAGGCCCCGCGGCGGCCAGTCGTCGCCCGCGCCCGGCCCGCGTGCACGCCGTCGCTCCCTCGCGCGACGAACGCACCAGCCGCTGACGCGCCAACACCGTAGCACACAACGCCTCGGCCGCCGAACTCCGTTCGGCGGCCGAGGCGCTTTTCAGTCCTGATCGCGGTGCCCTGCACGACATCGCCGCGAATCGCTGAGAATACGCTCCAAGAGGACAGACGGGTCCTATACGACCCGTGCGTCCCCTACAACGCGTTGCAGCCCTGCGTCAGAATCAACGTCGCCCAGAAGGGGCGCTGCTCACTCCTCGCCGAGCAGCTTGCGCACCTTCTCGACCTTCGGCACCGCCACGGCGCGGATGTACGAATTGCCCGGATTGCGCTCCGCGTAGTTCTGGTGGTAATCCTCGGCGGGGTAGAACGCCTCCAGCGGTTCGAGCGTCGTCACGATCGGCTTGCGGTGCGCGCCCGAAGCGCCCAGGCGCGCGATGAAGTCCTCGGCGATCTTGCGCTGCCTGTCGTCGGCATAGAAGACCGTCGAGCGATACTGTGGTCCCACGTCGTTGCCCTGGCGGTTCAGCGTCGTCGGATCGTGCGTCGAGAAGTGAATCTCCAACAGGCGCTCGTAGCTCACCCGCGCCGGGTCGTACACCAGTCGCACCGCCTCGGCGTGCTTCGTTTGTCCGGTGCAAACCGTTTCGTAGTTCGCCGTCTCCGCCGTCCCGCCCGAGTAGCCGCTCGTCGCCGAAATCACGCCGTCCACTTGCAGGAACACCGCCTCGACGCACCAGAAGCATCCGCCCGCCACGACGGCCTCCTCGAGCACCGGCGCCTGCTGCGCCAGCGGCATTGCCTTGATCTGCTCCAGCGGCACGAAGTCCAACGCCGCCGAGTTGATGCAGTAGCGCAGCCCCGTCGGCCGCGGACCGTCCGGGAACACGTGCCCCAGATGCCCGTCGCACCGCGCGCACAAGGTCTCCGTGCGCACCATCCCGAAGCTGCGATCGGTCCGCTCCGCCACGTTCTCGCGCGCGATCGGCTGGAACCAACTCGGCCAGCCCGTGCCCGAATCGAACTTCGCCGCCGTGTGGAACAGCGGCAACGCGCACCCGCCGCACACGTAGACCCCCTCGTCGGCGTTCTTCAGCAACCCGCCGCAGAAGGCTGGCTCCGTCCCGTGCTGGCGCAGAATGCGGAACCGCTCGTCGTCCTTCAGCCGTACGCGCCACTCCGCATCCGACAGCCGAAGCTTCGTCGTCAGCACCGGCCCCGTTGCCTCGCCATCCGGCCCCACCAGTCGCACCACCACCGTCTCCACCTGACCCGGCCGATTCGTGTTTGCAGCCACGGATTCCTCGTCCTTTCCGGCACCCCGGGCTCCCAGATTCCAGCCGGCCACCACGATGGCTGCCAGCAGGAGGACCCAGACGGCGACGCGCGCGTTCATGTCGAATGCTTCCTCTTGTCGAACTCGAGGCGACCTTGCGCCTCCCCCCGCCGTCGAGCCAAACCCATGCCAGCGTCGAGATGAAGCCGACCCGTGTTGACCCGCCCCGCCCCGCCCCGGCATCCTCCGCCAGCCATTCGTCCGCACGGAGCCACCGCGTGCCCTCTGCCCATCATCGGACCCTCCCCCTGCTGACCGCCCTCCTACTGGCAGGCGCCGCGGCACACGCCCAAGTCCTGGCCATCATGTACCACGCCCACCCCAACCTGGGCTACGACCAGAACAACTTCCGCGACCACATGGACTTCCTGGTCGAGAACGGGTTCCATTCCATCACGATGGACCAGTTCTACGATTGGCACCAGTTCGACGCCCCCCTGCCCCTGCGCCCCGTCCTCCTCACCGTCGACGACAACTATCTCCAGGGCTACACGGAGATGTATCCCATCTTCGCCGAGCGTGGCCTCGTCGCCATCAACTACACGCACACGCTGGGCATTGGTATCGGCGCCCCGAAGGCCAGTTGGGAGCAGGTGCGCGAGATGGACGCCGCCGGCGTCTTCCTGCTCGAGTCCCACTCGCGCACGCATCCCGACCTGACAACCCGCACCACCGAGCAGCTCGTCTCCGAAATCGCCGGTTCGAAGCAGGATATCCTCACCATCGGCGGCAAGGTCAGCCATCACTTCTGCTATCCCTACGGGCGCTACAACCAGGCCGTCATCGACCAGTGCATCGCCGCCGGCTATCGCACCGCGATCACCACCAATGCAGGGCTCAACTATCGCACCACGCCTCTGTTTGAGCTGGTCCGCTACGGCGGCGACGGCAAGACGCTCGAGCAACTCAAGACCACCATCGGCTTCGCGAACTATCCGCCCGCGCCTCCCGGCCCGGGATGGATACTCGACGACGCGGATCCGCACGCCTATTACGATCCCGCGCGCTGGAGCGTCTCGACCAGCCCCACCGGCTTCTACGGCGCGGGCAATCGCGTGCGGGCCGCAGGCGCCTCCGGCGTCATGCGCTGGGCCGCCATCCTGCCGCAGACCGGCCGCATGGCCGTCCATGCGCGCTGGACATCGAATACGACGCGCGCCAGCGATGCCCTCTACGTCGTGCGCAACCTTGCCGGCGACACCGAGATCGTCGTCGACCAACGCACCAGTGGCGGCCAATGGGTCGAACTCGGCGTCTTCGACTTCGCCGCCGACGAGCCCGTCGAGGTTCTGCTCGGCGCCGGCACCAGCGGTTCGCTCTCCGCCGACGCCCTCTGGTTCGAGCCCCGCACGCCCCAACCCACCTCAAGCCTGTGGGTGATTCACTGACGTGACGGCATGATGACGGGCCGCAACGACGACGTCGCGGCCCGCAGGCGCAACAACGCGCTCAGTCGATGTGGAACAGATCCAACTCGACGGCCACCGTCGCTGCTTCCAACGGCATCGCCGTCAGCCACAGCGCGTTCAGGTTGTCCGTCGCCGCCAGCCCAAGGGTGACATGCGACGCGATCACAGTCGGTGCCGCCGTTCCGCCCAGGTCCAGCAACAACAAGTCGCCCGGCGTGGCCGGGATCGTTGAAAGCGAGGGCGAGCCGGGAGCCAGCGACGCCACGGCGTAGCCCATCACATTGTACGGGGACGTCGCGCTGGCAAGGTCCACGTAGAGCGCGTCGATCACGTCGTTCACCACCAGGCCCAGAGTGCTGTACGAGAAGGCGACCACCGGATCCGGAGCCGGCACCGCCAACGCTCCTGCGCCCGGCACACAGATGTCCGCGCCGCTCGACACGCTGCTGGGCAGACCGCCCGGTGCGCCCGGCCGCAGGCAGAAGAACACCATCGGCATATCCGGCGAGCCGTCGCCGTCCGTATCGATGATCACGCCCGTGAACGGAAAGGGCTCGTTGAGGATCAGGCCATCGAGATCGTCCGACGTCGCCAACCCCAGCGCGCCCTCATCCACCAACAGGGTGTTCGTCCCGGTGCGCGCCGACTCGAACACGTCGCCCGAGGCTTCGCCCAGCGCCGCCTCCGTCGCCACATTCGGCGGGAACGGTCCCGGCACGCCCAAGGCCGCCGTGTCCACGGAGAACTGCACGAACCACGGAATCGCCATCGCGATCATCTCGGGAATGTCCAGCGACAGCGGATCGTTGAGCGCGAGCGCCCCCACGTCGGCCGACTCCGACGCCGTGCGGATCGTCAGGTCCAGCGGGGACAACGGCATGATCCCCGGCACCGAACCTCCATCATCGATCGCCTTCCCGTTCGTCGGCGTCGGCGGCCCGTTCGGCAACGCCACTTGGAACACGTCGTCCTCGGCGGTATCGAACGTCCCCGTCTCGCCGGCGATCACTTCCTGCGCCACCTCGTTGGCCACGCCGCTTCCCGCAAGGCCCGCGGCCGAGGCCGTGTCCCCCACGCTGAAGCAGGCGAAGTCCACCTGGGGCGACCAGACGCTGTCCGCCGCCCATGCGCCCGCGGCGAGGCACAACACTCCCGCCACCGCCCATGGACCGGCACGCGCGTCCTTCTTCCATCTGCAAGGCATGACAGCCCTCCTTTCACGGTTTGGGAACCCGCTACCGCACTTCGTCGCGCCAGGCAATCTTTATTCCGTGTGCGGATAAGTGAAGTCCGATTAGCGCTCGCCTCAGGGACGCCGACACGCCACCGCCCGCCGGGCCCCGCCGCAGCGATTCCGGGCCCCGTCGTTATCCTTGCCTCAGCCGACATGGGCTTCTAATCACACGTACGATCCGGCGCGCCCTCCCGAGCCTCCGCATGCCCTCCCGCAAACCCGCGAAGCAGCCTCCCACCGAACCGCCGAAGCTCCTCTCCGGCGGCAACCCGCAAATCCCCAAGGGCGACGGCGACGCCCCCGTCCAGGCCTACATCGCCGCCATGCCAGGCTGGAAACAAGCTGTCGGCCGCCGCCTCGACGACCTCATCGCCCGCACCGTCCCCGACGTCCACAAGGCCGTGAAGTGGAACACCCCGCTGTACGGCCTGAAAGGCCAGGGCTGGTTCCTCAGCTTCCACTGTTTCGACCGCTACATCAAGGTCGCCTTCTTCCGCGGAACGTCCCTGCGCCCCATCCCCCCGGTCGAGTCGAAGCAGAACGAGGTCCGCTACTTCCACATCCACGAGACCGACACGCTCGACGACGCGCAGTTCGCCTCCTGGGTGAAGCAGGCCAGCGAACTGCCGGGGGAGAAATTGTAACGCCTGTTCGGACAGGAAGCGGCATCAGGAAGAACCCCGAAGGAGTCTTCGACACCATGCCCTATGTCAACGTCCGCATCACCAAGGACGGCGTCACCGCCGACCAGAAACGTGCGATCGTGGAGGAAATCACCGCCACGCTCTGCCGCGTGCTCGGCAAGCGCCCTGAGCACACCCACATCGTCATCGACGAAATCGATCCCGAGAACTGGGGCTACGCCGGTATGCTGACCAACGAGTGGCGCAGCCGCCCGCGCGAGTGACGCCGCCCGATTCCGCTTGGGCCGTCCGGCCGCTGGCGGTCAGACTGGGGGCTCGGCCCCGCCGTGGCGGCGGGGGAGTCCCGACTACGGAGGAGAGGTCCCCATGTACACATCTCTTGGCGCCTGGTGCGCCCTTGGTGCCTTGGCCGCCATGGCCCTGATGACCGGTTGCGCGGCCGCGCCGCGAAGCGTTCCGCCCATCGACCGGCCTGCGCCCGAGCTGCGACGCGACACGCGCAACCACGCCAAACCCATCACCGTCTGGTTCGACGCCACGGCCAATTGGGAACGCCTGATGACGCGCGAAGGTGTCGCCGCCATGATGGACAAGTGCGTCGCCGCCGGCGTCGATGCTGTCGTGATCGACGTCAAGCCGATCTCCGGCCATGTGCTGCACAACTCGCGCCTGGCGCCGAAGCTGCTCGAGTGGAAGGGCGTCCCGCATGTCGATCCGGACTACGATCTGCTTGCCGTCGCGATCGACGAGGGCCGGCGCCGCGGGCTCAAGGTGCTCGCCTCGCTCAACATCTTCGCCGAGGGCCACATCGGGTCCGACGAAGCGGGCGTCGCGCGTCACGGCAACCTGCTCGACGATCCGCGCATGGCCGATTGGGTCAGCATCGACTACGTCGTGCCGCAGGGCGCGACGGCGCCGGCCTTTGTGCCCGCCACGCAGGGCGTGCGCGGCCACGCCATGTTCGTCAGCGCCGCGAACCGCGAGGCCGTCGCGTACCAGATGGCGCTGCTGCGCGAGGTCGCCGCCTATCCCGGGCTCGACGGCATCTGTCTGGACCGCTGCCGCTGGTCGGGCGCCACGGCGGACTTTTCGCCCGCCGCGCGCGCCGGCTTCGAGGCATGGCTCGGCCATCCCGTCGCCAACTGGCCCGAGGACATTCTGCGCTGGGTGCGCGAGGACGCCACCGACGATCAGCCCATCGGCGACGAGGCCGAGCGCACCGCCCGCGGCGTCGAGGCACGCTTCGCCATGGAACGCGGCCCGCTCTGGCAGCGTTGGATCGTCTGGCGCGCGCAAGTCATCCACGACCTCATCATCGAGGCCCGCAACGTCATCCTCGGCACCAACCCGGACCTCGTCTTCGCCAACTACACCGGCGCGTGGTACGCGAGCTACTACGGCGAGGGACTCAACTGGGCCTCGCCGCGCTACAACCCGGCCGACGACTACGACTGGGCCCTGCCCGAATACCAGCAGACCGCCTTCGCCCATCTGCTCGATCACCTCTACCATGGCTGGTACTACACCGACGTGACCGAGGAGCAGGCCCGCGCCAACAATCGCCCCGCCTGGGCCAGCATGGAAGGCACCGCACGCCTGGTCGACGACATCATCCTCGGCGACGTCCCCGTCCACGGCGGGCTCTATCTCTTCCAGTACCAGGGCAACCCGGAGCTCTTCCGCCAATGCATGCGCGCCGCCTACGACGGCAGCCAGGGCCTCATGCTCTTCGACCTCATCTACCTCGAGGACTACGACTGGTGGGACGAAATCCCGCGCACGTTTCCGGAGCGGAAGCAGCCCTGACGCGCCGTCCCGGCGCACGCCGCACTTCTGTACCCCGAGCGCCAGCGAGGTGGCATGCCTCCGTCCACCCGCCGGCGTCGCCCGCGTCGGAGCGGCTCAGGAGGATGCCCACACGTGGATCTTCGCTTCCAGCCCGACGGGCCGTGCGCCTACTTCATCTCATTCAGGACCTACGGGACATGGTTGCACGGCGACGAACGAGGTTCGACCGACCGCCGCAGCAGTCGATACGGCGCACCCCTGCTTCCGCCCAATCCGCGCTTCGAGCGGCTACGACGTGGCCGACTCACGCAGCCCCCCACGCTGCTGGGACACGGCGCCCGCATGTGTGTGGAGCGCGCCATCCGCGAGACTTGCACGCACAGGACATGGAGGCTCCACGCCCTTTCCGTTCGCAGCAACCATGTCCATGTAGTGCTGACCGCGCCCGAGCAGAAGCCTGAGCCCGTCATGGGTAGCCTGAAGGCTTGGGCGACACGCCGCTTGCGGCAAGCGGGGCACTTCGACACGGCTGTCCGCATCTGGTCGCACCATGGGAGCACCAGATACCTCTGGAACGAGGCGGACATCCTGAGCTGCTGTGAGTATGTCTTGGAATGCCAAGGGGATGGTCCCGCCGAAGAACTGTGATTGCCCCGGCCAAGGGTACTGGTGGAGACAGGATGCGGTGGGTGGGCTGAGGCATGCCGCCTCGCTTGCGCTCGGGGTACAGAAGTGATGGCGTGCAAGAGTGGGGGACCAGATGCGGGCGTGGCAATGAGGGGCGCGGGTCCACGGGGATCGGCTGATGGCATCGCCCGTATGGTGGCATGCCGCTCGCTGAGAGCGTCCAACCAGCAGGGAAGGGTCGGTTCACCATGAAGATCGGCATCGTGTGCTATCCCACGTACGGCGGTTCGGGCGTCGTGGCCACCGAGTTGGGGCGCTTTCTTGCGCTGCGCGGGCACGAGGTGCATTTCATCTCGTCGTCGATTCCGTTCCGGTTGGTGCACGAGCCCATCGACGGCATTGTGTTTCACGAGGTGCAGACGCTCGAGTATCCCGTCCTGCAGGGCGACCTGTACGGCATCGCGCTGGCCTCGAAGATCGTGCAGGTCGTGCAGGACTTCGGGCTCGACGTCGTGCACGTGCACTACGCCGTGCCGCACGCGATTTCGGCGTTCATGGCGCGCGCGGTGCTCGGCCGTCAGGAGCACCCGTTCAAGGTGGTGACGACGCTGCACGGCACGGACATCACGCTGGTCGGCCGCGCGCCGTCGTTCTTTCCGATCGTGCGCTATGCGATCGACCGGTCGGATGCCGTCACCGCGGTGTCGGACTGGTTGCGCATGGAGACGATCCGCGCCTTCGACGTCAAGCGCCCCATCGACGTGATTCCGAACTTCGTGGACGAGAAGAAGTTCCGCCGCGGGCTGAAGCCCTGCAAGCGCGGCGTCTATGCCCCGCGCGGCGAGAAGATTCTGCTGCACATTTC
The DNA here is from genome assembly GCA_019634695.1 of Candidatus Sumerlaeia bacterium. Classification (GTDB taxonomy): domain Bacteria; phylum Sumerlaeota; class Sumerlaeia; order SLMS01; family JAHLLQ01; genus JAHCAW01. Next base: position 119,496 of record JAHCAW010000004.1, read on the forward strand.
GAACTTCCGCCCGGTGAAGCGCGTCGTCGACGTCGTCGAGATCTTCGCGCGCGTTCGCCGCGAGACGCCCGCCGTGCTGCTGATGGTCGGCGACGGGCCGGACCGCGACGCGGCGCGCAACCGCGCGTGCCAACTCGGCGTCCTCGACGGCGTCCACTTCCTCGGCAAGCAGGAGGCCATCGAGTTCTTCATGTCGTGCGCCGACCTGTTCCTGTTCCCCAGCGAGTACGAGTCGTTCGGCCTCGCGGCGCTCGAGGCCATGGCGTGCGAAGTGCCCGTCGTCGCGTCCCGTGCCGGCGGCCTGCCCGAAGTGATCGACCACGGCCGCACCGGGTTCCTCGCCCCGATGGGCCACGTCGAGGAGATGGCCGCGCTTGCGCTCCATGTGCTGAAGGACGACCGGTTGCGCGCCGAGATCGGGCGCGCCGCCCGCGCCAGCGTCGAGCAGCACTTCCTGCCCGAGCGCATCATTCCGCAGTACGAGGACCTCTACGCGCGCGTCCTGCGCGAGTCGGCACCCGTGCGCGCCGACGACGGGAACCGCGAGATGAGTTACCTCTACGCCGACGGCATCTGACCGGCCCGCCGCCTACTCCCACGTTTCCTTGTCGCTGCGCACGGCGCGCGAGTAGAAGTTGTCCCCGCGCATCAGCTCGTCGTGCGTGCCGACGGCCACGATGCGGCCCGCGTCCAGGATGGCGATCGCGTTGGCATGGCGCACCGTCGCCAGCCGGTGCGAGACGATGAACGTCGTGCGGTCCTTCATCACGCGGTCGAGCGCACCCTGCACGAGCGCCTGCGATTCCATGTCGAGCGCGCTGGTGGCCTCGTCCAGGATCAGGATGCGCGGATTGCGGATCAGTGCGCGTGCGATGGCCAGGCGCTGGCGCTGGCCGCCGGAGAGCTTCACCCCGCCGTCGCCGATGCGCGTGTGGATGCCCTGCGGCAGATCCGACACGAACTCCCACGCGTTGGCCAGCTTCAGCGCCTCGATGACACGCTGCTCGTCCACTTCGCGCCGGCCGAAGTTCACGTTGTCCGCGATCGAACCCGCGAAGAACACCGTCTCCTGCGTGACGACGCCGACGAAGCGCCGCAGCGCGCGCAGATCGAAGTCGCGATAGTCATGGCCGTCCAGGTGGATGCTGCCCGCGTTCGGCCGCACGAAGCCCATCAGCAGCGACAGCACGGTGGACTTGCCGGAGCCGCTGCCGCCGACCAGCGCCACCGCCGTGCCCGGCGCCACGCTCAGCGAGAAGTCCCGAATCGCCGGAATCTCCGTCTTCGGGTACGTGAACGTGACGTCGCGGAACTCGATCTCGCCGCGGATGTCGTCCAGCCAGCGCTTGCCCAGGTTCTCCTCGAGGTCCGGCGCGTTCAGGATTTCGATGATCGAATCCACCGATTCGCGCGACTGCGCGATCTGCGGCAGCGTCGCCACCACCGCGTTCAGGTTGCCCGTCAACGCGACGAAGAAGCCGTTGAACATCAGCACATCGCCCACCGTGATCGCGCCCCGGAAGGCCGCGTACACCGAACCCGCCATGAAGATCACCTGCATCAGGTTCATCACCACCCATGCCGACGCGCCGAAGAACGCGTTCACAATGTCCAGCCGCCGCGCCTCCTCGAACACCCGCGAGATCGACTCGGACACCGTCTCGAGTTCCTCCTCCTCCAGCGCGTGCGCCCGCGTCACCGGGATCATCGTCATCATGTCCGTCAGCCGCGAGCCCATGCCCTCCACCGACCGCCGGTACGCGTGCGCCGTCGCCGCCAGCCGACGGCTGAAGTGCCGCATCAGCAGCACCGACACCGGCACCAGCAGCACGAAGAACAGCAGCGCACGCGGCTCGCGCACCAGGATCGCCGCCACCGCCACCACCACCTGAATCGCGAACACCACGAACGTGATCATGATCGCCGGCGGCGCGTTCTCGATCAGCTCCACGTCGCGGATCGCCTTCGCCTGCAAGCGCCCCACGCTGCCCACGTCGCTCGCCACCAGCGACAGCCGCTGCAACTGCCGGCACAGGCTGATGCGCAGGTCCCGCCCGATCGCCCGCATCATCTTGCTCTGGTACTTCGCCCGCAGCACGGTCGACGGCACGTTTTGCCCGACCAGCGTCAACGCGATGCCCGCGTATACGAGCAACCACGTCAGCCGCCCGTCGCCCTCCACGCCGATCAGGTCCACCATCCGCGCCACCAGGATCGGCATGAACCAGACCGGCGAATGCTGAAAGCAGAAGAACAGCACGGTCAGCAGCAGGTTGCGTTGATGCCCCTGCAGGCGGTCGCGCACGAACTCGTTCAACTGCCGCCGGCGCAATGCGTCGGTCGCCGGCTTCGTGGCATGCGAATCGGAGGAAGGCGAGTTCAGGGCGGCGACTCGGGAAGGGACGTTGTTCGCGGTTCGCGGTTCGTCGTTCGAATGGTCCGGTTCATGTGCATGCCGATCCAATCCGTCCGATCTTTCGCATCGGCCTCATCAGTGCTTCGGCGTGTGCCTCTCGAACCACGAACCACGAACCATGAAGAACTAAATCTTCAGGAAGATCTTCTTCCGGTACAGCGGATAGGTCAGCACCAGCCACAGGCAGATGTAGAACAACGCAAAGGCCAGCGAGGCGAACTTCATCTGCGACGAGCGGCTCACCTCGGCCAGCAGGTCCACCTTCGAGAACACGGTCAGGATCGGATCCTGAATGCCGCGCTCCCAGATCCAGTTGCGCAGGTTCCACAGCCCCGTGCCGTCCGCCTTCATCCACGTGATGCCCGACATCGCCCGCGCCAGAATGCCCGAGCCGAAGAAGATGAAGATCGCGTTCGTGCCGAAGACCATGAACGGCCCGGCCCATTTGCGCTGGCCCTTGATGTCCAGCAGATAGTAGCACACCGCTAGGAAGTGCAGCGCGAAGCCCGTCATCGCCAGCACGTAGCTGCTCGTCCAGATCTTCTTGTTGATCGGGAACTCATAGCCCCAGAACAACCCGGCCACCACGAGCACGTTGCCCGCGAAGAACAGCCCCAGGCAGATGCGCTCCTTCGACAGTCCCGAGCGCATCCACGTCCCGGTCAGGATACCGGTAAGCACCGTTGCGATTGCCGGGATCGTGCTCAGCAGCCCCTCGGGGTCCGGGCGGAACCGGTACAGGTGCGCGCCCAGCAGCTTCGCATCGATCCAGTCGTGCAGCAGCCCCGGATACGGCGCGCCCGCCGTCGCGTCCATCACCGTGTTCGGCACGCCGCCGCCGAACTGGTGGCCGAAGAAGTGCGCCACAAAGTCGTGCTTGCAGATCACCCAGTAGCCCGCCAGCAGCACCGCCGTCCACGCCACGCGCCCGGCCGTCTGCGTGAACAGCATGATGATCGACGCGAAGAAGTACGCCAGCCCGATGCGCTGCAGCACCCCCGGCACCCGCAGCACCCAGCCCGACACCTCTCCCCCCGCCGCGTTGATAAACTTCACGTCATTCGACATCGGCCAGAAGAAGTGCCGCGGATCGAAACCGACCACGCGCCCGTTGAAGTGATCCCAGTTCAGCACGAACCAGGTCACCGCCACCACGAGCACCCCGGCCCCGACCAAGCGCCGGCTGCCCGCCGGCTCGCCCTCGTGCCGCTCGGGCCAGAACAGCGTCACCCCGATGATCGTCAGGATAAACGGCCCGGTCAGCCGCAGGTTCGGAAAGCCCTGCAGGATCAGCCCCAGCATCACCAGAATGATCGACCGCCGCGCCACCTGCTCCATCAGCAGAAATCTGTTTGCGCCCTCCCGCAGCCTGCGGTCGAAGGAGAACGTCATCGCGACACCGACGATGAAGAGGAAGAACGGAAAGATGAAGTCGGTGGGCGTAAAGCCGTCCCACTTGGCGTGCCCAAGCGGGTGGTACATCGCCCCCCAAGTGCCCGGGTTGTTCACCAGCACCATCATGGCGATGGTGATCCCGCGGAAAACGTCGAGCGACACCAGCCGCTCCTTGCCTTGGGCAACCAGCAAACCGGACATGGTTCTCGAATGACCCCCCGTTTCGGCAGCGCTGCCCCCCACCCCACCACCCCCCGCCCCCGCGGGAAAGCGGAATTGCGGCCCCCTAATTATGACCCGGCCTCGGGGCGTCCCAGCCCCGACCACCTTCTCCGAGGGCAAGGACTGCGACCCGATGACGGACCGAATCGAGCGGGAGAAGGCTTTCCACGATAGTCGGTTCGGCGAGGGCGACAAGCTGCGCGCCCCCGTCCAGAAGTACTATGCGATCATGGATCGCAACCGGGCGCACTACCAGCGCCTCGTGCTCGAACATGCCAAGGGCGCCGACCTGCTCGAGTACGGCTGCGGCTCCGGCAGCTACTCCAAGTTCTGGGCCGAAGCCGGCGCCCACGTCACCGGCATCGACATCTCCACCGAAGGCATCAAGACCGCCCGCGAGGAAGCCGCCCAGCGAGGGCTCGATATCCGATTCGAGGAGATGAACGCCGAGGCGCTGGCCTTCTCCGACCAGTCCTTCGACATCGTCGTCGGCACCGGAATCCTGCACCACCTCGACCTCGACAAGGCGTACCCCGAACTCGCCCGAGTGTTGCGACCCGACGGCTTCGCCGTCTTCATCGAGCCACTCGGCCATAACCCCGCCATCAATCTGTACCGCCGGCTCACCCCCGCGATGCGCACGGACGACGAGCACCCGCTGATGATGGCAGATCTGCGTCTGGCCCGGCGCTACTTCGGAGAAGTGGACATTTCCTACTTCAATCTCTTCACTCTGGCAGCCGTCCCGTTCCGGCGATTCGGCATCTTCGGGCCGCTTGTGGGGGCGCTGCACGCCGTCGACAAGGGCCTCCTAGCCGTCCTGCCGTTCATGCGCCGCTATGCTTGGACGGTTGTCATGCGCATGTCCTAGCTCGCCGGCAAGTGAACGTTGCCGCGTGTGATCACGCCTGTTCGCAGCCTCGCGGCCGCGCCCGAAACAGCACATTCGGCGAGCCGGGCAGTCGTTCCGACGTGTAGCCCGCCGCTTCGAGGTTGGCGACGGTTTGCGCGGATTCGGTCTCGACGATCAGCGTCGGGTGGTGCGCGGCGATGAGGGCGCGCATGCCGGCCAGGACGGGGGCCTCGTGGCCCTCGGCGTCGATCTTGACCAGCGACACGCGGCGGTCGATGCCCAGCGCATCGACCGACAGGGTCAGCACCGCGAGTCCGGCGTCGGCCGAACGCGTGAGTTCGGCCTGGTAGTAGTTCTTCAGCCCGCTGTCGAAGCTCGGGATCGTCATGCCGAGGGCGTCGAAGCGCTCCGAGACGGCCGCGTTGAGCAGCGTGACGTTGGCGTGCGGAAAGCAGGCCGCGTTGGCGGCCAGCAGCGCGAAGGTCTCCGGCACCGGCTCAAAGGCGATGACGCGTCCCGTCGGGCCGACGAGTTCGGAGAGCCGCTTGGTGTAGTGGCCCACGTTGGCGCCGATGTCGATGACCCAATCGCCTGGGGCGACGATCTGGGGCAGCAGGGCGTACTCGGGTTCGTTGGTCGCGAAGCTGCCGCGGCGAATCTGGCGCGCGTACTGGAGGCGCTTGAGTTCGGATTGCCAGCGCGCGGGCAGGCGGGCGGCGAGGCGTTTGGCAAGCGACATGGCGTGGGCTCTCGACGCGGCCGTTGGGCCCGGGGGTGGTTGGTTCCCGCAGGGGGTGCCACTGCGCCGCGCGGGGGTCAATCGCCGGTTGGGCGGGCGGCGGCCTGGAGGAGGGCGAGCAGGGCGGCGGCCGCGCGGGGCCAGGTATAGCGCGCGGCGTTGGCGAACCCGCGGGCGCGCAGGTCGGCGCGCAGGGCGTCGTCGAGGCACAGGCGCTCGAGGCCGGCGGCCAGGGCGGGGACGCTCGTCGGATCGACGAGCAGCGTGCTGTCGCCGGCAACCTCGGGCATCGGCGGCGCCGTCGAGTTGAGCACCGGCACGCCGCACGCCTGAGCCTCCAGCACCGTCAGCCCGAAGCCCTCGTAAAGCGACGGGTGCGCGTAGACGTCGGCCATCGTGTACAGCGCCGGCATGTCCTCGGGCGCGACGTGGCCGAGCAGATGGACGCGGTCGGCGGTGCCCGCGGTCAGGCGGTCGAGGCGATCCATCCCCCAGACGCGGGCGCCGGTCAGGACAAGATCGTGCGGGATGCGGTCGCGCACAGAGCGGAAGGCGTCGAGCAGGCGGGTGATGTTCTTGCGGGGGCTGAGGCTGCCGGCGTAGAGGATATAGCGCGGCGGCAAGCCGAGTCGCCGGCGAACGTCGTCGAGGCAGGCGGGATCGGCAACCGGTTGGAACTCGGGCCCCGGCGCCAGGTGGACGACGTGCAGGCGTTCGGGCGGCGGGCCGAGCAGGCGCAGCGCGTCGCGGCGGGTCTGGTCGCTGATGCAGACAATGGCGGCGGCGCGGCGGGCGCTGCGGCGAAAGAGCGGCGGCCAGAGGAGGCGCTCGTGCAGCGGATAGGCGCGGTACTCGGGCATCAGGTAGAGCAGGTCGAGGAAGGTGACGACGGCCGGGGCCTTGAGGCCCAGGGGCAGCGCGTTCTGCGGCAGCCAGGCGACGTCGAGCCGTGCACGGTTCATCAGGCGCGGCGCCAGCCAGTGGTCCATGACGGCGAAGGGCGCGTCGGGAACGGGGACGACTTCGGCGAAGGGATAAAGGCGCGCGACGCGGTCGGCCGCCGAGGCGGGCGGGAAGAGGACAAGGCGCGCCGAATCGGCGCACAGCGGCCCGAGCGCCGTCAGCGTGTGGTGCAGATACTCGGCGACGCCGGACCCGCGCGTGCCCAGCCGTCGGTTGGTGACGCCGATGCGGATCATGGCGCGGCCTTCAGCCTTCGATGCCGAGTTCCTTGATGCGACGCTGGAGCGTGCGGCGGCTGATGCCCAGGGCCTCGGCCGCGCGCGTCCGGTTTCCATCGACTGCCGCCAGCGTGCGCTTCAGGTACAACGTCTCGACCTCCTCGAGCGGCAACCCCATCGGGATCGCCAGCGTGTCGCTCGGGGCGGTCTTCTCGCTCTTGACGGCGCCCGGCAGGTCGCGCGCCCCCACCGTGTCGCCCTGCAGGAAGACGAACGTGTTCTCCATGATGTTGCGCAGTTCGCGCACGTTGCCGGGCCAGTGGTAGGCTTGCAGGGCCTCGACGGCGTCGCGCGAGAGCGTCGGCACGGAGCGCCCGTTCTCGCGTGCGAACTCGGCCAGAAAGTGCTGGGCCAGCACCGGAATGTCGGAGCGGCGATGGCGCAGCGGGGGCGCGACGATCTGCACCACCTTCAGGCGGTAATACAGGTCCTCGCGGAATCGCCCCTCGGCCACCTCCTCCTCGAGGTCGCGGTTCGTTGCCACGATCAGGCGCACGTCCACCTTGATCGTTTCGTTGCCGCCGACGCGCTGGATTTCGCGCTGCTCCAGCACGCGCAGCAACTTCACCTGCATCGACAGCGGAATCTCGCCGATTTCGTCCAGAAACAGCGTGCCGTTGTTGGCCACCTCGAAGCGCCCCGGCCGGCGCGACACCGCGCCCGTGAACGCCCCGCGCTCGTGTCCGAACAACTCGCTTTCCAGCAACGTCTCCGGCAACGCCGCGCAGTGCACCGGGATGAAGTCCTTGCGCGCCCGCGGGCTCATCTGGTGCAGCGCCCGCGCCACCAGTTCCTTGCCCGTGCCCGACTCGCCCTGCACCAGCACCGTCGCCTTCGTCGGCCCCACCTGACGGATCATCTGATAGAGCTGCTGCATCTCGGCCGAATCGCCCACCATGCCCTCGATGCCGAAGCGCCGGTCGATCTGCTGGCGCAGCTCGAAGTTCTCGCGCAGCAGCCGCCGGTGCTCGGCCGCCTTCTCCACCAGCACCCGCAACTCCTTCACGTTCACCGGCTTCGTCAGGTAATCGAACGCGCCCTCCTTCAGCGCATCGACGGCCGACTCGATCGTGCCGTGCGCCGTCAGGATGATGACCGCCGGCGCCGGGTTCAGCGTCAGCGCATGGCGCAGCACGCCCAGCCCGTCGATGCCGTCCATGCGCAGATCCGTCACCACCACGTCCACATCGTCGCTGTTGAGGATATGGATCGCCTCCTCGCCATTGGCCGCCGTCAGCACGTTGTTGTCCGTGCGCCCAAAGGCAAGGCGCAGGCCCTCGAGCACATCGGGCTGGTCGTCGATGAGAAGCAGATTGGCGGGCATGGAGGGCTCCGGGAGCGGGGGAAGTTGTTGGTTGTTGGTGACTAGTTGTTGGTGATTAGTTGTTGGTGATTAGTTGTTGGTTATTAGTGGTTGGTCATTAGAAGCGAACGTTGTGCCGAAGATCGGAACCCGAGTTGCCCGTCGAAGCCTTGGCGAAGACGGGAGCCTTTGACGGAGACGAAGGCGTCAGCGACCGGCATTCCCCAGCCTTCCATCAAGCCTCTGTCCCTTCTCCTGCCACCATCCGCCACAACTCTCCACCCACCAAGAACCAACAACTAATAACTAATAACTAATAAACCCGAATTCCGCTCTCTGCCCTCTGCCCTCCGCCCTCCGCCCTCTGCCCTCCCCTCTTACTCCTCCTCCTCGCTCTTCGCATTCGGCAGATGCACGGTCAGCGGTTCGGGGGGCGGCAGCTTGGGCGGGGTGTCCAGGCCATTGAACGGCGCGGTGTGCATCGAGTTCGGCGACAGGATGCCGCCGGAGATGATGAAGCGCACGGCGTCCTCGGTGGTCATGTTGATGTCGTGCACATCCTCGGCCGGCACCATGAGCAGGAAGCCGCTGGTGGGGTTGGGCGTCGTGGGCAGGAAGACGGTGACGATCTTGCGGTTGCCGGGCTGGAGGAATATCTCGCCGGTGGCGTAGGCGATGCACCAGATGCCGCGGCGGGGATACTCCAGGGCAACCACGCGTTTGACGCTGTCGCGCTTGGCGGTCAGCGTGCGCAGCACCTCGCGCGGCGTGACGTAGAAAAAGCGCACGAGCGGGATGCGCTCGACGATGCGCTCGCCGAGACGGATCAGGCGCCGCACCAGGAAGAAGCGCGAGAGCACGCCCGCGGCCAGGATGAACAGCAGCGTCAGGAAGAGCGAGACGCCGATCGTCAGCGGCGCGGCCAGCCGTTCCGGCCACGCCACAAGGTCCAGAAACGCCCGGACGATCGGATCGATCATCTTGCCGACGTTGCGGTTCAGCAGGTCCGCCATGATCATGATCGCCCAGATCGTGATCATGGCCGGGATGACGGTGATCAGGCCGGCGATGAAGCGGCTGCGCAGCAGCTCGATGATGCCCGGCCGCGGATGCGGGACGGCGCGGATCCCGGCGTCGGGGGGTGTGGGGGATTCTTGCGAGTGACTGCTCAAAGGGAGAGCCCGTTGCGGGGAGTCGGGAGTGGAAGCGTGCGGGGGCGATGGGCTCGTCGGCGTGCAAGGGCCCGCACGCGAAGGCCGCCGGTCAGACGACCACCTTGATTGCCGCCTGCATCGAAATCATCGTGAAGCCCAGCGCCACCGGGATGATCCCGCCGGCGAAGGCCACCAGGTGCCGCCAGCCCTCTTTCATGTTGGCCACACACCAGACCAGCCCGCCCAAGCCGCAGAACAGCAACGATACGATGCCCCAGACGGGGCTCTGCTTGAAGGCGTCGATCAACTGCCAGATCGCCGCGCCGAGCATAATCAGGAATCCGACGCCGATGAGCACGAGGCCAAGGATGTCGAACATGGAATGAAGTCTCCGCGTGATGATTCGGGTCAACTGTTCAAGGCTTCCAGCTTCGCGCGCATCGCGGCCACGTCTGCTTCCAGCCGGGCGAGCTTGGCGCGCTCGGTCTCGACGACGTCGGCAGGCGCCTTGGCCACGAAACCCTCGTTGGCCAGCTTGCGCCGGCTGGCCTCGAGACCCTTTTCCGAGAAGGCCAGTTCCTTCTCCAGCCGCTGGCGTTCCTTCTCCACCAACTCGGGGGGCAGTTCAACGAGGATTGTCATCCCGCCCGAGACGTAGGTCGAGGCGAATGGGGGGTGGGGGAGGCTGGCGGCCACCGTCAGGCGCCCCACCGCGGCCAGTGCCCGCAGGGCGTCGCCCTGGCTCTCCAGTGCGGCCCGCGCGCCCGCGTCGGCGTGCTCGATCGCCACCTGCACCTTCACATCCACCGGCACGTGCATCTCGCCCCGGATGTTGCGGATGGCACCGGCGGCCTCTTGCAGCAGGGCGATTTCGGCCTCGGCGGCCTCGTCGCGGGCAAAGCTGCCGGTCGCCGGCCACGGCGCCACGCACACCGCCCCGCGGGCGAATCCGGTCGCCGTGCCGGCCCACTCGGGCGCCTCGACGCCCGGCGCGCACCCGGTCAGGCGTTCTCGCATGATCTGCCAGATTTCCTCCGTCGCGAACGGCATCACGGGGTGCAGCAACCGGCAGACGTGCTCCAGAACGGTCAGCAGCGTCGTGCGCGCGGCGCGCGCGCCTTCGGGGTCCGTCGCCTCGGCGTAGATGCGGCGTTTGGCGATCTCGATGTACCAGTCGCACGTGCTGCCCCAGACGAAGCCGTACAGCGCGGCGACGAAGCGGTCGAACTCGTACGCGTCGAGGTAACCCGTGCCGGCCGCGACGGTGCGGTCGAGCTGGCTCAGGATCCAGCGATCCTCGGCCGCCAGGCGACACGAGCCCGTGCCGGCCCGGAACTGTTCGCCCGTCAGCGGCTCGGTCACCATCAACACGAAGCGCGCCGCGTTCCAGAGCTTGTTGACGAAGTTGCGGTAGCCCTCGAAGCGCGTCCAGTCCAGGTCGATGTTACGACCCAATGCCGCGTAGGCCGCCACCGTCAGCCGCAGCGCGTCCGTGCCGAACTCCTCGATCACGTCGATCGGGTCGATCACGTTGCCCTTCGACTTCGACATCTTCTCCCAGCGCGCCGTCACGTTGGCCGGCAACGCCCCGCCGGCCGCCTCCAGCTTGCGCGCCTCCAGCGGCGGGATCACTTCCATGTGCCCGCCCTTCTTCTCGTAGAACGTCTTGCCGAAGATCAGCCCGTGCAGATACACGTCGTGGAAGGGCCGCTCGCCAACCAGTTCGATGCCGAACATCACCATCCGCGCCACCCAGAAGAAGAGGATGTCGTGGCCGGTGACGAGCACGTTGGTCGGGTACCACGCGGCAAGATCGCGCGTCTTCTCGGGCCATCCCAGAATCGAAGCGGGCCACAGCGCCGACGAGAACCACGTGTCCAGCACGTCCTCGTCCTGGAACCAGGCGTCCGGCTCGGCGGCCACCTCCGGCGGCAATCCCTCGCCGTCGTAGCACACGATCGTCTCCGGATCGTCGCGCCGGTACCAGATCGGAATGCGATGGCCCCACCAGAGCTGACGGCTGATGCACCAGTCGCGCACGTTCGTCATCCAGTGGCGATAGACGTCGCCCCACGGATGCTCCGGGATGATGCGAATGTCGCCGGACTCGACGGCCGCGAGCGCCTTGTCGGCCAACGGCTTGATGCGCACGAACCACTGCTTCGACAGGCGCGGCTCGATCACCGCCTTGCTGCGATAGCCGCGCCCGATGCGGTGATCGTGCTCCTCGACCTTCTCGAGCAGCCCGAGCGCCTTGAGGTCCGCGACGACGCGCTCGCGCGCCTCGTAGCGGTCCAGCCCCGCGTAGCGCCCGCCGTTCTCGTTGATGCGCGCGTCCTCGGTCAGTACATTGATCATCTCGAGCCCGTGCCGCACGCCGCACAGGAAGTCGTTCGGATCATGCCCCGGCGTGATCTTCACCAGGCCCGTGCCGAAGTCCTTCTTCACGAAGTCGTCCGCGATCACCGGAATGCGACGGTCCATCAACGGCAGCACCACGTGCTTGCCGATCAGGTGCGCCCAGCGCTCGTCCGTCGGATTCACCGCCACCGCCGTGTCGCCCAGCATCGTCTCCGGGCGCGTGGTCGCGACGACCACATGGCCGCTGCCGTCCTCGAGCGGATAGCGCAGGTGCCACAGGTGTCCCTTCTCGTCCTCGTACTCCACCTCGTCGTCGGACAGCGCGGTCAGGCTGACCGGGTCCCAGTTGACCAGATACTCGCCGCGGAAGATCAGCCCGCGGTCGTACAGCGTCTTGAACGCCACGCGCACGGCGCGTGCACGCGTCTCGTCCAGCGTGAACGCCTCGCGGCTCCAGTCGCACGAGCACCCCAGACGCTTGAGCTGCTCGACGATCCGGTTGCCGTGCTCTTCCTTCCACTTCCAGACCTCGGCCACGAAGGCCTCGCGCCCCATGTCGGTGCGCCGCCGGCCCTCGCGCGCCAGCTTGTTCGCCACCACCGTCTGCGTGGCGATCCCGGCGTGATCCGTTCCGGGCACCCACAACGCGTTGCGGCCGCGCATGCGCTGGTAACGCACCAGCGTGTCCTGGATCGTCTCGTCGAGGCCGTGCCCCATGTGCAGCGCACCGGTGACATTGGGCGGCGGAATGGCGATGCAGTACGGTTCGCCGGGGGCATCCGGATCGGGCGAGAAGTAGCCCTGTTCGGCCCAGAAGGCGGACCAGCGATGTTCGGTCTGGCCGGGCTGATAGTGCTTGGGCAGTTCGGTCGTCGGGGTTGTTTCGGACACGATGGGCCGGCCTCGTTGCTTGACGTGAGGGCACTTGCGCGTTGGACCGCGCAAGGGGCGGCACTCTAGGGGCCCGGCCGGCGGGTCGTCAATGGGCGAGGGAGGGCAACGCCGCACCTTCCCCTCAGGGGCACTAAGGGATTCGCGCCTTTCGACGAACCCACAGAACAACGGCGCCGGATTGTCGCGTGGACAATCCGGCGCCGCGTGATTCGGTCGTTCGATGGACCGGCGATCAGGTGGTGCCGCTCAGGGCCGGCTCGGGCTTCTCCTGCTTGTCGGGCGCGACCACCTCGAAGCGGATCGTCTCGCCGTCCTCCTCGAGATGCGCCACGACCTCGGAGCCCTCGGGAATCTCGGCCGAGATCAGCATCAGCGACAGCGGATCCTCGATGTGGTTCTGCAGGACGCGCCGCAGCGGACGCGCGCCGTACTCGGGGTCATGCCCCTTGTTCACCAGCGTCGTCCGCACCGCGTCGTCCAGCCGCAGCGTGAAGTTCTTCTCCTCCAGCCGCTTGTTCAGCCGCGCCAGCATGATGTTGATGATCTGGTCGATGTCCGCATGCGTCAGCGGATGGAAGACCACCAACTCGTCCAGCCGGTTGATGAACTCGGGGTTGAAGACCTTCTTCACCTCGGCCAGCACGCGCTCCTTCATCTTCTCGTAGTCGATCTCGTCGCTCTGGGCCTGGAAGCCCATCGTGCCGCCCTGCTTGACGCGGCGCGTGCCGGCGTTCGACGTCAGGATGATCACCGTGTTGCGGAAGTCCACCACGTGCCCCCAACTGTCGGTCAGGCGGCCGTCGTCGAACACCTGGAGCAGCAACGAGAAGACGTCCGGGTGGGCCTTCTCGATCTCGTCGAGCAGCACGACCGAGTAGGGCCGCTGGCGGACCTTCTCCGTCAACTG